>CAXBMR010000020.1:0-47918 GCA_963976995.1 uncultured Fluviicola sp.
CTACTGAATACAAACTATTGAACGCTAACGTGATGCTTTTATTCTCGAACGTGGGTTTCCCCCTTTTGGAGGGGGTTAGGGGGAGGAATTTAGGATTCAATTTTCTCGAAAGAGGTAACAATCCCTTTTATCAGTGCAGAACTAAAACCATTGTGTTCCATTTCGTTCAGTCCAGCAATTGTACATCCTTTTGGAGTAGTTACTTTATCGATTTCGAATTCCGGATGTTCTTTCTTTTCTATTAATAATTCAGCCGCTCCCTTAACCGTATGTGTTACAATATCGCTCGCCGTTTTTGCATCAAAGCCAATTTGAATTCCACCTTGTATCATCCCTCTAATGAATCTTAAAACGTAGGCTATTCCACACGCACCGAGCACAGTTGCTGAATCCATTAATCCTTCATCTATAACGACTGTGTTTCCGATCGAGTTGAAGCAATATTTAACAGCATCAATTGCTGTGACGTCAGTTGAGTTAGTAGAAATACAGGTCATAGACATGCCAACATCAGCAGCCGTATTTGGCATTGCTCTGAATACAGGAATAGGACTGCTCACAATGTTTTGAATTTGTTCTAAAGAAATTCCTGTTGCTAAAGATACCAGAATGTGCTGTCCAGGAATAAAGCAAGAATTCAATTCTTTCAATACTTCTAATATATTGTAGGGTTTAAGGGCAACAATAATTATTTCGGATTCGCTAACAGCCCATACATTGTCACTGCTTGTTCTAATCCCCGTTTCCTTGAGATGTTCTATGCCTTCTTCATTTCTTCTTGTAACGATAATATTAGAAGGAAAAATAGTTTGTTCTGCAGTTAAGCCGTTCAGAATTGATAATCCTAAATTACCACATCCAATGATTGCTATTTTTTTATTTTTCATTTGATGAGAATTATTATAAGCTTGAACTTTTCAATAGGGATTTTCAAATTAACTCCTTTTTTCTTTTGCAAACAAGATTCAATCACCTTAAAAGAAGTCATTTTTCGCAAAAATCAATTGAATTTTGCGAAAAATCGATAACTTCTCTTACAATCCCAACAAAACCTCAACTGGATCTTTTGATCCAAAAATCATTCTTTCAGGGTTCTCCAACATATCTTTCACTTTCACCAAGAAGCTAACAGACTCTTTTCCATCAATCACTCGGTGGTCGTAAGACAATGCAACATACATAATGGGTCTAATTTCTACTTTACCATCTATAGCTACAGGTCGTTGAACAATGTTGTGCATTCCTAAAATAGCGGATTGCGGAGGGTTGAGAATAGGAGTAGAGAGCATAGAGCCAAACACACCTCCATTCGTAATAGTGAATGTTCCGCCTGTCATTTCATCTGGAGTAATTTTTCCATCTCGGGCCTTGATTGCCAATCGTTTGATTTCTCTTTCAATTTCTGCCAATGACATTTGCTCTGCGTTACGCACAACAGGCACCATTAATCCTTTAGGAGAAGATACTGCAATTCCGATATCTGCATAATCGTGGAGTATCATTTCTTTCCCTTCTATTTGTGAATTAACTGCAGGGAAGAGGTTCAATGCTTCAGTGACTGCTTTTGTGAAAAAAGACATGAATCCTAAATTCACTTCATGGTATTCAGAAAATGCTTTTTTATATTTCGCACGAAGATCCATGATTGGCTTCATATCTACCTCATTGAAAGTGGTCAGCATCGCTGTTTCATTCTTCACAGCAACCAATCGTTCTGCAATTTTACGTCTCATCAAAGACATTTTCTTAGGCTCGGTATTACGAGTACCACCCCAACCTGCTGCATCATTCGCAGAGAATCCTCCCGCCATGGCAGCTACAACATCTTGTTTGGTGATGCGTCCATCTTTCCCTGTACCATTTAATTGACCAGCAGAAATACCGTTCTCATTCATGATTTTTGCAGCGGCAACAGAAGATGTTCCAGAAGCATAGGACTTCTTTGAAACTGGATCTGGACTTGGTGTTTTTTTCGCTTCTATTTTAACTGGAGCTACTTTCTCTTCAACAACAGCTGGTTCTTCAACGGGTTCTGAAGAAACAAAATCAGCAGGTTTTTCAGCCGATGTGTCAATTAAACAAACAACTGCACCAACAGCAACAGTATCACCATCTTCCGCTTTCAACGTAATGACTCCACTTTCTTCAGCGGGTAATTCTAAGGTAGCTTTGTCAGAATCAACCTCAGCGATGGCTTGGTCTTTCTCAACATAATCACCATCTTCAACAAGCCATTGAGCAATTTCAACCTCTGAGATTGACTCTCCTGGACTTGGTACTTTCATTTCTAATACTGACATATCTTTCTGTATTACTATTTATGCTTTAACTTTTGCGTAGGCAAATAACTCGTTGAATAAACGTTCTAATCTTCTTTTGTGCAAATCATGCGACCCTTCTGCAGATGCGGCAGACGGATATCGAGAAATACCGATGAGGTTTAATTCTCTTAATGCCATTGCCATATATCTCCAAGCCCCCATATTGGCAGGTTCTTCCTGTGCCCAAATAATGTTTTTAGCATGCTTGTATTTCTTCAAAATGGCATCAATTTGAATTTTAGGAAGAGGATATAATTGCTCAACACGCACAAACGCCATGTTATCTGCACCTAATTCGTCCGCTTTCTCTTTTGCTTCATACCAGAATTTACCTGAAACAAAAACAACAGTGTCAATATTTACCACTTTTGCTGTTGCATCATCAATCACTTCTTGGAAGCTACCTTTTGCCATTTCGTTAAGAGTAGAAACAGCTTTTGGATAGCGCAATAACATTTTTGGAGAGAACACCACCAACGGTTTTCTGAAGTCACGCTTTAGTTGTCGTCTCAATAGGTGAAAATGATTGGCAGGAGTTGATGTATTGCAAACTTGAATGTTCAAATCAGCACATTGTTGTAAGAAACGTTCCATTCTTCCGGAAGAATGCTCAGCGCCTTGCCCTTCGTAACCATGAGGGAGTAGCATTACTAGACCACTTTGCGTTGACCATTTATCTTCACCAGCAGTGATGAACTGATCGACCATGATTTGTGCTCCATTATAGAAATCACCAAATTGTGCTTCCCAGATTGTTAGTCCATTCGGACAAGCTAACGAGTAACCATATTCATATCCTAAAACAGCATATTCTGATAAGAATGAGTTGTATATAGTAAAAGGAGCCTGTTTGCTAGAAAGATTATTTAAAGTGATGATCTCTTCTTCTGTATCTTCTGTTTTTACCACTGCATGACGGTGAGAGAATGTTCCTCTTTCGACATCTTGTCCGGAAATACGAATTGGATGACCTTCATCAAGCAATGTGGCATAAGCAAGCATCTCTGCTGACCCCCAATCCAATCGGTCTTCTTTAATTTGATTTCCTCTATCCTTAAATATTTTAGAAATTTTACGAAAGTATTTTTTCCCTTCAGGAAGTGTGGATAGTTTTTCTCCTAGAGAAAGCAATTTCTTTTTTGAAACACCAGTTGCTGGCGATTTTTCAAAATCTTTTTCAGTTCCATGACGAAAATCACTCCATGTATTACTTAAAAAATCATGCACCAAAGCCAATTGCTGTGTACGAGATTCAGTTAACTCTGCTTCCAAGAATTCGTTGAAAGAATCCGTCATTTTCTTAGCGTCATCTTTTGTTAAGATGCCTTCTTTTTCCAATTGCTTGAAATATATGTCACGAGGATTCGGATGCTTGGCAATTAAACTATAAAGATTTGGTTGAGTGAATTTTGGTTCATCACCTTCATTATGGCCGTATTTTCTGTAGCCAAGAATATCAATAAAAACATCGCTGTTAAAGTGTTGACGATACTCCATTGCCATTTCCATGACTTGAACAATTGCTTCAATATCGTCTCCATTCACATGAAAGACAGGACATAAAGTAGTTTTGGCAACGTCAGTACAATAAGTTGATGAACGTCCATCAAGGTAATTAGTAGTAAAACCAACTTGATTATTGGTCACTATGTGGATTGTTCCCCCCGTTTTGTAACCATCTAATTGTGCCATTTGCACCGTTTCATAAACGACACCTTGCCCCGCAATGGCAGCGTCACCATGAATTAAGATAGGACATACCTTCTTCAAATCTCCATTTAGTTTTTGGTCAACTTTGGCTCTTGCTAATCCTTCAACAACAGGATTAACCGCTTCTAGATGAGAAGGGTTAGGAGAAAGCGTAAGAACGATGTCTTTTCCTTTTTTGGATTTTACACGTGATGTAAAACCTTGATGATATTTTACGTCGCCATCGAAGCGATCGTCGTTATCGAACTCTTTGCCTTCAAATTCCGCTAAAATGTCTTTTGGTCTCTTTTCAAAAATGTTAGTCAATGTATTTAATCGACCCCTGTGAGCCATTCCTACAACAAATTGTTCAACACCTGAATCTGCACCTTTTTGCACGAGTGCATCCATTGCAGGAATGAGTGCTTCTAATCCTTCAATTGAAAATCTCTTTTGACCGACAAATTTACGACCTAAAAAAGCCTCGAATCCGGCTGCATGATTTAATTTTTCATAGATCTCTAGCTTTCTTTTTTTATCGTATTGTGGTCTATTTTTAAGTTCTATAGAATTCTTGAACCAAGCAATATGGTCAGGTTCTCTAATGTACATATATTCGATTCCGATCGATTGACAATAGGTGTCTTCTAAATCTTTTACAATATTTCGTAACGATGCGGGGCCTATTCCGATATCTTCACCTGCTTGAAAAATAGTATCTAAGTCAGATTCGCTAAGGCCAAAATTTTCAAGTGCTAGTGATGGATGATATGTTCTTCTATTCCTAACTGGGTTAGTCTTTGTGAACAAATGACCTCTATTTCGATAACCATTAATAAGGTTAACAACTTTGAATTCTTTTTGAAAATTTTCTGGAACTTCACCGCCATCTTCAAAATTAGTTTGAGCAAAGTCAAAACCTTCAAAGAATTTTTGCCACCCAATATCAACGCTGTTTGGGTCTTTTAGGTACATTTCGTACAAGTTGTCAATTGCATTTACATCTGCATTTCCAACGTATGTTACTTTATCCATTTTTATGTGCACAATTGTGTTAAACAAATTTATACATTTTGGACAGTTAGCGATAGAATAACTGAAAAAATTGCTGAGAAATTTAATATTTTGCTCTCAAATAGACTTTATATGCTTCTCTATTAAGTATGAGTTTACTAATTTTAGGCAAGAACTTGGGATCGTGGAGTAAATTTAGGAACTCTGTTTCTGGTAAATCTACCTGATAGAGATATTGCATAAATGTTCGCTCATTTAAGCTCATTAATTCAGCTAATTTGGTTTCCAGCGCTAAAAGAATATCATCGTAATTAAGCGAGTTTGCTTTAAAATTTTCATCGAACTCAATGTTAAATAGACCTAAATCTTTCGCAATTTGGAGTTGCGTTTTTAAGATAAATTCTGCCGATTCAAATTCAGATAATACTTGAGATTTAGACAGTGAAAAACTCATTACTTTATACCACAACCGGCGATAAATTCTTTTTCTGGAACAATAAAACTTAATTCTCCTTTTTCATTCTCAGCCATTAAAATCATCCCTTGAGACTCAATTCCTCTTATTTTTCGAGGAGCCAAATTCATCAGTACACTGACTTTTTTACCAACAATTTCTTCTGGAGAATAGTGTTCTGCAATGCCCGAAATAATTGTTCTTTTATCCAAACCAGTATCAACGAGTAATTGAAGTAATTTGTTTGCTTTTTTAACCTTTTCGGCCTCAAGAATAACACCTGTACGGATATCCATTTTTGTGAAATCATCAAATTCAACCGTTTCTTTTTGCTCGTCGTAGTTCAATTCAACTACTTTTGATTCTTCTAGTTTTGTTTTTTCTTTTTCGACCATTTCATCTTCTATTTTTGGGAAAAGAATAGTGGGTTTATTGGTTTTATGTCCCGCAGGAATTAATGCGGAAGAGCCTGTATTCTCCCAATTGGTTGTTTTGTAATCTAAAAATTCAGACAATTTTTCGGCCGTACCTGGTAAGAAGGGTTGTAAAACTACACTTAGGTTTGCCGTAATTTGCAAAGCTATATTCATGATTGTTTCAACGCGCTTTTCGTCTGTTTTAATCAACTTCCATGGTTCGGTGTCCGCTAAGTATTTATTACCTAAACGTGCCAGATTCATTGCTTCCGCTTGTGCTTCTCGCAATTTATAATTGTACACCAACTTTGAAATTTTAGCAGGAATTGCTACCATTTGTGCAACTACTTCTTTGTCATAAGAGCTTAACTCACCTAATTCTGGTACAACACCTTCATAATATTTTTGAGTTAGAACTAACGCTCGGTTAACAAAATTACCTAGGATGTCGGCTAATTCCGAGTTAATTCTTGTTTGGTATTCTTTCCACGTAAACTCACTGTCCCTTGTCTCTGGTGCAATGGATGTTAAAACATATTTTAATTCATCTACTTTATCTGGGTAAGCCTCCAAATATTCATGCAACCAAACAGCCCAGTTTCTTGATGTTGAGAATTTATCTCCTTCAAGGTTTAAAAACTCGTAGGCGGGAACATTATCAGGAAGCACTAATCCTTCATGTGCTTTTAGAAGAATAGGAAAAATAATAGCATGAAAAACAATGTTGTCTTTTCCGATGAAGTGAACAAGTTTTCTGTCACCTGTCCAGTACTCTTGCCAATCTTTATTATTATCAAGTGCCCATTGTTTTGTTGCAGAAATGTAACCAATTGGAGCGTCTAACCAAACATAGAGTACTTTTCCATCTCCACCGTCAACAGGAACTTTCACTCCCCAGTCAAGATCTCTAGTCATCGCCCTAGGGCGTAAACCATTGTCGATCCATGACATACATTGCCCAGTGACTTGATTTCTCCATTTCTTAGGGTCATGTTGTTGAATACCGTCTAATTTTCCCTCTTTAATCCACTTTGTTAACCATTCTTCGTGGTTTTGCATGGGTAAATACCAATGAGAGGTTGTTTTTAAGATAGGAATGTTTCCGCTTAAAGTAGATTTTGGGTTTATTAAATCATTTGGGCTTAAAACGGACCCACATTTTTCACATTGATCACCATAAGCGTTCTCACTTTGGCATTTGGGACAAGTTCCAGTAATGTATCTATCGGCTAAGAATTGGTCGTACTCTTCATCATAATACTGTTCACTTGTTTCTTTTGTGAAATGACCTTTGCTATCTAACACTTTAAAGAATTCTTGTGCCGTTTCATGGTGTATCGGAGAAGACGTTCTGTGGAAGACATCAAAAGAGATATTAAAGTCTTGAAATGCTTTTCCAATGATACCGTTGTATTTATCAACAATTTCTTGAGGTGTAGTTCCTTCCTTTTTAGCACGTAAAGTAATTGCTGCACCGTGTTCATCACTTCCGCAAATGAAAGCCACATCATGATGGTTCATACGTAAAAATCGGACAAAAATATCTGATGGAAGGTAAACTCCTGCTACATGCCCTAAATGAAGGGGGCCGTTAGCGTAAGGTAGTGCGGCCGTTACTGTGTATTTTTCTTTGGTCATTCTGAAATGATAGAATTAAGGTACAAAGGTAGTTAATAAATGACTGAAGCACGAATGATTTAGTGATTTATGGAACGAATGTTATAGTGAACGCTTATTGTCCGAGGAATAAAAAAAGGAGTAGTCAAATTCACTTAAAGTAAGGCTTCCTTGTGATCATGAATAGACTCTTTTTCAATAAAACGAACACCATATTCTGCTAACTCTTTTAGAATGGGCAAATAAATATTTTCATTTGTTGGGAGGGTTACTCCTTTTATTTTGATAACATCATTTAATATCATTTTGGCACATATCGCGGCAGGTAAACCAACAGTGTTTGACATTGATGTATAAACTTGGTCCTCTCCTATATTAATCATGTGTGAAGTAACTTCGTACTCTTTTCCGTTCAATAAGTAATTGAACTTATGCCACATGACCAACATGTCTTTATCATCTGGATCCAACACCCATTTTTCTTCGATGATTTTCTGTAAATATTGGGCTGGTGTAACGTCTCCATCTAGATTAAAGCCCGTTTCTTCGAATATTCCTAACCACACTAGTTTGTCCCATATTGCGTCATCTTGATCAATTTTCATTTTATACCGCAATTTTAATTCGACAGAATCAGTTGGGTGATACGGTAAAAAGGAGTTAATAAATTCTCTTTTGGTCATGTTTTTACTATCTTCCAGAGTAAAAGAATCATCTGTTGCCCCCATCTGAACAAAGACATTCCATGCTTTTGAAAACCCTTTACGACGAAGAGTTCCTCTATATATAGTTGGAATACCTTCAAGACCATATGTTTCTCGATAAGAAAGAGAATTTCTATTGGCATAGCCCTCAAATTTTCCGTAGCCATCGATTTCAATAATTTCGGTCCTACGGAATAATCTATTATAAGGGATGTATTTGTATTTTCCCTCTTGTATAAATTTTGCGGCACCTCCTTGTCCAGCTAAAACAACATTTCGAGGGTTCCAAGTGAGCTTGTAATTCCAAGGATTATTATCAGATTCTGGAGCAATAAGGCCACCAGTGAAGGACTCAAATCCGATTAGTTTTCCTCCTTTCTTTTGAATTTCATCAATCACTTTCATGGCACTCATGTGGTCCAGACCAGGATCGACTCCAATTTCATTCATAATAACAATACCTGCTTCTTTTGCAGCGGCATCTAACTCTTTCATTTCTGGAGAAATATATGATGGAGTTATGAGGTTTGTTTTTAATTGGATACAGTCTTTTGCAATATCTAAATGAAAGCGAGCAGGCAACATTGAAATAACAATATCAGCCTTCTCTATTTCTGATCTTCTTTCTTCGGGATCCAGTGCATTAAAAGAAAGTGCAACTCCGTTAGGAAGACCATTGATTTTACTTTTTACTATATCAATATCGCGATCACAAATTCGAATTTCCCAATCATTTTTAGTTGAGTTCTGAAGAAAGTATCTGATAAGAGAAGAAGCAGAAAGCCCTGCTCCTAAAACGAGAATTGTTTTCATAGTTTATTATCTGGTTTGACACCAAATGTATGTAATCAAAAACCCGTTTCAAAGGTGAAAAGAAAAAAGTTATTTAGACTTTTAAACAAAGCCTGATAATCAAAATATTAAACTAAAACTAGCTCTTCGATTTAATAAATTTCATAATTAATTCTCTTCCATCATTTTCAATACGAATGAAATATGCTCCCTCGACTAGTGAATTTACATCTACACTGTAATTTAATTGTGCGTTCATCGTATTATCGAGTACCACCCTACCTGTTTGATCCAGAATAGTAATTGATGTTAATCCATTCATTTCACTTTCAAAACTAATGTATAGGATATCACTCGTAGGATTAGGGTAAAGTTTTATTTTACCTAATGTTAAGTCATCCAATCCAACAAAGCTCACAAATGTATCAGCAGAAGTACCAACACATCCGTTTGCAAAAGTTACCTCAACAAAATAGTTACCGGTTGTTGTGGCAATAAATGTTTGGCTCGTTGCTCCAGGAATAATTAACCCATCTAAATACCATTGATAACTAACTCCAGCAATAGTTGTTAAGGTATCAATATTGAGAGAAACAGTCACGTTCGGCACTGCATTGACTGTTACATTAACTGCATTCGAAACACATTGTTGCTCTTCTTGGTAGAGGACGTGTGATGCTACTTTTCCAGCTTCGATAAATCCAACTCCGTATAAATCAATTATTTGTTCAGGAGTGTTAACAAGATTACCCGTAGCAGAAGAAAGTTGACCCTCTGTATTGTTTCCAAATCCGAAAACAGAATTATCCTCTTTTTTAACCAATGTTGTGTACTGTCCTGCCGAAATCATGTTTGCTCCAGAAATAGGAACTTGAATAACTTCGGATGTAGCCGTAAAATTGCCTGTACCCAATTGACCATAAGCATTGTCTCCGACTGCGAAAACTTCACTATCTGAAGTTAAGAACACACTATGCGTTGCACCACCTTGAGCATTAATTACATTCTCTATGGTTGATAACGTTGGGATAAGTCTGTTTGTTAAATCACCCAGACCTAATTGGCCACTACCGTTATTCCCCCATACATAAAAGTTTCCTAAGTTATCAATTGCAAAACTGTTGTATTCTCCAGCTCCCACAGATACAATGTTGGCTAGTCCAGCTATTTGGATTGGATTCATAGAACCTGTCAAATTACCTTGACCAAGTTGACCGAAGTCATTATTACCAACAGCCCAAACGGTGCCATCATTTCTTAGAATAACAAAGTGACTTTTTCCACCTGCTATAGAATCAGTGTTAGCAATTGCAGCATTTAAGAAAGGGAAATTAATAACAGCCGTATTTCCTGTTCCTAGTTGTCCAAGGGTATTATTCCCCCAAACATAAACATCACCTGTTGTAAGCACAGCCATACTGCTTGACTCTGTTGTAGCGATTGTTTTCACGCCTGCTAGTGTTGGCACTTGGTTAGGAAGGTTGGTGTTGGTATATGTTCCATCTCCTAATTGACCAGAACTATTTTCTCCCCAAGAATATGCGTCACCAGTTGTTGAAACGGCTAGAATGAAATCTGCACCTGATGAAATTTCATCAAACATCACAGCATTATTAGCTGGAGTTGGTTCAGAATTGTTAAAGTTATTTCCGTTAGCAAATGTTCCCGCTGCATTCTGGCCGAAAGACCACAACGTTCCAAGACCTCCTGAAATTGTTTCCAAGGTGTATGCGCCACCAACTAGAGCTGTGTACAAAGTATCCGTAGCGCCTGCAATTGGTGTTCCGTCAAGTACCCATTGGTTTCCATAAGGCGCATTACTCTGCAACTGCACAGAGTCACCATCACAAAATGTAGTGGAACTCAAAGGTGTAATTAAAGGCGATTCTATTACATTCATCGTAATGAAGTCAGCATTATCTTGCAAACAAAGAGTCGTGTTAGAGTAACCTGTAAATGTCACTTCGTCGAGGTTATTTAATGTCGATGAAGTATAAGTACTTGTTGGACTCTGCACTGAGGTAGATATTCCGTTTAGGAAAAACTCATATTCATCAGCACCTGTTGCTGTGAAAGTAACTGCGTCTCCATCACAAATCATACTCGACGGACTAATAGACAAGGTAAGATTCATAGAATTCACAATAAACGTATATGTATCGATTATAGAAGGACAAGGTCCGTTAAAACCAGTAATACTTATAACATCACCATTTTCCAAAGTGTTCAACCCATAAGTTGTTGTAGAATTATTTTGTAATGTATCACCATTAAGTGTGAACAAATAAGTAGTTGCTCCATTAGCTGTAAAATCAACTTGTTCATCCAAACAAATTTCATTATTCGCATCAGATGAGGTTGTGACAAGTGTAGGAAAAGTATTAACTGTAAATGCATAAGTAAAGTCTCCAGGTGAAGGGCAATCATTAGATTCTCCGATTACACTTACCACATCGCCATTATTAAGAGGGTTTGTAAAAGTGTTTACAGGAGAAAATGGTCCTTGAGAAATACCATTCACAAAAAACTCATAATTATTAGCACCTGTAGCTACAAGGTTTGTGTTTTCAGCAGTACAAATTGTGCTAGCTCCATTGTTTGTGAACAACACTAAAGGAGCATTATTTACTGTAAATGTAAACCCATTAGATTCAGAAACACATCCGTTAAGCGTTCCAATAACTCCTATACTATCAATATTTGCAATAGTAGTTGTTGAGAATGTACTTGTTGGCGTAGATGGTCCTTGTGAAACACCATTGACAAAAAACTCATAACTCGTGGCTCCAGCTCCTGTGAATGTAACACCTGTCCCAGAGCAAATTGTAGTATCAGCATCAGTGTTTGTTAAAGTAACGGTAGGTGTTGGAGTTACAGATATTGGTAACATTGCACTATTACTTGAACAAAAAGCGGCAGAATTAACAACGACGCTAACAACATCATTATCAGCTAAAGTTGAACTACTGAACACATTAACAGGAGATACTGCTCCTTGAGAAACACCATTCACAAAAAACTCATAGCTAACTCCACCAGTTGCTGTGTAAGTTACATTTTCTCCATTACAAATAATGTTATCAAGGTCGGAAGAATTAAAAACGACAGTGGGAACGTCATTTACTGTAATATTCGAACTTGTCGTTCCTATACAGTTATTGGATTCTCCAATAACTAAAACAGGATAATTTCCAGCTACAAAAGCAGAACTATTAATCGTATTTGTAGGAGAAGAAGCCCCTTGAGAAACCCCATCAACAAAGAATTCATAATTTGTTGCTCCATTAGATGTGAAAGTCACGAGGTCACCTATACAGAAAATGTTATCTACATCTGAGCTGCCTAATGTTACTGCTGGAACAGCGAACACTGTCATCGTGATAGAATTCGAGTTTCCGACACAACCGAATGTTGAACCAGTAATGGTAACAACCTGTGTATTTTGTAAATTTGTTGTTGTTAAAGTGCTTGTAGGAGATAAACTTCCTTGTGCTATACCATCAATAAAAAATTGGTACTGCGCGCTTCCTGTTCCTGTAAATGTAACTGATTCACCTTCGCAAATAATATCATCTGTATCCGAACTTGTTAAGTTAACTGTCGGAATTGCGTTCACTGTAATATTTAATATAGTTGAACTTGTGTCAGAACATCCATTAGATCCAGTTCCAATTATAAACACAGTGTCCACTCCTGAAGGAAGAAGAGGGTTAAAGACAGGAGACACTTGTGGTGCACCTTGAGAAGTATTGTTTACAAACAATTCATAAGTACTTGCATTGGCTCCTGTAAGAGTTATAGGATCACCTTGACAAATTGTATTGTCAGGATCATTGGAAAACAATGAAACCGTTGGTAAAGATAAAACGGTAAAAGGAATAACTTGTGACACCGTACATGTGTTTGATTCCCCAATTACAGAAATTGACTGCCCATTTGTAAGAGTAGTAGTTGAGAAAGTGCTTGTGGCGGACGCAGGTCCTTGAGAGTTACCATCTATGAAAAACTCATAGTTAGTCGCCCCAGTTGAAGTAAAAGTTACGTTAGTTCCAGCACAAATAACAGAATCAGCGTCATCACTTACTAGTGTGGTTGTAGGAGAGGTCAAAACTTCAAAAATTGAAGTATCAGAATACCCGAAACATCCACTAAATCCTCCAATTACATAAACACTGTCGCTGTTAGAAAGAGAAGCAGTAGTGTACGTTGCGTTAGAAAGTGGGCCTTGAACAGAAACTCCATTCACAAAGAATTCGTAAAGCGAGGCTCCAGAAGCTGTGAAAGTAATGTTTGTATTGGAACAAATAGAGGTGTCAATATCATTAAAGCTCATTGCAGTACTTGGCAAAGGATCTACGATAAATGTGAAAGATTGAGGAGCCATTAGACTACAACCACCTAGAGTGTTATATCCCATTACTCTCACTGTATCAGTTGAAACTAAAGTTGTAGTAGTAAACGTGCTTGTTGCACTAGCCGGACCCTGAGAAGTACCGTTTATAAAAAACTCATAAGAATTTGCTCCAGACCCTGTAAAAGTGACGGATGTTCCATTACAGATGTTGGTTGTAACGATGGAGCTTGCGAGAGTTGTTGTTGGTAAAGGAAAAACTTCAAATACCATGGGTTGGGTTTCGTTGTAACATTGAGTTGAATCAAGCCGAACGGTCACTGAAATACTATCATTGTCAACAAAACTATTTGTAGAGTACGAACTATCGGTTAAAAACCCAGAAATAGGAGTGCCATTAATACTATATTGAAAAGCATCACCGCCGAAAGCACTAAAATACACACTGTCCGTAGCACAAATGCTGGTGTCGGCATCATCTGACAACCAAGTAACAATAGGCAAATCATAAACAGTGTACTGAATTGTATCCATAGAGTCAGCAGCACATCCATTTTCATAAGCCAGTAACCCAACAACATCCCCATTAACCAATGTGTCCGTTGAATATAACGTGTCGGTTGCTGATGGAGTATTGAGTGATACGCCATTCAAGAAAAATTCAAAATCTAATCCGGTACTTAAGCTTAATGCACTGAATGCAACAGAATCTCCAACACAAATAGCCGGAACGGCTTCAGATGAGATTAATGCCATTATGGGATTGTTAATGTGTACTATTTGAGTTACAGTATCTGTACAAAAATTAGAATAAATAGTAATTAAATCAACATTAACATCTCCAGCAACTTGAAATACATGCTGAAGTGTATCCACTTCGTAATTTATCCAAGTAGAATCTGCAGGTGGGTTTAAAAAATAGCCAGTAGAAGTATCGTTATAATACCATTGTGAAGTATAATCTGTTGAGCTTCCTGAAAAAGCTACTGATGTGTTAGTAAATAAAGTAGTATCACCAAAGCAGAAAGGTCCATCTGCTGTAAATCCAGCAACAACAGGAGCAGTTGTGTCAAAAGTCCAGTTTGTATTACTGGTAACATCTGTAGAAAAATAGGTTGTTAAAGTAGAGCCTGTGTTCGCAATACCAGAGTAATTAACACACTCCAATTGAGAAGCTGTTGTTAGACTATTGAAATTTGCACTGGTAAACGCTGCTGTGTCAGAAGAGAATATAAAAATAGAATCTCGGCATGTTCCAACCATAATTAAACTATCATTGATTGTTTGTGTGGATCCATTGATGAAATAGACATGAGAAGATTCAGATATTCTTAATTTATTGAATGTGTTATTTCCCGTTACTTCTTGAATTACAGGTGTTCCAGAAACAGGAACGATTGTAGTCAACTCAGAAAAATTAAGATTCATTTCATTGAATATTAATCCTTGAGTTTTAAGACTGTTCTGTTTACCTATTGTATCACCAATATTAAATACAGATGTCCCAGCATTGAAAATAAAAGTAGTGTCATTCTCACTATTAAAACTGGAAAATAAATCGATGGTAGAATTGTTAACATCCAATTTTCTGGAATCAGCACCACTGGTGACATCATTTACAACAATAATGTCACCAGAAATAATATTATTCCCTTGTGTGTAAAATTCTCCATTTCTAAGAATTATACCTGAAGAATCACTCATTTCTAGATAATTCACTAAAAGTAAGGAATCGGCGACATTAGTCATATCCATACCAATACTACAATCAATATAACTTGAATCAGGATTTAAAATGGACTGTTGTCTAAAGCTAAAGTTATTGCCCAAATTACTTCTAGTAACTAGTAAGTCTGGATAGAAAGTAACATCACCATAACTGATTACATTCGTATCAAGGTCAAGTGTCGAAGCAAATGATGTCGATGTCCAATCCATCTTACTGAACTCAGCTACCGAATCGACTAAAACAACCTCTCCAGCAGCTGTAAAAGAAAGTAAATCAAAATAAACCGTGTCTGGTCTTGAGGGAACACAACCTACTGGCAATCCCCCTGAACTAAATGACCACTGATTTCCATCTGACCAATTACCACCATCTGCAATCCAGTAAAAATTAGCCCCCTTATAAAGCCAACCATCTGCACCATTTGTAGTGTCGGAAGAAACAATGTGGTATTCTTCATTAGAAGTAACTATCGCATCCACATTATCAATGCTTAAGCCAACACCTTGGTAGATGTTAAATCCCGTTTTTTGAAGTTGCGCAGAAGCTAATGCTGGATTGAGACTTTGAATAATTACCTTATCAGCGCAACTCCCAAAGGAAATTAAAGAATCAATTTGTTGCAAAGAGCCATTATCCAATGTCAAATCAGAAGAGTCAAGTTCCAACAATAGAATTGAATTATTAGAGAACATCTGAATTTCTGTTGAATAAGATTTAATCGTATCATATGCTTGGTTTCCACCAGTAAAGGACACAATACCAATGTTGTTTAAGTTTATTCTTGATGGGAAATCGTTAAAAGTTAAATTTGTGCTATCAATCCTCCATGTTGTTCCATTCAAATTAAAAAAGGTACTGTCAATATTCAGAACACGGTTATTTAATGAGTCAGAATAAAAGTTAAAACAATCAACTTGTATATTCTGAGCAATTAAGTTTCCTTGACTAAGGTTGATGTTTCTCAAGGTATTAAAATTGTCATTAAACAAGACTGTATCAACACCCATGATGTTGATGTTATTGTCGTATTGCTGTCCAGAAGAAGAAACAGTAACAGAAGCATAAGGGTTAAGGTTAATATCTCCATTGTATGTAAAATTGGCAAATCCATTTGCAATTAAATCGCCTTGAATCTCTACGGAAGCAATTGCACCAGCAAAAGTAAACGGATTAAGGACGCCAATAAAGCTGAAGTTATGAATAGCAAATGGAATATCGAAAGTAACAATATCAGCTGTGGTTGATAATCCAGAATTAGCGTCGAAGAAAACATTGTCGTTTACAGTAGGAATACAAGAAGTATTTGGACCACCTGAACTTAGAGACCATTGAATTGTATCCGACCAATTACCTGTTCCATTTATCCAGTAGTAATCTTGAGAAATTATCTGCCACCCATCAGCACCATTGATTGTGTCAGATGCACTTAAGTTATATATTTCTGGACCTGTTATAACGGCATCAACATTATTCAAAAGCAAATAACTTAACGAAAGTGTTGGAAATCCTATTTTTTGAATGTAAGCAGAAACACCTAAGGCATTAACGCTTTCTACAACCAAAGGAGTTAAACATCCACTTGCAATTCTTAACGAATCAACATACAAAGTGTCGTTATTATTGATTTGGAATCCATTTTGAGTTTCAAATAATTGGACAGTATTATTATCATTCACTCTCAAAAGAGGTGTGCTCGATCTGATTGTATCATACATCAAACCAGCACCTGTAAATGCAAATGATGCTATAGTAGAATTAATGTTAATTGTTGACGGAGAATAAGCCCAAGTCAAATTGGTTGGCAAACTTATCATCCAGATAGAGTCCTGACAGTTGACAATACTATTTGTTATGTCTATAGATCGTGTTAAGTTTGTAGTTGAAATGAAGTTGCCACAGGATAGTATCATACCATTCGCAGAAAATGTACCTTGATCAACTTGAAAGTCGTTTCCTCCAACTGTAAGATTGTCTAGTAATGTGACACTGCCAACACCATTAATAATAATGTTTTGTTGCCATACAATTACCCCCGATAAAATTGTTTGAGGAGTCGATGCGAGCATGTTTATCGTTCCACCTACCCAAGTAAAATTCACACCAAAATTATTCCCAACAATAGACCCATTAACATCAATAGACGCAAGAGTGGATGACATCGTAAATGAGTTAGTTATTGCCGAAAGATTTAAAGAATCCATTGTAACCGTTCCATCGAGAGTAACAATATCAGCATTGGAGACCAAACCAGAATTGTCATCAAAAATGGCGTTATCAATATTCGTCGGAACAGTTGTTCCTGCTGCCCCTCCAGATGTTAAAGACCAACTAGTTGTAGCTGACCAGTCTCCTGTTCCTCCGATCCAATAGTGATCAACAGAATAGACGTAATTTGCAGTAAATAATGAAATAAGAAAAGATACTAAAACAATGATTCTCATAAGTAGAAATTTGTGTAATTAGACAAATGTGAAAGAAAAAAATAGAACTACAAAATCAATCTTCACATTTTAACTGAAAAATGTCATTCATATACAAAATATGGTCAATTATCCCTTTTATTTTGTTGTCTGACCTAAATTATATTACTTTGTTCATTCCTATAAGAATAGTAAAGTTCTTAAAAGGTTAAAAATACTTATGAATATGAAACTAACTCTATTAGTTGTATCATCAGTTTTGCTTGGTTATTCGTCTTTCTCACAGAATGACAGCACTCGACAAAACAATTCTCAGACAGAAGACACCATATACGTTGTTCCTTCTCAAGAAAAAATTGACATTGCTATTTTAACTCCTCCAGAAGGGTTTGTTGTTTCAGAATCCTTTAATGGTTACATCGACTACCAAAATTCGACGGCTATTATTATGTCACTTCTGACAGACGTTAATTACATTAAGTTGGATGAAGGGATGACAGATGAGTTTTTTAAAGCAAATAAATTGACATTCATATCTAGAGAGAAAGTGAAAACCAATGAAGGCGTGACAGGTCTGAAATATACTTCATCTTTTATTTTGGAAGACACCGAATTTATTAGGCAGGTTATTTATATAGGTAAATTAACCAACACAATCTGGATCAACATTACCTATCCGAAAAAAGTACAAGAATTAATGGAACAGGAGTTGGTGAAATCTATTGCTTCAGTTAAATTTAATATTCAGAAGGATGAAGAAACTAAGTAAGCAAATAAAACTGTTTGTCGTTGGGGCTATTCTTTCTTCAGGATCTCTTTTTGGACAGCAAATAGTTAACCATACAGTGAATTTTGATTCTGGAACACAGAATATGTGGGGAGAATCTTGGAGTGCATTTTCAATTGATCAAGAAATAACATTATTTGATGTTCCTTGGAATACTTCTATAAATCAAAACTTAATCACAACCTTAGCAGGTCAAAGTTTTGGGTTTGGTCTTGATGCCGGTTTTTCGGGTGTCATAGGATCTAAGGTTTCATTAGAAGGATTCACAACTGGAACTGTTGATGTGGATTACCCTATTAATGTCCGGCTTGATATGGATTCTGATTTGACTTATGATCAAGGGGATGATGTTAGTATAAACACTAGCTACACAGTTAATCAGCCTGGTTATGCGATAAACACTTTGTACCCATCTTTAGGGGAGTTTAAGTGGGATGTTTATTTTCGAATGGCTGCGAATGCCTCTGCAACCTTATGCTTTTTTAGCTGTACAACTTTTCCTATCATACCGTCTTTTGATACTGGTCTGCAAACTATTAACTTAGCAACAGCTAGTGGTAATGGGGCTACTACTGGTGGTCAAACTGGAGTTTGGTGGTTAGGAGCAGGTGATCCAACCAATCCATTTGCGCAAGAACCAGGAATTGCTGGCTGGCCTTATGCTTGGCCTCCACAAGTACCTCCTTATCTCACTCCTTCAAGCCCTGGAAACGCTTGGATACCTTGGCAAGTTCACGTACCTGCTTTTCCAGCTACTTTTGATACTCCTTTTGGTTTTTCAGGGTCAATCACGTTACCTTATGTTAATACATCTACTACTATTACGGGAGATGCTCTTCAAGCTTGTGGTGATTCTACTTATTTGACTGCGAGCCTTGAACTTTTTAAATTATTGGGAGCTATTTTAGACTTCAGTCCACCTCCGGGTCCTGCTATAGGTCTTGTTTTAAGTAATCTAAGTGGTTCTGTAGAGGTTGGACCAGCTGAAATTAATTGGAATATTTTTTCTGCTAGCATTGTTGCAAATGTTACAAACAGACAATGTTTTGATTTTACGCCAACAGTTTGGGGTCGATTTGAATATCCGGTTCCTGTAGATTATCAAATATATGATCCAGTTTCTGCTTCTTTGTCCGCTATGCAGACAAGTACAATTATAAATGTTGAGATAGGTCAAGAAATAAGATTTAAGTTTCCTTGTTATTTTGAAAACATTAATATTACCCCAACTTATTACATTCAAGGTACAGGTAATAATTTTTCAAATCAAACTTGGGATGAAATTCAATTTTCGTTTGACATGAGTGCTCTAGAGTTTGGAATCGTCGTGCCTTCAGTTATCATAATTCCAGAAATTAATGTTCCTGAGATATGTATACCTATTCCATATCCTTGCCCTACTTGGTCTAATCCTTTTAGATGGTGTTCGTATACGGCTTGTACTCCTGCATTTACGATACCTGCAGTAACCTTTCCTGGAGTAAACGTGTCGTATGGTCCAGTTTGGTCAACATCGATTGCTATTGGTCCCCCGATTTCGTATGACTGGTACAATAATTCATGGAATTTAGAAGGATTCCAAGAATATACATTCCCTTCTTTTAGAATGCGAGCAAATCAATTAAGTATAACAAATACGTTTACCAATGTTTCATGCTTTGGTGGAAATGACGGGTCAATAAATATTACCCCATCTACATCAACAGCTGGATCTACACCTGCAACACCATACACATATACGTGGACTAATGGTGCAACATCTCAAGACCTAACAGGTTTAACTGCGGGTCCTTATGAAGTTTCGGTAATAGATGCGAACAATTGTCAGTTATTTACAGGCGCAACAATTACAGAACCACAACAACCAATTAGTATTTCGTATTCATCTTCTAATAAGAATTGTAATGGTGGACTTAATGATGGTGCAATTGATATTACAGTAATTGGAGGCACGGCACCTTATACATATGCTTGGTCAAATGCTTCTACTTCAGAGGATTTAACGGGAATTGCAGCTGGCACATATACAGTTACAGTAACTGATTCTATGCTTTGTACGGAAGTATTATCCGTTACAATTACAGAGCCAAACGTTCTGGGTCAAGTTGGAGCAATTACAAGTGTCAATTGTAACGGTGACGCTGATGGTGCAATCGCAATTGATGTATTTGGAGGAACTCTACCTTATAGTTATTCATGGTCTGGCCCTAGCAGTTATACGTCTAATGTCGAAGATATTACTCTTTTATCTGGAGGGAACTATACTTTAACTATAACAGATGGTAATGGGTGCGTAAGCGCACAAGGGTACAATGTTACTGAGCCTATAGCACCTGTAAATCTTTCTATTTCGGGGGTAGATGTGGCTTGTAAATATGATTCAACAGGTTCTGTGGATTTAACTGTGGCTGGAGGAACTCCAGGATATACTTTCCAATGGTTTACATCAACAGGAGTGGTGTTACCTTTTATGACAGAAGATTTAACGGGTGTTCCTACAGAAACATACTCAGTTATTGTTACAGATGCAAATGGATGTACTGAGCAAATTTCTCAATTAGTTGATGAGCCTATAGCAAGTCTTACTTCGACCGAAGTACTTACACATATTAATTGTTTCGGAGATGCTACAGGTGTTATTGATCCTGTAATAACAGGTGGAACAGCACCTTATATTTATACTTGGTCTAACGGAGCTTCAACTTCAACAATATCAACCTTAATTGCTGGGACTTATACGCTAGACATCACCGATGCGAACCTTTGTACGGCAAGTTTCTCATATACATTAACAGAGCCTCAAGCGGCATTAAGTGTGACCTCAATTGGAACAGATGTTTTATGTAATGGAGAGAACACAGGATTTATAAATTCTACTATTTCTGGAGGAACGGAACCTTATTTATACAGTTGGTCAAACGGTGCCTCTACAGCATCAATTGCGGATCTAATTGCTGGGGTTTATACTCTCAATGTAACAGATGCAAATGGCTGTATAGATATTGCTGTGGTTAATATCGGAGAACCAGCACTTCCATTAACAAGTTTGTCAACTGTTGTTGATGTTGATTGTTATGGCAACAATTCTGGGTCTATTGATTTAACTCCGAACGGTGGAACTCTTCCATACTCCTATGTATGGTCGAATGGCGGTTCAGTTATTTTGAATACGATAAATGAAGACATCTCTAATCTATATGCTGATACATACACTTCTGTGGTTACAGATAATAATGGTTGTATGACGACTTTAGCTACTATTGTGAGTGAACCTTCAGCCCCTCTATTTATAGCTGGAATTGTAGATGATGTAAATTGCTTTGGACTGAACGATGGAGGTATAGACATTTCTGTTTCTGGTGGAACAACGGCTTATACATATTCTTGGAGTAACGGAGCAATTACTCAAGATATTACGAATATCATTGCAGGATCATATACAGTTACTGTGACTGATAATAATCTATGTACAGAAATGATAACCTTTGATGTGTTAGAACCAATGGCTCCGATAGCTATTGTGTTGACAGCAACGGATGTCTTGTGTAATGGAGGTTCTGATGGAATAATACATTCGGATGTGTCAGGCGGTACTTCACCTTACGTTTACAGTTGGTCAAATGGAGGGTTAACGGATGAAGTGATTGGTTTGACAGCTGGTTCCTATACGTTGACAATTACAGACGCTGAAGGTTGTACTGCTTTTACGGGAGCGGTTGTTAATGAGCCGGCTCAAGCATTGACTGTTACATCAGTTGTTACAGATGCCAGTTGCTATGAATATAGTGATGGAGAGATTGTAATTTCTATTACTGGTGGTGTTCAGCCTTATTATTTCAATTGGGGAAATCAAAATGAGATTTTACTAAACAACGCAAGTGAAACACTTTCTGATTTACCTCAAGGTGATTATTTCATTAGAGTACAAGATGAGAATGGTTGTATTGATGAACAAATAATTACTGTTAATCAGCCAGCTCCTTATGTAGCATCTTCGGTAATTTCGGATGCATTATGTTTCAATGGCAATTCTGGAGCAATTGATTTAATATTGGTCGGTGGAACAAGCCCGTATTCAGTGGTTTGGGATAACGGAATGACAACTGAAGATATTCTTAACGTTACTTCTGGTACATATACCTATGTGGCAACAGATAATCAAGGCTGTGAAGTTAGTGGAGAGTTATTTATTGACCAACCGGCGATTATCGATATTTCAGAGCAGGTTACTCAATTAACATGCATTGATCAATCTGATGCGGCTATTGAGATTTTCCCTTATGGAGGTACAGAGCCATATACGTTTGTATGGAATAATGGTGAAACAACTCAGAATATTGCGAATGTATTATCAGGCACTTATGATGTTATGGTTGTTGATGTTAATGGATGTAACCAAACATTTGTTTTTGAAATTTTTGAAAATGAAGAGGAATGTATTGGTATTCCAAATACATTTACGCCAAATGGAGATAATTATAATGATACTTGGTTAATTAGAAACATTGACTTGTATCCAAATGCAAGTGTAAAGGTATTTAACAAATGGGGTAATGAGATTTATGTTTCTGAAGGTGTTTATAAGCCTTGGGATGGTTTATACAATGGAAAACCATTGCCATCAGAGGTATATTATTACATTATTGTTTTAGACAATGAGCAGGATAATAAATATACAGGTACAATAACTATTATTAGATAAGAGATATGATAAAAAAATGGAGTTTAACTTTAGTTGCAAGCTTGTTTCTTGTTGGTTCACTTTTTGCCAATAAAGATAATGCTGCGGCATGTCCTTCAATTGCTATGTCAGGAACTGATGTTGATTGCTATGGTTATTCAAATGGATCAGCAAGTGTGTCGATTTCGAATGGTTCTGGGAGTTATTCAATTACATGGTCCAATACAGCGACCTCTAGTACGATAAATGGGCTAATTGCTGGAACCTATACAGTTAATGTTCAGGATCTTGTTTCTGGTTGTACGGTTGTTGGTGCTTTTGTTGTTGGGTCGCCAGATCCAATTTCTATAACAGAAGTCATAACTGACGTGAACTGTTTTGGAACGAACACGGGCTCTATAACTCTGACAACAGTTGGAGGAACCGCTTCCTACGCTTATGATTGGAGAAATAGTGGAAATGTAAATGTTGGTTCTAGTCAGAACCTTACAGGTGTTCCAGCTGGGATCTATACGGTTAACATAACAGATTCTAAAAATTGTACCTTCTCGAGATCATTTACAATCACTCAACCAATTGAAGCCCTCAATGGGTCTGTGGTTGTTACAAATGCTGATTGTTTTGGATCGGCAACTGGTGGGATTAACGCTGATGTTTGGGGAGGGACTCCTCCGTATGCATATTCTTGGTCATCAGGCCAGCTTTCACAAGATATTACAGGAGTTACAGCGGGGCCCTATACTTTAACTATAACTGATGCGAAAGGATGTACGTTTGTTTTATCAGATAACATTACTGAGCCTCCAGTTCTTGGAGGTACAATTAGTTCTACTGCTGTTCTATGCAATGGAGATGCTACTGGATCTGTTTCTTTTGCTCCAACAGGTGGGTCTGCACCGTATTCTTATATCTGGCAGAGTGCAACAACACTGTATTCAACAACCTCGAATACGCTAAACAATGTTCCTGCTGGAAACTATTCATTAACTGTTACAGATGCAAATGGATGTCAATACACGACTTCTACAACAGTGACTGAGCCTTCTGAGTTAATAGGAAGTGCTGTTGTTACTAATGTTAATTGTTTCGCGGGGAGTGATGGAGCGATTAATTTAACTGTTTCTGGTGGCTCTGTACCTTATACGTATGTATGGGTAAATGGAATGGGTGCAAATGTTGGGTCATCTCAAGATTTGGCTAATATTACTGCAGATAACTATACAGTGACAGTAACAGACTTGAATTTATGTACACTGGTAATTAGTGAAGTGGTTACTCAACCAAATTCTCCTATTTCAGTGACAAATACTACTACAGATGTTCTTTGTTACGGAGATTTAACGGGAGCTATTGATTTAACAGTTTTAGGGGGGACTTCCCCTTTTACTTTTGCTTGGTCTTCAGGACAAGTGTCAGAAGATATTTCTGGGATTCCATCGGGAGTTTATGGTTACACCATAACAGATGCTAATAATTGTTCAATAAGTGGCTCTGTTACTGTCAATCAGCCCTTAGCACCTTTATCCGTTACTTATGTAATTACTGAAGTTAACTGTTTTGGAGAATCTAATGGAGGCATAGATATCTCAGTTACAGGAGGAACAACTTCTTACTCGTATGAATGGGCAAATAGCACTTTTCTATTAAGCGAAACTGGTCAAGATTTGGTAAACTATCCTGCAGACACCTATAATTACAGTGTTACAGATGCAAATGGTTGCAATGTGAAAGACACACTAGATATTCTAGAGCCAACACAATTACAAGTTGCACTTGTTGGAACAAATATTCTATGTAAAGGTGGAAATAACGGTGCTATTGATTTAACTGTTACAGGAGGAGTGCTTAATTATACATACTTGTGGTCGAATGGTTCTCTTGTTGAAGACCCCAATCTATTAGTTGCTGGAACTTATGGTGTTTTGGTAACAGATAATAACAATTGTACGATTACAGATACAATCATTTTGACTGAGCCATTGGATAGTTTAAGATACACTTATTCAGTTCTTGATGTAAAATGTAATGATGGAACTGATGGAGAACTAGACATTGATATAACAGGAGGAACTTTACCTTACAATTATGACTGGTCAAATGGAGACACTCTTGCAATAGCTCAAAACCTAACAGCAGGATTTTATACTTTCATTGTAACAGATAATAATGGATGCATCATTACTGATTCTCTTTTTGTTGATCAGCCAGATGCTGTTACATTGTCTGAAGTAATTACACCTGTTACTTGTTTTGGATTTTATGATGGTGTAATTGATATTTCTCCAACTGGAGGAACAGTACCTTACAATTATACTTGGTACAATTCTGTATTCGCTCTTTCTGCTCAAACAGAAGATTTGGTTGATTTCCCTGCTGATACATATCAATTAGAAATCATTGATTCAAACGGTTGTTTTTATGAAATGTTCTTATTAATTGACCAGCCAGAAATCATAAACATTGATTATGTATTTGACTTAGTTAGTTGTAAAGATGGTATAGACGGAAATATTGATGTAACAGTTACAGGTGGAAATTCAGGACCAATATTCGCATGGTCTAATGGTGCCGCTACTGAAGATCTATTGAATATTCCATCTGACATTTACGAGTTGATTTATACGGATTCTAAGGGTTGTCAAGATTCAATAGAAGTGGACATTTCAGAACCAGATTCTGTTAGAATAGAGTTTGAGGTAGTAGAAATATCATGTAACGATCAAGCAGATGGTATTGCAATTGCATATCCTGACGGTGGTAACGGAGGATATCTTTACTTGTGGTCTAACCCTGAGACGAGCAATACGAATACTGGCTTAAGCAACGAATGGTATTCTATTACTGTAACCGATATTCTTGGTTGTACAGGATCGGATTCGATATTTATCCCAAGAAGCAGTAGTGACTGTGTATTCCCTGTGAATACGTTTACTCCTAACGGCGATAGTTACAATGATACATGGTTTATTGAGAACTTGAACTTATACCCTGATATGAAAATGCAAGTATTTAACAAATGGGGTAATTTAGTGCATAAGCAAGAGGGAGAGTACTACCCATGGGATGGTACGTTTAACGGAATTAAACTTCCTGCTGAAACGTATTACTATATTTTAAATTTGAATCAAGAAAACAGAAACCCATTAAAGGGTAACATAACAATTGTAAGATAAATAAAGATGAAAAAGTTTTTAATCCTAGTCGTAATTATTAGCGCAGCCAATTTTGTGTCGGCGCAACAGATTTCTTTAAATTCGCAGTATCTTTTCAATGAGATGCTAGTGAATCCTGCTGCAGTAGGAGTGAAAGATTATATTCCAATTCAAATGAGCTTTAGAAAACAATGGGCAAATTTTCCTGGAGCGCCAGTTACTCAGGCAATTTCCGCAAATGGAAAAGTTGGAAAAAAAATGGGCTTTGGAGGGTCAATATTTAATGATGTTGCTGGACCTAGCAGAAGAACAGGGATGAACCTTAACACTTCGTACCACCTTCAACTAGACTCTAAAAAAAATCACAAGTTAGCAATGGGTATTGGAATGTCACTGACACAACATTTAATAGATGTGACTCGATTGACTACATATCTTCCAGACGATCCTGCAGTTACCGCTGGTTTTGATAATCAAATGGTGCCAGACGCAAATGTTGGACTATTCTATTATTTTAAAGACAAAGGATACGCCGGAATTTCAGCTTATAATTTAGTGGAATTAAAAAGAAATTTATACGATTTTGAAAATTCAATAGGAAATCCACTAGTAAGAACATACTACTTTCTAGGTGGGTACAATTTTAGATTAAGTGATAATTTTGGACTTAAAACATCAACGTTAGTTCAAGGAATAGAAACAGGGACGGTTCAGTTTGATGTGACCGCTTTGTTTACTTTTAAAGATTACGTTTGGTTAGGTGCTTCATACCGACATGAAGATGCAGTGGCATTTTTAGTGGGTGGACAAGCGGGTCCATTTAAGTTTGGTTACTCGTATGATTATACATTGTCAGATATTGCGGACTACTCATACGGATCTCATGAAGTGTTTTTAGAATTACAATTGTTTCATGCTAAAGAAGGAACTTCTAGAACTCCTTGGTTAAAGAGAAACAGAATATACAAGCCTAAGATTTAATGAAAACAATTCTCCTAATTCTATCAGTTCTTATTACAAGTGCTGCATGGAACCAATCATTGATAAAAGCAAATTCATGGTTCGATAACTATGAATACGCAAAAGCAGCAGAGCAATACAGTAACTATTCAAAATCAAATGAATTATCCTTGGATGACTATAAGCGAATGACTTATTCGTATTATATCACAGGGCAGTATGCAAAGTCGTTACCTTTGGCCGACTCATTGTTAAAAAGACAGGATATCGAACCGATGTTTTATTACATTCATGCAGAATCAAGCATGGGAATGGAAAAATATGGTCAGGCTAAAGTATCATATATTGCATACCAAGAACTTGATGACGAATTTAATGTCGCTAACAAAATTGCATCTTGTGATTATCTTCCTACGATAAATTCAATGGAATTTGTGTCAAATTATTCATTAAGTGATAATTCGAGTAAAGCCGATTTTTCTGGGGGGTCTTTTGGTGATAACGTTGTTTATTATAAAGAATTAGGAATGGATAGTCTTGGTAGCTCAGATCAATCGGGAGATATGTCCCAGGCTGAATTTTTCTTAGTAAGACCTATTGTTCGTTCTGAAAATGGGGCTAGTAATCAAGTTTCATTTCCAGACTCTGTAAAAAATTTTTCAGTTCCTTCTATAGCCTTGGACAATAGTTCTAATAAAGTATATTTCACAGTCATGCAACCAATGGCTCAAACAGAAATAGATGCAGTTCCTCATATTTATGAAGGAGATTATGATGCTGGCACCTTTTCTGTACTCAATATGCGACCTTGGAAGTTTTCTGGATATGCTGATACTAGTGCGAGCGGCTATGTTACAATTAATTCCGCTGGAAATCTATTAGTTTATTCTAAAGTCAATAGCAGAACGAAAGGAGCGGATTTATTCTATTCTGAAAAAATTGGTACTGATTGGACTGACCCCAAAGAATTAAATGAAGTCAACTCGGCATTGGATGAAATGTTTCCATTGTTTATTGGTGATTCTTTGCTGTCTTTTGCGTCTGATGGAAGATTGGGTTATGGTGGTTTAGATATTTATCTAGCAGAATTGAATGGTTCTTTAGTTTCAAAAGTGAGTCACTTTTCCAAACCAGTTAATAGTATGAATGATGACTTTAATTTTGTCTATTATTCAATTGATTCTGCAAGATATTCATCAAATAGACCTGGAGGGTCTGGGGATGATGATATTTATTTTATAAAAATAACAGAACCAATAATAATTGACACTGTAGTGCCTATTGATCCATTTATCACCAATTGGATTGATCAAATCATTTATTTTGACTTTGACAAGTTTACCTTAAAAAAGGGAGATAAAATTATTGATGAATTAATCGTGTTTTTGAAGAAGAATGAAAAAGTTACTATTTCAGTGACCGGTCATGCAGATGCGAGAGGGACATTAGATTATAATGACAAACTTGGGTTAAAGAGAGCTAATCAAGTAAAAAATGAGCTTGTATCTTTGGGTATTCTAGAGGAGCAAATTACAACTTACACAAAAGGAAAGACTTCCCCTCAAGTTGACTGCTCCAAAGGCTGCTCAGAAAAAGACCACGCAAAAAACAGATTTGCTGTGATTAAATTGCTGAAATAACTCTTTAAATAAAGCGGAGTATTCAATTATTTTTCTTTGTTTTACATGAGATGAAAAACGGAATATTTTGCCTTTGGTTATTAATTGCCTCATTCAATTGTTTTTCGAATGATTTATTAGAAAAGGGAATTAGTGCTATCGAAAACTCAGATTTCAAGAAAGCAAATCAATTGCTGACCCAATTTATTGATCGCTGTGAAAATTGTCCAGACTCATCTTTGGCTAAAGCAAATATTTATAAAGGAAAAGCGAATCAGCTTTTAGAAAAATATGACTTTGCTTATTCAAGTTATAGAAAAGGTCTAAGCATATATAGGAATTCCAACGATGCAAACGGACAAGTTTTTGCCTTAGTGAGTATTGCAGAATTTTACCGTAATCTCGCTCAGTTTGAAAAATCGTTGAACTATTTGAACCAAGCTAATTTTCTCATAGAGACAGACTCAGTTTCAATTAGGAATGAAATTTATTACTTGAATCGATATGCCGCAATTCATAATGAGATGGGAGATGAATTGGAAACTATCATTTCCTATTCAGAACGAGTTATTTTATTAGCCAGAAAATTGGGAGATAAAGATCTTGAGGCAAATTCACTTAACGAACTAGGTTTTATTTATGAAAAAAAAAGAGACATTAAAGCGTTGGATTATTATAATCTAGCTTATACGATCTATGAAGGCTTGGGTAACAAGTTAAATATGGCCTATGTTATCCGTAATTTGGCAAGAATGACATATATGCTTGAAGAGATAGAAAACAATCATCAGAAGGCATTGAAAATTGCAAATAATGGATTAAAGTTAGTTGATACAACCAATTGGATTTCAATAAAAGTATCGCTTTACCACACTAAATATCAAAGTCTAATCGGTTTGAAACAGTTTGAAGAAGCTGCTCATGTGGCTTTAAAATTACAGGACGTAAGAATTAAGGAACTTGAACTTGAGAAATCAAAGGAACTATTTGAGACTGAAGTTAAGTTTTCGCTAAAAGAGAAAGACAATATAATCCTTTTGGAACAAAAAAAGAGAGAATTGTTAAATGAAGAAATTAAAAGTAATTCATCAAAGTTTAATTATTTTCTAATATTTAGCTTGCTTTTAGCCCTTCTTCTTGTCACTACTTACATTTTTTTTTACAGAACAAAAAAAAATAATCAAAAACTCCAAAAGAGCGTAAGTCAAAAAGAAGCCTTGCTTCAAGAGGTGCATCATCGTGTTAAAAACAACTTGACCATTTTAAACAGTTTATTGTATTTACAGTCTAAATCTATTGAGGATAAAAGATTGCAAATAATTTTAAGTGAATGTCAAGCAAGAGTCAATTCAATGGCGCTAGTGCATCAAAATCTATACAATGTTGAGGATGTTACGGAGGTTAATCTAGATAAATTTATCAGTGAATTGGTTAGCGATTCCGCAAGAATATTTAATCAAGAAGATTTTCACTTAAAAGTAAATAACAATAATGTTTCCTATAACATGGGACGTACTATTTTTATAGGACTTATTCTAAACGAATTAATTACTAACTCGTTCAAATATGCCTTCTCTATAGAGAAAGATAATAGTATAAACATAACCATTGATAAAAATGATTCCATAAACACCATCTCATACCAAGATTCAGGAGAAGGTCTTAACGTCCAATTCGATGAAGAAAAAAAAGGAGGCTTTGGTTTTCGTTTAATAAAAATAATGCTGAATCAAATTGAGGCAAAAATTGAGTACTCTAAATCAGAAAATACATTTTTAATTAAATTCAAAGATGACAAGAAAGTATAAAATAATGATTATTGAAGATGATCTTTTGATTGCTGAAATGCTCAAAGAAATGCTTTTAGAACTTAACTATTCTGTTGTTTCAATCTGCAAGAATTACCGAGAGGCAATTGCTGCCTTTGATAGCTTCTCTAAGATTGATCTGATTTTTTTGGACATTAATATTTCCTCTGAAAAAACAGGAATTGACATAGGTAAGTTACTTAATGAGAAGTATAAGTTGCCGTTTATATATTTAACATCTTACTCAGACCCCATAACTATAAAAAATGCAATAGAGACTATGCCTCAATCGTATTTGCTTAAACCTTTTTCAAAAAGTGACTTATTTTCGGCAATTGAATTGATAAAGGTAAAGAGTAATAAGCCAGCTGTCAATTCGATCGTGATTAAAGATGGAGGAAATAAAGTTAAAATTGAGGCAAATAACATTCTATTTATAAAATCAGACAAGAATTATTTAGAAATTGAAATGACTCATAAAAGAATAGTAACAAGATGCTCTTTGGAAGCAATATTAGCAGAACTGGATGACCAATACATCATCAGAGCACATAGGTCTTATGCTGTAAATATCAATAAAATAGACCTACTCAATCAATTGGAAATCGAAATTAGTGGAACTAAAATTCCGTTGTCTCGTAAATACAAAGAGTTAATTCATCGAGAATTCGCAAAATTATAAGAAAATTTTATTGGGCAACTACTTGATATCCTGCTGGAGGAATAGTCGAAAAAACGTCCGTTTTGTTTTCTACAAAATCCAATAAGTTAGATACTTGATAAGACATTTTCATACCACCCTGAATTGTTGTAAATACCATTGGGAAACCTGGTATTTTCTTGTCAAAAAACTCTTGCCCTTTGAAGTCAATATTGATTTGATCAGTGTACCAATAAACAGTTTTTAACCCATTACTAGTTACAACAGCTTTCTTACAAGTGTATCCCAAGACTTTTTTGGTGTCATTAAATAGTTTGATGGTCGAATTTTCATCTCTCTCATTTTGATATTCTAATTCATCTGCTTTTTTTAATATCGCAAATTTACCTTGGTTATTTTCAACTAACGAAAGCGACGCATTCCTGTCATAATCAATAATCATTTTCATGTCCGTCATCTCCCCCATTTTGTAATCAATACGAAGAAGGTCTTTGGTAAAAAAGATTTTCATCATACTGTTGTATAATAATCCTGCGGTCTGTCTAGATTTTAATGATGTGTCTGCGGCTTCAATATCAATGGAATATTGAATTACCCCTTCACTCATTTGAGAAAATGAAAGCTGAGTACCTAAGACTAAAATTATAAATAGAATATTTTTCATAATCAAAAATACAATTTTCAAGTGAATGAGGGATTGAAACATCGTACTTTAACGAATATTTAGCATTAATTTCTATTTTTGTTGAAATTGAATTTAAATCATGGGTAGAGCATTTGAGTATAGAAGAGCAGCAAAAGAAAAGCGTTGGGACAAAATGTCTAAGCTATTTCCAAAACTGGGAAAGAAAATCACAATGGCAGCCAAAGAAGGTGGTTCGGATCCGGATATGAATTCTACTTTGAGAACGGCAATAAAAAATGCCAAGTCTCAAAACATGCCGAAAGACAATATTGAAGCAGCTGTTAAAAGAGCAACAGCAAAAGATGCAGATGCTTTTTCTGAAATGAATTATGAAGGAAAAGGCCCTCACGGAGTGCTAGTTTTTGTTGAGTGTGCAACGGATAATCCTACTCGAACAGTGGCAAACGTAAAATCATATTTCAATAAGGCAGGGGGTGGAGTTGTTGCAAATGGTTCTTTAGAATTTATGTTCAACAGAAAATCTGTTTTTGAATTTGAAAAAACAGAAGAAATAGATATCGAAGAACTTGAATTGGAACTTATTGATGCTGGATTAGATGAAATCGAGCAAGTAGAAGAAAAGCTATATGTCTATGGCGGATATACTTCATTCGGCTCATTATCTGAAGCATTAGAGAAATTAAATATAGATGTTCTAAAGTCAAATCTGCAAAGAATCCCAACATCTCCTGTTGAGTTTTCAGAGGAACAGTTGATTGACATTGAAAAAATGTTAGATAAAATTGAAGACGATGACGATATTCAACAAGTATTCACAAATATCGCATAAGTAGCACATTTTGTATCTTGAGATATAATAAAAAGCATTTTAATGAGTTCTATCTCATCATAGAAGAGTGAATAAGTATTGGCTGAATGATTAAAGAAGTAAAAATAGGAGTTTTGTTTTTGGTAATAACGACAATTTTTGTTAGTTGTTCTACTGAAAAAAACACACTGATAAGTCGTTCCTATCACGGAATGACCGCACATTACAATGGTTACTTCAATGCCAATGAACTTCTTAGAGTATCAATGGATACTTATCGAAACTCTGCCCAAGAAGATTACTATGAAATTCTACCGATTGAACTAGTTCCAAATGAAACTGAAGTTATCGGGATGTATCCTGCTATAGATACTGCTATTGTCAAATGTACAAAGGTCATTACGAATCACAGTATGCCTAGTAATGAGCGTCCTGCAAGAAAAAAATACGAGCACAATAGATGGATAGATGAGAATTGGACAACTGTTGGAATTGCATCATACTACAGGAGAGACTATGAAGGCGCAATGAAAAACTTCAAGTTTGTTCGTAAATTTTACTCCAATGATCCAACACTTTATGTGGGAGAATTGTGGATGGCGAAAACCAATATTGCGACAGGTGATTTAACAAAAGCAAAGTTTAATCTTGACAACCTCGATAAAGCTTTAGCTCAAGAAAAGGAAAGAAAAGACAGCAAAGAAAAAAAACCGAAGAAATCGAAATTTTCTAAAAAGAAAAACAAGAAAGAAGATAAGGTTGCCAAGTTTCCAAAAAAAATTAGGTTTGATTTTGAGAAGACAAAAGCGGATTTGGCAATAAAAACAGATAGAAAGAAAGATGCAATTTCTTATCTTGAAGAATCGCTGAAGTTTGCTAAAAAATCGAAAGAAAGGACGCGGGTACATTTTATTCTAGGCCAATTGTATGAGCAGGAAGGGCAAAGTGGACTTGCACAGGAACATTACGGCAAGGTTTTAAAAGGTACAGCACCTTTTGAAATGAGTTTCAATGCTCGACTAAAAAAAGCCTTCTTAAGCAGTGGAACGAAGACAAAAAAGTCTTTGATGAAAATGCTAAAGGATTCTAAAAATGCAGAATACAAAGATCAGATTTATTATACACTAGCGGGAATTGAGTTACGTGAAGGAGATGAAAAATTAGCAGTTTCTCATTACCATAGTTCGGCATTCTATTCTGTTAATAATTCACGTCAAAAAGGAATGGCATACGAGACATTAGCTGATATGCAGTTTAAGAAAAGAAGCTATGTTCCAGCACAAAAATATTATGATTCATGTGCAGCTGTTATCAGCGATGATTATCCCAATGCAGAAGCTATTCGTAACAAAGCTAAAAATCTAGCAAGTCTTGTTGTCGCTGTTGAAACAGCCGAATACGAAGACAGTGTGCAAAAAATAGCATCTCTTAATGAGTCGAGCCGAAATAAATTTCTTAAGTCGTACATCAAGAATGTGAAAGATGAAGCACAACGAAAAAAAGAGCTTGATGCACAACGATTAAGAGAATTGCAACAAAACGAGAATCTATTTGCTCAAAACACATCGGGCTCTAAATGGTATTGGAATAACGCTAAATCAAGAGCTGAGGGATTTGATGATTTTAAACGGTTGTGGGGCGAACGCGAAAATGACGATGATTGGAGAAGGTCAGAAAAGATAGATGTCGCAGACTTTAAAGAAATTGAAGGTGATGAAGAAATTATTGATTCTTCTTTGGTTGATATTGACGAGGATACTTTAACAGTGGATTATCTTACAAGCAAATTACCACTTTCGGACTCTGCACTTGCACTCTCTAACAAACGATTACTTGAGGCTCATTATAATGCGGGAATAATTTACAAAGAACAATTAAACGAAAAGAGGATCGCACAAGAAGAGTTTGAGGCTGTTCTCGCAAAGGACATTGAAAATGAACACAATCTTCTTTCGTCATATCAATTATATCAACTCTATAAAGGGTCAAATGCCAGTGGCGCTAATGAACAAAAGGAATATATTTTTAACAATTACCCGAACAGTGATTACGCTAACTACTTAAGAGACCCCAACTACTTTATTAAGAAAAAAGAGAGGGATAAATTAGCTGAACAAGAATACGTCAGGGTTCTAGATAGATATAATAGAGGGCTTTATTATCCAGTAATTACGAAAGCGAATACTGTTATTAATGAAGAAAAAGACAATGTGTATAGATCTAAATTTATGTTGCTTAAAGCACTATCTACGGGTCAAATTAAAGAGAATAAACTACTGTTAGTCCCTATTTTGGATACATTAATTTTTGAATATCCCGATTCGGATGAAGCAGCCAGAGCGAAAGAACTACTCGAGATTATTAAGAATGGATATTCTGAAAATATTGATGCAGATTTTGGGGCTAAATATCCATTTATCTATAACGATAGAGCGAAATACCAAGTGATAGTTTTTTTAGACCAAAAGCAAAGTTCAAATTTGGCTAAATCAAAAATTATTGATTTTCAGCGTGAATTTTTTAGCCGAGAGAAATTGAAAGTAAGTTCGAAATTGTATAATAAAGACCAAAGTATTATTCTAGTAAGTAGCTTTGATAATGAAGCAAAAGCATCGGAATACATACGAGTTTACAAAAAAACTCGTAAATATTTATTAGATTTACAGAACGCAAAGATTTTTATGGTCTCTTTGGACAACATGAAAATCTTATTTCAGAAACAAAACCTAGAGGTGTACGAGAGCTATTACGAAGAATATTATTAGTTATGAGAAAGAAGGGAAATGAACAAGCAAGTAATCCTGACCGATTAAACATAATCGTTGAAGGTTCGAAGGTAATTGGCGACATGATCACTGAGTCTAATTTAAGAATTGATGGTATCGTAGAAGGAAATATTAGTTCAGCTTCGAAAGTTGTAATTGGTAAAACAGGTTCAATCAAGGGAAATCTAACATGCGGAGAAGCCGATATTGAAGGGTTAGTGAACGGGACTCTTAAGATTGAGAACTTGCTAAGCTTGCGCTCTTCGGCGAATATCGAAGGAGAGATATTCACAGGTAAATTTGAAATGGAAGAGGGAGCAGAATTTTCAGGGAACTGTAAAATGAACAACTTTTCATCACAAACAAATGCAACTCCTGTAGCTGCGAATGAGGAAGGTTTAGTTTATTAAGCTACCCCGATGAAAAAGTCAAAACCAAGATCAAACTCCTTATTTAAGTATGCCCGTTTTTCAGCAATCAGTTTTCAAATGGGAGCAACTATTTTCTTAGGAGCTTATACCGGCAAACTTCTCGACGAAAAATACCCAAGCAATAAAAAATGGTTCACTATAGTTTTAACCCTATTTGCTGTTGCCATGTCTTTGTATATTGTTTTAAGGCAGGTAAACAAGTTAAATTCCGAGGATGATTAAGGCTTATTTTCGATTTCTAATCATTCTCTTTCTTGTTTTGTCCAATGCTTTTGCTACTCACGGATATATCCAACACCTACTAGGAATTGGTTTTTATGAGAAACATATTATTCTCTGTTACATTTTCAATTTCTCTGTAACCATATTTTTTTACTTTTTGTTGTTGATGCTCAAAGCAAAAAAATCAACACAGTTGGGCTACGTATTTCTATTTTCGAGTATGATAAAATTTGGACTTTTTTTTATCTTTATCAAACCTCTTTTTCTAGAATCAACGGGGGTTAAATCTCCTGAATTCTTCTCGTTTTTTGTTCCTTATGTGATAAGTGTAATTTTGGAAATTTTCATGATAGTACAGTCTATTAATAAAGAAGAGTTGTCTTAATTTTTAATCGATTTTCTTCTAAACAGTAAAGATATTCGCAATCATAGAAAAATAAAATCAATATAAGTTTTTGGTATTCTAATTTAATACGTATTTTTGCCCCGATTTTAGTCAATAAAAGATCAGAATTATATGTACAAAGTGGTAAGAGTTTTACTTGTTTTAGCGATATTAAGTCCAATGGTTTTGTTTGCTAGCGAACCAGAACATGGTCATAAAAAGCAAGCAGAAGTAACAACTGAAAAATTAACGCCTCAGCAGTTAAAAGAAAAAAACACGGAGTATGTTAAGCATCATACGCATGATTCGTATGATTTTGGGATATACTCGAACCAAGCTACTGGTAAACATTATGGTTTCCCATTACCGATTATCTTATGGGATGAAGGATTCCACTTCTTTCTTTCCTCAAAATTTGAACATGGTCACTCAGTGGCAGAATCTAACGGCAAATACTATAAATTAGGTGAACACGATGGGAAAATATATAAAACGGACTCAGAGGGGACTATTTTAACAAAGACCAGTATCGACATAAAATCAAAGAAAGAAGTGATAGAAGAGCTTAAACCTTTAGATTTTTCGATCACAAAAAATGTTTTTGTAATAATGCTAATGGCGGTGTTAATGTTTTTCATTTTTAAAAAGATGGCTAAATCATATCGTTCTAGTCTTGCACCTACCGGAACGGCAAAATTCTTAGAACCTATTGTGATGTTCATTCGAGATGAAATTGCCATTCCAAACATTGGAGAAAAGCACTACAAGAAGTACATGAATTACTTGTTAACGGTCTTTTTCTTTATCTGGTTCTTAAATCTTGCAGGAATGACTCCTTTTGGGATTAACGTTACCGGAAATATTGCAATTACATTTGCCCTAGCAATGATTACTTTTGTAATTACTCAAGTAACGGCTAAGAAAGATTACTGGATGCACATTTTTTGGATGCCAGGGATTCCAGTGCCTATGAAAATTTTATTAGCACCCATTGAAGTGATAGGGTTATTTGTTAAACCATTTGCATTAATGATTCGTTTGTACGCGAACATGTTGGCAGGGCATATTGTATTAGGAAGTTTAATTGCTGTGGTTTATTTTTTCTCAAATTACGGAGCAAAAGGTGCCTTTTTAGGATTGACTTTCTTTATGAATATTATTGAATTATTAGTGGCTGTATTACAAGCCTATATTTTCACCATGCTTACAGCGTTGTATTTTGGTTCTGCATCGGCAGAACATGAACATGAGCATGCTACAGAGCATTAGTTAAGTTGTATTTTTAACCCTAAATAAATATATATCATGGAAACAATTGAATACATTCCAAAAATTATTGGTGCAGGATTAGTAGTAATCGGAGTAGGAATCGGTATCGGACGTATCGGTGGTTCTGCAATGGATGCTATTGCTCGTCAACCAGAAGCGACAAACAAAATTCAAACAGCTATGCTTATTGCAGCAGCGCTTATTGAAGGAATTGGATTCGCTGCACTTTTCGCAGTATAATCCTAGCTAAATTCTCTCAACGCCGCAACGGTTGGTTGCGGCAGAGAGTGTTTTGATATAGTTTTAGATTAAAAAAGAAAGAAATGGATAAGTTATTAGGTGAATTTTCAGTTGGATTGTTCTTTTGGCAAACGGTGTTATTTTTAGCATTGTTGTTTTTATTACGCAAGTATGCTTGGAAACCAATATTGAATGCTGTTAACGAAAGAGAAGAAAAAATTGCTGATTCGTTACAATTAGCAGAGAAAACAAAAGCTGAAATTGAAACATTGAAAGCACAAAACGCTGATTTGTTAAAAGAAGCACGTGCAGAAAGAGACGCAATGATTAAGGATGCTAAGGCAACTGCTTCTAAAATGGTAGAAGACGCAAAGACAGCAGCTAAAGAAGAAGGGAATAAAATGATTGCATCGGCTAAAAGTTCTATCAATGCGGAGAAAGCAGCAGCAATTTCTGAATTGAAAACAGAGGTGGCTGGATTTGCTATAGATATTGCGGAGAAAGTGGTTCGAAAAGAATTGACATCTGATGCAAAACAAAAAGCGCTGGCTGAGAAGTTAGTTGAAGACATTAACTTGAACTAAGCAAAAATGAGAAGCACGAAAGCAGCATCGAGATACGCTAAAGCATTATTAGAAATTGCTATTGAGCAGAAGAAAGTTGACTCAATCTTGGGCGACATGAATTTCTTAACGCAAGTATGTGCCGATTCTCGTGATTTTGAATTGTTACTGTCAAGCCCAATAGTGAAATCCGATAAGAAGATTGCGATATTTGAAGCGATATTTGAACAATTTGAGAAAGAATCAAGTGATTTTGTGTCATTAATTACAACGAATAGAAGAGAAAACTTGCTTCCTGCGATTGCCACTTCTTTTCAAGAATTAGTGAATGAAAATCGTGGAATTGTGCCAGTTACAATTGTTACAGCTGTACAATTAGATGACTCAACAAAAGAAGCAATTCTTGCAAAAGTACAAGTAGCAGTAGAAGGAGAATTACAAGTAACCGAAGAAATAAACGAATCACTTATTGGTGGTTTTTTGGTCAAAATGGGAGATATGCAAATGGATGCAACCGTTTCAAACCAATTTAATAATTTAAAACAACGTTTAACACGATAATTTAGACTCGCAATGCTTTGCAAAGTGAGCCAATTTTAAATCTTATACAAGATGGCAGATGTAAAACCAGCAGAAGTTTCTGCAATATTAAGAGAGCAACTATCAGGGTTCCGTTCTGAAACTGAATTGAAAGAAGTAGGTACTGTACTTACTGTAGGTGATGGTATTGCTCGTATTTATGGACTGAATGGAGTTCAATACGGAGAATTAATTGAGTTCGATGGTGGATTGCAAGGAATTGCATTAAACTTAGAGGAAGACAATGTTGGAGCCGTTCTTTTGGGACGTTCTTCAGGGGTAAAAGAGGGAGATACTGTAAAGCGTCTTGGTCGTATTGCTTCTGTGAATGTCGGAGAAGGAATGGTTGGACGTGTTGTTGACACACTCGGAAATCCTATCGATGGTAAAGGACCAATTGAAGGGACTCTTTACGAAATGCCAATTGAAAGAAAGGCGCCAGGTGTTATTTTCCGTCAACCAGTTGATGAGCCCTTGCAAACAGGTATCAAATCTGTGGATGCTATGATTCCTGTGGGGCGTGGGCAACGTGAGTTAATCATTGGTGATCGCCAAACAGGAAAAACAACTGTTGCGATTGATACAATTATCAACCAAAAGGAATTTTACGATGCAGGTGAACCTGTATTTTGTATATATGTAGCAATAGGACAGAAAGGTTCAACAGTTGCAGGTATTGTTAAGAAATTTGAAGATGCTGGAGCAATGGCTTACACAGTTGTTGTTGCATCAAATGCTGCAGACCCAGCACCTATGCAATTTTATGCACCTATGACGGGGGCTGCAATTGGTGAATTCTTTAGAGACACAGGTCGCCCAGCATTAATCGTTTTTGATGATTTATCAAAACAAGCAGTTGCTTACCGTGAGGTTTCGTTATTGTTACGAAGACCACCGGGACGAGAAGCATATCCTGGAGATGTATTCTATCTTCACTCGAGACTATTGGAACGTTCTGCTAAAATCATTGCAGATGATAACATCGCAAAAGACATGAATGACCTTCCTCCTTCTTTGAAGGACATCGTAAAAGGGGGTGGTTCACTGACAGCGTTGCCAATTATTGAAACGCAGGCAGGTGATGTTTCTGCATACATTCCAACCAATGTGATTTCTATTACAGATGGACAAATTTTCTTAGAGTCGGATTTATTTAATGCAGGTATTAGACCAGCAATTAACGTAGGTATTTCTGTATCTCGTGTTGGAGGTAATGCTCAGATTAAATCAATGAAGAAAGTAGCTGGAACCTTGAAACTAGATCAAGCACAATACAGAGAATTGGAAGCATTCGCTAAGTTTGGTTCTGATCTGGATGCAGCAACAAAATCTGTGCTTGACAAAGGAGCAAGAAACGTGGAAATATTGAAGCAAATGGAAGGTGATCCTTATCCTGTAGAAAAACAAATTGCTATTATCTATGTGGGAACAAAAGGACTAATTCAAAATGTACCTATTGAAAAAGTGAAAGCTTTTGAAACAGAATATTTAGATTACCTAGATGCAAAACACAGAGATACATTAGACTTATTAAAAGCTGGAAAATATACAGATGAATTGACTGATGTATTAACACAAGTTGCGAAAGAAATAGCGAGTAAATATTAAAATTATTATATCGATGAAAGAACCTAACAGGTTTATTAAACCTGTTAGGTTCTTTGAGAAGATTAATTAAAAGGGATGGCAAACTTAAAAGAAATACGAAACAGGATTACGTCGATTAGCTCAACGATGCAAATTACTTCTGCAATGAAGATGGTATCGGCTGCAAAATTGAAAAGAGCGCAAGATGCAATTACACAAATGCGCCCTTATTCTGAAAAGTTGCAGGAAATTTTAGGTAATCTAAGCGCTACACTTGACCTTTCTGAAAACGCTTATTCTGAAGCTCGAGAAGTGAAGAATGTTTTAGTTGTTGGGATAACTTCTAACAGAGGTTTATGTGGTGGTTTCAACAACAACATCATTAAGCGTGTTAATCGATTGGTAAACGAAGAATTTGCTGATTCAAATCCTAAAGTTCTTTGTTTAGGTAAGAAAATCAAGGATATTTATAAGAAAACCGACAAGTATTTCATTAATGATTCACTTGCTCCAGTAGAAGACATTTTCAATGAACTAACGTTTGATAACGTTGCTATTATTGGCGAGAACTTAATGGAACTGTTTACTGAGAAGTCATTCGACAAAGTTGTTATTGTGTATAACAGATTCATCAATGCTGCTAGCCAGGAAGTGATGGCAGAAGATTTCTTGCCAATTATCCCAACTGTGCAAGAAGGCGAAAATAGTGCTGGAGATTATATTTTTGAACCTAGTAAGAATGAAATTGTAGAGGATTTAATTCCGAAATCACTGAAGATACAACTGTTTAAAGGATTGTTAGATTCGCATGCATCTGAACATGGTGCTAGAATGACAGCAATGCACAAAGCAACAGACAATGCGAATGAGATGAAGGATGACTTAACACTCTCTTATAACAAAGCTCGTCAAGCCGCAATTACAAATGAAATTTTGGAAATTGTTGGTGGTGCAGAAGCATTGAATGGGTAAGGATTAGAAAGATTAAGCTTAAAATTTTAACTCAAAGAGTGAGACTTTCACTTCTAAGAGTATGCTTTTTTATGCAGAGAGCAGATACAACTTTTACATTCAACATTTTTGATTTAGTATTTTTCATTTTTACGGTAACAACTCTTTAGTTTCGACATTAAGAATTTCTGCTATTTTATATAGAGATAGGACACCTGTATTTATTTCTCCTTTTTCAATTAATCGCAATTGTTTTTCGTTAGTTTCTAATTCAAAAGCCATTTGAACTCTAGAAATTTTAGACTCTTTTCTTAGCTGTTCAATTTTTGCTCCAATAGCAATTAATTTTTCTATATCAGCTCGACTCCTCACATCATAAAGGAATAGTTTTGCCAAAAAATAATTCGGCTATAAATAGCCGAAAATTAGATTTTATTGCTATATTTATTCACCAAATCACTATTGCCAATGAGTAGATATTTTCCTTAAGAAAGTCAAAGGAGTATTTGATGAGTGTTTTTAATAGCTTTCTTCACTAGAATAAAACAAAGCGGTGTTTTTAAATTTGTTTCCAAAGTTTAGTTGAGAACAAATCTCTTTTTTATTGTACTTTTACTTAACAACATTTTTTTTTGAATGAATATTACTACTTATTGTTTTTCAATATGTTAGTAATATTCTTTCTTTTCAACATTGGACTTTAAACAACTTCTATATTACAAAAACTTCAAGGCGAGAATGTATGACAGAAATATTTTATACAACAATTATTAAGAACTATTAAGGCTTCTTGAAGTAATACCTTAGTCCAATTTGTCCTCCAATCCCAATAACGATTAGTATTGTTAAAAGTGTCAGACGTTGTTTGGAAACGAGGTTCTAAAAAGACTCCAAATTGTTTTATGCGATAGGCAAATTCAATGGAGCCGTGGTAGCTCAATGTGAATGTCTTGAGTTTCACCTCTTTGTAATTAGTGAGATCGCCTGTAACATACCTACCATTACCTCCCATAGCAAAACGTAATCCCACTCCAAGTCTTGGAGCAATACTGAATTTCCCAATATCAAATCTATAACCAACAGTTAAAGGGATTGTTATATAATTAAATCGATTCTTACCATTAGCCTCCGTTATAAGCGTGTTAGTATCTGATGTCATATTATAAACGGGTACATAAGTGGTAGTGGTTCCTGAATAATAGGCGAACTCTTCAATTTTATCTCAATTAATCGAATCATAGAACTCGTTAACCTCGTTTTTAAGTTGCAGTCTCTCTTAAGTTCATCAGCAAGCATATGTGCGAAGTTAGCATTGTAGCTCCGTTTTTTACTATTACGCTTAAGCTCTCGGTAAAAGGTGCTTTCGGGTATCTTTAAGGTTTGATAAATAATCTTTTTCTGAACCTTTGCTTTCAGCATCATTTCAATACTGTATCTTTGGTCGTAAGTTAAATGTTTGTGCTTCATAATACATAGTTTAGCTTTTTCCCTTGGTTTGAAAAAATCAAGGTAATATTTTTTAAACTAAAACTTGCATTAGCATTTAATCTAGGTCACATACACATCTACTTTTTGGGCCAATCTAACTCAATTGATACATTCAGAGAGGGTTAACCATGTTTTACTTAAATATTTTAGTTATATTTATCAAAATTTTACACTACAATAACACATAAACCTATGACAAAAGTTATCTACCTTTCCCTATTGATTCTTTCAGGAACATTACTCTTTTCGGCATGCCAAAAAGAAGATTCATCTGATGTAAATCAAGATAAAATTTATACTGTGTACGAGTTGTTTTATAATGCTAATTCTGACAAAACAGTTGCAATAACTCGACTACGATTTGGGACGCCTACAGGCACATTACTTGAGTTAACTGGTTCTGCTGGTGTCACTTTCAACGGTGACGTTTTACCATATAGTGCTTTATATAGTGGACACGCCAAAGAATATGCTGGGAAAATTTCAGGAGGTACTTTTATCTACACGAATACAGAAAGCCAAACATTTACGAACTCTACTCCATCAATGGATACGCTTAGTTTCCCTGTTGGATTTGATACAATTATAAAGTCTCAAGCAAACACAATGGCTTGGACTGGAAATGCATTAGGTTCTAGTGAGAGAGCGAACTTATTCGTTGGAAGTTGGACTTGGGGTCAAGACGCAATATTTTTTGCAAGTTCAGGCGCTGCTGATATAGTAATGGGAGTGAATCAACTTTCAAACCTTGCTTTAGGAAGTTCAACTTGTTACATCGACCGTGTAAACGAAGTTACTGTCACACAAGGTACTTCGGAAGGGGGTCAAATTAGAACAAGATATAGACCAATCAATGCTCCTGTTCTTGTAATTCAATAGTCTTCCTAACATCTTTCTGATTGATTTAATGACTTATCAAGAGTCCTTAGTTATGAACACAACTTGGTTTTTTGTATAAGCATGGTATGAGTTAGTTTAGATTGAAGAAGGTCACATATCCTAATAGTATTCTTAAATTTGGCATAGTAGAAAAACACATTGATGCCTAGAATTAGACTCTTTGATAAGGACGAAACGCTTTTAAAAGCCATGGAATTGTTCTGAGGAAAAGGCTACGATTCAACCTCTTTAAATGATTTAACTCACCATCTAAATATTAGCAAGAGCAGTTTTTACATTACATTTGAAAATAAACGCAAATTATTTGAAGAATCATTTTCCGTTTATCAGAATATGAATATAAACTTGATGCTCAGTATGTTCAATTCTGAAGAAGATGCAAAAGCAGGAATACGAAAATTGTTTGAATAAAATTTGAACCATGTTTTGAATGACAAGAAACTTAGAGATTGTTTTATTGCTAATGCATGTTCTGAAATGGTCGGGGGTCATGAAAATATCGACATGTTATTAACTACCCATCACGAGAAAATTACTCCTGCAATTGCAGTTCAGCTTCAAAAAAACAACTTTAAGACAGCACGAGATGCAAAAAAATTAGCAAATGTGTTTATGACATATCTCACTGGAATGAATCAAGAAGTTAAATTTAACCAAAATAAAAATCAATTGCAAAGTTCTATAAACACTATATTACGCCTGATTGATTAAAAATCATACATGAAAGAAAAGAAAAAAGTATCCTTATCGTGGGCCATAAAAGAATTTGCGTGGCCACGTAGAAAGTACCTTTCCATAGGTCTTTTATTAATTCTAATTAGAAGTATCACGGGTCTAGTAACACCCTATGCAAGTAAAATATTACTTGATGAAGTCGTGCCAAATAATGACATGAATTTATTAATGAATTTATTGATTGTTGTTTGTTCTGCTTTGGTTATCCAAGCGGGCACATCGTTTGCCCTAACGAGACTATTGAGCGTTGAGGCGCAACATATGATTTCAATTCTCAGAGTTAAAGTTGCAAAGAAATTGCTCAAATTGCCCATTCGGTTTTTCGATGACAATAAATCAGGTGGTTTGGTTTCCAGAGTTATGAATGATGTTGAAGGCGTTAGAAATTTAGTGGGGACTGGATTTGTTCAGCTTATAGGGGGAAGTTTAACAGCTATAGGAGCATTGATTATTCTGATAAATATTAATCCTTGGATGACTCTTTTTGTACTGGTCCCTATTTCAATTTTTGCATTTGTCGCATTAAAAGCATTTGGTTACATCAGACCTATTTTTAGAGTAAGAGGGAAAATTAGCGCCGAGGTAACAGGAAGATTAACTGAAACACTCAGTGGGGTTCGCGTTATAAAAGCCTTTAACGCTGAAGAGCAAGAAGTCAAGACATTTGAAAACGGTGTAGAACGCCTTTATTTAAATGTAAAAAAGAGTTTGACTGCGAATGCTTTAATTCAAAGTTCAGCTACTTTGCTGCTCGGCTTAGCATCAGCCGGTATAATGGGAATTGGCGGCTATTTTATGGCTGGAGGAGAGTTAACTCCTGGAGATTTTTTCGCCTTTATTGGAGTGTTGGGGTTTATGATTTTACCTATCGTTCAAATGGGGAACATTGGGAGTCAACTAACAGAAGCGTTAGCCGGCCTTGATAGAACGCAAGAATTGATGGAAATGAAGGAAGAAGACGATCCAGAAGTTAGAACAATAGTCTTAGATGATATTAAAGGCGATATTGAATTCAAGGATGTTTCTTTTAGCTACGACAAGTCGAAAGAAGTAATTCATAACATTAATTTCAATGCTCCCGCTGGAAGTGTTACAGCTTTGGTAGGGTCGTCAGGTTCAGGTAAATCTACAATTGCGGGCCTTGTTGCAACCTTCCTAAACCCAAATTCAGGCACTGTTTTACTAGATGGACTGGACTTATCTGAAGTTAGTTTAACAAGTTTTAGAAAACACCTCGGAGTTGTCTTGCAAGATGATTTCCTATTTGAAGGAACGATTAGAGACAACATCTTATTTCCAAGGCCAAATGCAACTGAAGAACAATTATTGTCAGCCGTCAATGGAGCTTATGTCAATGAGTTTACAGACCGATTTGAAGAAGGTCTTGATACATTGATTGGAGAGCGCGGAGTAAAACTTTCAGGTGGACAGAAACAAAGAATTTCTATCGCTAGAGCCCTTTTGGCAGATCCAAAAATTATTATTCTTGATGAAGCAACTTCCAATTTAGATACAGAAAGTGAAGCGTTTATTCAAAAAAGTTTGAGTGTTTTAATGAATAACCGAACAACTTTTGTTATTGCGCATCGTCTAAGTACTATACGTCAGGCAGATCAAATACTCGTTATTGAGGACGGTCTTATAACCGAAAGAGGTAAACATGACAAATTATTAGCGTCAAAAGGGCGATATCATGACTTATATACTTATCAAAGTAGAATTTAACCATTAAATTAAAAATACACTATGTACGTACAAAGAAGATTTCCATTTAAAAGTGTTTTAATCTGGACGAAAAGAGAGATTCTATTCTTCACAATTTTTACAACAACTGTAACCGCCCTCTATGAAATCCTAAACATCAAATGGCTCCAAGTTCCGCTGGCTCCGGTTGCTTTAATAGGAACAGCGGTGGCCTTTATGGTTGGTTTTCAAAACAATGCAGCTTATGATAGAATTTGGGAAGCACGAAAGATTTGGGGTGGAATAGTTAACTCTTCAAGGTCACTAATTATCACTTTGAAAGATAGTTTTTACATGCATCGATCAGAAGCAACGAAAGAAGAGAAAGAAGCTTTAAAAATTGTCGTGGATAGACACGTTGCTTGGCTTACTGCTTTACGTTATGCTATGCGGACCAAAAAAACTTGGGAAGCGACCTATAAAGCAAATCATAAAAAAGGTACTTTCGTTTACAATATTCCTGAGAATAACTCGCCTTTGGAAGATGAAATTAAACCCTTGCTTTCGGAAGAAGAGTTCGAGTATGTGATGTCCAAAGACAACAAGCCGAATGCTCTCATTGCTTTGCAATCAAAATATTTGAGAGAATTGACGGATCATAAAAAATTATGGGACTTCAGTTTACTTAATTTGCAACAAATACTTCAAGAGTTAACGGCACTGCAGGGTAAAACAGAAAGAATAAAAAATTTCCCTTACCCAAAACAATACGGTAGCATTGGGTATCACTTCGTGCATATATTTATGTGGCTATTACCTATGGCAATTATCCCTGCCTTTGCGGTAATGGGAGTGAAAATTGCAGATACCAATCCTTTTATAGGTGACTATTTTGTTTGGGCAAATATTCCTTTTACGGTTATTGTAATTTGGGTTTTCAACACAATGCTGAGAATTGGTTTGGCGGGAGAAAATCCATTCGAAGGTTCACCCAATGACATTCCTATTTCCAATATCTCTCGTGGTATCACCCGAGACTTGTTGCAAATAATAGATGAAGACCCTGCAAATATTCCAGAGCCATTTGAAAACATAAATAGTGTTGAGATGTGATTTTTGGTTACTTTTATTTGGAAATCTCTAGATGACCATAGAAGATAATCTGTTTATTCTTCCTTTAATAAATCAAAGTAGAAAATCACTCCTATCTTTAAAATTCAATCTGACTAAAAAGTCCTTAAGCCATCTTAAGTGGGAGCTTTAAAAATTTCTCCGAAAACGTTTTTTTGATGATTATTCGCAAAAATCAATTAATTTTTGCGAATAATCGAGTCGAACTTCAAAAATATTTCCAAAAACAACGGTCTTTTGTCTCCCACTTTTTATACCTTAGAGTTTATAAAGGTACCTTTTTGCTCGTTTAACAGAAATTAAAATATAGGGTTACCCATTTAGATAACATTGTATCTTATTGATTTATAGGTAAGTGGT
>CAXBMR010000021.1:0-45665 GCA_963976995.1 uncultured Fluviicola sp.
ATGTTTTTCTCACAAAGTAAACTATTTTTTACTCCCCAACTTTTAGGACTGATCCTGTATTGGGCGGTATTCGTTTAGAGGGCTTGGATAGAATGCGTGTAACGTTGAAAATCACAGTTGAGTATTTAACAGTTCGTCATAATTTGGATTTATACAATGATAATCAAGTGGAGAAGCTGATAAGGAAAGTTGCTGAAAAACTAGAAATGGGAACAAGTGTTACCGCTTCGGCATTAAATGAGTTAACGAATTTACTAGAAGAATACCGGTTGGTAGAGATAGAAAATCAAGAAGAATCAAAAGTCAAAACCTACACACTCACAACAAAAGAGCGTAAAGAAGCCGAACAATATTTAACAGCACCCAACTTAATAGAGCGAACAAAAGAAGATATTGGCAAGTCTGGTGTTGTTGGAGAAGAAGATAATCGACTGCTGATGTATTTAATATTTACATCTAGAAAAAGAGAACAGCCTTTGCACGTTGTTAGTCTTGGCGCATCTGGAATGGGGAAAACACACTTGCAAGAGAAAGTCGGAGAGTTGATACCAGCCGAAGACCAAATAGAAATGACCAGTCTTTCAGAAAATGCCTTTTACTATTTTGAGCGCACAGCCTTGTGTAATAAACTGGATGTCCTATCAAGACTCATCCCTGAGCTGTACTTCATTCGATCAATTGAATCTACAATCCGAAGAGCGTTTTTCCTGAGAATTGATTTTTGTTGTTCAAACTCAGCTACTATTTCTTTGTAACCACTACTCATGGAGCATATAAATCTCGTTGCTTTGTAAGTATATTTAGAAGAATAGATTTCTTTTATCTGATCAAATTTATCGATATAGTCTTCAGCTAATTCGTAGCCATAGTAATTAGTATGGTCAAAATGATCCTATCTCCAGCGAGTATTTCTTGGAATATCTTTCACCTGAAGATGGTCAAGCATTCCACTTGTGTACATAAGAATGATTAATGGATGATACTTTCGTTTAGTAGAATGATTAACATGCATTGTAGTTAGATTTAAACCACAAAAGTGTAAAATACTCTTACAACAAAAGAAAATAAGACTGAAAAATATTAAAGTCATATTATCGAGCGAAGAGTATTTGGTGAAAGGAAATTACGGTTTTGATGATATGCATCAAAAATAAGGTTAGTTTTTTGTTGAAAAGATTAAAAATTAATCTTCATCAACAACTCTAAATCTCCTTCTAAAAAGTTCGAGAAGCCTCCCTCCGACTCCACAACCTAAAAAGGACTTTAGTATAAACTAAGGTCCTTTTTTTATTTTCTACCCCCCTTTCTATATTCCAAGCTCAACATAGCAATTCATTTATTCTTGGGGTTCGATATTTTGACCTCTTCTTCATTATGTTGAAAACATTAACATTTATCGTCTTCAAAACTGACGATGGTCATTTTATAAACATCCCAATATGTATATACTTGTATATGTTTAAACACCAAGAAGTTAGGTTTTAGTATAATGAGATCATTGTTTTAAATTTAATGATAAAGGCGACTAACTTTTAAAAGTGAAGAGAGAATATAGAGTGGGTAACAGCACAACTGAAAGCCGGGAAACAGAGGAACTGAATAATGAATAAAAATAATCTAATATGTTTTATTATGGTCATCATTTTTGGGGAATGCACTTAGTTTGGTGGTTTGTATGGTTATTATTAATTTTTTGGATTTTTGCAACACCTTACGAAATTCTTGGACAACGTAAGAAGAAAGATACTCCTCTAGATATACTTAAGAAAAGGTTTGCTGCTGGAGAAATTACTAAAGAAGAGTACGAGAGAGACAAAAAAATATTGGAGAACGAGAAATAAACTCACTGTACGTAAATCATTATTAGACGCAATAGAAATCGATAATCTTGGCACAATGATATACAGGCACCTATAAGCCATCCTAGAATAAATATCTCTATTAAAACACGAAAATAATCCAATTTATGATAGGAGTAGCTAGAACAATTGAATAACCATTATATAAAATATTAATTCGATATACATGAAAAACATATTAGTACCAACAGACTTCTCGGAATGTTCTAGAAATGCAGAAAATCTTGCTCTAGAATTAGCAAAACAATTAAATGCAGAAATTCATTTTCTACACATATTCAGCTCACCAGTTGATTGGGTTAAATTACCTCTTGCAAAAGAAGAACTTTATCCAGAAACTAGATTGCAATTTAAGCAAGCAAATACTGAATTAAATAATTTAGTTAAGCGTGCAGAAAAGTTGGGTTTGAAAGCCAATGAATTTATAGTGTTTAATGAGGGAAGGAGTGCGATAGACGATCACATAAAAAATCATCATCATGATTTTATTGTCATGGGATCTCATGGAGCGGGTGGTCTAAAGGAATTATTAGGATCAAATACTCAAAAAGTTATTCGTTATGCAAAAATGCCTGTGCTTGTAGTGAAAAATGAGGTAAAATTAGAACAACTCAAGAAACTTGTTTTTGCTTCATCTTTTGATTTTAACGTGGTCCAACCATTTGAACAAATAATAAATTTTTCAAGTAAAATTTCGGCAGAAATACATCTTCTATATGTTAATTCTCCAGCTAAATTCATGGAAACGGATGAGATCGAAGCTAGAATGGAAAAGGTGTTGAAGAACTTCGAAAACATCAATTGTACAAAAGCAATTTACAATGCACTTAGTGTAGAAAGAGGTATTCTCAATTATTCAGAGAAAATCGGCGCTGATATCATTACCTCTGTGACACATGGACGAACTGGTTTAATGAAAATGATTTCACCAAGTATTACTGAAAGTTTGGCTAATCATTCAAATGTTCCTGTTCTGAGTATCCATTTTAACACTGAGTAATTCTATTAAATGATTGAGATTCTCAATGGCAGAACATAGACCGTTACTTATATCGCATAAAGATTGACTATTAACAAATTGGCAAAAGAGCATTGAAACTAAGTGAGACCAACTATCAAATCCCTTTTGATGCTTATTCCTTTAATGAGACTTGGTTAATTTCTTGAATTTTGAACTGTCTAATTTTGAAATTATTTGAGAGAACAATGTTATATTTGGCATCAGAGAAAGGTGTTTTTTGTGTTACACCACAAAGATGACTTTGAAGAATAAATTTCCCTTTCTCATTTTTAAACGTTTAGGAACTCTATTGGTATTCAATATATAAATTCAAACAATTAATAGACATGGAACCACCCCAAGAAATATATAAATACTTCAGCCCTTTTTTAATTGGGCTTTTAATCAGTACAGGTATTGGTCTTATCATTGGTTTAGAAAGGGAATACAATAAGCTACAAGGCGGATCTATATCAGGTATCAGAACCTTTCCTATTGTCTGTATAGCTGGGTTCTTACTGGCGAATTTATCAAGTGAATTTAGTAATTGGGTTGTCATTGCCACTATTCCTTCATTTTTATTGTTTCTGGGGTTAGATCACTTTAACAAGAACGATAAACACCTTCAAGGACACACGACCCATTTAGCTCTATTCATAACCTTTCTTCTTGGAATGATGATTTCAAAACATTTATTCAAAGAGGGACTAGCCGTGGCTGTCATTGTTGTAACATTACTAGCTTTAAAGGACCAATTCAAATCTACACTCAAAACCATAACCGAACAGGAATTATTTGCCACCATCAAGTTTTTTATACTTTCGTTACTAATATTACCCTTCTTACCCAATCAAAAATTCGGACCAGACGGTATATTTAATCTGTATGAAATAGGTTGGGTAGTCGTAATTGTCTCTATATTGAACTTTATCGGGTATTTTCTAACCAAATACATTGGTTCTAGAAAAGGTATTATTGTCACAGCTCTACTAGGTGGATTGATCTCAAGTACCGCTGTTGCATGGTCTTTTTCTTCAAGAAGTAAAGAAAACCCAGAACTGGCAGGGACATATGCCTCAGGAATATTAATAGCTTCGGCTATCATGTTTCCGAGACTGGCTATTATTTCTTATGTCTTTAACCCAAACATCATACAAACCTTATGGTTACCATTCTTACTTATGTTCATTGTGGCTGCATCCTATTCTTGGTGGCTAATCCGAAATCATAAAAACAACAAAATGAGTGAGGATTCTATTTTAGTTGGTAACCCACTAGATATTTTGAGTGCCTTATATTTCGCTATTATTTTTATTGTTATTCTCACTTCGGTCTATTATTCCAACATATACTTTGGAAATAAGGGACTTTATTTCTCCGCTATTATATCCGGATTTGCAGACACTGATGCTGTCACCATAAGTGTATCAAAACTGGCTAAAGAAATTGACTTGGTATCCACCTCTGCCAAAATTATTGTAGCAGCAACAATAAGTAACAGTCTGGTCAAGTTAGTCATAGGGGTTATAAAAGGGAACTCTCAAATGAAAAGGAAATTATTTATTGGCTATGGAGCTGTCCTAGTTGTAGGAGTGTCATACATTTTATTAACAACATTAATATAATAAAAATGAGAAAAATAAAAGTAGCAGTTAACGGATATGGTGTAATCGGAAAGCGAGTGGCGGATGCCATAATATTGCAAGATGACATGGTATTAGTAGGAGTATGTGATGTAGTTTCAGACTGGAGAATTAAAATAGCTATAGAAAAAGGCTATTCTGTTTTTGCGTTTGATAACACTTATAAAAATCAAATGCTTGAAGCAGGTATCCCGATAGTGGGTACTTTGGAAGAATTAATTTCCGAAGCCGACATTGTAGTGGATTGTACACCGAAAAAAATTGCCATCGGAAACATCAATAAATACAAAGATGAACATCTTAAATTCATTGTTCATGGAGGAGAAAAGCATGAGATAACGGGACACTCATTCAGTGCTGAAAATAATTATGAAACTGCTATCGGAAGAGAGTCTACCAGAGTAGTATCCTGTAACACGACTTCCATTCTTCGTACACTTACCGCATTGAAAAAAGTAGGATTACTTAAGAAAGCAAGGGGGACTTTATTACGAAGAGCAACCGATCCTTGGGAAAGTCATTTGGGAGGTATTATGAATACACTCGTTCCAGAACAAGAAATACCTAGTCACCAGGGACCAGATGCCAAAACAGTAGATCCTCAATTGGATGTTATCACAACTGCAGTAAAAGTTCCTCAAACATTAAGTCATTTACATTATTGGAATGTGCAATTAACAAAAAAAGCAAGCAAAGAAGAAGTATTAGCTGCTTTTAGTTCCTCTTCAAGAACTCTTCTTATCAATCATGAAGATGGTCTCACTGCCAATAACACTATTAAAGAATGGATGCTAGCCAAAGGTAGACCATATGGAGATATGTATGAAGTTGCACTTTGGCAGGACATGCTGAAAGTAGTAGACGATGAACTTTTTTATGCCTATGTCGTGGACAATCAGGCCATAGTTATACCAGAAACAATAGACGCAATAAGAGCATTAACTGGAATTGAAAAGAATGCTGAAAATTCTATATTAAAAACAAATATAAGTTTGGGTATAACCAAGTAAATAGTTACATCAAACAATACACCTAATGAGACTCAAAGCAATATCTATAATAAAAATGTCCGGTGAAAAAGCCGAGTTTGATAAGTCCAAACTGAAGCACTCTTTGGAACGATCAGGAGCAAGCGATTTAGTTATTCAAAAAGTGATCAATGAAGTTACCTTATCTCTATATGATGGTATTACAACTAAAGAGATCTATAAAAAAGCATTTGATTTACTGCGAAAAACCTCACAACCATCAACAGCAGCTCGATATAAACTAAAAAAAGCTATTATGGAATTGGGTCCAACTGGATTTCCTTTTGAAAAATTTGTAGGTAAAATATTGAGTTATGAGGGCTTTAAAACTCAAGTAGGTGTTATCGTTAAAGGACATTGTGTAAATCATGAAATTGATGTAATTGCCCAAAAAAATAATCAGCACTTTATGATAGAATGTAAATTTCATAGTGATGCTGGGAGATATTGTAATGTTAAAATCCCATTGTACATCCAGTCTCGATTTAAAGATGTAGAAGCACAATGGGCAAAACAATCGGGGCATGACAATAAGTTTCATCAAGGATGGGTAGTTACCAATACACGCTTTTCAGGTGATGCTATTCAATATGGCAGATGCGTGGATTTGTACTTATTGAGCTGGGACCATCCAATAAAAGATAGTTTGAAAGAAAGAATAGATCGATCAGGACTTCATCCTATCACTTGTTTAACCACTCTTACTAAAAATGAAAAGCAACAACTACTAGATAAAGGTATTGTCTTGTGTACAGACTTAATTAGTCACCCAAAGCTAATAAATTCATTAGAGATAAGTAAAAGGAGACAAAAAAACATACTTCATGAGACACATGAGCTATGTAATAAAAAATAAGAGAAATGGAGAATAATGAAAAAATAACGATTCACTTTTTAGGTGCAGCAGGAACAGTAACAGGTTCTAAGTATTTAATAGATACTGGAGAACGTAAAATAATGATTGATTGTGGCTTGTTTCAAGGCTTAAAGGAGCTTCGATTAAAGAATTGGGATTTTTTACCAGTGGATGTGACTGAAATAGATACTGTTTTACTGACACATGGACACATGGATCATACTGGCTATTTACCTCGATTGGTTAAAATGGGATTTAATGGTAGTATTCAAGCAACAGCGCCAACACTAGATATAGCTCGAATTATCTTATTGGACAGCGCCAAAATACAAGAAGAATATGCAGCGCAAGCTAATAAAGAAGGATTCTCGAAACATTCCCCAGCAAAACCTTTATACACTATCAAAGATGCTGAAAATGCAATTGACCATTTTAAATCGACCCCTGAGGGAGAATGGATAAGACTTTATCCTAACATTAAAGTTCGTTTTCAGTATAACGGTCATATAATCGGGGCTACGTTTATTGAATTAGACATACATGGAAAACGTTTTGTTTTCTCTGGAGATATTGGTCGTAAGGAAGATTTATTGATGCGTTCACCTAAAAAGCCAGAAAAAGCAGATGTACTTTTCATAGAAAGCACTTATGGAGACAGAATTCACCCCAAAGATGATTTAGAAGAAAAATTAAAGGCGATTGTTAGCGAAACCGTTGAAAAAGGAGGAACATTGATTATTCCGAGCTTTGCGGTAGAAAGAACACAAACTTTAATGTATTTGTTATGGCAATTGCGAGAGAAAAAAGCGATACCTAATATTCCAATGATTATGGACAGCCCAATGGGAAATAATGTCTTGGAAGTTTTTCATAATTACAGAAATTGGCATAAATTACCCATTGAAGATTGTATCAAAATGTGTGATGCTTTTCAAATTGTAGAATCCTATAAAGAGACATGGGAAGTAATTGACAATAGAAAACCTAAAATAGTAGTAGCTGGAAGTGGTATGATTAGTGGCGGAAGAGTTTTGACATACTTACAACAGTATATTGGAAAACCCGAAACAACGGTTTTGCTAGCAGGATTTCAAGCAGAAGGAACTCGAGGAAGGAAACTTTTAAATGGAGAAGCAGCTATTAAAATTTATGGGAAACATTATGAAGTAAAAGCTGAAATTATCAATCTGCAAGTTTTATCAGCTCATGCAGATCAAGCAGAATTATTGGACTGGATGAGCGAAATTGCAATTACTCCAGAAAAAGTATTTATCATTCATGGTGAAGAAATATCAGCACAAGTTTTTAGTGAAAAAATAACAGAAACCTATGATTGGAACTGCGAAATTCCTGAGCTGTATAGTGTTGTAGAATTAAACAAATTATAAGAGATGCATGAATTAAAATTCAAACGTTTAGGAATTAATACCCAACATGAACACGTTGTTTATATGCGAGAAAATTGCCATGTGTGTAAGTCTGAAGGATTTGAAGCTTTGACTAGAATTATTGTAGCTAATGGGGATAAGCAAATTGTTGCTAACCTCAACATCGTACATTCAAAATTATTGGATGTAGGAGAAATAAGCTTATCAGAAAGTGGCATTAAAGCATTAAGTGTAAAAGATGGAGATCAAATTCAGGTTTCACATTTTCATTCTGTTGATTCGTTAAGCGATGTGAGGTCTAAAATATATGGTAATGAGTTAACTGCTGAGCAATTGGAGAGCATTATCAATGATATTGTTGCAGGAAATTATTCCAATGTGCAACTATCTGCTTTTATAACTGCCTGTGCGGGTAATCGGCTAAACACCAATGAAATTATCAACTTAACAAACGCAATGATTAATTCTGGTCAGCGAATTAATTGGAATAAAGAGATTGTGGTTGATAAACACTGTATAGGAGGTTTGCCTGGAAACAGAACAACACCTATAGTAGTTTCTATTGTTGCTGCTTTTGGATTAACCATGCCCAAAACTTCGTCAAGAGCCATCACCTCCCCTGCCGGAACAGCAGATACGATGGAAGTTATTACACCTGTAACATTAACAACCGAAGAAATACAAAAGGTGGTTAATCAAGAAGGAGCCTGTATGGTTTGGGGTGGAACTGCTCAATTAAGTCCTGCCGATGATATGCTGATTCGGATAGAGAAAGCATTAGATATTGACAGTGAGGGACAACTGATAGCCTCTGTATTATCCAAAAAAGTGGCAGCTGGTTCTAATTATGTAATTATTGATATTCCTGTTGGAGAAACCGCAAAAGTTAGAAAGAATGAAGATGCTGTTAAGTTAAAAACAGAGATGGAAAAAGTAGCCAAAGCAATTGGGTTAAAAATGAAAGTTATCATTTCTGATGGATCTCAACCAGTTGGAAAAGGGATAGGTCCAGCCTTAGAAGCAAGAGACATTTTAGCTGTACTTAAAAATGAAGTTGATGCCCCTGCAGATTTAAAAGAGCGAGCCCTTGTTTTAGCTGGTGAGCTGTTAGAACTTTCTGGAAAAGTTGCGACAGGAAAAGGATATGAGCAGGCAGAAAACCTTTTAGCTTCAGGTAAATCTTTTGATAAATTTAGAGGAATCTGTTTGGCGCAAGGTGGATTTAAAGAACCACAATTGGCAAAATATCAATATGAAATTAAAGCAGAAAATAATGGAATTGTTTCAAAAATTGACAATAGAAAACTGGCAAAAATTGCAAAATTAGCTGGAGCTCCAGAGAACAAAGCTGCTGGTGTAGATTTCCTTGCTCCTATAGGAACAAAACTAGCAAAAGGACAAACAATCTATGTTATTCATGCAGAATCGAAAGGCGAATTAAATTATGCCCTAGATTATTACCACTCACAACAAAGTATAGTTACGATAAAATGAACTCATTAAAAGATAAAATATTAATTGTTGGTGGTTATGGTGCTGTTGGAAGTATTGTGTCTAAAATTTTGACTGAGAAATACCCTAAAAAAGTAATTATTGCTGGACGAAATAAAGACAAAGCAAACGACTTAATTAATAAATCAAATATTGAGGCACTACCCATTAAAATTGATTTAGAGAGCAATTATTTTGATGAAATCAATTTTGAAGAAGTTCACACAGCCATTTGTTGTATTGAGTATTTAAAAAATGATAATTTCATACATTCTTGTATTAAAAACCAAGTCAATTATACAGAATTAGCAACATCTTATGAGGCTTATTTACGTTTAACTAACTATAATGATGAGGTTGAAAAATCAGGAATATGTTTAGTGCCTGGAGTTGGACTAATGCCTGGATTGTCAGGCGTATTTGTACAAAATGCAATTTCGAGATTAAACAAAATTAATTCTGTTCAATCGTTTGTTTTATTAGGATTAGGAGAAAACCATGGACTAGATGCTATACGCTGGATGATGGAGTATGCAAATAAAACGTATACACTAAAAACTGAACATGGAGAAGAGTTAGTGAGCTCATTTACAAACCCTAGAAAAGAACAACTCTTAAATGAAAAGCATTCTCGAAAATTTTATCGTTTCAACTTTGGTGATCAACACATCATTGCTAATTCTGTGAAAGTAAATTTTGCAGAAACAAGATTAGCTTTTGATTCTAGTTTTGTTACATGGTTAATGGCTGTAATGAAGAAAATAAACTTGCTAACGAAGTTGAGTAAAATTAAGCCACAAACATTAAAAAAATGGTTGACAAAGTTTTCTTTTGGGTCAGAAAACTTTGGAATTCAAACCCATTGTTATGGAGAGAATATGGCTCAGATAATTTATTTAGCAGAAGGAATAAAAGAAGCTAAAGCAACAGGGATAATTGCAGCTTATACTGTTAGTAATTTGTATCAAACAAACAATAAAATAGGGGTTAAACGACTAGAAGAAATTATACAATTTGAAGAGTTTGTGAAGCACCTCAAAGAAAATCAAATTAATATAAAAATTAAAGAAGTATGAAAAATATAATATTTGCTCTTCCTGGAAATGAATTGCTAACCAAAAAATTAGCAGTAGGACTAGATGCCGAGGTTGGAGAAACCTCTATTCGACAATTCCCTGACGGAGAAACTTACCTCCAAATAAAATCGGATGTAAAAGATAAAAAAGTAATTTTAGTTTGCACGCTACATCAACCAGATGAGAAGCTACTTCCACTCTATTTTTTATCTAAAACTGCCATAGATTTAGGTGCAAAATGTACGTGTCTAATAGCCCCCTATTTAGCTTATATGAGACAGGATAGACGTTTCCATGAAGGAGAAGCAATTACATCAGAATACTTTGGGGCATTGTTATCTCAATTTGCAGAAACCCTAGTTACAGTTGACCCTCATTTGCATAGAAGAAGTTCTTTGTCCGAAATCTATTCTATTCCAAGTCAAGTAATGCACGCTGCCAATCACATTTCTGATTGGATAAAAAACAATGTTGAAAATCCAATTTTGGTCGGGCCAGATAGTGAGAGTGAACAATGGGTTTCTGATGTAGCTAAAACTGCCGGTGCTCCGTTTATGGTATTAGAAAAAATAAGACATGGAGATAAAGATGTAGAAGTTTCTGTTCCTAATGTAGAAAACTACAAAAATCACACGCCGGTCTTGGTAGATGATATTATTTCTAGTGCAAGAACGATGATTGAAACTGTAAAACACTTAAACAAAGCGGGAATGAACGCTCCAATTTGTATTGGAATACATGGGGTTTTTGGTGGAAATGCATATCAAGAATTGCAAAAATCTGGTGTCGCCGATATTGTTACATGTAATACTATTCCTCATCCAAGTAATAAAATTGATGTTAGTGATCTATTGGTGGAAGGATATAATAACGTAATTAATTAAAAAAATAGAACAATGAAAAATCAAGTTGGAATTTGGTTAGATAGTGCAAATGCTACTATTGTAAGCCTCAAAGAAAAAAATCAAGATGTTAAGCACATTGAATCGAATATTGAAAACAGGGTTCATCATTCAAAAGAAAGCGACAAAGGGTCTTGGTTGGGAACGCATCACGTAAATGACGAAAAAAAATTCGGTGAAAGAATTAAACATCAATTTCAACACTATTTTGATGAAATTATTACGCACCTAAAAACTGCTGACGAAATATATATCATTGGACCCGCGCAAGCCAAAATAAAGCTAGGAAAACATATCGAAAGTAATTCTTCTTTAGCAAAAAAAGTAGTTAAAATTGAGGTGTGTGATAGCATTACAGAGAAGCAAATCATTTCCAAAGTGAAATCTTTTTTTGGCTAAATAACTGGCTCCCTCTGGAAATGGAAAATAAATAAATGCTCAAAAATTTAAAAGTATTGATATGGATCACTTAAATAAATTAAAAAAATACTTCGATGCTGTAAACTATCTGTCAGCAATTCAAATATATTTAAAAGACAATTTTCTACTAAAGGAGCCTCTAAAACCTGAACATATTAAACCTAGATTGTTAGGTCATTGGGGGACTAGTCCAGGGATAAATTTTTTATATACCAATTTAAATTATATAATTAAAAAACACAATCAAAAAATGCTTTTTATAGTAGGGCCTGGTCATGGTTTTGCAGCCATACAAGCCAATCTTTTTATGGAGGGAACGCTGGCAAAATATTATCCAAAAGCATCGGTTAACAGAGATGGACTAGGTTATATTGCAAAACAGTTTAGTTGGCCTTATGGATATCCAAGTCATAGTAACCCAGGTGCTCCAGGAGTTATTTTGGAAGGTGGTGAATTAGGTTACGCTTTATCAACAGCTTATGGTTCTGTACTTGATAATCCAGATTTAGTAGCGGTTTGTATGGTAGGTGATGGCGAGGCAGAAACTGGACCAACTGCAACTGCTTGGCATTTAAACAAACTTGTTCATCCTGCAGAAAATGGAGTTGTATTGCCTGTTCTTCATTTGAATGAATATAAAATTTCTGGACCTACCATCTATGGAAGAATGAGTAACGAAGAATTAATTCACTTGTTTAAAGGGTATGGATATGAACCATTAATAGTGGAATATGGAGAACAGATATGGCAGGATATGCAGGAAACTTTAGAAAAATCCTTGAACCTTATCAAGGAAGCAAAAAAATCTAAAAGTATAGTCAAACCCAAACTACCAATGATTATTTTGAAAACTCCTAAAGGATGGACAGGAATTAAAGAGTTAGATGGAAAAAAAATTGAAGGTAATTATCCCTCTCATCAAGTTGTAGGTAAAAACGCTAAGACTGATGAAAAGGTGTTGTCAAAGATTGAAGAGTGGTTTAAATCATATAATTTCAATGATCTTTTTACAGCAGAAAATGGATTTATTGATGAGATTAAGGATGTATTACCAGATGAATCTCTTCGAATGGGAAATATGTCCTATGCTAATCCAACTTATCATGAACTTAAAAAACCAGATATACATCTTTTACAAGAAAAAATAAAAACTCCTGGCAATTTACATTCGAGTAGTATGATCAAAGCAGGAGAATATTTTAAAGAAATTTTCAAGCTAAACAGAGCGGATAAGAATTTTAGATTATTCTCTCCTGATGAGACGTATTCTAATAAACTAGACGCTGTGTTCGATGAAACACAAAGAGCATTTACCTGGCCAATAAAAGATTTTGATGAAGACATAAGTCCAACAGGTCGTGTTATGGAAATGTTGAGTGAACACAGTTTACAAGGTATGATACAAGGATATACACTAACTGGACGACATGGTGTTTTTACATCGTATGAGGCGTTTATTCAAATTGTAACCAGCATGGCTGATCAGTATATAAAATTTATAAAAACAGCTCGCGAAATTGAATGGAGAAATGATTTGCCTTCGATTATGTACTTACTATCTTCATCTGGTTGGAGACAAGAACACAATGGGTTTTCTCATCAAAATCCGGGTTTTGTGGATGATATGTTACAGAGACAGTATGATTTTGTCAAAGTGTTTTTTCCGTATGATGCAAATAGTACTCTAGTTTGTGTAAACCATTGTTTACAATCAAAAAATGGGGTAAACGTAATTACAGTAGGTAAAACTTTTGAACCGAATTGGTTACCGATAGAAGATGCTGAAAGAAATTTTAATGAAGGGATGGGGATTTGGGATTTTGCCAGTGATAAAAATCCTGATATTGTAATTGCAGCTGTTGGCGATTACATGACCAAAGAAGCTTTGGCTGCTATATCCATCATAAAAGAAGAAGCACCATCAATAAAAATAAGATTTATTAACATTACTGAGTTATCGCGATTTAATTCAGGAAATCAGATTAGTCAGCAAGATTTCGATGAATATTTCACAAAAGACAAACCAGTAATTTTTAATTTTCATGGATATCCAGAAACTTTAAAACAAATGCTGTTTGATTATAAGCGAGATTGTAAAAAATTCTATATCCACGGCTACATTGAAAATGGTTCAACTACAACACCTTTTGATATGCAACTTAGAAATAAAACAAGTCGTTACAATCTTGCAATAGAAGTGTTTGAAATAATAGACCAATTAGGTACAGATACCAATACTGAGCATCTGATAAAAAAATACAATCAAAAAATTGATGACCATAAAAAGTATATTGTAGAATATGGGGTAGATCCAAATGAAATTGATAAATGGGTATGGACAAAATAACCTTAATAATAAATACAGGAAGTACCAGTAAAAAGTATGCATTTTTTGATGGCAATAAGAAGTTGGCTAAATTCAAATTCGAGATGTCAGGAAGTGCTATTGTTATTCAATCTAATCAGAGAGAAGAATATTTGTTGTCTAAAAAAGAAAGTACAGACCCACTTGCCTTTTTTGTGAAAAAAATTGGAATTACTGAGGAAAATATAACAACCATTGGAATTAGAGTAGTTGCTCCTGGTTCTTACTTTCAGAAAAACAGAACTTTTGACAAGGAGTATAAAACCAAATTGATAAAAGCGATGGAAATTTCGCCACTTCATATAGATCCTATTGTTGAAGCGTACAATGAGGTTAAGAAAAAATATCCTCAAGCAAGTATTGTGGCTATATCGGACAGTGCCTTTCACAATACTATTGCTAACAATACTCAACAATATGCAATTAATTCTGAAGATTCAAAAAAATACGATGTAAAAAGATTTGGATATCATGGAATCTCCAATCAATCGATAATAAAACAGTTGAAACAATTAAAAATTAATAAAACGAGTAAAATAATCATTTGTCATTTGGGTGGAGGTAATAGTATAACTGCGGTTAAAAATTTTAAAAGCATAGATACGACTATGGGTTTTACACCATTGTCAGGTATCACTATGACTGCGAGATCTGGAGATATCGATCCTGCACTAGTAATTTATTTATGGAACAAAAAAAAATGGACTAGAGACATGGCTTTGTCTTATTTTAGTATGGAATGTGGTTTAAAAGGAATGGCGGGAGAGGTATACGATATTCGGAGTGTTATTAAAAGAATGAATGAAAATGATTCAAGCGCAACCTTGGCGTTTGATAAATATATTCAAGATATTAAAAAAACAATAGGCTCTTACATGGCAAGTTTGAATGGAATTGATTTATTAGTTTTTACGGGAGGTATTGGTGAGAATTCACCCGAAGTGAGATCAGCAGTATGTACTCAAATGGAAAGTCTTGGGGTTGCTATTAATAAAACAATCAACAGTTCTATTACCAATAAAATAATTCAAATTAACAAGAATGATTTTAAGACTAAAATACTCGTTATTCCTACTGAAGAAGAAAAAGAAATTTACCACCAAACCTATAAATTGAGTGAAAAAATATTTTAAAATGAAGTTCTCAATCAAAACAATATTCACTTCATTTCTTTTACAAATAACTTAAAAAAATACAATTATGGAACATTCAAAACATCAAGATCATAGCAAAATGGATCACAGTTCGTCACCAATGGGAACGCAGGGGCACGATCATCATAAAATGATGATAGAGGATTTCAAAAAAAGATTTTGGGTTTGTACCCTTATTACCATTCCCATTTTAATCTTTTCCCCTTTGATTCAAGGTTTTTTTGGTTATGAGTTATTACTGCCTGGTAACCCTTATATCCTATTTGCACTTTCCACCTTTGTTTACTTTTGGGGAGGGTGGCCATTTTTAAAAGGCTTTTATGTTGAAATAAAATCAAAGGGACCAGGTATGATGACTCTTATTTCAATGGCCATAAGTGTAGCTTATTTTTACAGCACCGCTACTGTTTTTGGTTTGAATGGTGAAGATTTTTTCTGGGAATTATCAACATTAATCGTCATCATGTTGCTCGGACACTGGTTAGAAATGAAATCAGTGTTAGGTGCTTCTAAAGCACTGCAACTTTTAGTAAGTATGATGCCTGCCGAAGCTCATCGAATGAATGGTGATGTAGTGGAAGATATTGAACTGAAAGATCTTCAGATAGGAGATATTATCCTCATTAAATCTGGTGAAAAAGTTCCTGCCGATGCCATTATAGTTGAAGGAGAAAGTTACTTAAATGAATCTATGCTAACTGGTGAATCAAAACCTGTAAAAAAAGGAGTTGAAAATAAATTAATAGGTGGTTCAATAAATGGAAATGGTTCATTGAAAGCGAAAGTATTACATACTGGTAAAGACAGTTACCTAAATAAAGTTATTAAACTGGTTGAAGAAGCACAAAAGTCTAAATCCAAGATGCAGAATCTTTCAGACCGAGCTGCAAAGTGGTTGACATTCATTGCATTAGCAATCGGTTTTGGCACATTAGCCACATGGTTAATTGCTGGTTTTTCGTTTGTTTTTGCACTTGAACGAATGGTTACCGTTATGGTAATTGCTTGTCCGCATGCATTAGGCCTCGCTATACCACTGGTAGTTGCAATTTCAACTGCTGTGTCTGCACAAAATGGTCTGTTAATTAGAAATAGAACGGCATTTGAAGAATCAAGAAAGATATCAGCATTGGTATTTGACAAAACAGGAACATTAACAAAAGGAGATTTTGGTGTTACTCGATACGAGTCCGTTACTGATCAATTTGACAAAGATGAAGTATTACGACTGGCAAGTGCATTAGAGCAAAGTTCGGAACACCCTATTGCAGTTGGAGTTATCAAGAAAATTAAAGAATTAAAAACAGCTATTCCAACTGCCAAAAACTTTAACGCAATTACAGGAAAAGGTGTGGAAGCAAAGGTGGAAGCCAAAGACGTAAAAGTTGTTAGTCCAGGTTACTTAAAAGACGAATCAATTGATATTCCGGAGAACGCATATGGCAGTGCTGCGGAAACCGTAGTATTTGTTATTATTAATGATACATTGGCAGGATTCATTGCTTTAGCTGATGAAATACGCCCTGAATCGCAGGAAGCCATAAGTAAATTTAAAAATCTTGGCATAAAAGTAATGATGGCCACAGGTGACAACGAAGTGGTTGCAAAAGCGGTAAGCAATGAGCTAGGACTGGATGGATATTACTCTGAAGTTCTACCGCATCAAAAGGTAGAGATTGTAAAAGAGCTACAAAACATCGGAGAATTTGTCGCTATGACTGGAGATGGAGTAAATGATGCACCTGCATTGGCACAAGCCAATGTTGGAATTGCTGTTGGCTCAGGAACAGATGTGGCTGCAGAAACTGCTGACATTATATTAGTTAATAGTAATCCGCAAGACATCTTAAACCTAATTCTATTTGGAAAAGCTACGTATAAAAAAATGATTCAAAACTTGATTTGGGCTACAGGATACAACGTTGTTGCTATTCCATTAGCAGCAGGGGTATTATATTCAGCAGGGTTTGTACTAGGACCTGCAATAGGAGCTGTATTTATGAGCTTGAGCACAATAATTGTAGCTATAAACGCTCAATTATTGAAAAGGGAAATGAAAAAACGCTAATCGAATAAATAGTACACTTTGAAAAATAAATTTGGAATTGTAGTGTGAAACTATAGGGTGTCTTCGTCCCAAGTAGCATCGAAAATCAATCTTAGAATAAGCTTGTGCACATTCCTCGTATTCCACAACATGAAGAAGGTACTTCTGAAAAGTCAAACGTCAGAGCCAGCACATTCCAACATTGAAACACTTCAACTAATTCTCTTTATTGCCCAATAATTTTGTTTAATTGCCAACTTCTTAGTTTGCTGAAGCTCCAATTCCTACATCGTTCTTTTTTGGTTATAGAATTTGGCTTAATTTAGTGCTTGATAGTCATTCTATATTAATAATTTGTAAGTTAGCCCAATCCTTCGATAATCTCAATAATCTGCATACTTTATCAAGATTTACTCCTGAATTGTGCTTCATTCGATCAATTGAATCTAGAATCCGAAGAGCGTTTTTCCTGAGGATTGATTTTTGTTGTTCAAACTCAGCTACTATTTCTTTGTAACCAATACTCATGGAGCATATAAATCTAGTCGCTATGTAGGCATAGTTGGAAGAATAGATTTCTTTTACCTGTTCAAATTTATCAATATAGCCTCCAGCTAATTCGTAGCCATAATAATTAGTATGATCAAAAGATGCCTTTTGGTTTAGTAGAATGATTAATATGCATTATAGTCATATTTAACCACAAAAGTGTAAAACACTCTTACAATAAAAGAAAATCAGACTGAAAAATATTAAAGCTATATTATCCAGCGAAGAGTATTTGGTGAAAAGAAATTACGATTTTGATGATAAACATCAAAAATAAGGTTAGTTTTTTGTTGAAAAGATTAAAAATTAATCTTCATCAACAGCTCTAAATCTCCTTCTAAAAAATTCAAGAAACCTCCCTCCGACTCCACAGCCTATAAAGGGAATTAGTATAAACTAAGACCCTTTATTTTATTTTCTGCATTTTTATCCAGAAAATAATCATATTCATCTACTTTTCTTCTTCTTTTTATCCTTCCCTAAAGAGACTTTAAAATTTTCACTATCACCTTCAATCTTAATATTAACATAAGCTGACTTCTTATCAGAATCAAGGTATTCAATTTCATCTTCTTGGGTGATGTCAACTTCATTTTTAGGTTTTCCAAAAAGAGTCTTAAAGCCAGTACGAACAATCAATTTTAGTGGAACTTTAATGTAATATTCCATGTTAGATTTCATATCTTGGGCTCCTGACACCAGCATATAACCTAAGGAAGAATTAATCGTCATTTTCGGAATTGTCATCATTCCATTTTTTAAGTCAATGTGATTTTGAAGTGTATCAAATCGTATATTGTTGACATTTTTATCTATAAAATAATCTTTAAGATCAACAATTGGTGCATAGTTGACCAATCTCCCATCACGAATCATCAAGTCCATATGAATTTCCGATTTATCAATTATAGGTACTAAATCAGCATGCATTCTAATTTTACCTGTAATGGAACTAGTGATATTGCCGTGAATGTTTTCTGAAACTAAATAATCTTGTCCAAAATTTTCGAACTTAAAAAGTAATTTATCCAAGCTCACTTCTTTCAAACTTAAATTCGGAGTAAAATAAATTTCGTCTCTATCTGAACCATTAAAATAACCTGACATAGCTATACTCCCTCCTGCGATATTCATCGATAGCGTATCTACAAATAGATAATGATTAGGAGTTGTTCTTAAACTACCTTTAAAATTTTGAATTTTATATCGATGGTAGTTCAAATAATTGATGTCCATATCAAATGCCATTTCTGGAAAAGGAATGTCATAAATGTTAAATACGTCTTCATGCTCACTAGGACTGCTTGCTAGTTTACCTGATAAATCAGTGTAATCAAAAAGTTCATCAAAATCCAACCGGCTGGATTTCAAACTAAAATAGTCTGCCTTTCTTTTCTTTTTATCATTTGATCCTAAATAATAATTCAAATTGACCCTAAAATTACTATTTCCAATCTGACCGGATAAATTTTGTACTTCTAATTGCTCCTCTTGATAATGCACACGTCCATTAAATTTTTTAAACTTCATCGGGTGAACGTTCATTTTCGCATCTATTTGGGTGATGTCTAGATCTGACGATTTCAAACCATCATTGAATAAAAGATCAACGCTTCCATGAACTTTTAACTCTGACAATTGCTCATGTCTGTAATCTTTGGGGACAAAGTTTTCTCCTTTATAAGAAAAAATATCTTCCAATTTTAATAAATCTGAGGTCAAGTCGAACTCTATCTTAACATCTCCTAAAGGGTGTTCTTCCATAAAATAGTTATAGTTCTCTAATTTTCCATTAAAATGAAAATCGCTGTTATCAATCATTCCTGAGAAATCGATTACTCTAAAACTGGTGTCTTCAATAAAGAAATCTGCTCTAAAGTCATGCAACGTATGTGGATAATGATTCAAGTCGGCAAATAGTTTCTCTACAAAAAACTCACCTACAGGAAGATTTGGTGATTCTGTAAAATTTCTTGCGGAACTAATAAACTTTAACTCTAAACGTAAGTTATCTATTCTCTCATCGATGGGTTCTTGACCTTTCACTCCTGAAGTCAGTTCTTTTATATCTAGCAATTTCGATTCTATACTCAGGTCTGTGACTATTTCTTCATCAGTATGGTGTATAATTGCGGGTAAATCAGAAATGTGACCAGATAAATTAATGTTAGACTTTCCTATTTTCGCATCGAAATACGATATTTCCGCCTGATGTCCTTGAACTGTTACTTTGGTATTAATATTTGATAAAGGAAGATGGTAACTTGAGGTTTTAAAACCTAAATCCTCTACTTTCAACTCAGTAAAATAGGCTTCGTTTAGTTTTTCTATTGATTTTTCAGGATTTGTTAAATCGATAATATCATGAAATTTCATGTGTAAATTTACTTTCCCATGAGCATCTCTAATTGTGGTTGTATTAATAAACTTTGCTAAAAAGTCCAAGTCAAAATCCGAATCCAAAGACATTTCAATATCTGGAACATTAAAATTCTTTACCAATATGTTTGCCGAAAAACTACCAGCTGCTGGTTTTGCCCTAAAATTTTTCAAAGAAAATTCCATGCTATCCATTCCTTTATACCCATTATTTGTAAAGTATCCCGAGAAATTTAGATTATCTATTTTTTTTTGAGACTCCATATTAGAAACATAAGCATCTTTACACCCAAAAACTGCCTTTATCAAAGGAGTGTTTCCATTTGATGACTTGCCAGTGATATCTACGTTGAACTCAATTTCTCCAGCATTATCAAAGCTATTAAGAGTAGAAACCAATTCCTCAGGGGCCATTGCAATGAACAAATCAAAATTTTTCTTTTCTCCATACAGCCTGAGATTTAAATCATAATCATTCGCAATATCGATTGTTCCTTCTCCTTGAAATGTAGCATTCTCTAATTCAAGTTCAGAAGGACTTATTGTAATTAATTGGTCTTTCTTAAGGTATTCAAGTTCAAGATCTAAATTTAAATGTTTCCGTTTCACGAACGAAGTATCCCCATTTTTTATAATATTGAGTTCAGAATGTGTTTCCACAGAAGCAAACATCTTTTCATCACTTGAAATAAACTTAATTTTTGCTTCGTCCACGAATGACTCCACCATGAGATCTATTGAACTGTTCAATTTATAGATGTCGACATCTATCAACTTTATTAGCTTCAAATGAATGTTAAACTCGTCTTCAACATTTTCGATTTCTTTTTTTGTTTCTAGGGCTTTTGTTATATTTAATTCTCCGTCCTCATCCTGAACAGCATGAATAAAACCATCTTTCATTTCTAGTACTTTGATGTCATAATTTCCAGAAATTAAATCCCAGATATTGAACCCAACATAAATATCTTTCAAATCTACTATAGGATCAACATCTGTTTTTTTAGTCTCAAAAAGCTCTAAATCTTCTAAGTCTATAGATATGTAAGGGAAATTTTCGAAAGGTGAAATGTGACTGCCTTCAATTTCCACTTTTCCGGTAAAATCTTCATTAAATGATGTAATCAAATTTTGAACTATCTTATCCTGTTTCCAATAAACAACAAGAACAACGCTAAAAAAAAGAAGTATTGGAATGATAACAAGCCAAATGACCAATCTCTTCATTAACTTTTTTACATTTATCTTCTTCATTCCACTAATTTCTATTTAACACTAATTGATTCAAGACATTTCGAATATAATCAATTGTTAACAAAGATATACGCTATAATTCATTTTCTTCAAAAAAAAACAATTTTACTGATAGCATGGAAGATTCATGCCAATTTATTTTAAAAATTCTTTACCTTTGAAGAAGTGTATTCGAACCAATTATTCACCAATCTCTCTCAAATGAAATATCTCCTAGTATATTTCCTTCTATTTTGTTTTCATGGAACAACTCAGACGAATATAGATGTTAAAAAATACGATCTAAAAATTTCATTCGAAGATACAACAGATGTAATAAATGTCGTTGAAAAAATAACTGTTCTTGTTACAGATAACTGTGAATTTATTGAACTTAACTTAGTCAATTTCAATACATTATCTGGCAAAGGAATGACTGTTTCTTCTGCAGTGCTCAATGGCACGTCATTGGCATTTGAGCATCAAAATAATTTACTAAGAATTCATTCTAACAACAAAAAAGGAGACCATAGAGTTATTGAAATTAGCTATTCTGGAATTCCTGCGGACGGCTTAGTCATTAGTAAGAATAAATATGGGAAACGAACTTTTTTTGGTGATAATTGGCCGAATAGAGCACAGCACTGGATTGCTTGTATTGATCATCCTTCAGATAAGGCAAAAGTTAGTTTTTCTATCAAAGCACCAAATCATTATTCAGTCATTGCGAATGGGCAATTGACGAACTCTCAAATAATAGATGATGTTTATGCATTAACAGAATACGAAACTAACTTTGAATTACCCACCAAAGTGATGGTATTTGGAGCTGCCAATTTCGACGTTGAAAAAATGGAGCATCTAGGCGGTTTTGAATTGACCAGTTGGGTATATGAGAAGAATGCTGGGTTCGCATTAGGTGATTTAAACGTAGCTCCCGATCCATTGCATTTTTTCATCAAAAAAATTGGCCCCTACCCTTTTGAGAAATTGGCGAATGTGCAATCAACAACACGTTTTGGAGGAATGGAAAATGCAAGCTGTATTTTTTATGATGAAGAAGCTTTTACCGGTAAAAACGAAATGGAGAATTTAATTGCTCACGAAATTGCGCATCAATGGTTTGGAAATAGTGTCACTGAGGCTGATTGGATACATTTGTGGCTAAGCGAAGGTTTTGCGACCTACCTAACCAATCTTCATATAGAACAAAAATATGGTCAGGAGACTATGAATCGGCAACTTAAAAAGGATCGGCAGCGGATTATGAATTTTGAAGACAAAGTGAAACGACCTGTCATTGATACCATCACAACTAATCGGATGCAGTTATTGAATCCTAACTCTTATCAAAAAGGTTCGTGGGTATTACACATGCTAAGAAATAAAATTGGAGATTCTCTATTCTGGAAAGGATTACGAACATTTTATCAAGAATATAAATATAGTAATGCTTCAAGTGATGATTTTATTGCGTCCATTGAAAAAACGAGTGGTCAAGATCTCCAATTATTCTTTAATCAATGGCTTAGAAGAAGTGAAATGATAAGTATTAAGGCAACAACAAAAAAGAAATGGAGAAAAAGAATTCTAATTATAGAACAAGTCCAAAAGCAAGCTTATGAATTTCCTTTAGATATAGAAATTACTGAGGATGGAAATAAAAATATACATCAATTGTATTTTACAAAAAAAACGAAAGCGATAGAAATTGAACTGAAAAAAAAATCGGTTTTGAATTATACGCTAGACCCGAATACAAAATTATTATATAGAGAAATACTTCAAACTGTTCCCATTAACAAATAATTTGATATCTTTATTTCAATTTAATTTAAAACAATGATCATGCAAGAAACTCCATTATACCTCGTTCCATTTGACTTTACATCAGTTTCAGAAAGCGCTTTACGTTTGGGTCTCGACTTGGCAATTGCAAATAATGGCCAAGTAATACTCTTACATGTAGTCAAGAAGCATTCAGAAAAAAAATCAGCAAAAACCAAGTTTTCAAAATCTATAAATGCATTAGCTGAGAATGATCAAAAACGAATACAATCAAGAGTACTTATAGGAGATTTATTTGATAGCATTAAAATAGCAGGAGACCTAGTAGAACCTTCTTTAATTGTTCTTGGCACTCACGGAGCTAAGGGCTTCCAAAAAATATTTGGCAGTAACATTGTGAAGATGTTAAGCAATTCTTCATCACCATTTTTAGTTACCCAAGGCAAAAAAACAGTTGAAAAAATCAACACGATTGTCATGCCCTTCTCTTTTGAGAAAAAAACAATGCAAATCACGAATTTAGCAACTAAAATTGCAAAACAATTCGATGCGACAATTCACCTTGTGGGTTATCATGATAAAGATGAGTGGCTCGAAAAACATATGAAGTCGAACCAATTGATCATACGAAAACATTTTGAAGAAAATGACATCAAATATGAGATAGAAAATATTCCAGTAGGTTCAAACTATGAGCAAGAATTAATAAATTATGCTCAAGAAGTTGATGCAGACCTTATAGCTGCGGGTTATTACCAAGAAGGAATCATTAAAAATCCTAACTCATTTATCCAATCCATAATTGAGAATGAACTCCATTTGCCACTTTTAACAGTAAACGCAGAGGAATTGGGTGTGTCATCAGGGAACATCGTAACTTCTTATTAACAACTTAGATTCTTTAAACTTTCTACCATTTTTATTTTCAAGATGCAACTTCTTGACTTCTGCACTATTTATATAGTATCTTTGTCGCCAAGTTTGAAAAACCTATGAGTAATTCTATTGAAATAGAAAAAAGGAGAACCTTTGGTATTATCTCCCATCCAGATGCTGGAAAAACAACTTTGACAGAGAAATTGTTACTTTTTGGCGGTGCCATTCAATCTGCAGGAGCTGTCAAGAATAATAAAATAAAGAAGACAGCAACTTCTGACTTCATGGAGATTGAAAAGCAAAGAGGTATTTCCGTTGCAACTTCTGTAATGGCATTTAACTACAACAACAAACAAATTAACATACTGGACACCCCTGGTCACAAGGACTTTGCAGAAGATACTTTTAGAACCTTAACAGCTGTTGATAGTGTTATCTTGGTTATCGACGTTGCCAGCGGTGTAGAGGCACAAACCAAAAGATTGATGGAGGTTTGTCGAATGAGGGATACTCCAGTGATAATCTTCGTCAACAAACTTGACAGAGACGGTAAAGAGTCATTTGATTTACTTGACGAATTAGAATCTATTCTGAAAATAAAAGTCTGTCCATTATCATGGCCTATCGGTATGGGCGATCGTTTTAAAGGTGTTTACAACATTTATAAAAAAGAACTCAACCTCTTTTCTCCTAATAAAACGGGTATCTCAGACGATGTGCAATCTCTATCTGATCTCCACTCGAAAGACTTAGATGAAAAAATAGGCAAAGAAGAAGCCCAAGAATTACGTGAAGAAATAGAAATGATAGAAGGTGTTTACGACCCTTTTAAAAGAGAAGATTACCTTGCAGGTCAGGTTGCACCCGTATTTTTCGGCTCTGCTGTGAATAATTTTGGGGTACAAGAATTGTTGAATGCATTTTGTGAAATATCACCTTCACCCATTGGTCGTGATGCAGATTCAAAACGAGTAGAACCAATCGATGAAAAATTTTCCGGCTTCGTTTTTAAAATTCACGCCAACTTGGATCCAAAACACAGGGACAGAATTGCATTTTTACGAATTGTGTCAGGAAAATTTCAAAGAAACACCTTCTACAATCACGTTAGGAATGGTAAGAAAATGAAATTTCCAAATCCAACATCATTTATGGCGCAAGATAAGAGTATTATTGATGAAGCTTATCCTGGAGACGTTATCGGACTATACGATTCAGGAAGTTTTAAAATTGGCGATACTTTGACCGAAGGAGAGAAATTTAATTTTAAAGGAATTCCGAGCTTTTCTCCAGAAATTTTCATGGAATTAGAAAACCTTGACCCAATGAAATCAAAACAATTGGACAAAGGAATTCGTCAACTAATGGACGAAGGTGTTGCACAATTGTTTATTCAGCAGCCTGGTAATCGTAAAGTTATTGGGACGGTTGGACAACTGCAGTTTGAGGTTATTAGTTACCGCCTAGATCATGAATATGGAGCAAAATGTCGTTTTGTAGCGAAAAACTTCCACAAAGCTTGTTGGATAACTGCAACGGACGACGCTAAGCTGGAAGAATTTAAACGAGCCAAAACAAGGTACATCGCAAAAGATAAAGACGATAATTTAGTTTTTTTAGCAGAAACATCTTTCTTACTTCAAATGGCAGAACAAGATTATCCTGAAATTACTTTCCATAAAACAAGCGCGTTTAAACTTAACTCAATTAGTAATTAATAATTATCAATTAACGATGAAGAATTTCGTATTAAAATTCCTTGTCACTGTTATTTTTTGTTCGTATTTTGGAACTTCTTCTTTCACACAGAAATTATCTCAAGAGAGGAAAATTGACTCTTTATCAGTTATCACTCAATTGGATTCTCTCAAGAAAAACTTTGAAACGAATAAAGAAATCCCAATTCGCTATGAACTAGTTGTTTACAAAGCTATTTCCTATTTCCCAGAGTTAATTGGGGTCAAGATGAAATTTAAGGTTCAGAAAATAAAAACAACCTTGAACACTCGACCGTCAGTTGCCTCAATATTCTTTCGTAGGAAATCTAAAAGAACATACATCGTTCGAATCGATGAGTCAAACTCATCAAATAAAGTAACCCTTCGAGATGCAAGCTTTAATGCTCGTGTTGGTGTATTCGGTCATGAATTCAACCACATTGTTGACTATTCGAAAAGAAGTTTTATAGGTGTCGTTGCAAGAGCTTTTGCTTATTCTTCAAAAAAGAGTAAAGAAAAATTTGAGAAAGAAATTGATAAACTCACTATTGACAAAGGTCTTGGTTGGCAATTGTACGACTGGTCGTTTTACGTTCTTAACAAATCGAAAGGAACGGAGAAGTACAAAAAATTCAAGCGATTGATTTATTTGGAGCCATGCGAAATCAATGATTTCTTGTTTTAATAATCTTATGAGATAATTTCACGTTTACTCCTCCTCTTTTCGATAAATTAGGCCATTTGGCAACTCATCTAAAACATTCAATTCTCCGTTTTCAACTTGACAAATTAGATGATTCAACCCATTGGTTAGAAATAGAAAATTTACGTCCAATTGTGAATTGTACTGCCCAATTTGAAAAAGAACTTTCTCATTAATCGCAACTTCTGGAGCCTTGCATTCGACTATTAAAATAGGTTTGTGAAAAGTGTCGAAAACAACGATATCAGCTCGTTTAGTTATACCATTATAGTCTATACTATATTCTGAAGCAATTAACCCTGACGAAATATTTTTATGATTAATGAGATAGTGAATAACATGCTGTCTCACCCATTCTTCTGGTGAACATAACAAATACATTTTTCGGATGATACACCAAACATAAACTTGGCCATTTTTTCGTTTTAAGCGTAATTCTGCTTTAGGAAAATCTAAAGGAACAATCATTACTTCATTCCCATCAATAGAAGTTCTATGTCCTTGTATTTTAAATCAAACACCTTCCCTAGAACTTCACTTGTTAAGTGACCTTTATAGATATAAACACCACTTCTAAATCCTGTGTCTTGCATAATCAATTCTTTACAGCCACCCATGCGTCCCATATTCATAAGTATCGGTGAGAAGATGTTGGACAATGCAAAAGATGCTGTTCGCGAAACACGTGATGCAATATTAGGCACACAATAATGAATTATGTCGTGTTTTTTAAAGGTTGGATTGTTATGAGTGGTAACACGTGATGTTTCAAAACAACCTCCTTGATCAATACTTATATCGATAACAACAGAGCCTGGTTTCATATTTTGAATCATTTCTTCTGTAACTACACAAGGTGTTCTGCCTAGTGGCGCTCTCAACGCTCCAATAACAACATCGGCTCGCATTAGAGATTTTGCTAGGACTTTTGGTTGAATGACCGAAGTGTAAACACGTACTCCTAGATCATTCTGAAGTCTTCGCAACTTAGTGAGAGAATTATCAAATACTTTGACTGATGCTCCCAATCCTAACGCGCAACGTGTAGCATTCTCTCCAACTGTACCTGCTCCAATAACAACGACTTCTGTTGGTTGAACACCTGCAACACCTCCAAGCATTAAACCTTTGCCATTGTAAAAAGAAGAGAGAAGTTCACCAGCAACAAGCATAGCTGTACTTCCTGCAATTTCTCCCATTGTTCGAACCACCGGAAAAACACCACTATCGTCTCTAATATAATCCCAAGCAATAGCAGTTATTTTTTTTTCTATTAATTTTTGAAGAATGATTTTTGGTTGAATCGAAATTTGTAATGCAGAAATAAGTGTTTGATTTCCAGGCATCATCGCTACCTCATCTTCATCTGGGGGCGCAACTTTGAAAATAATATCACACGAAAATATTTCTTTCCTATCATGACAAATTTCTGCACCTGCCTCGCTATAATCGCTATCAGAAAAATTAGATCCTTCTCCACTTTTAGTTTCTACCTTTACTCTATGACCATTAGAGACAAGTAAAGAAACCGTTTCTGGCACCAGCGCTACACGACGCTCTTGAAATGAAATTTCTTTCGGAATACCAATATAAAGATTACCTTTTTTACGTGCAACTTCTAGCATTTCTTCTTTTGGTAAAAGACTGCCTTGTTGCATCAGGTGCTTCAAAATCTCTGGATCTGTAATCATATATCAGGTATTGAATACTGTTATACGAAGATAAACGAAAATGGTTTTAAAAGAAATTTTTTTTTCGTTTGGTACATATTTCACTACATAAACACGGATAAAATTTTAAGTTGAAGCAATTTCAAAGGCATTAACCAAGCTTCCTCGTTGGTGGGAGAATCTGGAGGCGGATAAAGTTAACTCAACCTTTAATAACTCATCACTCTACACTCACCTTCCTTCCGAATCTCCACTTTCACGGCAGCCTCCGGTAATAGTGACTCTATTTTATCCGGCCATTCGATGAAACAGATGCTATCTGAATAAATCATTTCTTCAATACCCATATCCAATGCTTCTTCCTCACTTTCTATTCTGAATAAGTCGAAGTGGTGAATTTCACCACACATTTTACTCTGGTAACTATTCACCAAAGAATAAGTTGGAGAACCTTCTATATTATCTACTCCCATTGCATGAAGCAAAGCGGTGATAAACGTTGTTTTTCCTATTCCCATTTCTGCATTAAAAGCAAAAATTTTAGCATCACCGATATTTTCTAAAAATTGTTGTGCTGCAAACGGCAAATCGTCTAATGTTGCAATTCTAATTTCCATTACTTTGGTGAAAGTTCAATAAATGGGATTAACAACTCTTCTAAAGATATCCCTCCATGTTGAAAGGTATCATTGTAATATTTCACAAAGTGATTGTATTTATTTGGATAGACGAAAAAATCTTGATCTCTAGCAAAAACATATTCAGAGTTGATACTGGTCCTCGGCAAAAAAGCATCTTGCGGTTCCTTTACCTGAAAAACATCCTTGCCTTTGTAAGAAAGACTTCTACCTGTTTTGTAGCGTAAATTCGTGTTTACAGACTTCTCTCCTACTATTTTGACAGGATTATTAACCCGCACTGTACCATGATCAGTTGTTATCATCAGTCGCTTTCCAGCCGCTGCGATTTTTTTAATAATATCTTGTAATGGAGAATGCTCAAACCAAGAAACTGTCAAAGAACGATAAGCAGATTCGTCACCCGCCAATTCCTTAATCACCTCCATTTCTGTTCGTGCATGAGAAAGCATGTCCACAAAATTATAAACAATTACATTCAAGTCATTATCCAATAATTGATTGAAATTATCAGCCATTTTTTTTCCAGCAGCTAGGTTTGTAATTTTATTGTAGGAAAATTTGACATTTCTGTTCAAACGCTTTAACTGTGTCTCTAACAATTCCTTTTCATACATATTTTTGCCACCTTCTTCATCCTCTCCTACCCAATATTGTGGGAATTTCTTTTGAATTTCCGAAGGCATTAATCCAGCAAAAAATGCATTCCTCGCATATTGAGTCGCTGTTGGGAGAATAGAATAGATAATTTCTTCATTATTCACAGTAAAATACTTAGCAAAAATAGGCCGCAGCATTTTCCATTGATCATATCGGAGATTGTCAATGACAATCACAAACAAATCACCGTCATCCAATTTCGGATTGATTTTATTCTTAAATAAAGTATGAATCATTTCAGGAGCATCCTCTATCCCATTAAGCCAATTCAAATATTCATTTTCAATAAATTTAGAAAACTGAGCATTCGCCTCCCTTTTCTGCATTTCAAGAATTTCTTTCATTCCTGTGTCTTCAATATCGTTGAGTTTTAGTTCCCAATAGATCAATTTTTCATAGACATCAAACCACTCGTCAATATCTAAACGACTGCCTAGTTGCATCCCTAATTCTCTAAATTCTTGTTGATAACTAGAATTTGTTTTCTGGGAAACGAGCTTACTTGCATCTAGACTTTTTTTTATCGACAACAAAATTTGATTTGGGTTGACTGGCTTGATTAAGTAATCTGCAATATTACTCCCAATAGCCTCTTCCATGATATATTCTTCCTCACTTTTGGTGATCATAACCACAGGAACGTGAGGTTTGGCTTGTTTTATTCTTGTCAATGCTTCTAAACCAGTAATTCCAGGCATATTTTCATCCAAGAAAATGATGTCAAATTCTTCCTCTTCATTCTTCTCTACAGCTGTAGAACCATTGTTGCAAGGTGTAACTTCGTATCCTTTTGCTTCTAAAAAGAGAATATGTGGCTTCAATAAGTCAATTTCATCGTCTGCCCAAAGGATTTTAATCTGCATTGCGTTATATTTTTTTAAATTTGACCTTAAGTTCTAAAAGTATGCAATTGGATTCAAAAGTCAACATTAATAATAAGAAGAAAATAGTTAACGACCCCGTTTACGGTTTTATTACAATACCGAGTGAAATTATTTTCGACATTATTCAGCATCCTTACTTTCAACGTTTGCGTAGAATCAATCAATTAGGTTTGACTCATTTGGTTTACCCAGGAGCCATTCATACTCGTTTTCAACATGTTATTGGAGCTATGCATCTCATGACGAAAGCAGTAGCAACAATCAGGAGAAAGGGACATGAGATTACTAATAAGGAAGAGCAAGCTGTTTTGTTGGCTATTCTCTTACATGACATAGGACATGGCCCATTTAGTCATGCTTTAGAACATGATATTGCAACCGGAATTAGTCACGAAGAAATTTCTAGCTTATTCATAAAACAATTAAGTAAAGAATTTGATAACGAATTAGATCTTGCTCTGAAAATATTTGCCAATGATTATCATAAAAAATATTTGCATCAATTGGTTTCCAGCCAATTAGACATGGATAGAATGGATTATTTAAACAGAGATTCATTTTACACAGGTGTCAGCGAAGGGAAAATTGGTAGTGACCGAATAATTGAAATGATTGAAGTAAAGGACGGCAACCTTGTTCTAGAGGAGAAAGGGATCTACTCTATTGAGAAGTTTATTGTGTCCAGAAGATTGATGTACTGGCAAGTCTATATGCACAAAACGGTTGTTGCGTGCGAATATATGTTGATTTATATTCTTCGCAGAGCAAAACAATTGGTGCAAGAAGGAAAGAAATTATTTGGAAGTCCATCATTAATCTTTTTTATGGAAAATAATGTTTCAAAAGAAGAATTTAAAAGTAAAGATACGCTTGATAAATTTTCTTTCTTGGACGACTTTGATATTCTCGGAGCCATAAAAGTTTGGCAGTTTTGTGATGATAAAGTTCTAGCAGAATTATCAAAACGACTCATTAATCGTGACTTATTTAAGATTGAAATTTCTAAAAATCCATTTTCAGAGAATCAACTGGCCAAGGTTAAAAAAGATGTGCAAGATTCTATGCAACTTAACTCAGAAGAAGAAGTGGATTATTTTGTATATACAGACATTCTTAGAAACAACGCATATAACGAGGGCCGTGAAAACATCAATCTTTTGATGAAAAATGGAGATGTCATAGATCTAGCTGAAGCCTCTGATAATTTGAATATTTCAGCACTTACAAAGCCTGTTGAGAAGTATTTTTTATGCTACCCAATTACAAGTTCGTAATTAGTAATATCGAGTAATTGATACTAGCCGAGGTAATTGAAAATAGTTAATTATTAATTACAGCATGTTAAACATATTATCTCACTGTTTACTCAACTTCCCTGCTTTCCAGTCTTTAATGAGTTTAGCCCATGAATAAGGGTTTAGCAGGTTATTGACTGGCAATTGACCATTCGTGTAAAGTTGTGTATAGGCCTGATTTCTAGCGTTGGTATAACTCAAACTAGCATCTCCCTCTAACTTTGCTGCTATAAATGCTAAACTTTCTCCCGATAATTGTCTTTGCGCTCTTCTCAATGCATCTTCATAAGGATCCATTTCAATAAATGCACGGGCAAAATCTTCTCGTGACGGCCATGGATAAACAGTAACTGCTGGAAGATTAACCGTATCTTTCTGCATCATGTGAATGATTGAATATCGATTATCGCCTAGACTATCCGGTACGATATAAGTGGATGTTTTATGTCCATAATAAGAGAAGAAAATTGTATCTCCAGGATAAGTAACCAAGGAAAAGAAACCATAATAATCAGCAATAACACCATGCCTTTGGGTTTTATCGAAAATAGTTGTGTATGGAAGTGGTTCTAAGTCACTTTCCCCTATCACAACTCCTGACAATTGAATAAGCACAGTATCAATAGAAGTTGTGTCCTGCGCACTGCTACAGAATGAAAAAACAACTAATATGATGACTGAAATACTTTTCAATAGGTTTATTTAACTACAAGAATAGTGAATATAATGAATTATATCGAAACTTTTACATTTCTTTAACTTTTAAACCTGCTGTAATCTAATATTGAGAGGCATTATTTTTTTTTCATTTCATTCATCAAAGACTCTTCACTTATCAATGCTACCCATAACGAAATCACTTTACCATCTAAACGAGGCCAAATAGGTCGTATCACTCCATTTACTGCATCTATGTTAAGGTAGTCTCCAAAAAATAATCCTTTATCTGGTGTAAATGGAGAATGCGAAATACGTGTATCAGCAAACGACGTTCCTCCATCCCTAGACGCAGAGATATACACGTCCGTTTGATTATCAATATAATTTCTTCTGTCATAATAAACAAAATACAGATAACCATTGCTTGGGTCAAGAGTCATCCATGTGAAGAACTGATGGTTTTTCGATTTATCTTGATTTACTTTAATCCTTTTCGACCAAGTGTCACCCCCGTCTGTTGACTTTAAGAGCCAAATATCTGTATCATCCTCTCCATTATTTTGGTCTGCCCAGTTGAGGTACAATGTTCCTCGATTAGGACCATTACTCAGATCGCATTTTAAAATAGGTAATCCATTTGCTCTATAAATACCTGGTATTTCAATAGTCCAACCTCCATGTTGAGGTTCTAAAACTCTTTCTGTATTCAACCAGGTTGTGCCTCCGTCCAACGATTTCTGAAAAACCAAGCCCTTCGGCCCTGTCCAAGTAACATAAATCTCTCCATTTGGACCAATTGCAGGAACGGCTCCTTCAACCGTGTTGTCATCATCTTTGCAATCTCCCGGAAATGTTGAAATAACAATTGGATCGCTCCATGATTCTCCTTGGTCAATTGATTTTGCAAATACAATCAATGAACTATCCTCTGGATTGGAAGAATCATACGCATCGAATTGTGTCCACGTCATGTAAATCGTGTTTGTTGCAGGATTGACTACTGTCCATTGCTTATCTTGTACTTTGCTACCATTTGGTTTTGTGAAGCTACCATCATTGAATTTCTTGCAAACTTTATCTGTTGTTTGACAAACAATTCTATCCAAATGCGTTGATTTAGAATAACTGGCCAAATGTGTATAATACAACTTGCCTTTTGCGTCAAACATTAAAACAGGATCACCATAGACACCATACGAGCTTTCCATGGTTTTGCTTTTCCATTTTTTTCCACCATTTGTTGAATAATAGTAGTCAGTCAACACAGAGCCCGCAGCCATTTGTTTAGGATTTAGCGGATTAATAGCAATTGATGGTTCTATTTGAGATGTTGAATAGGTAGCATCTTTCGGTAGTTTGAGTTGTACGAGTTCAAAACGTGATTGGCCGAATGATACAAGAGAAGCATGTAAAACAATTAAAAAAGCAAAAAGATTTAATTTCATTTGTCCATTTTTCTTAACCAAAAATCGTGATAATTCCCTTTCTTGCTTGTAGAAATAGAATATTTGAAACTTGGTTTTTCGTAATTTGTAACAACTAATTCTGTAGAATATAATTGTTCATCACGCGAGAACAATATGTTTATTTTCTCACCGGTGTCCATCGATCTAAAATAATCATCCAGTGATTTTTTATCAACCCTCATTCCATTTGCTCCTATCAATTCGTCATTGACGCTCAGTCCTGCTTCTTCTCCAGCAGAATTACTTCTAATACCTTTAATAATCGCTTTTCCACCAACATCAGAAATACTTAATCCAACGCTGGGTAACGATTTACCAGCATATTCAACGTCTAACCCAAGTGGGGCGAATTCATCTTTATAATCAGGTATTTCAGTTCCATCAATGTATTTCGCGAAAAAACCATCTAGATTTTCACCCGTAAAGCTTGTTAATTCCGCCTTAAATTCTTTCTCAGAAAACCCTCTATTTAGCTTCTTGTAATACTTATCGTACATTTTCTGCATAAAATGGTCCAGGCTTTTCTTTCCTTTAGTGTGCTTAATGATTTTTGCGTCTAGCATCATTGCAATTACAGAACCTCTAGAATAGTAAGACATTGTTGTATTTCTGCTATTCTCATTTGGTCTATACCCTTTTATCCAAGCATCAAAACTTGCATGTGCTACTGGTTGAACTCTACTACCAACAGAACCTTCGACATAGTTTAAACTATTCCACATCCTGCCAATAAATTGTTTTTCCGTGTAAAAACCTGCTCGAAGTAAAATCAATTTTTCGTAATAAGAAGTAAACCCTTCCATCACCCAAAGCATGGAAGTATAGTTTTCATTATCGTAGTCAAAAGGACCTAACTCTATAGGGCGAATTCTCTTTACATTCCATAAATGAAAATATTCATGCGCTACTAATTTCAGAAAGTCAACGTAAGTAGGTCCTTCATACGTCCATCGATTCACACTAAGAACCGTTGAGTTAACATGCTCTAAACCTCCTTGCGCATTGACTACATTGTGAATGATGAATGTATAATTTTTGTTCGGATTCTGACCAAAAACATTCGAAGCGCTTTCAACAACCTTTGCCATATCAATTTTAAGCCTTTCGATGGAATAATTGCCAAAATTGTACATAGCAACTTTGTGATGAACGCCAGCTGCATCAAAAAAGAACTCTTCTTGATTTCCAATTTCTAAAGGACAATCTAATAACTGGTCATAATTATCAAATAAATAAGTAGTTGATCCATCACTCGTGATTTCTTCTTTTTCTCGTTTTAAAGCAGTCGTTATTACATTAAACTCTTCATAAGGAATTACTTCGAGTGAACCGGACTTCTCTTTATAGTTCTCCGCGTACATAAATACCCCCGAACCACTCACAAAACCGTGTGTTAAATCAAGGAACGATGTCCTAACAGACAATTCAAAAGCATACACCTCATATTTTACAATAACTTTTGACGCTTTCCCTTTATTAATATTCCAAGTATTTTTATTCGTTTTTTTTACAACTAATGACTTTCCATTGGAGTCAAATGCCTTTACTAAATTGACATTTTTAGCAAATTCACGTGCCAAATAAGAACCAGGTGCCCAAATTGGCATTTTAACGTTGATTTCCTTTGCGTCAAAATCACTCAATTCCATTTCTACATGAAAGTAGTGATTTTGAGGTTTTGGCATTGATAACGTGTACTTGATATTTTGTGCAACAGATAAAAATGTCGATGCCATTAATAGTAAGGAGATAATATATTTAGTCATTATTGTAATTTTTTGACTCAAAGATAGCGATTTGTTTTTACCTGAGTCAACAAGAATATCGAAAGTCATAAGAAGTGTTGAGTTCCAACCAAAAATTATTACTAACTTAGTTTAACAAAAACAATAGTCAATGTCAAAGTTAATTTATATCACTCTTTTTTCAATCGCATTTGTAAGTTGCGTTCAAGATCAAGCTGTTGAAAATGATCCATTTATTGAAAATGGTGAAAACCTCAGTTTAGAAAATAAAGTTGCTCAACTTGAACTAGATAATGCTCTTAAAGATTCTTTAATCAATGAATCCCTTGCCTTTTTTAATGAAATCAAGTCAAACCTTGAGAAAATTGGCATTCGCAAAGATGAAATTCGCGTTGTTACTAGTAATGATGAAATTTCAGTTGACGACAAATCATGGATTTTAGAGGAAATTCAACACATCAATTATTTGAGAGAAGAAAACGCTAACAAGGTTAGAAGAATGCTCAAGCAAATGAAAGAAAATGGTCTAAAAATTAAAGAATTAGACTTGATGATTGAATCGTTGATAAAAGACATTCAATGGAAAGACGAACAAATTACTTTGCTTCAATCTGAATTAAACACCCTAGATAGAGAATATTCTGTTCTTTTCGACTCATATCAGGAACAAGCAATGATAGTTGACGGACTTAAAGAAGAAATGAATACCGTCTATTATGCATATGGGACTTCTACTGAGTTAAAGGAAAATGGTGTTATTGAAAAGAAAAACGGATTCTTAGGTATTGGAAAGAAAATTGAGCTTAAATCTGATTTAAACGATCAATATTTTACAAAACTAAACGCTTCAAAGGTGCTTAAAATAAGCATTCAAGGAGAAGGAGTCCGATTTGTGACGAATCACCCGAAATCTTCATATAGCATAACGGAAGAAACGAATCGTTCTGTTATTGATATACTAGATGCCTCAGAATTTTGGAAAATTTCAAAATATTTGGTCATAACTGTTGACTAATGGACGAAGAAGAGGTTAAATCAATAAAATTTCAGAGCCCTGTTCCACTGCTTTTGCAATTCAGAAACTTTGTTTTTGGTAAGGAAAAGCCGGATATTTTTACCCGCTTAACTTTCAATATCAATACGATTATTTGGATAACTTTCTTATTATGGAGTGTTATCAGCTATTTTACAATTAACTCTCGAGAAATGGTTTATCGATTCAAAGGAATTCCTGTAGAGAAAATTATAAAAGATCGCGGAGTTGAATTGGGTTTTGAAGGCTCTGATTTTCTTTCTCGACTATTGACATTTAACGGTGTTGCTATTATTTGTTGGGGAATTGTCTTTTTCGGACTCATTTTATTGTTCAGAAAAAAGAAGCAATTCATCTATTTTGTGTTAGGCGGAACACTATTTTACCTTTTCATGAGCATATTCTATCTTAGTTTCACCTATTTTTTAGAGGACATGACACTCTATGACAAGTTAGCATTGCTTATCATCATTGTTAGCTCAATTATTCATTCTTACTTGATGAAAAATGAAAGAGAAGGTGGTAGCATTAATTTTTTTGGAGAGGCTGAAGCAATCGAATGAGTTTTTCTAACTCGTCAGCCGTTTGTTCTTCTCTTGAAAGGATGACAGCTGCCTTTTTATAAAATTCACTTCTCATACTTAACTTTTCTTCAATAAATTGAAGTAAATCATCATCCGATAAACTCGCTATCATAGGACGTTTAATTTTAGCATGAGACAGTCGATGCATAAGTTCTTTTGCTGAACGCTCCAAATAAAAAGTTGTTCCTAAATTATTAAGTTGCTCCATTGAGTTATTAAAACAGGGCATTCCTCCTCCAGTTGCAAGAACATAGCTCTTCTCACGTTCTAAAGAATTAATAAATTCCGTTTCCATTTCTCTAAATCCTGACTCTCCATGTTCACCAAAAATTTCTCCTATCGTTTTTTTGTGGAGAATCTCAATTTCCACATCAGAGTCAATAAAAGGAACCTTCAACCGTTTTGCCAACTTCTTGCCGAGCGTAGTTTTACCACACCCCATGAATCCAACCAAGATTATTTTTTCCATTACCATTAAGATACGACAAATTATTAAAAAATGTTCTGTTGAGATCAATTTCATTAAGAATACTAAATGGTATTCACCTCTATGTCTTTCTTTATTAGGGCTTAAGGGAACTTGATGAAAAAAAGATAAAAAAAAGTTTTTAAATCATTGCGAAAATAAATAGTATGCATATATTTGCACCCGCTAATGCGATGATTTGGTAGCTCAGTTGGTAGAGCAATACACTTTTAATGTATGGGTCCTGGGTTCGAGCCCCAGCCAGATCACGGAAAGTCCTGATGAGAATTAGGACTTTTTTTATGCCATTAACTTTGAGTAATAGAAACAAGGGGATCATGACCAATTGTTGGGGACTAGGCATAAATTTGAGTTAATCTGAAGAGAAAAAATTCTTTATTCCTAATGAAACTGCCAAAAGTAGTATAAGTACATTTGACAGTATATTATAGCTACAAAAAGAAGTTGAAATTAAAATTCAAACATTAGGAAGTCGATCATATAACGCTCAACTTGCTCTAAATCATTTATTTAAAAGACCAATTATAGACGCCCAAAAAGTGAAAGAACTAACAAATCTTTCATCTCCATCTGTTTATAAATCAATAAGATACAATGTTATCTAAATGGGTAACCCTAAAATAATATTCAAAGTTAAATAATTGTTGTATTATATTTTAGCATTTGCTTAAATACGAAAATTCATTACATTTGCTATATGAAAGATATAAGTTGTATAAGAAATGAAGCAGATATCGAGCAGATATTACATTGTAAGCAGACTGTAACAGAGTTAGGAGATTCTTTTGAATTACTTTCCAATGCATTGAGTTTAGCTGGTAACAATGTCCGGTTAAAAATTTTGTTTTTAATCTCACAAGAAAAAGAACTTTGCGTATGTGACTTAAGTGATATTCTTGAAATGAATGTATCAGCAATTTCTCAACATTTAAGAAAACTGAAAGACAGAAATATCGTACTGACGGAGAGAAAAGCTCAAACTATATTTTATTCATTAGCTCCAGCATACGAAACGATACTATCACCGTTTTTTAAATTAATTAAAAACAATCAAATATTAGAAACACTATGAAAAATGAAACAAGAACATCAAAAAGAGTAGCAGCTACGGGTATTATTGCAGCATTGGCCGCATCATCATGTTGCATCCCTCCCATTATTGCAGCTATCGCAGGAGTCGGCGGAGCGGCAGGAAGCTTATCTTGGATGGAACCTTTGAGGCCCTATCTAATAGGTTTAGCTATAGTAGCAATCGGATATGCATGGTACAATCACTTAAAGTCTAAATCGGAAGACGATTGCGGATGTGAAATAGAAAAGCCAAAATGGTATCAAACTAGATCTTTTCTAGTTGGAATAACTTTGTTTGCAGCCGTTTCAATATCAATCCCCTATTACTCCCATATCTTTTTTTCAGATAACAAGAAGGAAGTTGTTATCAGCGATGTCTCACAAATTGAAAAAGTAAATGTGGATATTGAAGGAATGACGTGTGACGCTTGTCAAAGTCATATCGAACATGCGGTGAATGAATTAGATGGAATAATTAATGTCAAAGCATCTTATTCTGAAGGAGGCGCAACTGTTAAGTTTGATAAAACACAAACTTCAATCGAAGAAATTAAACGTGCTGTAAATAGTACAGGATATAAAACAATAAGTATAGAAGAAATTAAATAATGATAAAATCATCCTTATGAATACACGAACCATAAAATTAGACATCGAAGGAATGACTTGCGGTAGCTGTTCTTCGCATATAGAAAAAGACATCATTAAAATTGATGGAATTGAACGTTCTTCTGTAAGCCATGAAAGTAACAATGGAGAATTTACTTTTGACACTGATAAACTTTCTAAAAATGAAGTCATTGATTCAGTAAACGCTATTGGAAATTATAACGTCATTATTGATAAAGGCAGTAATTTTAAAAAAACAGAGTACACTAATAACTATGACCTTATCATTATCGGCGGTGGTTCTGCAGCATTTTCAGCAGCGATCAAAGCAGAAAGTTTGGGCTTAACTTGCCTAATGGTTAATGGTGGTTTAGATTTTGGAGGAACCTGTGTGAATGTAGGATGCGTTCCCTCTAAAAATTTAATTCGAGCCGCAGAAACAGTATATCATTCGAGCCATTCGAATTTTAGAAGTATACAGCCTTTAGGAGCAAATATAGATTTCAAACAATTGATTCAAGACAAAAAAGAATTGGTTTCTGACTTGCAACAACAAAAATATTTTGATGTTGTGAGTGATTTCACTAATCTAACAATGATTAAAGGCTGGGCAGAATTTGTAGATGACAAAACCATACTAATTGATGGAAAAGATACATATACGGCCTTAAAGTTTGTAATTGCAACAGGTGCCACAACAAATATCCCTCAAATTGAAGGATTAAATGAAGTAGGATATTTAACCAATGTCTCGTTATTTGATTTAGAAAAAAAGCCAGAAAGTTTAACTATTATGGGGGCTGGTTATATAGGTTTGGAGATCGCTCAAGCCTATAGTCGTCTAGGTGTTAAAGTAAGAATCATTGAATATACAGACAGACCACTGAGAAGTCAAACAAGTGACATTACTGACGTTTTAGTAGAGCAATATCAAAGTGAGGGAATCGAAATGTTGCCTAATTTTAGAGCAGTTAAGTTTGAAAAAATGGGTAATGACACAGTGATTCATTGCAAATGTCCAGATGGAAGCACCACCCAATTAATAGAAAAGGGACATGTTGTTGTAGCAACAGGAACGAAACCAAATACATCTAAGTTAGGTTTAAAAAATATAAATTTAAAATTAACCGACCGAGGACATATAGAGGTAAATGAAAAGATGGAAACCAATCTAAGAAATATTTATGCAGCTGGAGATGCTACAAATACACCTCCCTTTGTTTATACAGCTGCCACAGAAGGAAACACAGCCGTTACAAATGCATTTACAGGTGAGGTTAGCAAAGTAGATTATTCTTCTTTACCCTGGGTTGTTTTTACAGATCCACAAATCGCTGGAACAGGTATTGATGAGTTAGAGGCAGAAAAAGAAGGTATTCCATTCGAAATAAGTAAGTTAGATTTAACACACGTACCCAGAGCGTTAGCTGCGCAAGATACGCGTGGATTTGTAAAATTAATTCGTAACACTGAAACTGATAAATTAATAGGAGCAAGAATTATTGCACCAGAAGGAGGAGAACTGATTCAACAACTCAGTATGGCTATCAAATTTGGCATTACAATTAAAGAATTAGCTGAAAGCTTCTATCCATACTTAACTTTAGGAGAAAGTATAAAATTAGCCGCTATTACATTTGGGAAAGATATTTCGAAACTAAGTTGTTGTGCAAGCTAACTAAAAAATAGTTGCCATTGAAAAGTATTAACGATATTTACTTCTCTAAAACAACGTTCGCTAATTGTATCAAATGTCCAGACTTGTGCATTCCAACTGCTTTTTTAACCAACTTACCATCTGCATCTATCATTAATAGTGTAGGATAAGCATTGATTTTATATTGTTTAGCGATTTCTCGCCCATCTGGGTTTTTCTCCATTTCCACTTTTAAATTGATGAAACTTTTATTGTACAAATCAGCCACTTTTTTATTTTTAAAAGAGGTCTCAGACATTCTTCTACATGGTCCACACCAATCCGTATAACAGTCAATAAAAATTATTTTCCCTGACTCTTTTGCTTTTTCTTTTGCCTGTTTGAGGGTCATTTTATCGAATATAATTCCCACTTCATCATCAGATTTAGAGATGGAAGTCATCGCTACAAATGCTAATAACGCTATTGATAAAACACTTAATCTAATCTTCATTTCTGTCATATTTAATCTATTAAACGAGTTAATAATGCTTTTCTTACGGAATTATAAAAAAAAACGGTAATCTCATAATTCAAAGTGTTACCTTTAAATCAAAATTCATTCCAAAGAAGGATGCAACTCATATTTAGAACCAAAGATCTTAAACTAAAAAAAGAAGTTCTTTCTTTTATTGATGAATGGAACGCAGACTCTAATTCAATAAAAACAAAAACTTCAGGTTCAACAGGATTAGCAAAACATATTCTAATTGAGAAGAAATACATGATTGCTTCAGCAAAAATGACAGGTGACTTTCTGCAATTAAGAAAAGACAGCAACGCCTTACTTTGCCTTTCTCCCAGAACGATAGGAGGTAAAATGATGATTGTTAGAGCTATTGTCTTGGAACTAAACTTAATCATCTCGGACCTTTCCTCTACTCCACTTGAAGGAATAAAAGAAGATATTCATTTTGCAGCAATGGTTCCATTACAATTAGCCTCTGAGCTAACTCGAAGCGATGGAAAAGTAAAAAAGATTGAACAATTGATAATTGGAGGCGGTCCAGTTACCAGAGAATTAGCCAGTAAAACTCTAAACTTTTCAAATGAAGTTTATCAAACATTCGGAATGACAGAAACAATTTCTCATGTTGCAATGAGAAAATTATCTGCAGGTGAAGAGAAATATACCGCCTTGCCTGAAGTGAAATTCAGTCAAAAAGACAAGTGTTTGATCATTCATGCTCCGTCCTTGGGAATTGATTCTCTACCAACCAATGATTTAGTTGAATTAATGGATAGCAAAACATTTAAATGGATCGGAAGGAGCGATTTCATTATTAATAGTGGTGGAATAAAACATTCTCCAGAAGAAATTGAACTAAAATTAAGTACACTATTTACATGTGATTATTTTATTACAGGCTTACCAGATAATACCCTTGGAGAAAGAATCGTTTTATGTGTAGAATCCCCACCAAAAGATTTGGAGCGTGATGATTTTAAAACTGTTCTGTCAAAATATCAAGTTCCCAAAGAAATCTATTATTTTTCAAAATTTAAACGAACAGAAAGTGGAAAAATAGATAGAAAAACGACCTTAAAATACATTTCAAATGTCCAAAAGCAGGTACTATAGAATGCTTGGCTTAACAGTATCTGCTACTCCACAGGAAGTTAAAAAGCAGTATCGAAAGTTGGCAATGTTGCACCACCCTGATAAAAATCCGAGCAAAGACGCTCAAGAACGATTTATTCAGATTACCGAGGCATACGACATCATTATCAACAACAAATTTACAGATGTAGCAAATTCCAATTCTCCTGAAGCAAAGAAAAAAGATAGAGAAGCAAGGATGAAAACAGCTCGTCAGCGTTTCAAAGAACAGGAAATGAGGGAAAGAATGGAAAACGAACGTTATTTTCGATTTCTTACAACAGGTAAAAAATGGAAAACTTTGCAAACACTTACGATTGCTGGTTGTATTCTTTCGTCTATGCTGATTCTAGATGTTTTTTTGCCTAAACACATAGAGAATGATGAAATAGTTGAATATAAGCTACAAGTTGGCAATGCTCCGGGCGGTAAAATTCTCAGTTTAGCAAAGACTAGAAAAGATGATTACTATTGGATTGGGAATATGACTTCCGATTTATTTAATAAAAACCGATTGATTACTGTTGAGAAAAGCTGGTTTTTTCACAGCCCTGTACAAATTATCTCTCGAGATAAAATCGAACCTCAATATTACAGCACCCATTTAACTTTCTACAGTATTACTTGGCTTTTGGTCGTTCTTTTTCTCGCCCCCCTAACCACTATACTTTATAAAAGAATGACCATCAGCTTTACTTTTCTCTTTCATTTCTGTTATTATGGAGTAGGTATAGTGATGCTTATTTTTCTACTAACAAATAATCGTTGGGCACACATTGTTACATTCGGATTTATCTGATGAATAACATTTAATGAGAGGATTATCTTCTCATTGTGAAGGTAAGTAACAAATCAAAAGCGTTTCATAGCTCTATCCATATCACGTTTATCATCTTTATCTTTTAAGTCCTGTCGCTTATCATGGAGTTTTTTCCCTTGTGCTGTAGCTATTTCAAGTTTCGCCCAACCTTTATCTGAAATGAAAATTTTCAATGGAACCACCGTGTTACCTTTCACTTTTAAGAATTTCTCGATCTTATTAATTTCTTTCTTACTCAAAAGAAGTTTTCTATCTGACCTTGGTTTATGGTTGTAAAACGAACCCTTTTCATAGGCGGTGATGTGCATGTTCCTTATCCATATTTCTCCATGATCAAAAACACAATATGCTTCAAGAATAGATGCTTTGTTGTTCCGAATACTTTTAATTTCAGTTCCCGTCAACACAATACCAGCAACAAATTTATCGAATAACTCGTACTCGAATCTTGCTTTTTTATTCTTTATGTTGATTTGATTTTTCACTTTTCACTATTAGAGTCTGTAAAAGTAATATTTCTTAATTGAAATCAAGAAAGAATTATAGATACCTTTGCTTTGTGAGAGTTCCATCAAAATATATTGAGAATGCTGTTGATCAGATTGCATCCTTACCTGGCATTGGCAGAAAGACGGCATTGCGACTAGTTTTACAGTTGTTAAATCGCTCTGAGAATGAAATTCAGCAATTTTCAGATTCATTTTTACGAATGAAAGAACATGTAAAAAAATGTAATAGTTGTGGGAATGTTTCTGATTTTGAGACATGTTCCATTTGTCAAGACGAAAATCGAGAAAAAAGTATTGTTTGTGTAGTAGAAGATATACGTGATGTTTTAGCGATTGAAGCAACACAGTCGTTTAAAGGAATCTATCATGTTTTAAACGGAATCATCTCCCCCATGGATGGTATTGGTCCATCTGACCTTAATATTACGCATTTGATTGAACGTGTTCAATCCCAAAATATCTCAGAAATTATATTTGCCTTAAGTGCAACAATGGAAGGTGATACAACTAATTTCTATTTGTATAAAAGGTTAAAAGAATATGACTTAACGTTTTCAAGCCTATCAAAAGGTGTGGCTATTGGTTCAGAGTTGCAATATGCTGATGAAATTACCTTGAGTCGATCTATTCTAAACCGTCAACCATTTGAATTGTAAACAACTTCGTGTTAACACTTTCCACCTGTTAGGACATTATTTGTATTTTCTTTTGTTTAGGTTTGCTTCCACACTAATTAAAACAAATAAATATGTTAAAAGAGTTTAAAGCCTTTATCATGACGGGCAACGTTGTTGATTTAGCAATTGCAGTTATTCTTGCTGGAGCAGTAGGAACAGTAGTAAAAGGTTTTGTAAGTATGATTATGATGCCTTTAATAGGGATGTTTACGGGTGGAGCAAGTTTCTCAGACAAAGTATACGAATTATCTCCCGCAGTTGCTGAAGTAGTTGCAGAAAATGGAGATGTGATAACCAAAGCAGTTCCTGCAAATGTAATGCAATATGGGGCATGGATAGATACAATTATCAACCTTGTAATTGTCGGATTTGTTTTATTCTTAATTGTAAAAGCATTCAACAAAGCGAAGAAAAAGAAAGAAGAAGCTCCTGTAGCTCCTCCTGCACCTTCAAAAGAAGAAGTTCTTTTAGGAGAAATTAGAGATTTGTTAAAGAAATAAGCCCTTTTCAACCAAGAGTTAACACCTACTCAATTCAATTGAATAGGTGTTTTTTCATTTATGCACATTTTTCGGTCTATTTTTTGCTACCTTTGTAGTAGTTCTTTGGGGTCGTACTGGATTTGACAGCGATAGCAGTCGTTTGGTGCAAGCATGTCGAGCAATGTGGTGAGGCTCGTAAATCATTAGTCACAAACTATAATTGACAATACGTCTTTTAGACTTGCTGCCTAATTTGTTAGACAAATTAAGCTTTATCGTGTGGAAGTATAGTACACCGACGAGTTCCTTCTCTTTTGCTTCTGTCTGTTAAGCGAGGAACCAGAAGGACCATAAATTACAGAATAGGATTAACGATTCTTCTAAGTTAATTTGAGATTGAGAAGATAAGTGTAACTATTGGGTGTCTTTGTCCGAGGTTGCATCGAAAATCCAATCAAAGAATAAGCATGTAGAAAGCTAAATTATTCGTCGTTTGGACGAGGGTTCGAAACCCTCCGACTCCACAGCTTAAAAAGGACCTTAGTTTATACGAGGGCACTGAAAAAGTAGCTCTTTTTCAAAATCAACTTTAAAAGCGATTGAG
>CAXBMR010000022.1:0-45291 GCA_963976995.1 uncultured Fluviicola sp.
CACTCAATCGCTTTTAAAGTTGATTTTGAAAAAGAGCTACTTTTTCAGTGCCCTCCTAACTAGAAAGGCTTTTTTTTTGAAATTCAATTTATTAAAGAACAACTACTTTTTTTGTTGTAGTAGATTCTCCAGTTCTTACTTCTAAGAAATAACAAGCAGAAGATAAATTCTCAGTATTGTTCAATGTATGCTCAACTGATGCGTTTGTTGGCGCAAATGTTTCAGTTGCAATAAGTTTACCTTGCGCATTTCTCAAAGTGAACGTTACTTCTTTATCTTGTCCAGTATAAGCTACTGTGATTGCCTGTCCTGCTGTTGTAGGATTAGGATAAACATTCAAATCCATCATTGAAATGATGTCCGAAGTTAAACCTAAAGTTCCAGTTACATTAAAATCATCGATAAATAAGTTTGTTGACAAATCAGACGCTTCGAATACGAACTTAAAGATAGTTTTATCATCCGCACTAGTTGGGATGTAAGTAAATGTTCTTTCTGTCCATTGAGAATTTGAAGTAGGAATAAAATCAACACTTCCTGCAAAACCTGCATTCACTATTTGAGAAGCAGGAATTGTTGTTCTCGTGCTCCATGTAGCCCCACAATCTCTTGACGACATTACTCTTAAACTTTCTGTTATGTCAGCAGCAGTTGTTGAGTTTGTAGCATAAGAATACTTAAACGATACTTGAACTCCAGTCGTATAACGTAAATCGAAAGAAGGAGTAATTAATTCATCCACTGATAAGCCTAATCTTTGGTTGTAAAAGAAATCTGAAGAGAATAAAACAGCATTTGAGATGTCTTTGTATATCTGTAATTTATAACAGTTCGAGTTATCGTATCCACCTGAGTTTACAAGACCAAATTTACCATAATTATCTTCGATGTTATTTTGTCTAAACCAAGTTGCATAAGGACCATCAAAGTCAATAGATTGAGGACCGTTGAAATCTGCCCATCCTGGAGAGACATAAATCATAGAAGTTCGAGTCTCTGTTCCCGTACCTGCTGCATTTGTAACAGATAATGTAACCGTTTTATAACCCGGAGATGTAAAACTAACAGTAGGATTTTGACTTGAAGAAGTTGCTGGTGATCCATCTTGAAATGTCCATTCCCATGAATCAATTACGGCATTATATGATGCATCCGTAAAAGTCATAGGAGAGTTTGCACAAACAAATACAGAAGAGCTTGTAAAATCAGCTATTGGAGTACACAATGGCACTGTTAATACGTTTGCAGGGTCCTGTGGTGTAATTAAAGGAGAAGGAATGTTTTTTACACCCGTTGCAATTTGTGTTGAGTCAGGCCATAGTTTGTTTCTTTCTCCCGCAATCCCTACCATTGCATTTCGAAGGAATACAGTCTGCCCAGGAGTGAAGTGAAAGTTACAACTTGAATATTCCATGTAATTCTGCACATCTTCCTCAATTAGAGGATCACATTGTTGAGCATCATTGGCAGCGCCAAGTAAACAACCACTATGACCTCTTGTAGGAGGAGTGTCATCAACACCATCATCTCCACAAGGGTTCGATGGTCCTGCAGCATTTAAATTTCCAAATGTATGTGACAAGTTCAAATAATGTCCAACTTCATGAGTTAAAACAGCTTCGCTAAAAGGGTTACTTGTACCTATACTACCAATCGTATTGTGTAATTGAACAACTCCATCTAGCCAATAACCTAAACCATCGGTTCCAGCTGGTTTAATTGAGTAGCCCGCAGCTCCATTAGCATTCCTTACCACCCAAATATTCAAATATTGAGATCTATTCCATTGATTTACTTTTGATGGAGCATCACCTATTCTAGTTTCATGTGTATAAACATGTTCGATTCCGTTTGTACAATTTCCCAAAGGATCAATTGCGGCTAGTTTGAATTCAATTCGAGCATTACCTATTAAAGTATCAAACTCAGGCACAATGTTAACTGAATCTGGATCTGTACCATTAAATTCTCTGTTCAATACTCTCATTGCATCATAAACCTGTGCATCAGAGATGTTTCCTACCCCATATTCATGTAAAATATGAAAAACAACAGGAATAGTATAGACAATAGTATCTGTAGATTTTGTTTGGTTAATACTATTCTGAAGAAGCTGATTAGCTTCATAATGCGCCCTTAATTCAGGATACATTTGAAACACTTCTTCCATTGCATCGTAAGTACCACAAGGTTTAATTTCTTGAGCATTTACGGTTGATCCTATTAAAAGGAATAAGACTGTTGATGTGATTAAATTTTTCATAAGTATTTTAAATATAGTTTAATTCTATTCAAATCGTTTTAAGCGTGGTAAAAATAGTAATATTTTTCGTACTACACTATAACTTGATGTATTTCGTTGTAAAGATAGGTTAATTCAAGTTAAAGCATATCGTGTTTAACTTAAAAACTTTTCATTTTTATACAAGTCTAACGTTTAAAACAGATGTTTTTCAGCATGATAAGACGACCTAACTAGTGGTCCACTCTCCACAAAACGGAAGCCCATTTTTAACCCTAATTCTTTATATTCTTGAAATCGTTCAGGCGTTAAAAATTCTACGATTTCCAAATGGTTTGATGTTGGTTGCAAATACTGTCCTAGAGTTAATATATCTACATTGACAGAGCGCAGATCTTCCATAGATTCGATTATCTCTTCATGCGTTTCACCAATACCTAGCATCAGTCCAGATTTTGTTTTCATTCCTCCTTTTTTTAGTCGAAATAAAACTTCTAAACTTCTATCATATTTTGCTTGTATTCGCACATCCTTGGTTAAACGCCGAACTGTTTCAAGATTATGACTCACTATTTCTGGCGCTGCATTAATAATTATCTCCAGGTTTTCCCATTTCCCTCCAAAGTCAGGTATTAAGGTTTCCATTGTAGTCCCTGGTGATTGCTTTCTTATTGCCCGAATAGTTTGTGCCCAAATTTCAGCACCTCCATCTTTTAAATCGTCTCGATCAACTGATGTAATGACAGCATGCTTAACACTCATTAATTTTACGCTTTGTGCTACTTTTCCAGGTTCAAATTCATCTACAGCTTCCGGTCGACCTGTCTGAACAGCGCAAAACCCACATGATCGAGTACAAATATTTCCTAGAATCATAAAAGTGGCAGTTCCTGCTCCCCAGCATTCTCCCATATTAGGGCAATTACCACTTTCACAAATAGTATGTAATTTATGTTCATCCACTAAAGAACGCACTTTTTTGTAGCTGTCTCCAGTAGGCAATTTCACACGCAACCATTTTGGTTTTTTTATACGAACTTTTGTGTCGTCTATATTTGAATCATTCATTCTTCAATTATATTGAATAAAGCCTTTTGCTCTTGCGATTAAAAAGCTACTTTTGTAAATATTAAAGTCCTTATATTATAAGGTCTGCACAAAGTTAGATAAAAGCACGAATAAAATGGCAACAAGTAAAGTTGAATATTTAGGAAATTTAAGAACAAAATGCACGCATTTAAAATCAGGCAAGGAAATTATCACAGACGCACCTGTTGATAATAACGGTAAAGGGGAGGCATTTTCGCCAACAGATTTGTTAGCAACTGCTTATGCCTCATGCATGATTACTATTGTTGGGATTTATTGCAATGAACATGATATTGTTTTCGAAAGCTGTGAGGCTGAAGTGACTAAAATTATGGACTCTGCTCCAAGACGGGTGAGTGAATTGAAAATCAATCTCGATTTTTCTAAAAATCAATGGACTGATTCAATTCAAAAAAGAATTATTCGAGCTGGAGAATCTTGCCCTGTTGCAAAATCGGTAAAAACAGAGATGAGAGTTGAATTCATCTATCAATTCTAAGAAGAACATGTCAAAATACGAAAGAAAATACGAAAGAAGGGAAAGCGATTCATCTTCTAAAGAATATACTAAGAAGCCGAAGGAGGACATGATTTTTGGTGTCCGTTCAGTTATTGAAGCGATTAGAGCTGGTAGAAGTTTCAACAAAATTTTTATCCAGAAAGGAATGGATAAAGAGTTGTTTTTGAAATTGAAAGAAGAATTGAAAGGGCAACATTTCCAATTACAATTTGTTCCTATAGAAAAGTTAAATGCCCTGACTGAGAGTAATCATCAAGGTGTAATTGCTCAAGTTTCTCCCATCGAATATCACAAAATTGAAGATATTGTCGAAGGTCTTTTAGAACAAGAAAAAAGACCATTTATCTTAGCTTTGGATAGAGTTACAGATATTAGAAATTTTGGTGCGATTGCAAGAACAGCAGAATGTGAGGGAGTAGATGCAATTCTAATTCCGAATAAAGGATCTGCGCAAGTTACTGCTGATGCAATTAAAACGTCTGCGGGCGCCTTAAATAGAATCAAAGTTTGCAAAGCGGACAACTTTAAGGAGTCACTTTATTATATACAACAATGTGGACTACGTTTAATTGCGTGCACTGAAAAAGGAAATGTACCATTATATGAGACAAACTTTAGAGGTTCTGTCTGTGTTATAATGGGATCAGAGATGGATGGTATCACTTCTGATTTAATAAATATGGCGGATGTTAAGTGCAAAATCCCTATGAAAGGAGAAATCGCTTCACTAAACGTGAGTGTGGCAGCAGGAATGCTAATGTATGAGAAGTTGAGACAAGAGTTGCACTAGTCTTTTGTCAGCTTTTGCTTCAGATTAAACTTTGTTTAATCCATGGAATGAGTGCAGGAATTTCATTCAAATTTTTGATATGCCATTCATGAGTTCCTCTCTTCTGTCTAGAATGAGGATCAAATAGAACGGCTTTAATACCGCAATTCTCTGCTCCGATAATGTCCGCATGATAATTGTCTCCTATCATTATGCTTTCATGTTCTTTTGCATTTGCACGAGAAAGTGCTTCATGAAAGACTTCCTTTGCAGGTTTATTCTTACCTACTTCTTCAGAACAGAGGATAACATCAAAAAAGTGGATTAATTTACTTTCTGTTAGCTTAATGTGTTGTACCTCTTTAAAACCATTGGTAATTATATGGAGTTCATAACCGTCACTTTTTAATTCTTCTAATAATGATAGAGCATTTGGGAATAGATTCGTTTGAAAGGGTGAAACTTCGATATAACGAACAGCCATTCTTTCTGCTAATTTAGAATCACTTAATTCAAAATGATCGAACGTATCAGAAAATCGTTTTACTCTTAATGTAGATTTATCCAATTTTCCAGTACCATATAGATGCCACAATTTAGCATTTACTTTTTTATATTTTGTATGAAAACGCTGAAATGACGGTAAATGATTAGCCAATTCTAGCTCTTCAAAAAGTACGCGCAATGCTGCTTCAGAATTTTTTTCAAAATCCCAAAGAGTGTGGTCTAGATCAAAGAAAATGTGTTTCATGCGAATGCGTATGTAATACCAGTTGTTATCAGTCCGTTAACAAACATTCCGATAACCATAATAAGGTATGTTTTTTTGCTTTTCCCGTAGAACTTAGCCGCAACGATACTGCCTATTGGTACCGATAGAAAAAAGGGCGCCCACATAGCAATTCCAACTTGACCGAACGTTCGTTTTATTTTTATAACAAATTTGTTCATCCAACTAAATTTCTTTTTATGTTTAATAGGTTTACCTAAAGCTTTGAGTTTTAATATTTTCTCTTTATTTTTTCTTGTTGATCGAATGATAAATAATTCTGCAGAAAAATAAAATATAGCTCCCGCCACAATTCCACCAGAAACGATAGAAAAATAGGTTTCAAAAAAAGACAAACCTAGAGCAGGACCTGCCATTGGTGCAAACATAAATTTTATGAATGAGAAAAAAAACAAAGAAATCATACCTCCCCAATGCATATTCTAACACTTTTCGCCAAATGCGAGATCTCCGGCATCCCCAAGGCCAGGTACGATGTATGATTGTGCTGTTAATTCTTTATCAATAGCTCCAATATAGTACTCCGTAGTTACTGGGAGATGTTTTTTAAGATAAACTAACGATTCTGGTGATGCTATGGCTGAAACAACAATAACTTTTGAAGGCTTCCCTTGTTTAAGCAATGCTTTATAAACTAACATCATTGATCCTCCAGTTGCAAGCATCGGGTCATTAATAATTAGAACTTTATTGTCAGTTTTTGGAGCTGCCATATACTCTACATAGATTTCAAAATCTTCTGCAGTTGAGTGTTTTCTATATGCAGACACAAAAGCACTTTCCGCTTTGTCAAAATAGTTTAATAAACCCATGTGCATTCCTAAACCCGCTCGTAAAATGGTTGCAATGACTGGTTGCTGTGATAATACAGCAGTAGGAGCAACCCCGAGAGGTGTAACAACATCTTTCATTTCAAAGGCAAGTTTCTTAGAGAGCTCGTATCCTAGAATTTCAGAAATACGCTCTAAGTTTCTCCGAAATCGCATAGAATCTTTTTGGACTTCAACATCGCGTAATTCTCCTAAAAAGGTTGAAAAAATGGAGTTGGTTTTTGAAAAATCATGAATCATAATAGTAAAGTTAATGTTTTTTTTAATGAGACAATACTTTTATGATTGATTCCTTAAATCATTGACTTTTTACCTTATTAACTCAGTATTTACTACTACATTTGTCCTCATGGCAAAAAAAGCAAAGATAAATTTTAATGTATTTATGCGTCTTCTATCCTACTGGAAGTCTTATAAGTGGTTGTTTTTCCTTTCTATTGTTACGACTTTTCTTTTGGCTTTTCCTGGACCAATAAGACCCATGTTAATTGGCCACATGGTTGACCAATATATTGTTGATAATCAAGACGAAAGCAAATTACTTTTGTGGACATTGCTAATCGTAGGGTTGCTTATTTTTGAGGCAATTTTGCGATTCCTATCATCCTATTATTCCAATTTGTTTGCACAGTCTATTATTCGCGATTTGAGGCAAGATTTAATGAAGCACATTCTTACCTTCAGGATTCAATATTTTGATAAAACCCCGGTTGGTACCATGATAACGCGACTTGTTTCTGACTTAGAAGCCATCACTCAAGTTTTTTCATCTGGAATGATTGCAATCGCAGGGGAATTGATAGCTATTGCAGTGTCCATTTCTTTAATGTTCTATTCAAATTGGCAATTGAGTTTTCTCGTTCTTATCCCTATCCCTATACTGATCATTGCAACACGTGTTTTTGCAAGAGTTCTTCGTAAATCCTATCAGCAAGAAGCAGAGCAGGTTAATAAATTGAACGTTTTTGTACAGGAAAGAATTACCGGCATGTCGTTAGTCCAACTCTTTAATAGGCAGGAAAAAGAATATGAGCAATTTCAAGAAATCAATAAGGGACATAGACAAGCGCATATTAAAGCAATTTGGGCAAATTCAATTTTCTTCCCTGTTGTTGAATTTTTGAGTTCTATTTCAATCGCTTGTTTACTTGTTTTTGGCGCTTTAGGTATTCAAGGAAAGGTTCCTGATGAAATTGATAAACAATTTGGCGAAATAGTAGCCTTTATTCTATGGGTGCACATGCTTTATAGACCTATTCGCATGTTGGCGGATAAATTTAATATCCTTCAGAGAGGAACCGTGAGAGCAGAACGTGTATTTAAAGTTCTTGATCGAGCAGATAATATCCAAAACAATGGAGCGAAAGTTGAATGTGATTTTGATACTGCTATAAAATTTGAAAACCTTTATTTCGCATACAATGAAAACGACTGGGTTTTAAAAAACATCAATCTTGAAATTGAACAAGGGGCCACGGTGGCATTTGTTGGTGCAACAGGGGCGGGTAAAAGCTCGCTGGTCAACTTGCTTGGTCGTTTTTACGAACACCAAGAAGGAGATATTCTTGTTGGAGACATTAAACTTTCGGATATTGAGCTAAACTATTTACGAGTGAATATTGCGATTGTTTTACAAGATGTATTCTTGTTTTCAGGGACAATTCTAAATAACATTACTCTTGGGGATACTTCTATTTCGAAAGAACAAGTTGTCAAAGCAGCGAAAGCAGTAGGTGCACATTCTTTTATTGAAAAATTACCAAATCAATACGATTATGAAGTAGGAGAAAGAGGAGGAATTCTTTCTACTGGACAACGCCAATTAATTTCGTTTATTCGCGCTTATGTTTATGATCCACATATTTTAATTTTGGACGAGGCAACATCTAGTGTGGATAATGAATCGGAAGAACTAATTCAGAAAGCAACCGTTGAATTGACAAAAGGAAGAACATCTATTATTATAGCACATCGCTTATCAACCATAAAAAATGCTGATAAAATAGTTGTCTTGGATAAAGGCGAAATAAAGGAGCAAGGTACGCATGAAGAATTGTTGAAATTGAATGGTTTTTATAAAACACTTCATGAAATGCAATTTTCTGAAGAGTAAGACAATGAATATGAATGGGTTTAAAATAGGAGGAGTTCCAGAGCATTTTAATTTGCCGTGGAGAATGGCAATAGAAGAAGGCCGTTTTAGAAAGGAGGGCATTCAATTGCATTGGAGCGATATGAGTGGTGGTACAGGTCAAATGATTAGAGGTCTTGAGAATGGGTCTATTGATGTTGCGGTTTTGTTAACGGAAGGCATTACCAAAGCTATTTTGCAAGGTCTTGAAGCGAAAATAATGAGAGTTTATGTTACAACTCCGCTTCATTGGGGTATTCATGTGCCGTTCAACGGAAGCATCGAAACTGTGGATCAGATTGAGAATCAAACTTTTGCAATATCTAGAGAGGGTTCGGGTTCACATTTAATGGCCTATGTAAAAGCAAGTCAGGAAGGTTGGAATTTAGACAAATTAAAGTTCAATGTCATTGGAGATGTATATGGTGGTCTTTGGGCTCTTGAGAATAATGAAGCGCAAGCATTCTTATGGGAAAAATATACAACACACCCTTTCACAGAACAAAAAAAATGTAGATATATCGGCGAAGTTGTTACTCCATGGCCTTGCTTTGTTATTGCCGTCAGAACCGAAATTTATGAGAAACATAAAGAATCGTTAGAGAAAATGTGTGGAATCGTTGAGCAGAAAGCAAAAGAATTAAAATCAAACGATTCTGTAATTGACTTAATTAGCTGGAGATACAATCTCCGACATGGACAAGTAGTACAATGGCTTGCTGAGACTGATTGGAACTATGATGGAATAAGATATCCTCTTGCATTTGAAAAAGCGGTGAAATATCTTTTAGAGTTAAACCTTATATCTGAAGAAGAAGCAAAAAATTGGAGATACAAACTTTTTTAGCACAAATTACAATGGAAAAAACAGGCGTTTTACTGATTCAATTAGGTACTCCAGATTATCCAAAAACAAGTGATGTTCGAAGATATTTGAGTGAATTTTTAAATGATCCGAGAGTTATTGATATTCCATGGTTGGGGAGAACTCTATTGGTTAATGGAATAATTGTTCCCTTTAGAGCGCCCAAGTCAACAAAAATATACAAGGAGCTTTGGGATTTTGGTCAAGGAAATTCGCCGCTACTCACACATTCTGAAAGTGTTCAAAAGGAACTACAGTCAAGATTTGAAGGAAAAAATGTCACAATTCATCTAGGCATGAGATATCAAAATCCTTCAATGTACGATGTTATGGAAGAAATGCGCAAGGCAAATTATGACCACATTGTTATTTTACCCTTATTTCCTCAATATGCAAGTGCATCCAATGGTTCAGCGATAGAATTGGCCAATAAATTGATGACTAAATGGTGGGTAATACCACAGATAAGCGTAATTAATCAGTTTTGGGGTTCAGAAGGATACATTGACTCCATTCTAGAAAGAGCAAAAGCCTATAATTTAGAAGAATTTGATCATGTCTTATTCTCTTATCACGGATTGCCCGAAAGGCAAGTAGAGAAAGTACATATTGATGGTAGTAGCTGCGAAAAATCGAATTGTAAAACAGAAATCAACCCACAAAATAAATTTTGTTACAGAGCTACTTGCTATGCAACAACCAGATTGCTTGTGGAGAAATTGGGATTAGAAAAAGATAAATATACTGTTGCTTTTCAATCTAGGTTGAGTAAGAAGTGGTTAATGCCATTCTCAGATAAAGTGATTGAACAGCTGGCAATGAATGGAGCAAAAAATGTACTCGTTTTTTCTCCAGCCTTTGTCGCTGATTGTCTAGAAACTGTTGTCGAAATAGGTTCAGAATACCAAGAGATATTCCAGGAAAACGGAGGAGACAAAGTTCAATTGGTTCCCAGTTCTAATGATCACCCACGTTTTATCGATGCTTTGGAATCCTTGGTTAACGCAAAACTTTAATCGTTTAGATTCCAGTCATATTCCAAATAACTAATTTTAGGACTTTCTAGTTGTTCTGTTCTATATTTATTGATAAACTGTATAACAGAGCCTTCCTTTTTAACGAAATCTTCTTTGTACCAATTAAAAAGTGAAGATATTTTGACGCTTTTTGGATTTGAAAAATCGTTTTTCGTAGGATCTTTAAAAAACCGTTTAGTCATTGCTGTTAATTGATAGTTTAGTGATTTTACTGTAAACGCTTTATTTAACAAAATAGGGCATGAAACACTTGCACAATTAAGTGCGAAATGAATGCGAGGCTCATTATAATTAGCTCTGATTTTGATATGTTCAATGTCGTTAAGACTTAGTGTTGAGCCTCCTAATTGGATGTATTTTTTATCCCAAGGCTTAGCTGTTATATCTTTTATGGAGGAAACAGGATAATTCGGAGCGACCAACTTTAATGTGTAAACATTATAGGCATTAATCCAATAGACCAGTTTTTCGTTTTTTGACCAATCTGGCGTAGGATAATTTTCTTCAAAATCTCTAATAATCGCACCCAATTGATCCAAATTTGCTTTAATTTTCGCGTAATTAACTTTTCCAGTAGGTGAAACGTTTTTTTTTAAAAAAGATGTTAATGAACTGAGTTCTAAGAAGTTAATTTTTGATTGTTCGAAGTTTTCTGCAGATTCTTCAATTGGTAATTCAGGATAAGAGACCTCTTCGATTTCCTCAATAATTTCAATATTTTCTTCTTCTTGAACATCGATTTCGTTCCAATTTGATTCTTCTGAATACGATTTCATCTCTTCTTGAACTACATCATCAGAAATCGCTGACTTTTCTTCTAATACATTTTGGTTCTCTTTGAGAATTTGTTCTTCTTTCATTTTACTACCCTCAACAGCACTAATTTCATTAGATTCTCGGGAATTTGAAATCATCTCTCCATTTCCTATACTAGAAGAGCAACTCGTTAAAATAAGAAGGAATGGAAATAAAATTATTCTTTTCATGATTATTAGACGATGATTCAATTGTAAACATACAATAATGGTTCCTTATATTAGTGGATAGACTTATAATTTTCGACCCACAACGGATCGACAACATCTTGCATTAGTTTCCAGAAATTAGTATCTAAAAAATAGTCTCCATCAATATGATCAATACCATACCGTTTTGAAAGATATTTCTCTTGGCCAGGAGAAGGTTTAAAATACTTATTACTCCACCCTTCGTCAGAACGATGACGATAAGGATAGGTCGAAAATCGAATCTTCCATAACTCATCCATTGGTAAACATCCCACTACTTTTTTTAATGTAACGGTATCTAGTACCATAGCACAATCAATGTTGTTTTCTTTGAAATAATCAATTCGTTGTGGATTAAATACACTCGGCCATTCGCCGGTTACAATTTTAACAAAGGAAGTTTCGTCAACAATCTTTTTTCTATTGAGTGTTCTTCCATTATATAAGTAACAAACATATGATGTGATTTTAGAATTTGCTCCAATAGATATTCTAACACCAAAAACGGGTTTTGAAGTCATCTTCCAAACAATAGAAGAGTTGATAAGCCATATTGCAAGCAATAGAATTCTGAACATACATTACAGGTTACGAAAAAAATGTCAAAAGGTTCTTTTAGTTAGATACACTCTACGATTGTTACAATGGCTAAAGAACGAATTCCAAATCTATATATCTAAAAGTGCAGCCAGTTTAGATATTTTAGTCGAATCGGTAAAATTTATTAGGTGTAATACAATAGTCAAGTTTCACATCTTGGAAATTAACATCGGAAACTTCATCTGCCAGTTCATCAAAGTGACTTAAACCAATGAATTTGCATCGAGGAGAGCATTTTTTCAGAAAACGATCGTAGTAACCTTTTCCATAGCCCACACGGTTCCCTTTTTTATCAATTGCGAGCAATGGAACAAAAACAAAATCGAAATGTTCTGCAGCAATTACTCGGCCTCTATTCGGTTCTGGAATACCCCACGTGGTGACTTCTAGTTGATCTTCTTCTTCAAAGAGTACTTGTTTTAATTCATTGGTCTTCTCATTAATTTTAGGAATAGCAACCAATGCATCAAAAGATCTTGCCTTTTCCCAAATTTTATAGGTGTTTAACTCTTTCTTACGTTCAATCGGCAGGAAAAGACTTATTTTTTTCTTTTCCAATTGGAAATTGCTAAAAACAGAATGACAAATTTGAGATGAAATTTTCTCCAATTTTTGAGGAGAAAGAGTCAATCGTTTCTCTAAGTAGTATTTTCTAAGTTCTTCTTTGGTCATGTACTTATCAAGAGGTTAAAGATATAAAAATAGCTGTAAGTCTTACTATGCGATCTCCAAATAATTTTTTGTACTTTCGTGACTAAAATAGAATTGTGATAAAAATAATGTTTGTCTTTCTTTCTGGATTATTGGGTGCTTTACTGTTGATTTCTTTTTCTAACGACAAAGGATTAATTGAGCCACATGACGCTGAGAAATATTCCTTGGAAATGCTATTAAATCAGTTAAATTCTGATGAATTGATTCATTCAATGGATACTTATGACCCCACTAAAGCTAATTTGGGAGAAGAACTTATTCGCTATGGAAAGACTACTTATCAAGGAAAAAAATCAAAACGAATTTCAAAACATTTTGTTTGCACGGATTGCCATAATTTAACCAGAGAATTTGAAAATTTGTCAAGTGAATCTCCAAAAGAGAGGTTAGAATATGCTAAAAAATACAATTTAGATTACCTACAAGGTTCCACTTTTTATGGTATTTACAACAGAACGTCTTTTTTTAATGGTGATTATTTGAAGAAATATGGAGAAATGACGCTGAATGCAAGAGATACATTAAGTAATGCTATTCAGCTGTGCTCAAAATATTGTTCTTCTGGGCGCTATCTAAAAGATTGGGAGCTAGATGCATTGATGCATTATTTTAAAAAGAATGAATTGAAGGTCAATGATATTGATTTGACAGATTCAGAATTGAAAGCAATCGCTAATCTAGAAAATACTTCTGCAGAGGATCGTGAGACCTTTGCTAAGAAAATAATGAGCAAATACAGGCAGTCTTATTCTGCAACATTTTTAGACCCAATACAACGCGACAAACGTAAGTATGGTGAGGGTGGTGATGCACAAAATGGGGAAGCGATTTACGATAAAAGTTGTATTTCTTGCCATGCTTACAAACGTGTAACCTATTTAAGTCTTGACAAAGGAAAACTTTCTGGAGACATGTTCTGGCGTAATATTAGAAATTATTCAGATAAGTCATTGTATCAAATAGTAAGGTATGGTACACATTCTAAGTTTGGCAGAAAACAGTACATGCCTTTGTTTACGAAAGAAAAAATGAGTGATGAGCAACTAAATGATTTGGTTGCCTACATAAAACAATTAGCAGGGAAGTAATATGAGAAAAGCGATTTTTACAGCAATGATAATGCTAACATTTAGTGTCTTTTCACAGGATGCCGAAGGAACTTTTATTGGGACACGAATTTTGAATGGACATTCTGTAGAAACTCTTAAGAAGGGGGCCTTAGAATTTAAAATTATGCACAGATTTGGTGATGTAGCTGGACCAAACGGAGGTGTGCAACAGTTTTTCGGCTTTGATAATGCCGCTGATATACGTATGGCTTTTGAATACGGAGTGACGGATAAAATAATGATAGGAATTGGTAGAAGTAAGGGTACGGGAGCACCATATCGTTCTTTGGTAGATGCTTTTATTAAGTATCGCTTTTTAACGCAAAATAAAGAACGTGGAATACCCTTTACCATGGCTCTTTTAGGTTCAGCAACTGTTACTTATATGAAAGCAAGTACTGATTCAACTTCGGTGCAAAGCTTTCCTAAGTTTGCCCATAGATTGGCTTATGCAACACAACTACATATTGCCCGAAAATTTGGAGAACGAGTAAGTATTGCAATTATTCCAACCTACGTGCATAGAAATTTTGTTGCTCAAGATGATGTTAATGGCTTGTTTGCAGTTGGAGGTGGTTTCAATTTTAAATTTACCAAAGAAATGGGAATGTTGTTTGAGTATTACCATGCGTTTAGCGCACCAGGACTCAGACCAGATAACTTTAATAGTCTTTCTGCAGGATTTGAATACACCACAAACGGACACAATTTTAAAATTGTTTGGACGAATGCAAGAGGATTCAATGAAACGCAATTTATTCCTTATACCTATTCAGATTGGACCAAAGGACAGTTTCGTCTTGGGTTTAGTATTTCACGAACATTTTAATTATGATTAGAACGATTTTTTTAGTTACTGTTTTGTTTACTGTGCTTTCTTGTGAGAAGGATAAGGTGGCAGTTTCAGTGGTTTGTGAAGATGAAATATCTTATCAGAATGATATTCAACCCTTATTGCAGATGAATTGTGCTGTCATTGGTTGTCATGTTCCGCCTTCACCCACTGGAGGATATGATTGGACTTCCTTAGCAGTTGTTCAAACTAATTCAGAATTAATGCTTCAGGCGATGAGGCACTCACCTGGTGTTACCCCCATGCCGTACTTAGCGGGCGTAAAAATCGCAGACAGTTTAATTAATAAGTTTGAGTGTTGGGTAGTACAGGGTTCGTTGGATAATTAAGATAAGCGTTTTTCCACGATCCCTTCAATGTATTTAAACAATTGATGAGGTAGATAAGTTCTCCAATCAACATCTTGTAATTTCCCTCCAGATACAAAGAACTGATCAATGCCAACATCTTTCATCTCTTGATAAACATGTTCTTGGAAGTTGACCATAGCAACCCAACCATTGTCAATGTTATCGGCCCATTCTTCATAGTAGCAATCATCCGAACTATGAAAGTTAAGTACGTTTTCACCGATTAGAATATATTTGTCAATACCCATTTTTAATAATTCTTCAATGATGTCTCGTTTGAGGGTCATGATGTCGTTCTCTATAGCATCGTTCCATTCTCCAATAAATTCAATAATTGCATAGGAAGAATCGTAATCTATGTAAAGAATTTTAATAAACAGAGTTGGAGAATCGATCGTGTCCCATTGAGGATGTATGCAATAATTGTAAATTTTATTCTCAAATTGAAATTCACTATAATCTCTTCCATAAAATGGTGAAGCATCATCTTCTGATGCTATATATAGATTTCTCCAATGATAATATGGCTCTACCATGTGCATATTACAAATGTATAAAATTGTTAAAAAATAATTGGCACAAATTCTGTTGAAGAATAATTGATTATTTTTATAAAAATAAATAAGACTTATGACCAATTTCAATTCTTTCTTTAAAATTTTACTTGCATTAATCGTTCTTTCTTCTTGTAAAACAGATGGTGAATCTGTCAATTCGAAAGACGCGCTGTCTTCTTTTTTGAACGAGAATGACCAAATTGTCACGTTTGGGAAAGCTGATTTGAAAGGAATTTTAGCCAAAGCAGACTATTCCAATGTTCCCAAGGTTGGAAATTTAATCGATGATGAATTATCAACATTAGAGAAAGTTATTGATTTCAATTCTTCTGCATATTATGCAATGGAAGGACCTTTTGATCGAAATGGGAATGCTACCGCTACGTATGCATTTTTTCAATTAATAGATGAGAAAGAATTTGACTCTGAATTAACAAAAAAAGGGTATGATATTGTTGAGAAGGATGGTATTCAAATTGCAGAAGATGAAAATTATGCATTCGGATACAAAAATAAGTTGGTAATTCTTATCAAGAGTTCAAGTGATGCTAATTATTCTGATCTTTTAACAGCAGCATTTAAGAGCTCCGGTGGAGATCTGAGCGGTGGAAAGATTGATGAAATTCTTAGACAGGAAGGGGATGTCGTTTTAGGTATGAATGTGCAATCGTTGTACAACACTTCAAATACTGACTTGACTAAATTAAGCAAGGCGAAGCAGGATGAATTGGATGCTATGGTTAAGGATTCATACATACAAACTATCATTAAATTTGAAGATGGGGCTGGAATCATTGAAACCAAGAATTATTTTTCAGATGCTCTGAAATCAAGAATGTTTTTTAATTCTGACGAAAGCGCCCCAGTTTTGAAAAAGTTGGGAGGAGGTACTCCAAGAGCTGGGCTGTCTGTAAACTTGGACATGAAGAAAATGCAATCTTTTATGAATGATTACTCACCAGAAACGATAGATGAACTTTCGGCACAAATGGGATCAACGGTTCAAACTGCATTGATGTTTGCCGGAAAAGATAAATTGGCGGCATTGTTCAATGGCCAACTTGGGTTCTTAATGATAGGTGAACCTGGTGAGAATGGATCTATGATTCCTGACTTCAACGCATATCTGGGCGTAACCAAAAGAGGAAGAGGAATAGCGGATTTTCTTTCTGAGTTAATCCCTGAGGAATTTGCTCAAATGGCTACAGATGAGAATGGAATGACAATTAGAACAATTTCCGAATTTTCTGAACATACAGATGACCAAAATTTGATCTTACCAGAAGGAGCAGAAAACTTTGGAAGAAGTAGCGTTAGCTTTTTTATTAATCTAGACGGTTTGGATCTGGATAATTTTGATTTGGAGAAAGGTCAGAAAGTAGCAAAAATTGTGAAGTACATCACTTTCGACTATGATGAAAATGGAGGCCGTTTATACATTAAAGCAAAGAAGGGGCAGGAAAATGTATTGAAGCAAGCAATGGATGTTCTGATAGAAGAGTTTGAAACCGAGGTTAGTAAAATGTCTATTTAAACGAGTAAAACACATTTCTTTATGAATCAACTAACTAAGGAAGAGCAACGAGTAATTGTTCACAAGGGAACAGAGGCTCCGTTTGCTGGAAAGTACACAGATCTCTATGATTCTGGTGTTTACCATTGCCGTCAATGTGATACTCCGCTATACAGTTCTTCGGATAAATTCAAATCCAATTGTGGCTGGCCTTCTTTTGATGGTGAAATAAAAGGTGCGGTAGAACGGATATTAGATGCAGATGGACGCCGAGTTGAAATTATTTGTTCCAATTGCAAAGGTCACTTGGGACATGTATTTGAGGGAGAGCAATTCACAGAAAAAAACACGAGACATTGCGTTAATTCTATATCCATGGTTTTTAAAAAGAGCAATTGATGTAGATCTATTTTTCCAAAGAACGCAAGATTCAAAACTCCATTCTATTTTTTCTTCTTAGCAATACCGTAAACAATGTATTTTTTTTTCTTTGGAATCAGTTGATCAAAAACAGCATCAAATGAGCTTAAGAAATTGCGCTGTTTTTCTGTTCTTCCAAACGTTCCAAAAAAACCAACTGTTCGATGGTTGACTTCTTCAAATTGTGAGAATAAAGTATCAATGTCTTTGTATTTAAGGTAATTCCATCGAGCACCCCAGCTAACAAAATGTTTTCGAATAACTTGATGAAGTTTAGAAGATTCTAAATTCTCGGCGAACAACAAAACGCCACTCGGTTTTAACGATTTATAAATTTCATTTATTGTTTGCTGCATCAGTTCATTTTTACCATTGCCTGCAATTCCACCTAGGATCGATTTAAATACAACAATGTCGAATTCGTTTTTAAAACCAATATTTGTCGCATCGATTGCTTTATACCTTATTTGTTCGGTCACTTTATATTTCTCATGCAAGACTTTTGCTTTCTCTTCGGGAGAATTTAGGTCTGAACAGATTACGTTACACTCGTTTTTTGCTAACCAAAGAGAGAGTCCGCCTTTGTTTCCTCCCAATTCTAATCCAACAATATCTTTCCTACTAAAATCAACGTTTTCTTGCCAATAATTGATGGCCTTTGACCAATTTTTAACATCCCATTCCACGATGTCCGTTAGGAGTTCTTTGTTCATCTGTCAAATATAGCAATTACTTCATTTTTTCACTGACAATTAACTGCGAAGCCAATGCAATTTGCGAATAGTTCTGAGAATTATTACCAAACTGAGCGGCTTTATTTTGCCACATGGCCTTGATGAGCTCTTGTCCGCCAGTAGATGGATTAATGACATCAACAACCGCTTTCACGTTCAATGCTCCAGCATGATACACGTGGAGTACAAATAAACGAAACCAAATATCTGTCTCGTTGTAAGTGATATTTCTAGCATCTAAAATTTTCTTTGCTTCGGGAATACAGACTCGTTTGATTAATTGAGAGGAACCATACGCACTTCGTTTGAAGTCTTTTCTCTCGTCAACAGAACGATTAACTGTTAAACCTTGCGCTCGGGCAACTCTAGGCATCAATTGAAAAGGTCCGTAAGCACCAACACGTGACTTTTTCATTTGTCCTGGACTTTCTATAAGCAAAATGGCTTGGGCGTACCAAGGGTCTACGTTGTTGTTGGAAAATTCATTCGCACCCTCTATTAAACTCGGATAAACAGTTTCAAATTTAAAAAAATCATTTTTGCCTGTTGTTCTAAAAATGTGGGCATCTTCCTCTAAATTATTGGCAACTCGAATACTATCTCTGAATTGATTTTTCTCCTCATCTGACATTGCATCGTAATCGGCAAGACTCATTTTTTTAGCAATAACACGTGAACTTGCAATGTTAATCAAGCAAGAATCGGGTGAAAGCATCATTATTTGCTTCCAAAAGATAGGCTGTGCTAAGTCCGCCCAACCTTCATTGTATAACGTTTCTTTGTTAATAATTTTGTGAATATTGTTAGGTATAATTTCATCTTCAATAACGATATCACTGGGTTGTGTTAAAGCAAGAAAAGGCAAAGAAAGAATAATGAGAATAAAATATCGCATGTATAACAGTTTTAGCTATGGAGTTACTAAAGTAACGTAGAATATGCCAGTTTTGTTACAGTCTGTTTGAAAAGAGTTCACAATGAATCGTTGATAGCACGATTATTTATAAATTTACAGAAATGAATATGCTAAAGAAAATACTTTCTTTTCCGATTTTTGTCTTGGTGAAAATTTACCAATGGGTCATTAGTCCGCTTACTCCACAGTCTTGCAGATATCACCCGACTTGTTCCAATTATATGATAGAAGCACTGCGGATTTGGGGTCCCATAAAAGGAACTTGGCTAGGTTTAAAAAGAATCGGTTCGTGTCATCCTTGGGGAGGAGCGGGTGATGACCCTGTGCCTGAGAAGGAATAGTGATATACCAATAATTAAAAAACCTCATTGAATTTACTATATTTGAGATGAAAAACATTTAGGTGAGTAATTCACAGTGTAATTACATCACTATAAATAACGACTTGAAGAGTAATTAGTATGAAAAGAAAACTGGGAATTTTAGGAAGTATAGGAATAATAGGGGCTATACTCTGGTTTCTTTTTCTTTTTTTCAAAGAATCTGACCTTCAAGTTAATTTAGCTTTAAAAAAGGATAATAATACATATCTTTTTTCTATCCTTGGGTCGAAAGCTACAGAAGCGATGATTGACAATAATCAAACTCCTACAATATTGAAGACTACTTCTGTTATAGAGCTTGATAATGAACTATATGTTGGACTTAGCGGTCTTGAAAACCTTGTGAGTTTAATCTCGGGTCATTATAAAATATATAAGAAAGAAAAAAAACTGTATAATGGATACATAACAAAAGACGATGAGTCCAATTTTTTTACTCAAAAAATAATGACGGAGGAAAATGGAAAAATTGGAGATTTTGACTATAAAAACGTAATCCAATTGAAAAATGGAGACAGTTTTTTTGATATTAAATGGATTTCTATTCCTAATATGGTAGCTGAAGAAAATTGTAGAATAACTTCAATTTGGGTAGATTCTGGTATTCCTGGAGAAAAGTCAACAATATTAAGGGATATTGTTGTTGTAAAGATCAAAGATATTATATCTTTTTATGGGAATAATGTAAAGTTAGAGAATGATAAGGAAGATGAAATTCTTTATTTAATTGAAAATTAATTTTTTCTCAAAAATAATTTGTACATAGACTTCTGTTGTTATAATAAACAAATTTATTCGAATGCTGATAAAGAAATAGATTCTTTCTTAGTTTAATAGAATTTCAGAAAACCGCTTATTTAGAGCATTCTTTTCGGTTCTTCCAATAGATTTTTATGAACGTCGTACTCCACCTTTCACCATCTCCCAAACAAATAGTCCAATCACCAAGGCATATTCTATCGTCGAGACAACTCTTACTTGCCAAACACTGTTATCCACGTATTCGTAAAAAACGTAAGAGAAGAAGATCACGAAACTCCAAGCCAATGGAAAAGCATAGTTCGTAAATAATGAAAATGCAAGTAAGGGCAGAACATACCATGGATGTAAGGTGCTGCTGAATATCAAATATACAAAAAATGCAATCGTTATTTTCTTGAATAGCTTTTTCCAGTCGAAGTTATCAGGATTAATACGTCCTCCCCAAATTGCAAGAGTGACAATAATGGTAAGAGCAATGGCAGAAAGTCGAGGCCCATAAGTACGTGTCATGTTCCAACCGACGTCCCAAAATCCAAACTGAATGTAGTAATACAAAATAAATGAGTTGAATTCGAACACTTCAAAATACAAACGCAAGCTGGCGATAAAGTTGTTGATGTTTTCCGAATCTAATTGTATAAATCCGAATGCAACAACTAACAAGATTGTTAAAATATAGAACGTAATCGCTTTCTTCCAACCTAAAAAACGCAAGAAGAAGGGAAGAATAAGCAAGGGAACTAACTTTATTTGTACTGCAATCGCAAAGAAGACACTTCCCAACACTTCTTTCTTCTGTAGGAGAAAATAAAATGCAATGAATAAGAAAGAGATCATTACACCTTCAAAATGAGTGTTTCCTGTGCATTCAAGAATCCATAATGGGTTAAGGTACAACAGCCACATTCTTGAACGTTCTATACTCAAAAAATCCAGTATTTTAACAAGGAAAAAAGCTCCAAGAACTTCAGTGAGAACAATGAGTAATTTAAGAATGAACACACTCAACGTGAGAGATTCAGAAAATGCAGATGCGCCCATGAAGTAAAATTGATTGATTGGGGGGTAGCATGAGTAATTGTTTTTGGATAAATCACTAATACCTCCGTAAATTTCTTGCATGTACTCATTGGAAGTGAGAAAATCACGATTGGCTAATTCTTGTGGTTTAAAATCGAAGGGATTGATGCCTTGTAAAGTTATTTCTCCATCCCATAAAAAACGATAATAATCAATAGAAAGATTCGGTTCATTCCACATAGAAAGCAACTGTGCAACAATAGCAAAAAAGAGAAGATGCTTAAATTGGAAGGTGCTTTTTTGAGAGTAAATGGTAAGATAGGAAATAAAAGCAATGACATAGAAAGTGGCAATAAAACCAAATTCCGTTCTGTCAGTTTCAAAATTGACTAAAAAAATAGAGAGAAGAAATAATAAAGGACTAAACGCTATGATGACACGTTTAACACTCATTTATTTTGTTTTTACGCCACGCAATTCTTTGATAGAATGATAGAAAACTACTCCAAAACCGTAAGCAAGCATAAGATGAAAAGGAACCATTCCTAAATCACCATAAATTGCACGATTGATAGCTGTTCCTAAAAACAATAGAAATAGCAACCCTTCTCCAATGTTTAATATGGAAAGACTTTTTTTATCGTATCTATTTTCTTCTGCATTATGATTTGCGGCAAGATTAAATTTTGGAGTTCTAACAAAAGAACTTTTAATTCCTAAATAACCTTCGATAACAGCAACTGAATTATTGAGTGATAAGCCCATTGAGACCATTAAGAAAATAAAGAAGCGACCAATGAATTTGAAAAAATCTTTAATAGGGTGTCCTGTCTTATCTCTATAAGATTGCCAATAATAGTAACCTAAAAATACTGTACTGATTAAGAAAAATGCACCGTATCTTATGACATAATTAAGATCAGAGAAGCTATCTTTAATGTGCAATAAAACAAGACTTAACAAAGCAATGATCAAAATAAAGATAAACACAGAAGAATTGAATAAATGTGATAGACCATGCACTCTATCTGAGATTCTAACACCTTTTGCAGTCGCCAATTGTTTCCACATTTTGATGAAGCACTCTGCTCCACCTTTCATCCATCGATGTTGCTGAGATTTTAGAGCAGACATTGTTACAGGCAATTCTGCTGGTGCAATAACATCTTCTCTGTATTCGAAGCGCCAGCCTTTAATCTGTGCACGGTAACTTAGGTCTAAATCTTCTGTTAATGTGTCGTGTTCCCAGCCACCGGCATCTTCAATACAAGTTTTTCTCCAAACACCTCCCGTACCATTGAAGTTTATGAAATGACCAGCAGCTGTTCTGCCTCCTTGCTCAATGGCAAAGTGACCATTTAACCCAAAAGCTTGTAATTCTGTTAAAAGCGAATAATCTTTATTGATGTGACCCCAACGTGTTTGTACAACACCCACTTTTTCATCTCTGAAATACGGCATTACTTTTTGCAGGAAATCTGGATTTGGAACAAAGTCTGCATCAAAAATTCCGATAAACTCACCTTCCACCTGATCCATTGCATCATCCAGTGCACCAGCTTTATAACCTGTTCTGTCTGTCCTATGAATGTGCTGAATGTTAATTCCTCTTGCTTTTATTTCGGCTACTTTTTTGGCAATGACATCAACAGTTTCATCTGTAGAATCGTCCAAGACTTGAATTTGAAATTTGTCTGAAGGATAGTCAAAATTTGCAACTGTTTCAATAATTCTATCTGCAACATATAATTCATTAAACATGGGTAGTTGAATGGTCACTTTAGGAGTATTATTTGGGTCAAAAACAGGAAGTACTTCTTCTTTTTTTTTCTTCTTGTTTTTTACATAAGTAATTGCCAATGTTACTTGAAGAATACTATAGAAGAGGACTAAGAATAAACAGGCGAAATAGATAATCATGATTATTTTTGCAAGTAAATGTGACCAATAATGTTCTTTTCCGAATGCATCACCCCAATCGAACATCCAAGTTACTTTTCTTCCAACTTCAAAAGGTGTAAAAGTAAAACCTAGAGCATTTTCTTCTTTTAAAGAAAATGGAATGATTAATCTATTATATGTTTCATCATCAACTATAAGCGAATAATTACCAAAAGGAATGTTTTCGAATGCAAAGACACCATCTGCGTTCGTTTCACCTTCATATATTTTGGTAGAATCAGCGTTTAGTATTCTTAAATTAACCTCTGAAACTTCACTTTTTGTTTTTGCATCAATGATGCTTCCAGTTACAACTTTTACGTTTTGAGCATTTGTAAACGAAGATAAAACAAAAAGTAGTAGCGTTAACGATGCTTTTACGTAATTCAAGGTGCTTGCTTTTGGTGTTATAATCATGCCTATTTTTTCAAAAAAGGTATTTAAAAACAGCAAATATAATCTTTATTCCGGCAAGTATTGTTCCTTTAACGGTTCCGCTTACTTTTGACACGCCAATTCGTCGTTTATAGTTAACGGGAACTTCACAGTAGCTCATTTTATTTTTGAGAACTTTTATTTGCATTTCAATAGTCCAACCGTACGTTTTATCAGACATTCCAAGTTTTTGAAGAGAGTGAAATTGCATCGCTCTAAAGGGACCTAAATCTGTAAATCTACCTCTGTAAAAAAGACGAACAAGTTTAGTTGCTAACCAATTTCCAAATACTTGTTGCGGGGTAAGCGAACCCTTCTCTCTTTCTCCAAGAACTCGAGAACCAATGACAAGGTCTTTGTTTTCGCTAAGAATTGGAGCAATCACATCTTTGATTTCTTCGGGGTAATCCGAATAGTCTCCATCTAAGAAAACGATTATTTCGGTTTTCAATCGCTCACATTCAGAGATGCCCTTTAGGCAAGCCCAACCATAACCTTTTCTAGGTTCATCCAGAACAATTGCTCCCGCAGATTCGGCCACTTCCACAGTGTTATCGGTCGAATTGTTATTGACCACAATTACGTGATTTACAAGATCTCTATCTATATCAGTAACAACCTTCCCGATGGATTGTTCTTCATTGAATGCGGGAATTACGACTGAAATTATTTTGTTTTTCACAGGTGCAAAGATAATTAATTTTCAAGTTTTGAAATAATCTAAAACTCCAAGATTTAAAAAGATTCTCGAAGTGCCTAATTACATTCTCACTTCCACACCATCTTTTGTAATCACTAATGGATTTGGTTCAAAACGACCTTCTTCTGGTCCATTCTCCAATTTAAGAACCCCTCGAGGGCAGACTGCAGAACAAACACCACAACCAACACAACTTGCGCGTACAATATTTTCTCCTTTTTGTGCATAAGCACGAACGTCTATACCTTGCTCACAATAAGTAGAGCAATTACCACACGAAATACATTGTGAACCATTCGTTGTAATTCTGAACCGGGACTTAAAGCGCTGAAATAGACCCATATAACCTGCCATTGGGCAGCCAAATCTACACCAAACCCTATTCCCAAGAATAGGGTAGAAGCCAACTCCAATAACTCCGGCAAAAGCTGCACCAACTAAAAAACCATATACTTTTTTAATACTTTTCCCATTCATGATGAAAACATCTTGTTCTCCTGTATAGAAAGAGTATGTTAATAGAACAGCATACAAAAATAGGATTCCAACACCTAGGTAGAGTATTTTCTTTTTGAATTTTCTAGCAGCAAATACTAACGCAATAGCAGATGCGATTAATAGAACCATCGTCCATATAAAGTAACCTTTTTGTGTAATAGTTAAAAAACCAATTTCATAATCTTTACCAGAAAAGTAAGGCCAAAGTGAAGCAATTGTCATCATTAATACAAAGACCATTACAGAATGTATAATCCATCGTTCAAGTTTCCAAGAGACTTCTGTTTTAGAGGATAAATGTCTAAAACTATCACCCGCAGTTTCTGCTAGGCCACCACAACCACAAACCCAAGAACAATACCATCGTTTACCAACCAGATAGGTTAAAAAAGGTGTAATGACTAGAAATAGAATGATTCCCCAAAGGAAAAAGAAGGTGCCAGAGAATCCATCTTTTGCCATTGCATTTAGCTGATAGGATTCAACAAAACCATAATTAAGTGGCCAAATATTTTTCAAATCTTTAGCATAGTATCCGCTATCTCCACTAAAAGATTCTAAAATTTGGGGTAAAAAATAAGCGAATATCAATTGGAAGAAAATTACAGAAATTGTTCTAACAATTTGATATTTGTTATGTCTGTATTTTATGATGAATTTAAAACCTAAAAAGAGAATAACAAACGTGTAGATAGTTCCATAAACAAACCATCGATCGGCCGCTGAACCTCTTAGTAAATATGAAATTGGGTCAAATAAGTGAATTAATTGTTCAAGAGATTCATCGAACCAATATATCTGGACGTAGAATGCGGTCAATGCAATTCCAGCAATCCAACCAAGAATGCCTCTACTGCTAAAAGAATTGAAATAAACATGGTTATTCTTAATTCCTTTGGGATGACCGGCGTAAGAACCATAAGTATATATAAGGATACCTAAAGCCATTAACCCCAGTGATAGCCACAAATATAAAATTGCGGGTTGCATTGCTACTCCTGCCCAAGACGATGCGAGAATACCAAAGCCAATAGAACCTGAAGTTAAACCTAATTTCTGTACCTTATTGGTATTCTTACCATAAAAAGTATGGATGGAAAAATGAGATTTATTCCATGTAAAAAGAAGAGTTCCAGCAAGCATTAATCCAAAAGAAAGCAGGATATAATTTTGGTAACCTTCAGTTTCCTTTAAATTGGTTTGTCCCAATACAGCACTTGCTATCAATTCGATAAGACCCAATACACCAATTGCAAATAGCCCAATTCCAACTTTATTTAATAGGGAAAGTTTTTGCGTTTCTTCTCCAGAAATTGAATGATTCGTTTCCATGTCTTTCTTAAGCTTTTGTCAATTGCTGCCACCATTTTACTTTATTGACAGTAATAGATGTTCCAAATTGTTGATTGAATTGAGCAACGACTTCATTTTCATATTTACTGTAAAATTCAGGGTCGAAGTTCGCCGTTTTTAGATCGGTGAGTACTTCTTCAATTGATGCTTCTTTCAATAGCCAACTATTAAAAACGGGATGTCGCATTCGCGCACCAAAGTTATTAACACCAATAAATTTTCTACTTTCCTTCTCAAAAACGAAATGCAAAAGAATTTCTTCTTTGTGATGTTGGTAAATGAATTCTTCTTGCCCTTCTAGTAATTCCTTAAGCACAGTGCCATACGTTTGGTATTCTACATCCATGAATTTCGCAGAATTGAACCAATAACCGGGATTATAGCTAGTTTTATTTCCTGTTAAAGTCTGAGCCAATTGTTCTCCCATTATTTTCCCTGTGTACCAAACTTGTTCTAACGGTCTTCTACCAGGAAGAGGGTTGGAGAATTCTGCGCAGTCACCAATGGCGTAAATATCTTTCGCAGAGGTTTCAAAAAATCGGTTTATTAGTATTCCTCGTTGGCAACTTATACCACTTTCTTTTACGAATGCAATGTTTGGAGAAACTCCAGCTGTTAGTCCAACAAATTCACATTTAATTTCCTCTCCGTTTTTGGTTTTTACACCGATGGCTTCATTTTTTTCGTTGGTAAGAATTTCATCTAATTCCTCCTGGTAACGCATATTTAATCCATGGTGCTTTTTAAGATGTCTCATAATGAATTTTGAGTCTTCATCAGGTAAAACACCATTCCAAAATAATTCTTCACGGATAAGAAAATCGACCCCAATATTTCTTGATAAAAACATTTCGGCCATCTCAATTCCGATTAAACCACCACCAACAATTACAGCGTTTTTTATTTCAGCAGAATGAGATTCGATATATTCTAAGTCTTGTTTGGAATATAATCCTCCTACTCTTTTAGCATCCTGTCCTTTCCATCCAAATTTATTAGGTCTAGAACCTGTAGCAAGAATTAGCTTATCGTAAGAAATATCTTTTCCACTTTTTGAAATTAGAATTTTGTTTTCAGTATCTATTTTTAAAATAAAATCTTCAACTAGGTTGATTCGATTCTTTTCCCAAAAATGGGCTTCGTATGGCTGGGTATGTTCAAACTTCATATGTCCCATGTAAACATACATAAGAGCAGTTCGAGAAAAAAAGTATTTTGATTCAGAAGAAATGATTGTAATTTCTTCATTGCTGTTTTTCCGAATATGCCTTGCAGCAGTTACTCCAGAAATTCCATTGCCAATAATTACAATCATACAAGAAGTTTTTTACAAGATAGGCTTTTTGACGAGAATGAATTTAGTGACTTACAAAAGACAACCATAAAATCATAAAAAAAGAAAAATGTCGAAGCAACTTTCTACTTCGACATTTTTTTAATAAGTGCGAATCATTATTTTTTACTTCCAAACACCTTTTTTAGAAAAAGAATCAATTCTAGCGTTAATTCTTTTCTTTGGATCAATGTCCTTCAATTCTTTCAGCTGTTTTTTGATCATTCGCTTCACTGCCTTATAGGCTTCTTCGTGATTTCTGTGAGCTCCATTTGCCGGCTCTTTAATAATGCTATCAACAATTCCGAGTTTTTTCATATCTGTTGATGTCAACTTCAATGCTTCTGCTGCTTTCTCTTTAAATTCCCAGCTTCTCCATAGAATTGAAGAGCAAGATTCAGGAGAAATAACAGAATACCATGTATTCTCCATCATGTTAACTTTATCACCAACTCCTATTCCTAGAGCACCTCCAGATGCACCTTCTCCGATTACAATGCAAATTACAGGAACTGTTAGACGCATCATTTCATAGATGTTTTTTGCAATTGCCTCACCCTGTCCGCGCTCTTCGGCTTCTAAACCGGGAAAAGCTCCAGGTGTGTCGATCAATGTAACAATTGGTTTATTAAATTTTTCAGCTAATTTCATTAAACGCAACGCTTTGCGATAACCTTCTGGATTTGGCATTCCAAAATTTCGATATTGACGCATTTTGGTATTAACACCTTTCTGCTGACCAATAAACATAACTGTTTCGCCATCTAGTAATCCAAAGCCACCGACCATGGCTTTGTCATCTTTAACGTTTCTATCGCCATGCAATTCTTGAAAGTTACCTTCTGTCATTGCTTCGATATATGCTAATGTGTATGGTCTGTCAGGATGACGTGAAAGTTGTACTTTTTGCCATGGAGTTAAAGTTGAAAACACTTCTTTTGTTTTCTCTTTCAATTTTGTCTCTAACTCTCCAATTTTATCAGACATATCGACATCGGTTTTCGTTCCGATTTCAGTCATCTGTAAAATTTTATCTTCTAATTCCTTTAACGGTTCTTCAAAATCTAAATATGTAGCCATTTTCTGCTTAAATTTGGTGGGCGAAAGTTACAAAAATTGTTTACTACTTATAACTTTGTGTATGATATTGTTTCCACCAGCGAAAATAAATCTTGGATTAAATGTTTTGAGAAAAAGGGAAGACAGTTTCCATGACATTGACACGTGCATGATTACTATTCCATTAACTGACGTTTTAGAAGTTTTACCTGCTAATAATTTTTCCTTTCGACAAACAGGTTTGTCTATTTCAGGAAGTGAAGAAGATAATCTAGTCGTAAAAGCATATCGTTTGATGCAGCGAGAATACCAGGTTGAGCCAGTATCAATTCACCTATTAAAGAATATCCCAATGGGAGCTGGTCTTGGAGGAGGTTCCTCGGATGCTGCCTATACTATTCTTGCGTTGAATGAAATTTTTTCACTTCAATTACCTAAAGAAAAATTAAGAGAATTGGCAGCTGAGCTAGGAAGTGACTGCCCTTATTTTATTGAAAATATTCCTCAAATTGCGAAGGAAAGAGGAGATATTCTAATTCCAATAAATTTAGAACTAAAAGGATATTATATAAAACTAATTAACCCTGGTATTCACATAGGTACTTCTGAGGCTTACGCTAATATTGGCCTATATAAAGGAGAAGGTTCTGTAGAAGATATTTTGCAGCATCCTATTTCAGAATGGAAGCTAGAATTGCAGAACAGCTTCGAGAATGCTGTCTTTACCGACTATCCGCAACTGGCAAATCTAAAAAACGCCTTATATGAAGAAGGGGCAGTCTATGCTTCAATGACCGGTAGTGGATCAACTTTGTATGGAATATTTAAAAATGTACCTTATTCTTCTGAAGGTCCATTCTTTGAAAGGATACTTATTCTAGAATAACATAAGTATATAAGTTCTCTCAGAATTAGTATTTCTTTTCCCAATGTTAAATCAAGTTAATTCTTTTATTTTGAGATAATTATTCTTTTATTAATCCGTTTTTGTGAAAACCAAAAACAAATCATTATGAAAGAGCTATTCCAAAATGTATTTTTTAAAATGGGAATGATTGCCATTCTTATTCTATTGTTGCTAATTCCTGCCTATATGGTTCAAAATTTGATCCATGAAAGAGCACAACGTCAAACAGAAGCAGTAAATGAAGTAAGTTCCAAACATGCTGGAGAACAGTCATTTACTGGTCCAATCTTAACAATTCCGTATGTTTCGAAGCGTCAAGTAAAAAAACCAGATGGGACATATGACGAAGTTATAAATAAACATTACTACCATATTTTACCTGAAAACTTAGAGATTAATGGCATAGTAACTCCAGAAACTCGAAAAAGAGGAATTTTTGAGGTTGTGGTGTATGGATCTGATTTACAAGTTAGTGGACATTTTGATGATTATAAGTTTGATAATTTTAATCTAGACATGAATAATTTAGAACTGGATAAGGCGTTTATTACGATCGGAATTTCTGACTTGAAAGGTGTGAGAGATCAGGTGAAAATTAATATCAACGATTCTACTGTAATGTTTAATCCAGGTGTACTCAATTCGGATATCGTCTCTTCGGGTTTGCACATAAGGTATCCAATGACAGAAATTCCTAATAAGATAGACTTTAGTTTTGACTTATCTTTAAATGGTAGTGCGAATGTAATGTTTACTCCTATTGGTAAAATTACTGAGGTTGACATACGATCGTCATGGTCGGAGCCAAGTTTTAATGGATCTTTTTTGCCCAAAAACAGAAAAATTACAAAAGAAGGTTTCACCGCGAATTGGAAAATTCTACATTTGAATAGAAATTACCCTCAAACTTGGGTTGGAAGTGAAAATTCTGTTTACGATTCTAAATTCGGAGTTGACTTAAGATTACCTGTTGATGTTTATCAGAAATCTATGCGTGTTGCCAAGTATGCCATCTTATTTATTGTTCTAACATATTTGGTTTTTTTCTTCGTAGAGATACTCAATAGAGTCTTGATTCATCCCATTCAATATATTCTTGTTGGTATCGCTTTAATTTTGTTTTATATATTAATGTTAGCATTTAGTGAGCAAATGTATTTTGATACAGCATATATTCTAGCAGCGATAATGACAATTAGTCTAATTTTCTTATACTGTAGATCTATTCTTAAATCTTGGGGTTTAGCAGCTATGACTGCGTCGATACTAACTATTCTTTATGGATTCATATTCATAATTATACAAATGCAAGATTATGCGCTATTGTTTGGAAGTTTAGGTATTTTCTTAATATTGGCTGTAACAATGTATTTTTCGAGAAAAGTAGATTGGTTCAGTATCAAATCAGAAAAATAAGGAGTAAAAAGTCGTTGTCATTTAAAGACAGCGACTTTTATTTCACTTCAAAGATATGTTTTTGACTCTTTCTGACTTTTTTTAAATACTGTGTCTCGTCTTCTTCATGCCGATAACCGATAGGGCAGAGCAAAACAGGTGTGTATTTGTCAGTGTCCATATTTAATATTTCACCATACGCGACTGGATCAAAACCTTCCATAGGAGTAGCATCAATACGAAGACTAGCACAAGTATGTAACAATTGTCCTAGTGCAATATAGGCTTGTTTATTGTTCCAGTTACATTTTTCTTCAGACGACATTTGGGCGATTGTTTTTTTCATAAAGTCACCATAGCCTTTTACTTTTTCAAGTTTTATATCTCTTTTTTTTGCCACATTATCAATATGACAATCGATATCCTTTTCATTGATGCTAACTGCACTGCAAATAACAATGAGATGTGATGCATCTATCACTTGCAATTGACCGAAAGTTGCGCTGACAAGTTGTTCTCGAATAGTTTGTGATTCAACTACGATGTACTTTAGAGGTTGTAACCCGTATGAAGAAGGGACTAATCGCAGTGACTCCTTGATTACATTAAAATCTGCCGGGCTGACTTTTTTGGTAGCATCAAATTTTTTTGTTGCGTACCGCCAATTCAGATCTTCTAGTATTTTATCCATACCTTTGAACAATTAAGAATTTTCTAGAGCGTAAAAATAAGTTTATTAATCTATTTTCTCAATTTTTGAAAATTAAAACCTGGACGTTAATAACTTTTTGAAAAGTTCGATGACTTCTCTTTAGAAGAGGCCACTTTTCGTTGCAAATTTGTATCAGAATTTTAAAAACAAACTACCATGGAAACAACCATCACTTTACAAGAAGAAATTGACAACTTAACAGCACAACTAACAGGAGAAATGTTTCACGACATGGAAATTAAAGATCAAATCCATAACCTCCAAATGAAGTTGCAAGGAGTTAAACCAATGGATACTCACATCGATTGTATCGGTTGTGGTTCTTAGTTTTTTGTAAACTTGCTTGAGAATTTCTTGCCTTTATATGAATATATTATGAGATAGTTCCCTTTTGCTAGTTTTGATATATCAAGAGATTCTTGTTTAACTATTTGAATAAATTTCCCTTCACTATTGAGTAATTTGACATCATTTATTTTGTCAAAATTGTCTATTCTTATCCATTCAGAACTTGGGTTAGGGTAAATGTTGATGATCCCTGTCTCTTGAGCGATTTCAAACAGTGATGAGGTACCATCGACTACATTCGTTTTATTTATGAAAATGTTTAAAGTTCCTGTTCTTACGTCTCCCCATACTGCATATAGTGTATCTCCTACAAACTGCGCATTCATAAAGTCATTCCCTGAGCCTTCTAAAACTGCATCGTGACTGACTAATTGAGAAGAAATGACGAAATCATTCTCAAAATTGGCCGAATCTTTGAATCGAACAGAAGCATAAATTTCAGTTTCTGTTTGATAACCTGTAGTTCCACCATTTCTTCTGTCTCTCCAACAAACGGCTAGATCTCCGTTGGCATTGAAGTCAGCCCAAACTAAGTCTTGCATTCTTCCATTTGCAACAGGGTCGTTGTTAATTCTAACTGGAGCAGCCCAATTGACAGCATCAGTAGTCTCTAGCATATAAACGTCAGCATCTCCACTAAAGTTGAGTATGGCAAATACAAGTAAGTGATTAGGCAAATTAGGATCAGCGAGTAATAGAAAACCTTTTTTAGCCATTGGGTCTGACTCTGTGTCCGAACCTGCATAAATAGAAGAATAAGTAAAATTTGTTCCTTGGTTTGTGCTTTTTGCTAGTAATAACTGCGCATTAAAATTCTGAGTAAAAACATAACTAGGATAAGCTGCATAGAAAGAACCATCAGATCCAATCGCGGGAGATGGAATAGGTTGTGTTACAAGACTATTCCCTGCTAAAAAGTTAGGTCCATCAACAACTGCAGGCGATGAAAAAGTGGCTCCACCATCAGTGCTAACCACAAAATAAGGATTGTAAGGTGGTACTACAATACTCGGTTGATTCGCGTTTCCTGATGTAATAAAAATATTGTTGGACTGATCGATAACCATAAACGGTCTATCTAAGCATAATTTATCAGGACAATCAATAATGGCATCCATAGCTTCAATAGAATTTCCCCAACTAACTCCTCCATCAATAGATTTCCGAATAAAAATTTTTCCAAAAGAGAAATTGGTATTCTCGTAGTCAATATAGCACATAAACAGATCGCCATTCCCATCGTATTTGATCGAGACGTCGGCAGAAGTATTACCGGCCATTTCATGCGCAATAGGAATGGGAGTTGACCAAGTCACACCACCATCATTTGAATAATTTGTCTTGATAACTATGGCTTCTCCAATTTTAAATCCCATCCATGCTGCTACTAAATGTTGATCATTTGCAGGGTCAATAGCCAAAAAAGGCTCTCCTTCAAAGAAATTGGCGTTGGAAACGTTGATGTTTGATTGTGCGTTTATTTGCAATGAAACAAGTAGGATTAAAAGCGCAGTAAATTTTCTCATGCTATAAAGGTATGAAATTTAGATTATTAAAGTAATTATTAGAATTCAAATGTATCAAAATCTGAGATACTTGATAGCTGTATAAACTTTATAACTTCAATATCAACCCATGTTTCTTTAAAAATTTCATCCCCACTTTCTTCTGTATTTGGATTAATGTTTTCTCGAATTAATTTCCTTTTTGTTAAAAAATTTATACTTGTCTCTGAATTAATTATGGGTCCATAGTTATTACTAATATCAAAACCAATTAAGTCAAAATTTGAACCATTATGCCTAAAAGTGTATCTCCAGTTACCGTATCTCCCATGCTCATAGGAAATGAATAACTTGCCATCATTAATTTCAATTGATAATTCTGGCGGAAAATAAACTCCTCCATCTTCGTTTTCAGATGAAAAGCAGTCTAAATTTCTAGTTGTCAAATCAAATTTATTGTGATTGGATAAGTAGATTAGAATGCCCCTTCTATTTCTATCAAGTTGACCACGGTATTCATCTTCTACGACTTTTTCGGGGTTAGTTCCTTTTATAATCAGCACACAATCTTCAATTCCATCTTTATTAAGATCACTGCGTATTTTTTGAAATAACTTGAATCCAATTGGTATTGGGAATTCTGAATCATTTTTAAGTTTTGTAGAAAGAGAGTCTGTTTCTGCAAAATTAGTGTCAGAATCAATTACTGTGTTAGTAGAAGATGCAGTTTTCGACGTTTCTAAAGTATTAGAATCTATATCATTTTGCCCATTACTTGGGCTTGAACAGCTTTCCAATCCTAATAGGAAAATTATTATTATCCCTATAAATATGTACCGATTGAGTAACATTGTTTTAACTACATCATGAATGCATACATTAATATATTCGCTCCCATTTTCAAGGCTTGTAAGCGTTTATTTTCAGAATCGTTGTGCACTTCAGAATTTTCCCAGCCATCGCTTAAGTCTGTTTCAAAAGTATAAAGACAAACTAATCTACCGTCTATTATAATTCCGAAAGCCTGTGGACGTTTTCCATCGTGCTCATGAATTTTGGGGAGTCCATTAAAGTCATATTTCTGATGAAAGATAGGATGATCGAAAGGCAATTCTACTAAGTCATTGTTGGGAAAAACTTTCTTTAATTCTACCCGAATGAATTTATCCATTCCATAATTATCATCGATGTGTAAAAATCCACCGCCTTTAAGGTAGGTCCTTAAATTTTCTGCTTCTGATGATGAAAAAACAACGTTGCCATGCCCAGTCATGTGAATAAAAGGGTAGAGAAATAGGTCAGGGCTACCAACCTCAACATAAGGAACTTCCTTTTTAATAGTTGTAACTAAATTTTTATTGCAGAATTCAATGAGGTTTGGTAACGCTGTTGGGTTCGCATAGTAATCACCTCCACCGCTATACTTTAATACCGCCAATTGATAACTTCCTTGTGAAAAGGAAACCGTTGTGGAAAACAGTGCTAATAGTATTATTAATTTTTTCATTGCATTAGAGCATTAGTTATCTTTCTTTTATTTATCAAGAAGAAATTTACTTATCGTACAAACATAAACTCCTGCCGTTTCTGTTCTTAATCTATTTTTTCCTAAGGTAATAGTTTTATATCCGTTCTTCAAAGCAAAAGTTATTTCTTCTTGTGTAAAGTCACCTTCAGGTCCGATCAATATTGGGCAATTCGTTTTATTAAAGGCAGACTCAAAATTTTCTTTAGAATTCTTATAACAATGGGCAATTAATCCATTCGAGTTGTTTTTAATAAAATCATTAATAGGAGTTAATTCATTAATTATCGGTAAATAATGACGGCGAGATTGCTTCATTGCGGAGATAGCCTTCTTTATTAGTCGGTCAACCTTCACTTTTGAGCGTTCCTGGTTTTGACAAGCAATCAACGTAATTTCTGTCACGCCAATTTCAGTAGCTTTCTCAACAAACCATTCCATTCTATCCTGTTGTTTTGTTGGAGAAATAGCAATATGTATGTCATATTCTGGTTTCTTTTCAAAAGTATGCTTGACGATTTTTAATTGACATTTTTTAGAATGAGCATCCGTTATTTCACATGTAAAGGAACCTCCTTTCCCATTTAATAAGCCAATTTGGTCTCCTTTCTGCATTCGTAGTACTCTTACAATATGTTTGGACTCCTCCTCTGATAGTGTGTATGAAAGGTCCGAAGAACTGATATTTGAATCGTAGAATAAACGCATCAGTGCATCAGTTTATATATTAATTCTTTCATTAATTCTCCTGTAGTGGTTGATGGATTATCAACTCCTTTCGATTTTAAATCGTATTCGTGCAAAATGGAAATGTTTGCTGCAATTTTTTTAGGATTGTAAATTTTACAAGAACTAATGATTTTTCCAGCTACAAAAGGATGTAGGCGTAACGATTTAGCAATGGCTTCTTTAGATTTATTTGCAGAAAAATGAATTTTCATCATTTGAGAATGAAAGTTGAATAAGTTGGAAACAACCATAATCATAGGCCCAGCTTTTGGATTGTGGTCAAAATAATTGATAATTTTATTTGCTTTTAATACATCTCTAACTCCAAATGCATTGACAAGTTCAAACACATTATAGTCTTTGGAGATACCAATATTTTCTTCGATATGTACTTCATTGATTGTTGTTCCTTTTTCTACAAGAATTTCTAGTTTGTCAATTTCGTTCGTGATTTTGCTTAGGTCATCTCCTAAAAATTCTGCTAAAAGCATGCACGCTTTAGAGGAAATACTATACCCTTTAGATTTAACATAAACGTTGATCCAATCGGCTAATTTGTACTCAGGAATTTTGTCAGAACGGTAAACCAACCCATTTTTGGCAGCTGCTTTCAGCGCTTTCTTTCTCGAATCGTACTTTCCGTATTTATAGTTTACGACAAAAATTGTTTGGTCAGAAGGTGACTCAAAATATGGCAATAAATCTTCCATTTTTCGCGAAAAATCTTGCGCTTCTTTTAAAACAATCAACCTACGTTGAGCCATCATGGGATAGCCTTTTGCCTCTGAAATAACACTCAATGCATCTGCATCTTTACCATAAAGAATAGTTTGATTAAAGTCACGCTCGTGATCTTCTAGTGCATTTTCAATAATAGCATCCGTTATTTTGTCAATATAAAAAGCCTCTTCTCCATGAAGAAAATAGATCTTCTCGAAGTTCTTTGCTTTGATGTTTTGAATAATGCTTTTGAAATCCATTAACTATGTTTTGTCCATAATTGAACTAATTCTGTCAATGTAGCCGTACCTTTTTCCATGTCTTGAATACTGACATATTCATGTCGCGAATGAATAGCTAATTCACCCGTAAAAATATTCGGGCAAGGTAAACCCATAAAAGAAAGACGTGAACCATCAGTACCGCCCCGAATAATTGTTGGCACAGGTTGAATTCCTGCATTTTCCATTGCTTGAATGGCATAATCCGTCACAAAAGGAACATCTCTGATGATTTCTTTCATGTTTCGATACTGTTCTTTGACTTCAAAAGAAGTATCAAGTTTAGGATAATTGGAAAGAACGTCATTGAGAATACCTGCCAAACGATCTTCGTATTCTCTCAATTTTGAAGTAATATGGTCGCGAATAATAAACTGAACAACTGTTTGCTCCATTCCTCCATTGATAGCAACGGGATGCACAAAACCTTCTCTGTCTTCTGTTGCTTCAGGGCACCATTCTTTTTTAGGAAGTGCTGCAATAAAATCAGAGGCTACCTTCATGGCACTAACCATTTTTCCTTTGGCATAACCTGGGTGGGCAGTGATCCCATTGATTGTGATAGTAACAGCATCAGCCGAAAAGCTTTCATCTTCTAAAGAACCAAGAATTCCACCGTCTAAAGTATAACCATAATCGGCATTCAACTTCTTCATATCCAGATGATCAACACCACGTCCTATTTCTTCATCGGGTGTAAACAAAACGCGAATAGTTGGATGAGGAATCTCTGGGTTAGCCTGCAAGTGATTGACTAAATCCATAATGATAGCAATTCCAGCTTTGTCATCAGCACCAAGCAGTGTCAAGCCACTTGCAGTAATGATATCGTCCCCAATCTTTTCTTGTAAGTAGGGATGCTTTTCTGTTGTGAGAACTTGTGTTGTGTCATCAGGCAGAGTCATTGGGTTTCCATCATAGTTTCTATGTACAATTGGTTTCACATTTGTACCGCTGCAATCAGGTGCTGTATCCATGTGTGCACAGAAGCAAATTGTCGGCAAAGAATGATTACCTGTGTTATTTGCAAGGGTCGCAAATACATACCCCCATTGGTCCATCTCAGCATCATTGATTCCGAGTTCTTTCAATTCTTCGACTAAAACTTTGGCTAGATCTTTCTGCTTCATTGATGATGGGAAGCTCTCGGAATTGGGGTCAGCTGTCGTATCAATTTCAACGTATTTTATAAATCGTTTCTCAACTGTTGAGCTATAATTTTGCATTGTTGTTTGTTTGAAATCAAAAGTAAGAAAAAAAGCCGTTTCAAATTTTGAAACGGCTTTCCTTTGCAAATAATTTATTCTTACTGTAGCTTCAAACTTTGTGTTTCAACCACAACATTATCAATTGAAATTTTAACTAAATACATCCCCTTGTGTAGATGAGAGAGGTCTATTTGTTGACCATTCGTCTCGCCCCACGTTTCGGTATGCATTATTTTACCAGTTAAATCAATCACAATGATTTTCAATTCTCCTTCTTCATTGTCAGGGAAGTCGAAAGTAACTAGTCCAGTTGATGGATTTGGATAGATTGATACCTCGAATAATTTTGATAAATCAGTTCTTGTTACTTCTTGAGAAGCGTTACCACCTATGAAAATAGCAGAAGATTCAACTAAGAACGCAGAAACGATGGGAGCACCATGGATATCTAATAAACAAGCTGCATTTGAACCCGCTCTTTCGTCCGAAATATTAGTTCTAACAGTTTGTAACCTACTTTGTATCAACGAGTCTTCTTCAATTCCTAAATCAACCGATGACTTGTTAATTAACTCTTTCTGGATTCTACATATTTCTATAAATTCTGGAGTAACTCCTAAATTTTCTAAATCGACCAAAACTTCTAAAGCACCTTGTTCATCTTTTAGAAGAATATAAATTCTATACAGCAACTTTAGACTTGAGATATCTTCTTTGTTGTCTTCAAGAATTTCTATTAATTCATCAAAATTAGCATCTTCTTCTTCATCCAAAAGTAGTTGACTAACCATTTTCGAATAGAGCAAGTCTTTTTCAGAGGTTAAATAAGATATTTCACTAACCAACTTGTCTCTTTCCGAAACACCAATCTGAGCCGTTGCTATTTGATTTGCCGTTCCGTTTGGCATATTTACAGCTGCTAAAGCTGCCTTTACCTGTTCAGAAAGTTGAGAGTTGGCTATCATCACTTGTTTTAAATGCCCTGAAGGAGGATTACTTGCAATGTATGCCAATAAAACTTCATCAGAAAGATAGGGGCTGTGTTTTAATAATTCTGTTCTCACTTTCCCAGGACTTTCCTCCACAATTACTTCAAGTAAATCTTCTACAGCTCCATCTTCTATCAACTCCAAGTTATCGTCAATTACTTCTTCAAAGGCTTCAATTTGCTGCTTGAAGAAAGCGATTGTTTTTTTACCTAGTTTTGAAGGGCAGGTACCTGCGTCATTTGTGATAGGTGATGAATTAAAATCAAGTGGGTCAGGCTGAACAAAACTAACAGGATTAGAGCCTGATTGTTCAGTATATGAGTCGGGAATGTGTCTAGGAGCACTTATATCATTGTATTCATAGTTGACTGAGCCAGTGCTGACAAATAAGTCATGATCAAGTGAAGGGCTTTCTCCACTTAAAGAAAACTTATTGTTTGCTGCTGCTCTAGCGACAGTCAAAATTGAACCAGTTGTATTGGAGGCACCTTGGTTACCTTTTATACTTCCCCTCATCAAGGTCATATCATGCTCGTCAATATTAGAAATAAAATCATTGCATTGCCATTCTAAACCAAGGTTAACTCCGGTAGTTGTTGCATTGAGTTTTTCCGCCTGCGCACCAATTTTCAAGTTAGCAAAAGTATTCTTATACACCTTGTTTGTGTATGGGCCAGAGCTTCTAATAACGATTCCATAAGATTCTACATCTGTGATTGATAAAAACGGATTGTCAAAGTTTGTTAAGTTGTTTTCTTCTATGGTATAACCTGTAGAAAAAGACGCAACAATACCCGATGTTTGATAATTAGAAAGCTCTCGAATTTGAAACTCATTCTCGGTTATTTTCTCATTATTTGAGCCAAACACACGAATGCCATGTTGGTTGTTGATGAATTCTGACTCTGTACATGAAAAACTAAGCCCATTTGCATTGGAAACAGCAATTCCTATTCTAAGTCCTTTAAAACTGCTTATGGTTTCTGAAGGACAAGGTTGACCAACCGTTACAGGAACATTGCATTTTGGAGATACATGAAATTGCGACTCAGTTGAATGAATTCCAAGACCTTGCTCAAAAATGATGTAATCGTCAGGAGTAAGATTCTCAAATCGGCATCCTTTAAAACGTATTCCTTTTACTTCCTCTAATTTAGCAAGTTGGATTAGTTCCTCACCTTCTTTCAAGAAGCCTTCCCATAAAAAGTCCGTATTGTTGAAAACAGATAGGTTATTGGCTCCATTAGTTGGAAGATAAGGTCTGAAATAAACCCCACGTTGATTATTATAAAAAAGACTGTTATTTGTGGTTACAACTATACCGCCGTTAAGCGCGTCATCAAAAATAAAATCATTTACGATGGAGTCAACAGCAAGATCCCCGCCACTAATACAACCACCAGGAAACAAAGGGACTTCTTGTGTATATGAAGTTCTTGCACCGACTAGACAGCCTATCCAAGCGTTCTCTATGCGTGAGTCGTTCATTGTTAAAACACCTTGTGATAGGTTTTGCTTTTGACTTTGGTTACCCCATACTTCAACACCTAACCAAAGTGAATCAGAATCACACCTATTTTCGTTGGTAAACGTGGTGTTGTTCATAACAAGACGACCTCCTTGTTGACTACCCACTCCATTCTCAATAACAACTCTTGCATCAGGGCTATACACTAACACCATGTTGTTAATAGTTAAAGTTGCTCCAGCTTCTATTCTCAATTCGTTCTTAATAAAGGCTGTATCTGTATAATTGGTTATGTCATTCAAGGGGTTGTTTACTGAGCCAATTGTATTTGGCGACCATGTTTGATTTGTTGAGACTCTGTAGTAATCAGCACCATACGTTTTGGTTTCAAATGTAGAATAATCAAAACCATCTATTTGATCTTGAAGAAGTCTAACAGAAAAATCGTTAATGGATTCGCCTGTTGGATTTGAAGCAGGATAACTTGCAAGTGACACAAAATTCATATTCAGATTAGCTGGCACAAAAGCTCCATTTGCGTTCGAGATTCTCGCCAAACCATTTTGATGTGCCAATAATACTGTGTTGTTAAAAGAGGCCTCAATTTGACTAAATTCAAAAACGTCAGAATTTTCAATTATTGTTTTTACAGGAGTCGCAGGAGTTAAATCAAACACATCTAAAGACCCCGGATAATCTGGGTCATCTATATGAGAAACGTAGAGTCGAGAACCATCAGGAGACAATTCTACACCTTTTAATCTAAATTGTGAGCCAGGACTGAGGTCAAAATATTCTGCTGTTTTCTGTGTTCCTGAAATTAAAATTCCGTTAATATCAAGATCGAATGTGTAAACTCCAAAATTGACACCGCTACCATCTTCTATTTCTAAAGGTAGAGCCAATCTATAATTACCATTGTTTAACACAATTGCTTCAATTTCAAGCCTACCACGCAAAAATCGTTGTACTAATCTATTTGGATAAAGATCGTTCAAATTGATGAAATAGTTGTCGTAAGTAATGCCTGTTTCGGAGACAGTTAATCGAAATAATTCACTTCCATTGCTCACAAACAAAAACATATCAACACTGTCATCTTTAGGCACTACAGCATATCTTGGTCCTTCATCATGGACTCCATTTTCGGATAGGTATTGAGGTCCGATAAGGCTTAAGAAAGAAATACCTTTATCTACACAATTACCTATGTCTTGTAATTCTAACCCAGATCCGCTGAGTTGGTTTCCAAAGTCATCGTAATTGATAGTTAATTTAGAATAAAAACCAAAAGCAAGTGAGACACTACCAATGTGCTGGGTCGAGATAATGTAATATGAATTACACTCTCCTGGAACTGGAACAACTGCAATTTCTGAAATAATACCAGTTGCATAAGGAGAACCAACAGATTGTACATTGAATACGTCTATTAATGCGCCTTTTTTATCATAAATGTATTGGTCAACGATGAAAAAAACAATCTCGTCTAAACTATCCACCATGATGTTTTGTGCAGAAGTTGCAGGTGCGCCATCATAACCATCTAAAGGGTCGTTGGGGTTGGTGTTTCCCGGGAAGTTGGTGGGAAGGGGTTCGGGAATAGGGTTTGCGATATCAGGAATATAACTCGGAGCGAGTATCACCCCGTTGTTTTGCGCATAACTCAACGTTGTGCACACTACACTCAATAAGGTCAGTATTTTTTTCATAATTGAATAAATTTGGTTAATATTGGAATAAATCTACTTAAAAAAAAAAAAACACTTTTGCAAGAATAATGAGAAATATTTTTATAAAATATACAAGTCTAACGATTTTTTTCATTGTTTTTAGCTACAATTTGAATGCGCAAATAGATTTCTATCAAGATGTATTTTATGGAGGAGTAACAGGGGATGGATATAATCCGTTTACATTAGAAACAACGGGATCTTTTGACATTTACATTGAGCCTGGGAGTACTATTAGGGAGGCTTATTTGTTCGTCTCAATTTTAACGAGAGATTCGGTTGTTGACAATAGTTTTTTCTTTAATGGTAGTTTAATAAATTTATCTGATAACTTAGCTTTAGAGAACGAGTTTACTGTAGGTCTAGTTGGTGTAACAAATAGGCTTAAATATAAAACAATAGTTTTTGATGTTGCTTCTATGATTAACCCTCTTCTTACAAGTTATTCTATCACGCCTCCTTTAAATCAAAATTCAATAGGAACAGGCGGTATTTTTTCAGGCTTTTATTTGTATGTTACATACGACAATCCATCTTTAAGTAAAATTGGAACAAATATTCTAATAAACAATCAAGATGCTCAGGCTTCTGTTAATTACTCTTTTGCTAGTGCTAATCCTTTTGATTTAACAAATAATATTGGCTTTACTTTTAATACTGATTCGTTTTGTGATACTTCTGCTGTACTAGCTGATGGAAGTTATGTCTATATTGACAATAATTTAATAGGATTGGTTGGCGGTAATGAATCTAATCAAGAACCTGGTTGTACTGGTGTTCGAGGTGCTTTTTATTATCAAGATTCGACATTATTTGGCTTAGACAATGATGTGGCAAATAACACGATGAGTGGTATAGACGTATTGGCAGATATTTCGCCTTATATTCTCAACCCGAATGGTTTAAGTGCACGCTTTGACCACCAAAACATGGGTGGTACAAAAGACGAGACAAATCCATTAAATGAGTTCTTCCTCACCTACACCACCCCCTGCGACACCTTTTCTGTTTCCACTCCCAACGATACCACGGTTTGCTACGGCACACAACTGCAGCTAAATGCAACCGGCGGTCAAAGCTATGAGTGGTTGCCAAGCACAGGTCTAAGTTGTGATACCTGCCCCAATCCTATTTTCACAGCAGACAGCACCATGCACTACACGGTAAGAATTTGGAACAATGACAGTTGTTCTGTGGTGCGTCCTTTGCAGATATTGGTAAGCCAACCAAGTTTAGACACTGTTTTGTTTACGCAACCCGATTGTGGCACCAATAATGGGCAATTTACTTTTTCGGGCAGTTCCTTTAGTTGGTTGCCGCTTAGTTATAGCATTAACGGTGGAGGCTTACAAACAGACTCGACTTTTGTAAACTTGGCAGAAGGTCCTTATGTATTGCGTGTAGAAGATAGTGTAGGTTGCTTTGCAGATACCACGGTTTTCTTGCAAAGTGTCAACAACACAGTAGCACAATTTAACACCTCGGCGGGTGGCACAGAAGTTCCTGTTACAGTTTGGGGAGAAAATACTTCACAAAATGCAACAAACTACGAGTGGTTTGTAAACGGCACTTTTTTTAGTAATTCACAAGATATTTTACCTGTTTTTAACAACACAGGTGCGCAAACAATCATGCTTATTGCCTGGCAATATGACCCCACTTGTGCAGATACGGCTTACGCACAAATAGTAATTCAAAATGAGCTGGTTGTTCCCACGGCTTTCACGCCAGATAATGATGGCATCAATGACTTTTGGGAAATTCTCTACTTGGATGAAGTTTATCCAGATAATCAAGTTTTTGTGTATAACCGTTGGGGGAGTCTTATTTACACATCAACAAAGGGAGATTATGCTGGGAGGCCATGGAAAGGGGGCTTCGAGAACCTCAGCCCCCAAGGTGAGGAATTGCCTGTTGGGAGTTATTTTTATGTGATTGAAACGGGTGTCTCGGCTACGCTCGACAACCCTTCTTCGGAAACGTTTCACAACCCAAACACCTCCGAAACGGCGGCTGAGGCTCTCGAAGCCAAGTTGAGGGGAAGTGTTACGGTAGTGAGGTAATGACTTAAACTATTCTGCAGCAAAAACTTATCTATGTGTTACTTTGGTGTCTTGAGTGGTCATTCATAATTGAATAGTTTTCGTTAATATTGGGATAAATCTACTTAAAAAAAAAAACACTTTTGCAAGGAAAATGGTAAATGTTTTTAAAAAATATACAAGTCTAACAATTTTTTTTATTGTTTTAAGTTGCAATTTGAATGCGCAAATTGATTTCTATCAAGATGTTTTTTACGGGGGAGTTACTGGTGATGGGTTTAATCCTTTTGTATTGGAAACTACAGGTACTTTTGATATATACATAGAACCTGGAAGTACAATTAGAAAGGCTTTTTTGTTTGTGTCAGTTTTTACAATTGATTCAGTTTTGAATAATAGTTTGTTTTTCAATGGAGTCAATGTGCCTCTGATCTATACTAATTCGTTAAATAACAGTTATTTTTCAGACCCTCCAGGACTTACAAGTATAACCTATAATACTATTGTCATTGACGTAACTCAATTAGTATCCCCTGCTATTAGTTCATATTCCCTATCCTCTCCATTGAGTCAAAATCCAACTGCTTCAGAAGGAGTTTATTCAGACTTTTACCTTTATGTTGCATACGAAAATCCAGTATTAAATAAAGTGAATACCCTTATTACCGTTAATAATCAAGACGCTAATCAATTTGTGAGTTATTCGTTTTCAGGCTTGAACCCCATTAACATAATGAATGATGTTGCTTTTACATTCAATGCAGTAGCATTTTGTGATACAGTAGCAAGCGTAGAAGATGGCAGTTATGTGTATGTTGATGGTAGTTTGATAGGATTAGTTGGAGGTCGCGAGTCATTTACGGAACCAAGTTGTACTGGTGTTAGAGGGGCATTTTACTACCAAAACTCCACCGTTTTTGGTTTAGATAATGACGTAGCCAATAACATCATGGGAGGAGTTGATGCACTCGCTTCAATTGAATCTTACATTGTAAACCCTAATAATGTTACCATTGATTTCGATTACCAAGATAGCCTAGGGTCAGGGAATAAAACCAACCCTGTCCACGAACTCTTCCTCACTTACACCACCCCCTGCGATACCTTCTCCGTTTCCACCCCCAACGACACCATAGTTTGCTATGGCACACAACTGCAGCTAAATGCAACCGGCGGTCAAAGCTATGAGTGGTTGCCAA
>CAXBMR010000023.1:0-42772 GCA_963976995.1 uncultured Fluviicola sp.
TCAATATGTTAGTAATATTCTTTCTTTTCAACATTGGACTTTAAACAACTTCATATTTATAATTCAAAAAAAATAGTGTGGGAACAAAAAAAAAGAACAATGATGCTGAACCAAAAGTAACAGGTGTAGGAGGCATTTTTTTTAAATCAAGCGATTCTAAAAAATCCATGGACTGGTATGGAGAAAATTTGGGCATGGCAATAACAGAATATGGCTCACCTTTTGAGTTTAGAAATGCACATAATCCAGATGAAATTAATTATCTCAATTGGAGCCCATTTGCAGATGATACGGACTATTTTGAACCCTCTAAAAAAGAATTCATGATCAACTATCGTGTTCAAAATATAGAAGGACTCGTAACAAAATTAAAATTAAATGGAGTCTCTATTCTTGATGAAATTGTGGAATATGATTACGGTAAATTTGTACACATAATGGATTTGGATGGAAATAAAATCGAACTTTGGGAACCAATAGACAGCGTATTTACAAAAATGGGAGGTCCCACAACGAAATAGAAATTGAAATTGAAATTAATAAAATTAATACTGACGCTTCTAATCATTGCATCTCTCGGTGCAGTAATATTTTATGCTATTAATTTGTTTTATTATCATGAATACATCATTAAAGATGTTATTAGGCTTTTTACAATGTGCCTTATGCTGATCAACTTTTGGTTTATCAAAAATAATTTATCAGCTAAAAGTAGCATACGTTTTTCTTCATCAATTCTTGGTATTACAATTTTTATTTTATTACTCGAAGCATTTTTCCAGAGTTCTAGCATTCCTAATACATGGAATATTGTTTTCGCCTTGCTTGTATTGCTTACTAGTGTCTCATTAATTGATCGTTTAAAAATTTCAAATAAATTTGTTACTGCACTAACTGCATTATCCGTTTTACTATTAGAAATTATATTGCTTTTTAAAATAGAAAATAGAATATTTTTTTCCCTTACTTTGATTTCATTGATGATTCTTAGCGCAATTTCGTTGCTATTTGTATTTAAGAAAAAGTAGTTAATCTATATAACTGCCAAAACCCGACAATCTCTGCGACCAATACTTAGAAGTTTCGACGTTTGTTATAGTAATACCTTTGCTAGAACTGGCATGAATCATTGTTAGTGGCTTTCCTTTTTCCGAAACAACTAAACCAACATGAGAAATTCCAGAACCATTATCAAAGAAGACCAAATCACCCTTTTGCACATCTTTTCTTTTAATTTTCTGTGCAGAAATGTACTGATCAGAAGATCGCCTCGGTATTTTCTTTCCAACGTCTTGCATCATGTAGCTAGTAAATCCACTGCAATCAAAACCATTAGGTGATGATCCTGCCCAAACATAAGGTACGCCAATATAATTTTTAGCGTGATCAATGATGGAAGATCGCAAATCTGTTCTTTTTACTTTATTCCCAGAATCATTTTTTTCATAAATAATATCAGATATGTTCCCATCTGGCAAAGTAGCCAATTCAAAATCACCAAAAACATCTTCAATAACTGCTTGAACTTTTAAAAATTGATCTCCCTCTTCCATCCTTTTCAAATCAGAAGCCCACGAAATCAAATCACTTTTCAACCAAGCAATTTCATACATATGTGCATTGAAAATTTTAACTCCATTTTCAGAATATTTTACTTTCAGAAAAAGTGCTTTTGCATCTTTCAAAGCTGTTGAATGTCTCATTAACCAGAATTTATTCTGCGCCAATTGAAAAAGTGATAGACTCTTGTAATAGGTTGGCATCATTGAAAAATCATATTCTGGATTGTCCAAAAGTCTATTTGCCTTTCTATGAACACGTTTATAATGCTTTTGAGAAAAAAGCATTTCTAATTTGTCAATCTTTGGATTTTGTCCAAACGACTGAAAACTAATTATAAAACTAACTATTAATAAAAAATGTCTTCTCATATTTTAATTACCCATACAATAAACAAAAAATAAGTCAATATTTCTTCGCAGATGATTAAAATCAATCAGCAAATGAAAATTACGCTACAAATTTCGGTTAAATCACAAAATTTCAAAAAATAAAGCGAGCCGATTCAATTTATTCAATAGTTTTCCCGTTATTAGTACTGTTAAAAATCAAGGCACAATTTTTGGAACGACACTTTAAACAATTAAACCAGAATATGAAACTATTATCGTTTATCTCCCTTACTTTTTTCTTTTTTACCGGAGTAGTAAATGCTCAGAACAGTAAAGTTGGAACAACCTTAAAATTTGATGAAGTTATTACGTCTATCGAAAGAATGTACGTTGATGAAGTTGATGCCGTTGCATTAACCAACACGGCTATTGTAGCTCTTCTGGAAAAGTTAGACCCTCATTCTACGTTTATTTCTAAAGAAGAAGTCAATGGTGCCAACGAAAGAATCAACGGAAATTTTGTGGGAATTGGCATCCGTTTTCAAATCCTAAAAGACACGTTAATGGTTGTTGCTACTATATCAGGAGGACCTTCTGAAAAAGTTGGGCTGCTTGCTGGAGACAAAATAGTTACAATTGCAGACAGTAATGTTGCCGGAAATGGATTAAGAAATAGTGGTGTAAGAAAACGTTTATTGGGAGATAAAGGAACAAAAGTTTCAATACAAATAAAGCGGAAAAACGTTCCTAAACTACTTGACTTCACAATAACTAGAGATGTTATTCCTGTACACTCTGTTGACGCTGCATATATGATTACTGATAAAACAGGTTATATAAAGATGAATACATTCTCTCGAAATTCACTTGTTGAAGTGCAAGATGGAATTCAGAAATTGAAAAAATTGGGAATGGAAAATCTCATTTTTGATCTACAAGGAAACGGTGGAGGACTTTTATACACAGCGAAATATTTAGCAGATGAATTTTTAACTAAAGACAAACTTGTTGTCTATTCAAAAGGTCGTGTTCAACCGAGAATCGATCTTAAAACCGAAAGAAAAGGGCTATGGGAAGAAGGGCGATTAATCGTTCTCACTGACGAAACTTCTGCATCGGCGAGTGAGATTCTTTCTGGGGCTATTCAAGATTGGGACAGAGGTCTTGTTGTGGGAAGACGGACTTTCGGTAAAGGTTTGGTGCAACGTCCAATTGATTTGTCTGATGGGTCTCAAATAAGATTAACGATTGCACGTTACTATACTCCAAGTGGTCGTTTTATTCAAAAACCATACGATGATGTTGAAGCTTATCATAACGATTTGATAGATCGCTATACTCATGGAGAATACATGAATCAAGATTCGATAAAAATGCCAGATTCTTTAATGCATAAAACTTTAATCAAAGAAAGAACTGTTTTCGGAGGTGGTGGAATAATGCCTGACTATTTCGTTCCATTAGACACGACAGGTATTAGTGATTATTTCACAAAACTTGTTCGTGGAGGTCACCTCAACGCATTTACATTGACGTACACAAATAAAAATAGAAAAGCGATGCAAGAACGCTATCCAGAATTTGCTGACTATAAGAAGAAATTCAAAGTAGATCAATCCATTATCAACGAATTGGTCGCTTATGCGCAGCGAGAAGATTCTACCTTGGTCTTTGATGAAGAGGGTTATAATGAGAGCGAATTCTTGTTAAAATTACGAATCAAGGCTATTTTTGCTCAAAATCTTTGGGGTTTTAAAGAGTTTTATGAAGTTTACAATGAATCTAATGAAATACTGCAAAGAGCAGTTGAAATCATTGAGTCAAAAGAATATTCTAAGGCCGGGTTAGACTGATTAAAGAATTGAAATTTTATGTATTTTTACCCCTAAATTAATTGAACATGACTATTAAATACACATCAATACTGCTTTTAGCAGGGCTTGTTTCTTGCAGTGGTGCAGAAACTTTTGAAGTAAAAACTGGAGAAGTTGAATCTATAGTAGCTTCAGGTTCACAGTCAGAATCTGAGTTAAAAGAAACTTTGAAAGAGATTGAGGCAGAAGAAAAAATTAAGGAGGAAGAGATTGCTGCCACCACAACAACCTTGAAGTTTGATAAGTTAACACATGATTACGGAAATGTTCTACCAGATACAGACAACGAAACCGTATTTACAATAACGAACACTGGAGATAAACCATTAATTATAGAAGATGTTTCAGCAAGTTGTGGTTGTACTACACCAAAAAAACCTGAGAATCCAATCTTACCAGGTCAGACAGATGTAATTAGTGTTGTTTTCCATCCAAAACCAGGTCAGGTGAATGAAATTAAAAAGACTGTCACGGTTACTGCGAATACTCCTGAGAAGGTTCACATGTTGGAAATTAGAGCTTTTGTAAGTCAGTAACACCAAAAAAGTTCTGTATAAGGTTATTATTCTTGTTCGAATATTGTACACCCCCTACACTGTTTTAAAGTTGAAATATTAGGCTTAATTTTAAGTAACTTTACAATCAAAATTAATTTTCATGTGCGGAATTCATGGCTTCATTGATGCAAAATTACCTCCTGATAATGGAAACAAAATCATTAGAAAAATGGTTCTTGCATCTAATCATAGAGGCCCCGATTTCAGTGATGTCATTCAGCGAAAAAAAACTTTCTTAGGGCATAATCGATTAAGCATTCTTGATTTAAGTAGTAATGGCAACCAGCCAATGCATTTGAATGAATTGAGTATCGTATTTAATGGTGAAATCTATAATTACAAAGAGATTAGGGCTGATTTAATCAATGATGGAATTAAATTCAATACTGAAACTGATACCGAGGTCATTTTACAGAGCTATATAAAATGGGGAGAATCATGCGTGAATAAATTTTCTGGAATGTGGTCTTTTGCCATTTGGAACAACATTAAGGATGAACTTTTTTGTTCAAGAGATCGATTTGGAATTAAGCCTTTTTACTACATTAAGGCGAATGATATCTTTTACTTTTCTTCTGAAATAAAATCTTTAAGGGTTACACCTCATTTTAGTTCAGAATTAAATATCAATCAATGCAGTAGAGCATTGCAAATGGGGTGGATGAGTTTTAAAGATCAAACTTTTCTTAATGAAGTTACAATTTTAGAGCCTGGAAACAACTTGACTTTTAAAAATGGTAAAATTAGAATTTCTAAGTACTGGAAAATTGAGAAGACTGACAAGGTAGAAGATACAACTGATAATCTTGTTGAGAAATTCAAAGATCTATTCAATGACTCTCTAAAATTACACTTAAGAAGTGATGTGCCAGTTGGCGCAACTTTAAGCGGAGGAATAGATAGCTCTGCAATAGTTTGTAGTTTATTATCAAATCATTCAATTAAAGATTTGCAGACTTTTTCTATCTATTATGAAGGTTCTGATGCTGTTGATGAGCGGCCGTTTATTAATAAAATTGTAGAGCAATACCCATCTCAATTTAAGGCTAATTTTTATTCTCCTTCAGGTGAAATAGCCACAGAGAGCTATCACGATATCATGCACCATTGTGATTTCCCTCTTCTTGGATCATCGCCTATTTCTCAATTTTTTGTAATGCAAGAAATAAAGAAGGCTGGAATAAAAGTGATACTTAGTGGTCAAGGAGCAGACGATTATTTGGGCGGATATATGCACTCATTTTACAGATATTTTGGTGATCAATTCAGAAATTTTCAATTCAGCCAATTCTTCTCAGAATTTGGTAAACATAAACGAAATCAAGCCATGGACTTTAAGCAGTCCACGTCAGTTTTTGGCAAAAGTTTTCTTTCTTCCATCCTAAATGAGCAACAATTATATAATTTAGAGTTTAAGCGCTATTACCCCTTTCTAACTAATAGTAAAACGAAAAATAAATTACAATTCGAGAAGACTTCGTTTAATAAATTTGATGACTTCCATTCTTCCCTTATGAACTATAGTAGCCTACCTACCCTACTCCACTATGAAGACAGAAATTCTATGGCAGCATCTATCGAGAGTCGTGTTCCATTTCTAGACCATAAATTGGTAGAATTCGGATTTGCAGTCAAAAATGATTTAAAAATTAGAAACGGATTGTCAAAATGGATTTTGAGAGAGTCTATGAAGAATGTCATGCCTCGGGAAATAGTTGGAAGAAAAGACAAGAAAGGGTTTGTTACACCTGGAGAAGTAAGATGGCTACGAGGAGATCTCAAACATCTACTGGAAATTGACTACACAAACCTCCCATTCATTGATAAATCATTGACTAACAAAGTAATAAGCCAGTTCAAAAAAGGAGATAATTCTAAAGCAAGTTTGGTTTGGAGAATCGCGAGTTTAAATTATTGGGTAAAGAACTTCAATTAACTTCGCACTTTTTTGATGATAAATCTGATCACCTTATCTATTGTGTTATTCAATTCAATAGACAACTTGAATGTATATACTCCAACAAAAAAAAGAATTGAAAGAATTGACCCTACCACAATTATTTCAAATAAAGGTTGGAGATTAAAATCGATATAGTTGGCAAAAACGAATAAAGTTCCCGCCAAAAGAATACTTATTAATGTTTTTGTCGTAAAAGGCTGCATTCCTGACTTTATTTTTATCATAAACAACAGCAATAAATTATAACTCACCAAAGTCAAAGTAGTTGCAATTGCGGCTCCTTCAATACCATAAAGCGGGATAAAATAGAGATTTAGAGAAACTGTCAACACCAGTAAGACAAGCATCGCATACATCAAATAGATATAATACTTAGAACTTGATATTATTGCACTATTAGTTCCAAAAGTTAGGTTAACTATTTTTCCAATTCCGAGATATAAGATGACCCATTTAGACTCTTCGTATTTTCCAATCAATTCAAAAAGCTCATCAATACCCGACCAAATTAATATGAACAGAAGCCCTCCTATTATCAATTGATTAATAGAAGTTTTTTGGTATATCAGCAATAATTCTTTTTTATCATTTTTCTCCCATGCAACGGCGATAATGTTATTGGCTATATTTGCAATTGCACGGGCAGGCATATCAATAATCGAGATCAAATACAAACCAAAAGAATAAATGGCAACTGCCTCTAGTCCATTTGAAATGCCAATAACTCCACCAGAAACTAATGCTGTAATCATCAAGCCATCAATTCGATTAGTCAGTGTAGCACCCAATCCTGTTAAAGAGCTCGTAGCACCAAATTTGAGAATTGCTTTTTTGTTCTCTTTTGGAATCACTGCTGGGTTAACATCTAACAATTTTCGCGATGACAGAAAATAAATCAGCCCAATTAGGTTAACAAGGAGCGATAATGAAAACAAAGTGGTAAATAATTCAAAATCTACCCATTTAAAAATAAGTAACATCAATAAAATTGCTTGTACAATTCTGTGAACAACTTCCTTTAAAAATAATTGATAAATAGAAAGTAAATGAGCTCGGGTAAATGCGCTGAGCAAATCAGTTACGGCGGTAAGAACAAACAAGGGGATTATCAAATTATAGTAATCTGAAATTCTACCTGCATTTTCCTCATATATACCTAATATACTTGATTTAAAGAGCATAAAGATAGCCAATACGGTAAGTATTCCGACCGCTGCAATTTTTATCGAATAGAAGAATAATCCATTGTTGGAACCCTCCTTTTTTAAAAATGACGGCATAAATTTCATCAAAATACTGGGAGTCCCAAATAACGAAATATTACTGGCAATAATAGATATAGTTGGTAAAAATCGAATGATTCCCCACTCTTCTTTATTCAAAGCAACAGGAAACAAACCTATATTATTAACAGCACCTAAAAAAACGGCTATAGCTAAAATGAGTAGGTTGAACTTACTTTGTTTTTCGATTATTCCCATTTATCAATCAGCTTTTCAATGACTTCCTGTGCTCTTATGGCAGCGTCTCCGTCGATTCTATAAAAATAATTCTTGATAAACACCTCATACATCGTGTTATTAATTGGCCGTTCTTCTTTCTTAAGAATTTCTACTAATTCATTCTTATTTGCTATCGGTATTCCAACTCCTTCTCGTATCCATCCAGCCATGTCTTCTGCCAAATAATCCAGAACAATTAGCGGTTTAAAGAAAGGAATAAATTCAGAACCCACCGTAGAATAGCTTGTAATCAGTAATTCACATTTTTCCATTTGAAGCTCAAGAGCAGTGACTCTATCAATTAAAAAATTTTCACATTTAACTTCTTTGGCTATATTCAAAAAGTAATTGTCGTCTTTTTCTCCAGGGTGTGGTCGAATTACGAGTGAATATTGATTCCTGAATTCTTTAGCAGCTAGCAATACATCTTTTAACTGTTGAACCCTCAATGTCTGGTCTGGCTGAGGTTGAGTTGCATACAAAATTATTTCATTTTCAATCTCATCAAATTTTGAATTCGCCGGAAGACTATCTTTGTTTGGTGTAATTCTACCACACGTATTTATTGTGCCTTCGGGATAACCGAGATCCACTAATATTTCTGCATATTTCTCTCCCCAGACGAAGGTTACATCTGGAAGGAGTGGTTTTGAATTATATTTACTAAAATCGTAATCCAACTGAAATCTTCGAGCGATTGCTCCATGCTGAAAAGCGGCGATTTTAACTTTGTTTTTCTTTGCAGCATACTGGACTACTTTTTGTTGGGATCCATTTTCATCACTGAGTAATACTGCCTTAATTTGATGATTACGAAAGAATAGACTGAATGATTTATAACGCAAATAATACAAGTAACTACTTTTTCTCGAATTCCAGAACAAATTCAAAATCACATTCTGATTGGTGTCCAATTTATTATCTGTACTAAGTATGCCTCTTCTCAATTTTTTATATGCCTTTTTTATTTTTAAGTAATCAGAAATAAAAGTGAATCGTTTCAAATAGCTTTTAAATAATTGGTCTGTATTTATGAATTGATTGGAATAATTCGCTCTTTTAGGTAAGTCATTGCTTGTTTCCAAAAGACTTCGGTTAATTATCTTATCGTAAGAATCTTCCAGACTCCCAAATCGCTTAGACTCTCCATTTGGATTATCCAAGGCGTTTGATAATATGACGGTTTTACTAATTCTTTGCTTTCTGATGCTTCGTTGCTTCACAATAAGCCATATCTCTGCTAGAAAGCGTTTGTACTTTCTCTTTTTAACTTTTTTTGCGGGAACAACTTTAATTTTTGATGAATCCACAAAATCCAACAGAAGTGAATTAGAAGTGATTATTATTCCATCTTCTACTTGATCCAGAAAGGCACCCATTAAAGCCGAATCGAGCAATAAATCTCGATAATTGTAATACAATCTCAAATTCTGAAGAAACCAGACGTCGATGCCCAGATTATTTTCGAAAGACTTGAATGATTTCTCATTGGTATTATAGAAATTTACAATCTCCGAAAAAGCTTGATGATTGATTGTTTGTTTTTGGGTACTACTTAATTCAATAACAATTGCAGAATTATTTCTTTCTTGACCAACCGCCTTGTACTTAACTGCACCTTTTTCAACTATTGAATCAAAGTCACCATCCAAATAATATGATTGCTTATTCTTCATAAATAGCTTTGAAATATGCAAATAAATATAATTTACTCTTCAAAATCTCCTTTTGAAGCCTTGAAATTCACAAATAGCATCCATCCGAAAACAATCAGTAAAATTAAAGTTCCAATAATTGAAAGAATAGTAGTCATCTTATACTTGGGTAATTCATAAATAAAGGAAATATTATGTTTTCCACTTTCTAATTCAAGTCCTCTAAGTAGATAATCAACTTTTAAAATTTCTTGTTCTTTTCCATCGACCATTGCTTTCCAACCATTCTTATAATATATTTCAGAGAAGACAGCCAGTTGTTTCTTATCAATTTCAATTTCATAATCAATTTGATTAGGTTTGTAACTAGTCATTTTAGCTGAACCCTCTCCAGAATATTTTTTAGATGTTAGTTTCTTTGCCTCAGAACTCAACATTACAACTTCTTCTCTTGGATTAAAATCATCCGTCACCAAGATAGAAACGAGCGTTCTAAAAGAATTGGCTGTGTCCAATTTCAACGTTAATTCAGGAATCAAATTGGTTTCCCCATTGGCATCCATCACCATCATTGCTTCCATTCCTTTTGCCATTCCGTTTGACAATTGAACAGGCAACGTATCATTCCCTGGAGTTATGTATTGTAGTTTTTCTGTACCATAAACCGCGGCAGTTTTCACTTCTTCATCATTGATAACCAAACGTCCAGTGCTTTTGTTTTCTAGTTTAAACTCAGTTCCAAGAGATCTAATTTCATCATCGGCCGTTTCCTGAACCTTGACGTCCTTTATAAACCAAACATTTCCCATTGCAGTTGAATTTTGACGAACAGCACCGTTTTGAACAAAATATTTAACGTTTAACATATCAAACATCTTATTGTTGCCATTCGATAATTGAAACTCAAACAGATTTTGAATATTTCTCAATTTTGCTCCATGGTAACCTCCCAAATTTTTATGGAAATAAGAAGTTCTAGAACTTCCCCATGGGTTTTCGAAAGTAAAGACACGATAATTGGTGGCAAAGTTTAATTCAGAGAATTTGTATGAATCCACTACTCGTCGTTTACTTGAACCTGTATATTCTAACTCATCCGCTTTTGCAATACCTAATTTTTCTCCTTTGTCAATTGCCTCTTTAATTTTAGGGTCAACGGACTCTAGCTCCAAAATTTTCAGATCTGATTGCAAAGAAGAAACAGGATATTTCACTTCTTCTTTGGCCAACCAGTATTTTGATTTTCCTGTTCGTTCATCTTCATCGCTATTCAAATAGTTTCCGGCAACAGAAATCATGTCAACCATCACTAGAACTCCCAACCCAGCAACAATAGCCATTGTTGGTAAGCTTGTCATAAAATACAAGAGAAAAATGAAAATTGTAACTACTGAGAAGCCAATTGAACGATTCATTGAACTATGAAAAACCTCTTTTCTTGCGTTTTTGAATGCTTTGAATTTTACTTCTGCTTTTTCCGTTTCTCCATCAACAATTTGTTGAATTTGTTGTTGGTTATTAATGTCTATTTTATTTTCAGCTAATTGTTGCGGAGTTAATTGATCTAATTGCTTCATCACGTTTTCACTAACTAAATCAATACTTTCTCTTTCTGTTCGCGTTGAATAATAATCATTCAATCCGACCATCTTAATCCCTAACAGTACAACAACAAATGCACCTGAAACGATAAAAAAAGTCATTTTCTTAGACTTTAACTCTTCCCTTTTTTTAAACAATTGATCCAAGAAAAGGATGGCAATCAAAGGCACAATTAACTCAATTAGAACCATGATAATAGTAACTGTTCTGAATTTATTGTAACCTGGAACGTAATCAATGAAAAAATCGGTCAATCCCATGAAATTTTTCCCCCACGAAAGCATCAACGCTAGAACCCCCACTCCAAAAAACAACCATTTTCGCTTATCATCAATGAATACTAAACCTAAAATCATAATTAAGAGCATAACTACCCCGATATAAGTTGGACCACTTACAAAAGGCTGTTCCCCCCAATACAAACCGTAAGGTGCAGTAAGAACATCATTGATTTCAACACGGGTTCTATCAGAATTTTCAATGACTTCTTTAAATTGAGTATCACGGATACCTACAGATGCCGATCCTTTAACATAAGGTGAAAGTAAAGTGAACGATTCTCCAACTCCATAACTCCAATTTGTGATATAATCTTTATCTAAGCCTTGCGTTGTTTTTGTTGCTTTTGTGCCATCAACATTGATTGATAAGTCATTTCCACCTCTTATTGTATGTTTTGCATAATCATTGGTCATTATTACATTACCTAGATTAATAACGAGCGCCAATAAATATGCTGCCATTAAGGCTACACTTACCTTAATAAATTTCTTTAATTCTTTCTTCTTAAAGGCTACAACGAATTCATAAACCCCAAGGCTAAGCAGTAAAATTCCCAAATAATATGTTACTTGGAGATGATTACTTGCCAATTGAAAACACATAAATAGTGCAGACAAAAGTACTCCCCATTTCCAATTGGTTCGATAAGCTAAAATAAATGCTCCAAGAACGGGTGCCATAAGTGCAACAGTTATTGCCTTAGAATTATGTCCAGCTTGCAGAATGACTATTTCATAAGTAGCAAAGGCAAATGCAACAGCCCCTATAAAGCCAACAATTGGTTTTACACGCAAGCATAAAGCCAGTATATAAAATCCTATTAAATGGAGCAATAAAATACCTGCCGGTCCATTAATTAATGTAAAAAATCCTCGCAGGGCCTTTTGAAAGTAATTTCCCTTGTATAAAACCGAAATTTGTGTAGCCGGCATTCCTCCAAACATTGCATTAGTCCACAGTGGTTCTTCATCAAATTTTTCACGATGATGCGCTATTTCATTTGACATTCCAATGAACTGCTCAACATCATGTTGCTTTAATGCGTTACCATCGAATTGAGGCGAGAAATAGGCAAACATTAAAATAAAAAACACTGCAATCACAGCAAAGTGTTGCCAGTTTTTCTTGAAGAATTGAGAGATATTCATAGACTATTTTTAACTTCTTTATAATAAAGTCATAAATATAATCAAAATGTAATTCTTAGAAGATATTGAGTTATAAATTAATCCACCTCCTCAAAATCTACATCTTCCACGTCATTCTGACCTCTAGATTTCTTAACAAGTTTCGTTTTACCTATATTCTGAGAAGCCTTCTTTTTCGCTTCATCAAAAGCTCGTTTATCTTCATTCATTCCTCTTTCTTCTTCCATATTTCGTTTTGCAATCATAAATTGACCAACAAGACGAAGTATAAAGATAACAGCAACGATTATCAAAACCATTCTAAATAAACCTGGTATGCTTGCTTCAGAAACCACTATCGAGATAAATGCATGTTACGTTCAGAATAAATTTTCAAGAAAAACGGGTCGCGCAAAGTGTCGATGAACTGAATTGCTTCTCCTGTTGATTTCATCTCTGGTCCTAATTCTTTCTTTACGTCTGGGAATTTCTCATAAGAAAAGACAGGTATTTTAATGGCATACCCATTTTTCTTAGGTTGAAAGTTGAAATCTTTTACTTTTTTTTCTCCAAGCATTACTTTGGTGGCAAAATTAACATACGGCTCATCAAATGCTTTCGCGATAAACGGAACTGTTCTTGATGCTCTCGGATTTGCCTCAATTACATAAACAATATCATCTTTGATGGCAAATTGAATATTCATCAATCCAACCGTTTTTAGTTCAACCGCAATTTTTCGAGTTATATCTTCTATTTGATCCATCACAAAATCGCCCAAATTATAAGGAGGAAGAACTGCGTAAGAATCACCAGAATGAATACCAGCAGGTTCTATGTGTTGCATTACACCAATGATATATACATCTTTTCCATCGCATATTGCATCTGCTTCGGCTTCAATGGCACCTCCTAAAAAGTGATCAAGGAGAATTTGGTTACCTGGCATTTCATTGAGAATATCAACTACATGATGTTCTAATTCATCTCTATTGATAACAATTTTCATTTTTTGACCTCCTAAAACATAAGAAGGACGAACTAATAGAGGAAAGCCTAAATCACCTGACAAAACCAATGCTTGTTCCGCGCTTTCTACAACTCCGTATTTTGGAAAGGGAATATTATTATCCTCTAACACTTTAGAAAAACGTCCTCTGTCCTCTGCTAAATCTAAAGCATCATAACTGGTTCCGAAAATCTTTATTCCATAGCGTTCTAATTTCTCTGCTAACTTTAATGCAGTCTGACCTCCTAGTTGAACAATTACTCCATCTGGTTTCTCATGGCGAATAATGTCATAAATATGTTCCCAAAAGACTGGCTCAAAATACAATTTATCTGCTGTATCAAAATCTGTTGAAACAGTTTCGGGATTACAGTTAATCATAATGGTTTCGTAACCGCATTCTTTTGCTGCCAAAACACCGTGAACACAGCTGTAGTCAAACTCTATACCCTGACCAATTCTATTTGGTCCAGAACCTAAAACAACCACTTTTTTCTTATCAGAAACTATGCTTTCATTTTCATATTCAAAAGTTGAATAGTAATAAGGCGTTTCAGCTGGGAATTCAGCGGCACATGTATCAACAATTTTGTAAACTCGTTGGATATTAAACTCTTCTCTTTTCTTATACACTTCAGATTCTAAACACCTTAACATATGTGCGACCTGTCTATCTGCGTATCCTTTTTGTTTTGCCTCAAAGAGTAACTCTTTGGGAAGACTCTCCAGATGAAATTTTTCTATCTTTTGTTCAAGATGAATCAAATCTTCTATTTGCCTTAAAAACCAAGGGTCAATTTTTGTTTTATCGTGTATCGTTTTGAACGGAATACCTAATTTTATTGCATCATAAATATGAAATAGTCTGTCATAACTTGGATGTTCTAGACTGTAGAGAATTTTATTCTGATCTGTTAGCTCACGACCATCAGCTCCTAGTCCGTTTCTACCTATTTCTAGCGACTGACATGCTTTTTGTAAGGCTTCCTGAAATGACCGACCGATAGCCATTACTTCACCAACCGATTTCATCTGGATACCTAATTCTGAATTCGTGCCAGGGAATTTATTAAAGTTCCATCGCGGTATTTTCACAATCACGTAATCTAAAGTTGGTTCAAATAGCGCAGACGTCGTTTTAGTAATCTGATTATTCAACTCATCCAAATGATAACCGATAGCCAGTTTAGTAGCAATTTTTGCAATAGGATAACCCGTTGCTTTTGACGCCAATGCTGAAGATCTAGAAACTCGAGGGTTTATTTCGATAGCGATAACATCTTCATTCTCATCAGGAGAAACAGCAAACTGCACATTACATCCACCAGCAAAATTTCCAATAGAGCGCATCATTTTGATGGCCATATCTCGCATTTTCTGAAACGTAGTATCCGATAATGTCATCGCAGGAGCCACAGTAATTGAATCCCCTGTGTGAACACCCATCGGATCAAAATTCTCAATAGAACAAATAATTACCACATTATCATTATTATCACGAAGTAATTCTAACTCATACTCTTTCCATCCCAACAGTGCTTTATCAATCATCACCTCATGAATGGGTGATAATTGCAAACCTCTTTCTAACAAAGTATCAAATTCTTCTGGATCATGCACAATAGAGGCGCCTGCTCCCCCTAAGGTAAACGAAGCTCGAACACAAAGTGGAAAACCATATTCTTGAGCTATTTCTTTCCCTTGCAAGAAAGATTTTGCAGCTTGCTGAGGCGCCATAGGAATATCTATATCTGTCATCAAATCACGAAATGCTTCTCTATTTTCCGTAATTTCAATAGCATTGATGTCAACCCCAATAATATCTACATTATTATCTTCCCAAATACCTAATTCATCACATTTAATACACAAATTCAATCCCGTTTGACCTCCCATTGTTGGCAACACAGCATCAATATCATGTTTTTCAAGAATTTCAACAATACTAGCTGGCTCCAAAGGCTTAAGATAGACATTATCTGCCACCACCTTGTCGGTCATTATTGTTGCGGGATTTGAATTAATTAAAGTGACTTCGATTCCTTCTTCTCTCAAAGACCTCGAAGCTTGTGATCCAGAATAGTCAAATTCACATGCTTGACCTATCACAATTGGCCCAGAACCTATGATAAGGATGGACTTAATCGACTTGTTTCTCGGCATTCTGTGCTCGCTTTTTAAAGGTTCAACTTTTGCCATAATTGGCAGTAAATCGAATGCAAATTTATGCAAAAAACTTATTCCAATACTACTTTATCGGTATAGTTTATTAGATGTTGTTAACAATTCTATTTAATAACTTATAGAATGCGTTCTAAATTGAAAGCGCTATCTTTGACACAAATTTCAAAATTATGCAAGAGATACTTTCAACTATCCAAATTGAACAAAAAATTAACAGACTTGCCCATCAGTTGCTAGAAAACTGCTTTGAGGAGAAAGAAATTTTCGTTGGAGGAATTATTGGTAATGGCGTCACATTAGCGAATAAAATTGCAGCGATTATTCGAGAAAATTCTGACTTAAACGTTCATTTATTTGAAATTAAAATTGATAAAACAGAACCTTGGGCAAATGAAATCACTTTGTCTGAAGATATATCCAGCTTAGAAGATGGATATATCGTTTTGGTGGATGATGTTCTGAAATCAGGTAAAACGATGCAATATGCACTCAACGAATTGTTGAAATTCCCAACCAAAGCAATTAAAACCTTAGCTCTAGTAGATAGAAAGCATCGACGCTTTCCGATTAAGGCCAATTTTGTAGGGCTTAGTCTTTCAACTACCCTAAAAGAGCATGTAGAAGTTATTCTTAATAAAACCGAACAAAAAGCATATTTAAAATGACAAATAGCGTCACCGAATCTTCTTCCAACCATTCCGATTTGGATAAAATGTCAACTTCGGAGTTACTTACCAACATTAACAACGAAGACAAAACAGTAGCATTTGCCATAGAAAAAATCATCCCAAATATTGATGCTTTTGTTGATGCTTGTTATGGAAGAATGAAAAATGGCGGACGACTATTTTACATCGGCGCTGGAACAAGCGGACGATTAGGAATTGTTGATGCCAGTGAATGTCCACCTACTTTCGGAGTAGAAAGCGGAGTTGTTGTTGGTTTAATGGCCGGAGGTGATAAAGCCATGCGAAATGCTGTTGAATTTGCCGAAGACGACTTAAAACAAGGCTGGAAAGATTTGCAACAGCATTCTATTAATAAAAATGACACTCTAATTGGCATCGCAGCATCCGGAACTACGCCTTACGTTATTGGTGCAATTGAAACAGCTAATAAAAAAGGATTGTTGACAGGCTCAATTACATGTAATCCTGGTAATCCAATTGCCAATGCGGCTCAGCATGAAATGACAGCCGTTGTCGGCCCTGAATTTGTAACAGGCAGCACTAGAATGAAGTCGGGAACCGCTCAGAAATTAATTTTAAACATGATTAGCACTTCATTAATGATAAAATTAGGTCACGTAAAAGGAAACCGAATGGTTGACATGCAACTGACCAACAATAAACTAGTTGACAGAGGCGTAAAAATGATCATGGAAACGATTGATGTAACGTATATAGAAGCAAAGGAATTGTTATTGAAATATGGGAGCGTTAGGAAGGCTGTGGAAAAGCGTGAAAAAGGTTAAAGAAAGGAGAATTACCTTCTTCTATTTGCTTTATTATTCGCCATTTTCTCAGCAACTCTATTCCTTGCAGGAGCATCTATTTTTTCTAAAATAAGTTTAAACGCTTCTTTAGCCTTGGGATAATCTAAAAAATCATATATAATTTGCTCATCGTCAAAAGTATCGTAAACTACGATATCATAGGTTATAGATTTTGAATTCAATGCAGGAACAACGCCAGTCATTACATTTTTTTGAGCATTCGACGACTGCATTCTTAACTCAATTCTATCAATATCCAATAGTTTATTCCATTTCCCGAATCGAACTACTGAAATCTTTCCAAATTTTCTGAACATCCTCTTATCAATGTCTATTTCTAAACCATTAGTTGCAATAAACAAAGAAATAGCAATCACAAAAACAATAAAAGCTACAATTACTAGCGACTCAGAAAAAACACTAGATAAATAGAAAATAAAAATAGAAGTAACAACTGTGACCAACCCATGTATTAAATAATTGTTTGTTTTTCCCTCGTTTATCTCTATCATATCTCTTTGAAATAAAAAAATGACAAGTCATTTCTAACTCATCATTTTTCTTTTTTATTTTACTTCTGCAATTTTTACCCCTCTTCTTTTGGAGCTTTCGTTTTCTTTGCTTTAATGATATTTATTGTCAATTCTTTTGCTTCTTCTTTACGATCGATTTTAATGGTATCTCCTTCATGCAATTTAGAATTCACAATTTCCTCAGCTAGTGGATCTTCAATTAGTTTTTGAATAGCTCTTTTTAATGGACGCGCACCGAATTTCTCATCATAACCTTTCTCAACGATAAAATCTTTTGCAGACTCTGTTAATGAAATAGCATATCCAAGGTCATTGATACGACCATATAATTTCTCCAATTCTAAATCAATGATTATGTGAATATTTTCTCTAGAAAGTGAATTAAACATTATCATATCATCAACACGATTCAAAAACTCAGGTGCAAATGCTTTTCTCAATGCTGCTAAAACAACACCTTTAGAATTTTCGATTTTTTGATCTTCTTGTGATTTTGTACCAAAACCTACACCTGTTCCAAAATCAGCTAACTGTCGAGCACCAATATTTGAAGTCATAATCAAGATCGTATTCTTGAAATCTATTTTTCGTCCTAAACCATCCGTCATATGACCATCATCTAGAGCTTGTAATAATAGATTAAAGACATCTGGGTGTGCTTTCTCTATTTCATCCAGCAATACAATAGAATAAGGTTTTCTTCTTATCTTCTCAGTTAATTGACCACCTTCTTCATATCCAACGTATCCTGGAGGTGCTCCAACTAACCTAGATATAGAGAATTTCTCCATGTACTCAGACATATCTATTCGAATCAATGAATCTTGAGAATCGAAGAGATATTGCGCCAATACTTTTGCTAATTGCGTTTTACCGACACCAGTTGGCCCCAAAAAGAAAAACGAACCAATAGGCTTATTAGGATCTTTCAATCCTGCACGGTTACGCTGAATCGCCTTCACGACCTTATCAACTGCCTCGTCCTGACCGATTACTCTGTTTTTCAATTCTTCAGCCATATTCGCCAATCGACCCGTCTCAGACTCAGAAATCCTTGTCACAGGAACACCACACATCATTGAGACAACTTCAGCTACGTTTTCTTCGTTAACAGGCACGCGATTACTTTTAGACTCTTCTTCCCATTTTTTCTTAGCAGCATCTAATTCATCGATTAATTTGCGTTCATCATCTCTTAACTCAGCCGCTTTTTCATATTGCTGAGACTTAATCACTTCATTTTTTTCAACCTTTAAGTCTTCAATTTTTTTCTCAACATCTAAAATTGCTTTAGGTACATTAATGTTCTTAAGATGCACCCTTGAACCCACCTCATCCAAAGCATCAATTGCCTTATCTGGCAAATGTCGATCAGTGATATATCTCTCAGTCAATGTTACACATGCCTGAATCGCTTCTTTGGTATACGTGACAGAATGATGATCCTCATAACGCTCTTTGATATTTTCAAGTATTTGGACAGTTTCTTCATTAGAAGTTGGTTCAATGATTACTTTCTGAAAACGACGCTCTAAAGCACCATCTTTTTCAATGTGCTGTCTATACTCATCCAACGTTGTTGCACCAATAGCTTGAAGCTCTCCTCGGGCTAAAGCAGGTTTTAGCATATTAGAAGCATCCAAAGAGCCTGAAGCGCCTCCTGCTCCAATTATTGTATGAATTTCGTCTATGAATAGAATGACATCTGGATTTTTCTCAATTTCTTGCATCACTGCCTTCATTCTCTCCTCAAACTGCCCTCTATACTTCGTTCCAGCAACTAAGGATGCTAAATCCAATGAAACGATTCTTTTCCCAAATAATATTCGAGACACCTTTCTTTGAACTATCCTCAAGGCTAAACCCTCGGCAATTGCACTTTTACCAACACCTGGTTCACCTATCAGTATAGGATTGTTTTTCTTTCTTCGTGAGAGAATTTGACTAACTCGCTCTATTTCATTTTCACGCCCAACAATAGGGTCTAACTTACCGATCTCAGCCATTTTAGTTAAATCTCTTCCAAAATTATCCAATACGGGCGTCTTTGATTTCGATTCTCCTCCTTTCCTCGGAGCCGTATATGATTCTTCTGGACCATCTGTCTCTGCCCCACCAGGGAATTCAGCCTTAGGCATTCCATCTTCATCTTTCATTATATCTAATTCATCTTTTACATTATCGTAAATAATACCATACTTATTAAGAATACTACAAGCAACACTATCTTCATTTTTCAGAATAGATAGCAATAAATGCTCTGTACCTATCATCTTACTTTTACTCAATTTAGCTTCTAAATAAGTCAATTTCAACACCCGTTCAGCTTGTTTTACCAACGGAATGTTTGCTAAGTTTTGGACTCCAGCTTCCACAGTGGAAGACTTATTCAAATTCTGCTCAATCTCCTTTCTAATAAGTTTCAAATTCAACTCAAACTCACGAAGAACAACAATTGCTTTACCATCTCCTTCTCGAATTAGTCCAAGTAGAAGATGTTCAACTCCGATAAAGTCATTCCCTAAGCGAAGAGCTTCCTCTCTACTATAGCTAATAACATCCTTTACTCTCTGTGAAAATTTTGCTTCCATAATATATTATATCCATGTTTTCTGACGTAATTACATCAAATTTCTTACCATAAAAGTGAGCATTTTATCTCACTTACAAAAATATAACGAATAAAATTGTTAATAAGTCAACTATTCAACCATTTTTCCACAGATTTTTGTTAGTAAATAGCTGAAAAATAATCTGCTTTTTTTCGGATTAATTCACTAATTTCGAAGCTTGCATTTAACACACCATTTTGGTGATAAAAATAAATTAATTAGAAGATGGCAGACGGAGAAAGAATAATCCAAATTAACATCGAAGATGAAATGAAATCGGCTTACATTGATTATTCAATGTCAGTGATTGTCTCTAGAGCACTACCAGATGTTCGTGATGGTTTCAAACCAGTTCATAGACGTGTATTATATGGTATGCAAGACCTTGGGGTTTATTCAAATAGAGCGCATAAAAAATCTGCAAGAATTGTTGGTGAAGTTTTGGGTAAGTATCACCCACATGGTGACAGTTCTGTTTATGATACAATGGTTAGAATGGCCCAACCTTGGTCATTACGTTATCCTTTAGTCGATGGACAAGGGAATTACGGATCGATTGATGGTGACAGTCCAGCAGCAATGCGTTATACGGAAGCAAGACTAAGAAAAATTGCCGAAGATATGCTAGCCGATTTAGAAAAAGAAACGGTTGATTTTGCTCCTAACTTTGATGATAGTTTAGAAGAGCCAACAGTACTTCCTTCTAAGATACCTAACCTATTAGTTAATGGTGCAAGTGGTATCGCTGTGGGAATGGCGACCAATATGGCTCCTCACAATCTTACAGAGGTTACTAATGGAATGATTGCATACATTGAGAACAATGACATCGAAGATGAAGAATTGTTACAACATGTAAAAGCTCCTGATTTCCCAACAGGAGGTATTATTTATGGATACGAAGGTGTAAGAAGTGCCTTATTGACAGGTAAAGGCCGTATAGTTATGCGAGCTAAAGCTGAAATAGAAGAAACGAAGAGTGGACGTGAAGTAATCATTGTATCTGAAATTCCTTACCAAGTGAATAAGTCAGACATGATCAAAAAAACGGCTGACTTAGTTAATGATAAAAAACTAGAAGGAATTTCTGACATTAGAGATGAATCAGATAGAAACGGTATGCGAATCGTTTATGAATTGAAGCGAGATGCTATTCCAAATGTTGTTCTAAACAAGCTGTACAAATATACTTCTCTACAGACTTCATTCTCAGTGAATAATATTTGCCTTGTTAAAGGAAGGCCAGAAATGGTTAATCTGAGACAAATGATTGAGCATTTCATTGAATTTAGACATGAAGTTGTTGTTCGCAGAACAAAATACGAACTGCGAAAAGCTGAAGAAAGAGCGCATATTCTAGAAGGATTAATTATTGCTTCGGATAACATTGATGAAGTAATTAAATTGATTAGAGCCTCTAAAAATCCAGATGAAGCGAAAGAGAAACTAATCGCTCGTTTTGATTTGAGTGATATTCAGTCTCGAGCTATTGTTGAAATGAGATTGCGTCAGCTAACTGGACTTGAACAAGACAAACTTAGAGGAGAATACGACGCTTTAATGGCTACTATAACTGATTTGAAAGATATTCTAGCTAACAGAGAAAGAAGAATGTCAATTATCACAGAAGAATTAGTTCATGTTCGTGATAAATATGGTGATGAAAGACGTTCAGTCATTGAGTACTCAGCAAGTGAAATGAGAATTGAGGATTTAATCCCGGACGAAGAGGTTGTTGTGACAATTTCTCATGCAGGTTATATTAAACGAACAAGTCTTGCTGAATATAAAGTACAGAATAGAGGTGGAATGGGCTCAAAAGGTTCCACTACTCGCGAAAAAGATTTCTTAGAAGAATTATTTGTAGCCACGAATCACAATTACCTATTAATCTTTACAGAGAAAGGGAAATGTTTCTGGATGCGCGTGTTTGAAATTCCAGAAGGATCTAAAACAAGTAAAGGGCGTGCTATTCAAAACTTATTAAACATAGGTCAAGATGACAAAATCAAGGCTTATGTCAAAGTAACCGACTTGACTGATAAAGAATATGTTGAGAATAACTTCATAATTATGGCCACTAAGAACGGTGTCATTAAAAAAACTTCTTTAGAAGCTTATTCTCGTCCAAGAACGAATGGAATCAATGCGATTACTATACGTGACAATGATGAATTATTGGAAGCTAAATTAACAAATGGTTCTAACGAAATTGTTTTAGCAACATCTTCAGGACGTGCCATACGATTTAACGAAGAAAAAGTTCGTTCTATGGGACGTAATGCTGCTGGTGTAAGAGGCGTTAAGTTATCATCTGACACAGACGCAGTCATCGGAATGATTTGCGTTGAGGACATACATTCAACTATCTTGGTTGTTTCAAAAAGAGGTTACGGTAAACGAACTTATTTAAATGACCCAACAGATAACGAACCAATTTACAGAATCACTAATCGTGGCGGTAAAGGAGTGAAAACATTAAATATTACAGAAAAAACGGGTTCATTGCTTTCTATTAAGAATGTAACAGATGAAGAAGATTTAATGATTATCACAAAGGCTGGCGTTGCTATTAGAATGCACATTGATACTATCCGAACAATGGGAAGATCAGCACAAGGTGTACGATTGATTAATCTAAAAGGAAAATCAGAAATTGCGGCAGTAGCAAGAGTTCCTAGAAGCGATAATGAGGACGAAAACTTATTGGATGCCGAAGATTCAATCGAGAATAATGAAGATTCTGCAGAAAATGGCACGGATATTGAAAATGGTTCTGTGGAATAACCAAAATAAATGTATCTAAATAATAAATAAACGATTATGAAAATTTCATTCAAAGGCTCAATTGTTGCAGTTGGAGTCTTAACACTAACGAGTATTGCTTTTGGGCAAAAGAAAAATGAAACAAGTGCGGCCGTTGTATATAAGCAACAGTTTCAAATAAACATGATGAAAGGCAAAACAGATGCTGCCAAAAAATCATTAATTGAAGCCAAAGAGTTTATCGACCTTGCCGCAGCTCATGAAGACACAAAAAACAGTCAAAAAACACTTTGGTTGAAAGGAGAAATCTATGCGGCTTTTTTAAGCTTAGGTATGTCTTCTCAAGACACTAGCTTCATAAAACTTGCAGGAGAAGATGCCATGGACGTTTCTGCTGCTGCGTTTAAACAAGGTTATCCACTTGGAAATAAGTACAAAAGTGAAATCAGGGATGCAGTGAATCAGAAAGTAGTTATGCTTAATGGATTTGCAGGTATGTTATACAAATCTGAACAATACGGGGAAGCTGCTGAGCTATACATTTATCAAGCTACATATAACAATGCCATTGATGTATTAGATAGTTCTGCCATTTACAATGCATCGTTATGCTACGAAAAAGTAGGGGACTTCGCAAAAGCAGCTGAAGGATATGAAAAATTAGCAAAAGTAAAGTACAGAGGTACAACTTCAGCTATACTAGCGTCTAGCGCTTATCGAAGAGCAGGAAACTTAGAAAAAGCGAAAGCTATCATTAATGATGCAAGAAAAGACAATCCTTCTGATAAAGATTTGTTATTGGAATTAGTCAATACAAACATCGATGCTGGTGATGCTGCTGGTGCTGAGAAAGCATTAGCTGATGCGATTGCAACTGACCCAAACAATAAACAATTGTACTACACAATTGGTACAATTTACATCGATTTAAAAGAGAACTCAAAAGCGGAGCAAGCGTTAAACAAAGCGCTAGAGATTGATCCAGACTACGTTAATGCACAATACCAATTAGGCGCGCATTTAGTTACATGGGCAGGAGATCTCAATACGGATGCAAGAAAGTTAAAATTTGGCGATGCAAAATACGATGTAATGATTGCAGAGAGTCAAGAAATATACAAAAGAGCTGTTTCACCATTGGAGAATTATATTACTGGAGCACCTAAAGACAAGGCGGTTTTAAACATATTGTTCCAACTTCACAGAAACCTAGGTGATTCGGAAAAAGCACTTGAGTATAAAAAAAGAGCAGACGCTTTATAAAAATTAATTAAATTCATAATGCGATGTACGGACAAGTCAACACTTGTCCGTATTTTTTTTTTCGAAGCCTACCCTATTGTAAATCAGAATAATTGATTATCTTTGCCCCCTCGTATGCAAGAGGTATGCGATTATTTTAGTCACAAATCTATCCTTATGTGACTACGAACATATACTTTCAAGGTAGGTAGATAACTTGAAATACAAATCATTAAGCCAAAATGGCAACAGAAATTAAAACGCAGGGAACTGCAGAATTCGACTGGGATGCTTTAGCATTAGACGGTTATACGGTAGCAGAAAGATCAGAAATGTCTGATCGCTACGAAGGTACTTTAAAATCAATCGCAGAGCATGAGGTTGTAGAAGGTACAGTTATTTCACTTAACAAAAAAGAAGTTGTAATCAATATTGGTTCAAAGTCTGAAGGAGTTATTCCTACAAGTGAATTTCGTTACAATCCAGATTTAGCGATTGGAGACAAAGTTGATATTTATGTTGAAACACAAGAAGACAAATACGGTCAATTGGTTGTTTCTCATAGAATCGCTCGTGTACACAGCGCCTGGCACAAGGTAAACGAAGTCCTTAAGACAGGTGAAATTATCACTGGTTTTGTTAAATGCAGAACAAAAGGTGGACTTATTGTAGATGTTTTCGGTTTAGAAGCATTCCTACCAGGTTCTCAAATTGATGTGAAACCAATTAGAGATTACGATGTCTATGTTGGTAAAAACATGGAATTCAAAGTAGTTAAAATTAACCAAGAATTTAAAAATGTTGTTGTTTCTCACAAAGCGCTTATTGAAGCTGAGTTGGAAGAGCAAAAGAAACAAATTATTTCTGGTCTTGAGAAAGGTCAAGTATTGGAAGGAACAGTTAAAAACATCACATCTTATGGTGTATTCATCGATTTAGGTGGAGTTGATGGACTTGTTCACATTACTGATTTATCTTGGGGACGTGTTAATCACCCAGAAGAAATAGTAGAGTTAGATCAAAAAATCAACGTTGTAATCTTGGATTTCGATAACGAAAAGAAAAGAATTGCATTAGGTCTTAAACAATTGCAAGCTCATCCTTGGGATGCATTGTCTGAAGGAATTAACGTTGGTGACAAAGTAAAAGGAAAAGTGGTTGTTATGGCTGACTATGGTGCATTCGTTGAGATTGCTACAGGAGTTGAAGGTCTTATTCACGTTTCTGAAATGAGCTGGTCTCAGCACTTACGTTCGGCACAAGATTTCTTGAAAGTTGGAGATGAGGTTGAAGCAGCAGTTTTAACTTTAGACAGAGAAGAAAGAAAAATGTCTTTGGGAATGAAACAATTGATGCCAGATCCATGGGAAGCTATCGAAGGGAAGTTTGCTGTTAAAACACAGCACACTGCTAAAGTTCGTAACTTCACTAATTTTGGTGTTTTTGTTGAACTAGAAGAAGGTGTTGATGGATTAATCCACATTTCTGACCTTTCTTGGCAAAAGAAAATCAAGCATCCTTCAGAATTCTGTAAGGTTGATGAACCAATCGATGTTATCGTTTTAGAAATAGACAGAGAAAATCGTCGTATTTCTTTAGGTCACAAACAATTGGAAGAAAATCCATGGGAAGTGTTCTCTGAAACTTTTGCGGAAGGAACAACTCACCAAGGAACAATTATTGAGAACAAAGATAAGTCTGGAATCGTTTCATTACCTTATGGTTTAGAAGGAATTTGTCCAGCTCGTCATATGAGAAAAGAAGATGGATCTAATGCGCAAGTTGAAGAAACATTGAGTTTTGAGATCATTGAATTTAACAAAGATGCTCGTAAGATTGTTGTTTCTCATACCAAAACGTTCGAAGACATCGAAGACAATCGCCCATCGAAAAGTGGGTCTAGTACTAGCAAAGCTAAACCGGCAGGTGGTTCTTCGGCTGTGAAGAAAGTAAATCAAGCAAGTGAAAAATCTACTTTAGGTGATTTAGATGCTTTGACACAATTAAAAAACAAAATGGAAGGTAAATAAACCCAACCGTTTTTAAGATAAGGAATGGCTTCGAGGAATCGAGGCCATTTTTTTTTACCTTTAGTTGAGGTGAATTATGGTTTACAATTACTTTTCCATGTAGGTTTGCCATTTAATAAGAAGGTATTTTTCCTTGCCATTATCTACTGCTTTAAGGAATCCGAATTCAAAGCAAAAAAGATACACCTCCCCTTTTTTATTTTTCCAATAATTGGTAAAATAATTGGGATTAAATCCTTCATTAATGAGGTCTGTTTTCCTAACAAATGATTTTCCAGATTTGTTATAATTTTTCAGAATTCTACGATTTGTTTTCAAAATCTTATCTATTTTTTGAAATCGGCTTGCTTCTTTTTCTTGCGACGATTTATAATGATAGGAAGATTTGCAATATTGATTACAAAACTTCTTATCCGTTCTCCCTATTATTTCTTCATCACAATTCAAACACTTTTTCATATCTGTAAATTACACGTTTATTATACGTATAAATATACTCTTATTTTATTTACAGTTGACTTTTCTCTTTAGTTTTGATTTATGCATCAAAAAAGAAAGAACATACTCCTTAAGCATTTAATAATTAATGAGCGGAAGCAAATTGGCATTAAATTCTATCCGGACAAGGTTGTACAAGCGCTAATAAAGGAACTGCCTAATATTAAGTGGAGCAACGATTACAACATGGTTTACCTTCCAAATACCTCGAAGAATTTCTCTTTAATTCTAAAAACTTTTAGAGGTGTTGCTTGGGTTAATCTCTCTTCATTTAGTTCGAAAAGAAATCTCACAAAATGCAACCAACCACTTAGTATAGACGGATATCGTAAACGCCCTGCCGAAGAAGGTGTGAGAAGATGCCCTGAAAAATTTTATCAAAAATTAGAGCTCCGGAATTACTCGTTAAGCACGGCGAGAACTTATATAAGTATGTTCGAACGTTTTATGAATACTCATAAAATTCAGGAATTGCTATCCATTGATGAAGAACAAATTAGAATATATCTTCAAAACCTTGTACATCAAAAAAAATCAAGCTCATACATCAATCAGATGATTAATAGCATAAAGTTTTACTATGAAGTTGTAGAGCAAATGCCAAACAGGTTCTATTCTATCGAACGACCTAGAAAAAAAGAGCGTTTGCCTAAAGTTATTAGCATTGAAGAAGTACAGTCATTGATAAACTGTACTAATAACATCAAGCACAAGTGCATTGTTAGTTTATTTTATTCTACAGGTATGAGGTTGCAAGAATTACTTGATCTAGAGTTTAAAAACATTGATAGTAAACGCATGGTAATCAATATTATTAATGGCAAGGGAGGTAAAGATCGCGTTACAATGCTCAGTGAAGCAATGTTAAGTGATTTGAGGAGGTATTATAAAGAGGTACGTCCTGAGAAATACCTCTTTGAAGGAGCAAAAGGCAACAAATATTCTAAGACAAGTATTTCCAATCTAATTCATACTGCTGCAAGTAAAGCAAAGATTCGACGAAAGGTTACACCTCATATTTTACGTCATAGTTTTGCTACTCATCTGCTAGAATCAGGAGTTGATTTACGCTACATACAGGTTTTACTAGGCCATGAGAGCACTAAAACGACTGAAATATATACTCAAGTAGCAATAAAGCATCTTCGAGCTATAAAAAATCCTTTAGATTCATTATATTTGGTTAAATAAACACATGTGGGATAAACACAATAGGTTTTATCCCACCGTTATGCTTCATTAAAACAGACTTAAATATTGAAACAAATTCTATCAATTATTATTTTTTTAATCTGGACCATACCATCATATAGTCAGGACGAAGTAGTAATCGATAACGCCATAAATTGGGCTGGAGTTACGTTTGATTATCAAGAAGCTCTTTTATTGATTGATACAATTTCTGGAAAACCGATAACAGGATGGGTTAAAATCGACTTAAGGAAAACTCTTAGACTTGATTATTATAAAAACGGAGTTTTGGATGGTTATTCAGTCACTTACAAACTAAAAAAAGGTGCGTATCGACTAAAGGAAATCAAGAAATACAATAAAGGAAATATTCAGAGTCAAGCATTTTTTGCAATGAAAAGGCAATTTATCGACTCAACTTCTTATTCATGGGGACTCAACTCATATTCAATTTGGAATCCAGATTCATCGAATAATAATTTAATCTATAGGGAAGTTAAAAATATAGATAAAGGAGTAATAATTGAACACAGTTATTACCCTGAAACTAATCAAAAACTTAGATCTAGATATTCTACAACAAACAGCAATTTGTTAATGAAGTCAAAAGTTTGGAATTTGGGACAAGATTACTTCCCTTTTGAGTTGAATATCAATGGAGACCTCTTCTCTTTCGTAAGATATGATGGGAATTATCAATTTTCTGAACACTATGAGAATTCCAATTCGGATATCTTTTTGTCTGTTGAATTCTTGCCAACTGGTAAAGCTAAGCTTATACAAAACAGTAACGACACAATAGGCATCCAATACAACGTAATATATCCCAACAGTCATAATATTCCAGGTAACACCTTTCAATTGGAAAACGCGGATGAAGTAATAGCTAAAGGTAAAATTATACCGTTTGGATTGTTCCTTGAAATACGACATTATAAAGAGGGGCCTTTTAGACGTTATTTATTAAGTTATTCAAAAAGTAAATAGAAGCATAACACTCACTAAAACACATAAACCAGCCAACCTAACCGTTTTTACGTATTTTAGTGTCGGCGTTAGCGGCAATTAGAAAGATGAAACTAATACACATAATTACAATCTTGACTCTTTTGACTTCTTGTGGACAGGTGAACACCAGAACTGACCAAGAAGCAGTGGATGCAGAATCAACAGAAGTCGAACCAATCGCATTGAATTTACCCGATACAACAATAAAATTCATGTGGAGAGACATGAAATACGACTCGACACTGAATGACTCATTTAGTTCAATTTTTCTGAATGTAGACTACATAAACGCTATGACTAATCAAGAAAAAGCTGCAATTGGGTATGTTTCGACCTTTATTGGAAACGAGTGTTGGTGGGACGGGGAAGCGAATGATGACAGAAGCAATTTAGACTGTAAAATAATCACTGCTCTTGGACTAGGCTATCAATGTTCAGAAAGCCACCTCGGTTATTTAAGAGAATGGTTTTCGACTGATAAAGATGTTTTATCCGAACTAGAAGATTCAAGCTGCCCAACAACTCCTTACACGGCAACAATTCAAGACACTTTTGACAAAATTGTAATTAACACAAAAGGAGATTCCATTTCTGTTTATTATGAAGCAAGTGCCGTTAATATGAGAGAACAGGAAAGTTGGGAATGGTCAGAGACAGTTTATTTCAGTGCGACAACTGACAATTTAAAACTGATTAAAAAGGATAAATCGGAAGTCAATCATGAAAAATTTGAAATGACTGAAGAATAAATAAAGCCGCTAACACTGTATATAGCAAATAGGGCATTCAGTGGTTCACGAAAGTTCAGTGCTATTTACAAACACCGCCAAATCGTTAATTTGGCTTTTAAGAATGAATAAGATAAAAACAAAATACAACGCTTTGGCTCAGTGCAAATTTGAAAGTTCATCCCTTTCTAATGCCCTACTTGCCATATACTAAACGTTACAGGTAACGTCCAATTACAAAATGAATATGAAAAAAATTATACTTTTCTTAATAACTATAACCACTCTAGGAAGTTGTAGTACAGATAAACTGACAGAGACTCCTGATTCACAATTTGAAGGTGCTTGGGTGTTATCGGAAAAGTCAATGCTAGACGGTATTGAAATAGAAATCTCAAAGGACAAACAAGGTAACTTTCACGGTTTGATTACAAAACTAAATGACAATAAATACGTCCAGCTGTTTATGAATGTCGGAGACAAATTCGTGGCGGGTATTAAGCGAAAATCCAATTTTGAATTCGAAATATCTGAGAAAAAAATTGCAGCTCCCCTATTCTCGCAGTATGGTCAAAGCACAACTTTGAAATCTAGTGCTCAATTTGAGAGTCTAGATAAAATAAAACTAAGTGAAAACGGTTACTATACAAGGATCAAATAACACCTGTAACACTGGCTAAACTCCATTGCAAATCTCGCTTCGAATGATAAATCATCCGACCTCGCAAGTAATTGCTTCGGAAATTAAATTAACTTTAAGAACGCAACGGCACCTAGCCTAAACGTTAGCTGCAAGGAGAAATAGACAATGAAATACAAACCGACACCTATAAATATCATTTGTGGACTACTAATAATAACCTCAATTTATGGTGCAATTTTCCCAGGTCCTATGGGATTCGGTTTCCTAGGCCTTTTTTATCTTCTTCCTATTGCCATTTTCGGACTTCTACTCGACTACCTTGGACAAAAGTCAATTAAAAGTTATTCGAGACTATTCCTAATCGAAATTGCAGTTGTAGTTATAATAACTTTTGGCTTTGTATGGCAAGAAAGAACCAAGACTTACATCATCCCTGACCAAAGAGACTTTGAGTTTGTAGTCACAATCTATAATGTTGAGGACTCAGAAAAACTACCTACTGGCTTTTTTACATGGACTTATGAAAAAGAAATCCCAAAAAATGGAATTCTATTGACCTCAAACAAAATTAATTCGGACTTGCCCCAAACAGAGATGTTTACAAAAGCAGGATTAAGCCTTCAGGACAGAAATGATACGGTTGACTTGTGCTTCGGTCGAGCAAGTACTTCGATAATCGAAATTGACGGGAAAACTTATGACTACCAAGCTTGGAAAATTGATAAAGGTGGTACAATCGGATATTCCTCAAATGACATTAAAGAATTGGAAGAAGAACTAAAGAAGTATTTAAAACAAATGAAACCCAGCAGCTAACACGGTCTAAAATACATAAACCAGCCAACCTAACCGTTTTTCCGTATTTTAGTCCCGAACGTTGGCAACAAGCAAAAAAAAACGAAATAGAGAATGAATGAAAAATGGGAAGAAATATGCTTTTTACTGTCCGAAAATATAGGAACAGAAATTAGCGAAAGTGATTTTGAACAAAATGTTATCCAAGCATTAAGAGTTTTGAATTGGAAAGAATTTGCTGGCGATATACAAATCCGTCCATCTTTTCCATTTGGAGCATCTAATAGAATAATGCCAGATTTTGTGATTAATTCCTCTGAAAATAAAAATCTGTTCGTAATTGAAATTAAACAACCAAATATTCCATTAACGACTAAATTTCAGCAACAATTATTTTCTTATATGAGACAATTAAGGCTTGAATATGGAATTTTAATTGGTCAATCTATACAATTATTCTACGATGGTGATTTAACTAATCACGATGACCCAGTTCTACTTGAAACATTCCAAATAGAAAAAGAAGAAACTAAAGGACATAAATTTGTAGAATTATTCACTAAAGAAAATTTCAGTTTCGATTTATTAAAATCATTTACGGAAAATTCTTTAAAGAAAATAAACAGAAAAGCTGACCGAAAAATTCTCACAAATAAAATATTGTCAGATGAATATCAATCTAAAGTTTTAGAATTAATAAAAGAAGATTTCTTAAATGAATATGATTCGGAATTAATTGACAATGCTTTAAGTGAGATAACAGTAACTATTTCGGGATTACAAAACTCTGAAAAACCAAAACGAATAATCTACGAACAGTCATACTCGGAAAATGGAAGTTCAAGAGATACAACAAAATATAAGTTGAATGGTGGAAATAAAAGGCTTGCAAAAAACAGATTTGTCTTGGAATTTGTAAGACAATATTTGAAAAGAAAGCCTACCACATTTAGTAAATTAAAAAATGTATTTCTCGATGAATTTCAAGGCTCAACAGGAGTTGTTAACGAACTTGAGTTTGTGGAAACAAAATATGCAAATAAAACAGACAAAAGGCATTTTCTTGAAAAAAACGAAATTTTAGAGAGTTCAGATGGAATAAAGTTTGTTGTATCAACTCAATGGGGAAAACATAACATAACTGAAATTGTAGATTTAGCAAGAAAAGAAGGATTTCAAGTAGAAGAAGTTTGAATTGAAAAATAGAAAATATTAAAGCCAGTTGCCAACAATGGCTAAAATTAATACGGGTTTTGGTGCTTAATCCAAAGTTTAGTGTATTTTTATAAAGTCCGCCAAATCTTTTGATTTGGCTTTAGAACAGAAAAAAATAAAACAAAATAAAAAGTTTTGGCTAATTGCTTAATCGGAAATTCAGTAATTTTAATTCCCGTACTAACCTTAGCCGAGACGTTAGGGTTAATCCGATCAGGTAACCTTTTCAAGATTTTAACATTAATAGTAAAAGAAAATGAAAGCTTTACTTGCAATTTGTTTCTTATTATTCATAACCAGAAGCATTGCCCAAGATTCTGCTTACTCTGGGATCGATACTACCCGGGGAATCAGGTGGTTCTTAGAAGATGTTTACATGCTTGATCAAAACCTCAATCCTTCAAACTATGTTCGCTATGAGTATCAGCTTGAAGAAAGTGATAAGATTGATATTTTCATCTGTGGGGACTCTGTTGCATATCACTCCACACAAACAATTCCTGCCCACTTCTCAAAGATGAAAAAAATCGAACCTTCAGATAATGTTGTAACCGTAGGAGGTGGGGTGATTGACTCAATAAGTGTAGTAGATTATGAAAAGCTCAATGCCTATTATCAAGATAGTTCTGATTTTGTGCAATTTGATTCAATTTATACCGAAACTGATTTATTAGATCACTTTGATGATTACAAATTATTTTATGCGCTTCGTAAAACCGTGTATAAACATGGTGTGAAACATGGAAAAGAAACTTTCTATTATCCCCTGTCTGAAATTAAAGGACGTTGCATCAAATCAAATTTTAGAATTAAATCTGAGTGTGATTGGAAGAAAGGGCAAAAGCATGGTAAATGGATAGAATATAATAAAGAAGGTGAAGTTGTTACGGTCAAAGTATTTAAGCACGATCAGCAGGTGAAATTGAAAGTAACTAACCCTAACACAAAATAAAGCTAATGCCTCTCGCAAGCTCAAGAGCACTATCTTTATTCCAAACGTTATCTGCAATATGCACCGTAACTAGAATAAACAAAACCATTATAGAATTAAAAACTATTATTCAATGAAACATTTTTTCCTAATTTCTTTTCTCTCCATTACCAGCTTATCATTTTCTCAATCCGAATCCTTAGATTATATTTTCGATTCTGAAGTTTACACTGAAGAAAGAACCATTTCTGTATTTACTCCTGAATCATATAAATCTAAAGACTCCACAAGAAAATTCAACGTTGCATATCTTTTTGACGGTCAATTTCAACCTTATTATTCAATGGTAAGTTCAATTATGAGTTATTATGAACAAACTAATGAAGGAGTTCCTTTAATTATAGTTGGTATTCATACCAAAAACCGTTGGGGTGAATTTGTTCCTTTATGTGAGGGTGAAAATACAGAAAGTATTGAAGGAGCTGAAAAATTATCCCTTTACCTCGAAAACGAGGTAATTCCTCTAGTTGAATCAAATTATCGTACAACTAATTTTAAAATAGGTGTCGGGCATTCACTGGGTGGTACATACGTGATTAATGAAATAGTTCAAGACAACTCAATATTTGATGCTGTTATCGCGGTAAGTCCTAATCTAACAATGTGCAATGAACAGATAATAAAAAAGGCCCAAGATTTTTACACCACTCAACCTAATAATCTAAGATTTATCTATACTTCATCGGGAACAGTTGGTGACATGGAAAATAATTTCAGAAATAGTTTGATGCATCTTGATTCAATAACTAAAAAAGAGAATTTAGAACAAATGTATTGGCATTGTGACATACTCAACGGTTTGAATCATATGACTACATTCGTTCCAACTTTTAATGATGCTTATTTAAAACTTTCGACAAAGCTATCCCTATTGGATAATGATTTGTTACAAATGGCAGATGATTCCGAGACTTCCATTGTAACTCGACTCATTGAATTTTACGAGAATTTCACCAGTTTTTCACAAGAGGAGCAATTACTGAGCATCGACAAAATAATGAGTCATGCCACAACTTTGGCACAGTATGGTAATAATCGTGCATGTATCGAATTATGTGAGTTTGCGAATCAAAAACTCGAAAAAGAGGATATTTCAGATGAGGAAAAAAAGGAAATATCTGAAATGATTAATAGCAGAAAAGTTCGTGCAGAATTTAATGCTCTGGCGCAGGAAGCAAATAAATTAGCCGAGGCAGGAGATTACAAAAATGCTAGTAAATTATATTTAGATGCATTTGAATTAAATTTGATAAGAGCAACACACGTGGTTAGAATGAACTCGGTTCCTGTACTAGCTCAGGCTGGTAAAACTGAAGAAGCATTTGAACAATTAGATTTACTTGCTAATAAATTTGAACTTGGTGGAAATGATGGATTTGTTAATGACCCATTATGTCAACCTCTTCATAAAGACAAGAAATGGAAAAAATTAATGGATAAACTTGCCAAAAATGGAGAGCTTTATCGATAAAATAGAAATGCAGATAACACTACCTAAGAAAACATAGCCGCCCTTCGGGACGGCAACGTTTCTTAGCCCGAACCGTTGCCACACATATAAATGAAGAACTTAACGACACCATTAGGGATATTTGGAATTGCATATCTTATTTATGGATTAGTAATGAATATTCGAATGTTTACAGAAGATATGTGGCCTACTTATCTCTTTTTCATTTCAATGGCAATCGGAATTTTATTCTTGACAATAAATAAAATCACTAAAAGACTTCCCAACTTCAGATTTTGGCAAATAATAATTGGATTATTACCGATTACTACTTTTTACATTTATATGAAAACGTTGGATTACGACAATCCAACACAAACCGAAATTGCTAAAATTGAAAATTATACCAATGATAAACTCAAAAATGGAGATATAATATTCCAAACGTCAAAATCGAGTCAAAGTAAAGCAATTCAGCTCGCGACAAATTCGAAATACAGTCATATGGGAATTATATACGAGAATGACGGAAAATATTTTGTTTATGAGGCAGTTCAACCAGTTAAATTAACACCAATACAAGAATGGATAAATCGTGGAGAAAATCGACACTATGTTGTTAAACGACTTAAAAACTCTGAAAATATCTTAACAAACGGAGTTGTACAGAGAATGAAAGTTTACGGAGAAAAATTTAAAGGAAAACCTTACGACATATACTTCGAATGGTCTGACGATAAAATATATTGCTCTGAACTCGTTTGGAAAATTTATAAAGAAATAGCAAATATAGAAATTGGAAAACTTGAACGACTTTCTGACTTTGATTTATCTAATAAAATTGTTCGGAATAAAATGAAAGAAAGATATGGAGAAAAAATACCTCTGAATGAAAAGGTAATTTCCCCAGCCGAAATGTTTGATTCTGACAAATTAATAACAATTGAGGAAAAATAAAATACGTGTGGCAACACCGTATATAATTTATTGCTGGCTTATCGCCTACTTACGAAAGTCCTCACGGACTTTCTTGGTCTGTAATTATTTACTAAATTAGTTGCTTGAAACACGCAACAAACCATATACAACAACGTTACCTATCATTGAGTAAGTAGTAAATTAAACCTAAGAAATATGGATCAAAAAATTGAAATTCCCTTAAGTAGAAACAAGTTATTCTTGGGGATTATCTTTTCCATTTTATTTGTAATTGTGGGAATATGGCTTTTTATAAACGCTGAAGGATTCGATGAGAACTCAATAAGATTGCTTAGAAATCCAATGGTGATTAAAATTATTGGAGTAACTGCTGTTTTGTTTTTTGGATCAATAGGGGTTTATGGGCTAAAAAAAATGCTTGATAAAAAAGTTGGATTAGTTATAGATTCGAACGGAATAACTGATAATTCAAATGCTTCAAGTATCGGATTGATAGAATGGAGTGATATTATGGAAATAAGAATGCAAAAAGTAATGTCTACTAAGTTTTTAATAATTGACGTTTTGAATCCTGAAAACTATATTGGGAAGGCAAAAAGTAATATGAAGGCCAAGTTAATGCGGGCAAATATGAAGATGTACGGGTCGCCACTTTCTATAACCTCAAATACATTAAAGTACAATTTTGATGAACTTGAAAAAGTTGTTCAAGAGGAATTTGAAAAAAGTAAAAACGAAAGGTAACAACACCTAAAAGCAATAGCCACCTTCGGCTGGCTACAGCTTTTAGCTAAACGTTATACGTAATGATAATCAGAGCAGGTATCATATTGACCATTTTATTGTCGCTCACGTCCTGTGATCGGCATAACTCAGATATTGAAGAGGTACCTGAAACACCCGAAGCTATAGTATGCGACACTCTCCTTCCTTTTACCATTGAGTTATTGAAAAATGATGAATACGTTATTGAGTATGAGGGAATGGAAATGACCCAAAGACGGTATTTCACTATCAATAAATATAACTCCGAAACAAAAGAAAGAAGTACACTACAAATTCCCTTTGCAGATTCAACCTTCAAAAAATTATCAGGATCTACTAAATTCGACGGTGTTGACCTCGATACGATATTCAAGAATAATGAACTCCAAAGTTACTCTCAAATTGCCGTAACCAATGAGTGTATAAATTGGAAAGTGATAACTGCTGATACGATGACCTTTTGGAACACTCAATATCAAAAAGAGCTCAAGAAAGACATAAACTTCAACATGCCCAGAGAATGGTTTCGCTATTATGCCATCTCAACACCAGTCATGTCAATCTCTAAAGATTATATCTATGTTGAAATTGATGAAGAATGTTGGGGTATGTGCTCACAGGGATTCTCTTACTTATTCCGTAAAGTTGACGGGAGTTGGAGCTGCGTGGGTAGGTGGACAAGGTGGGTGTCTTGATACGTATAACATCACCTAAAAAGCATAAGGTTTTAATGCTTCGTAACATAATCCTTGGTAGAAAATCATTCTTATATTTAAACTAAAATCTCAGTAAAAAGTCCTTACGACTTCTTAGCTGAGAAACGTTGTATGTCATTAAAAAAACTGAATGTATAAATTTTTAACCTTAATCTTGATTTTAATAATTGCACCAATTTTAGGCGGAATTTATGGAATATTACATGACCAAATAACTTACACTATTTCACCTGAATATTATTCGAAATTTAAATTTATTCAGTTCGGACTTGAAAATTGGGGTTTAGGAGAAAATATTGGAACAATAGCAAATCCTGAAATTAAACTAGGAAACCCAAGATTTTGTGCGGGTATTGTCGGAACTTTAGCTACATGGTGGGTTGGAATGATTATCGGAATAATTCTTGGACTTGTCGGACTTATTCACAAAAATGGAAAGATGATGTTTAAAACGACTATGATATCGTTTATTCTGACAACTGGAATTGCATTATTAACAGGAATTATTGGACTTGGATACGGGAAATTATTCCTGACCGAAAATAGACCAAATTGGAATTTACCTGAAAACTTGATTGATTTTGATAGTTTTATAATGGTTGGTTCAATGCACAATTTTAGTTACTTAGGTGGTTTAATTGGTCTAATAGCTGGAATTATTTATAGCATGAGGCAAAAAAGGAAAACGCCATACAACAAGGTATAAAAATAATAAGGGTTAAGTGCCAAACCCAAAGTTGGTGAATATTAACAAAGTCCGCCAAATTTACAATTTGACGGTTAAAATAAAAATAACGGTAAAATTGTAAATTTGGCTAAGTGCTAAACCGAAAGTAAGTGTATTTTTAATCCCTTACTATTCTTATACTAATCGTTATAGAGCAGAACCAAAATGACAACGAAAACCAAAAAAATATTGTTCGGAACAGCTCTTGTTATAGGTCTAATATGGACAATCAACTACTTTTTTAATTCTCATCTTAAAAATTCGGACTTAAAGGAAATTACCGGTACCCTAAGCACCCCTCCATTGTTTAGTTCGACTAGCAAGGACAACTATGTTGAATTAATTTTGAATAATGGCACTTCTAGGTATCACACCAGCGGTATTGGTTATAAAGAAATGGATAGAGAAGCTGTTAAAAAGGACTTGAAAACCGGTGATCGAATAACCCTCTTAGTTTCAAAAGAAAGAGGCATTAATGAAGTATTGGATGGTTTAGTCGACGTCATAGATTTTTATGACTTAAAATCGAATGGGATTACATACTTAGAATTAGAAAAGTATAATGAACAACGAAAAGGTAATAGAGTTTTCTTTTTTGTTTTGTGGTCCTTTTTTTTCGGTCTATATATTTACAGTTTTTGGTTCACTAATGAGTCGCATCATAAATAATGCTCTATAACACTGTCTATACTCCATTGCTTAAATCTCGCTTCGAATGATAAATCATTCTAACTCGCAAGTATTTTCTTCGAAAATTAAATTAACTTTAGTCAAACGCAACAGGCGCATAGCCTAAACGTTATAGGCAAATAAAATAGAGTCCAGATAAACTATTCAAACAGGGGAGTAAATCGAAAATCCAAAAGAGTAGATAAATTATAAAACCAATACTTATGAAAAACATTTTTTTAACTTTAAGCGTATTATTTTTAGTTTCCTGTGGAACTCAAACTGATTTCGAAATCAAGGACGAAAATGGAAAAACAGGAATACTTGTTCAAACCAATGGAAACATTCTTGTTGACAATGTAGCTTCGGGAAAAATAACAAAAGACGGAACTGTAACAGACAATGATGGAAAAGTTATAGCTAAAATTGGAGAGAATAATCTTGTTACTGATTCAGAAGGTCGAGCATTAATTAAAATAACTGAAAAAGGAAAAATGGATAATGGTTCAGGTGTCTATATTGAATGGTCTGAAGATGGTGAATTAATGAAAGGAAATCAAAATACTGGAATGAAAATATCGCCCGTTAAAGAAGACTCATTTAGAAATGCTTCAATTATATTATTTTTATATTTAAGCTTCGGGAAATAATCTGCCTATAACACCGTATAAACTTTATAGCTACTAATTGCCTCCTTATGAAAGTCCTCGCGGACTTTCTTGGTTGGTGGTTATTTGCTAAATTCAAAGCTTTAAAACCGCAACAAAGCTTATACAACAACGTTATAGCCAATGACAAAACTGTATTTAATCTTTGTGAGTATTATCTCTTTAATGAAAAGGTTGTACAAGAAAAGAAATACTGAAAACAGTATCAATACTGTTGTTTTAGCCTGTTTAATGATTACACTTAATGTAGTCGGACTGATTGGCTTGATATACCACTATCTAGGCGGGCATCCAATTAAATACAATACAGATATCAGTCAGAGAGGTTTTAAGGTTCTTTTATTAACAACATTCGTAATTGGCATATTACTATTTTCAAATAGGATAAATAGGAAACTCACAAATACCCAAAAGATTAAAAGATTCAGGAAAATCATTAAAAACACTCCAAAGAAAGCATTCGCAATAGCCTATATTGTCTTTTCTATCATTTTCAGCTTTACAGTTTTATTTGTCTTTTATAATTAAATTATGGCTATAACACTCCCTAAAATCCATAAACCAAACCAACCCCAACCGTTTTTACGTATTTTAGCGTAAACGTTATGGGCAATTACACAATTAATAAAAACTAAAGAAAATGGGATTATTTGATTTTTTAAAGAAAAAAGAACTTGACGAAATAAAGCTATTAAAAGGACAGCTTGAAAAATATGCCCCAATTATTGAAATAGATAAAGAAATTGACGTAAAAAATACTCAATTAGCTAAAGACGAGTTAGAACTAAAAGAATTAGGAGACAAGTATGAAAGTTCTTTAGAGACTTATAAAAAGTTAAGAAAAGAAGTAAGTCTTTATGAATCTAAACTTGACCTAATTGAATTTGGCGTTTATGAACCTGTTTTTGACTTTAAACAATCGGACGAATACCGAGCTGAGCAGAAAAGAATTATTCAGCTACAAAAGGATATGATAAAAGACGAAACTGCTGCAACTTGCTCTACAAACTGGACAGTTGATGGTAGTGAAGCTAAAGGAAGAGCATCTACAAAAAGAAATATTAAACTGGTTTTACGTGCATTTAATGGCGAGTGTAATTCATTAGTCGCTAAAGTCAAATGGAACAATGTAAATCAAATGCAAGAAAGAATTAAAAAGTCATTTGAAGCAATTAATAAATTGGGTAAAAGTTCGACCATTTCAATTGAACACGAATACCTTGACTTAAAAATTAAAGAACTTATTCTTGAACACGAGTTTCAGTTAAAAAAACAAAAGGAAAAAGAAGAATTAAGAGCTATTCAAGAACAGATTAGAGAAGAAGAAAAGGCAAAACGTGAATTTGAAAAAGCACAAAAAGATGCTGAGAAAGAAGAGAAAAATTATCAAACAGCATTAGATAAAGCAAGAAAAGAAATTGAAGAACTTACAGGAGAAAAACACGATAAACTTCAAGCACAAATTGAAAAGTTAGAACTTGAACTTAAAGAATCTCAAGAGAAAAAAGAAAGGGCTATGTCAATGGCTCAACAAACAAAAAGAGGTCACGTTTATGTAATATCTAATATAGGTTCATTTGGAGAAAACGTATATAAAATTGGAATGACAAGAAGATTAGAGCCTACCGATAGAGTAAAAGAATTAGGAGATGCTTCTGTACCTTTTAGATTTGATATTCACGCAATGATGTACTCTGATGATGCACCTAATTTAGAAAAAGAATTACATAGAGCTTTTGATGATAAAAAAGTTAATATGTTGAATTACCGTAAAGAGTTTTTCAATGTAACATTAGATGAAATTGAAAGTCAAATAAAAGAAACAGGAATAGAAGCTGAATTTACAAAACTGCCAGAAGCCATAGAGTATAGAGAAACATTAGCTATTCTTCAAAAAATGAATGAACCAGACTCTCAAAAGACAGTTGAACAGGAAATAGAAGATGAATTTCCAAGCTCTCTAAATTAAAAAAAAGCCCATAACAAGGGCTATAGTTAATGTGGGTTTTGGTGCTAAATTGAAAGTTCAGAGCAATGAATTAAAACCGCTAAATCTTTGATTTAGCTTTTAAAAGGAAATTAAGTTAAAAACAAAATACAAAGATTTAGCTACGTGCGGAATTGAAAACTAACGCATTTCAATCCCACACTAACCATAGCCGGGTCGTTGTAGGTAATTTACCAACCCAAGAAACTGAATGGAAAAAATTCAAAACCAGAAACACTCAATAGAGACTTTTTATTACAGTTTAGCGCGAATGCTGGAAAGAGCTTCTTACTATGGTCTTCGAGCTCTAGTTGTTCTTTATATGGTTGGAGAAACGCTGAAAATGGAAAATACAGAAGCGTTGACTATCTATGGTTGGTTCACAGCTTCACTAGTTTTTTCTCAAATCATTGGAGCTCTTTTTGGAGACTTACTCATTGGAAACAAGAAATCGATAATTATTGGTGGAATTATTCAAGCAATTGGAGCTTTTATATTATGTATTCCTTCAATATACGGACTTTATATTGGTATATTCTTTATTGTTTTAGGAAGTGGATTTTACACACCCAATATTATAGCAAATTATGGAAAGTCATATTTAAACAAAACAAAACTACTAGACGCTGGATTTACAATTTTTTATCTAGCTATAAATATAGGAGCATTTCTTGGTTCTTTTTTAATTGGTTATTCTGGAGAAGAATTTGGATATAATATTGGCTTTATAATTAGTGGTTTATTGATATTAATATCATTGATTCCAATTTTAAAAACAAAAGAAAAAAAATTGCCAATAGGCGAAAAAGCATCAATTGGAAAGAGAGTTTTGAGTATATCTATGGCTTTCATAATTGTCGGACTTTTTTGGGGAGTTTATGAAATTTCTAATATTCGGATTTTAGACTTGCAAATTCAATTAGGCGAGAACTCAACATTAGGCATATCCAAAAGTATGTGGCAATCTTTGAATTCAGTTTTCACTTTGCCAATCAGTTTAATTGCTATTATAATATGGACTTATTACTATAATTCTCAATTCTTTAAATTACTAATTGGATTTTTATTTGGAGCAACTGCATTTGGAATTTTATTGTTTATTCCAGAAATACCAAAAGACAGTCACACAATTTATTTTTTAGTTTCACTATTGTTTTTAGCAATTTCTGAAATTCATATAGCACCAATAATTCATTCGGTTTTAACAAAGTACTCGAACCCAAAATATTTGGCTATTTTAGTTAGTCTTGCATTTGTACCAACTAAAATCTTTGCATTAATTTTTGGCTTGTTTAACGAGAGGTTTTATGACAATCCAACTCTAGGAGTTAAATTTGGAATAATAACAATGATTCTAATAAGTATTGGAATAATTGGATATATAATAATTGATAAAAAAACTACCTACAACAATGGCTATAAGTAATTGCTTGTTCTCGCCTACTTTGGAAATTCCTGCG
>CAXBMR010000024.1:0-42022 GCA_963976995.1 uncultured Fluviicola sp.
AGCAGAAGCAACAGCGTTACCCAAAAAACCGAGACAGTTAGTTTTTACGATGTAGCCGTAAAACCCAGGGTAACCTTCACCAAACGCAGGTAAATCGTAAACTTGACCTACCATGCAATAACCACTATCAGAAGTAGCAATAATGTCTTCCATTCTAGTTGCTGTAGGGAAAATAGCTGAAGTATCAACCACTTTGAAATGCCTTCGTTCCCACAGGAAATTCCCACTTTCATTGAACTTTATTATTTGAGCATAACTTTGCCCAGCTGACGACTCATTATCACTGCCATTCATAATATAATTCCCATCTAATGTTGGTTTTATTTCCTTTGACATAGCATACGGGGCAGGTGTAGTATATGCTTGCTCTATTATTTTAGTTTTCCAAACCAACGAGAAGTTGCTATCTACTTTGCATAAATACCGATAATACTCCCAACCATTCACTATTGTACTAAACTCACCTTTTAAGTAGGTGAACAAGTAGCCATTATCAGCTGTTCTAGTAATCCCGTAGGGTGTAATTATCTTTTGCCCATCAGTGTAATAAATAGTATCTAGAATATTGCCTTGCGAATCTAATTTCATAAAAAGTACCTTTGCCTCTTCTAATGAATCTGTGGCTGATTGTAAAACTTCTGAAGTCATTAACACTATTTTACCACTATCAATTTCTTCAATTTCCGCATAACCATAGCTGCGCTCAATTAAGGTTCCTGATGTAAAAAAAGGAATGGTGTCAGTTAAATTAAAGTATTTATCCAAGTGAACATAGAGCAGTCCACCTCCCCCTTGATTTGGAGCTGTTAATCGTGCAGTGTCCACTACATTTACAGCTACAACATAATTACTATCTTTTTTTTGAACTATATTGTTAAAATCATAAGTGACATAATTAAAAGAATCCATTATTGGTAAAAAAGAAATATCATTGAGAATCATCCCATTTGTTGTAATCTCTTTTAGTCTAAGGTAACAGCCTACACCTGTTTCACAATTGGCATAAACATAGACAAAATTACCATTATTATTTCTGGAGAGTTTATTAATACTTCCGAAAACGCGTTGGTCGTGTAGTGGTTGATAATTATCTAAAATTAATTCTTTAGAGCCATTGTTGTTATGGAAACCTAGTATTAAAGAGGTAGTATTCCCATTCCCTGCTCTAACAATATTACCCATTACAAAATAGCCCGTATCTACTTCGTAAACACTCTTGTAACTGCACCACAAACTATTGTACAAAGAAGTATCATTTAAATACACTTGTGCATTACTACTCGTAGCAAAACAACAAATAAAAGCGAATATGGACACAATGGTTCTCATAGAAAAGAAGATCTCTCGCTACTATAACGAGAGATTTTACTATTTGGTTGTATTTATTACTGTATTATTAGTTTTTCTCTGTCCATTACAACATCATCATTTAGCACAAAGACTAAATAAACACCTTTCTGAAAAGAGGAAACATCTATGGCTGTACGTAAAGAACTCGCTTTTGCTTTATACACCACTTTACCCCCAATATCAACTAACTTAATACTCGTATTCGGTGCTAATTCTTGTAACTCTACCATGACCATTTTTTGAGCAGGGTTCGGATAGAGCGTAAATAGTTTTACGGACTCTTCGGGTCTAGTAACTTCTTCTTGGGCTGATGGGAGCAATATTGCAGACTTTGAAATATCGATTGTTGGCAAAGGAGCGTCCATGCACTCACCCCTAAAGAAACAAAGCAAGTTTTGTGCCTGAACTTGGGCATATCCTGTCGCATTTTCTGCATAATAACGAACAACTGGTTCGCTGATGCTATCTAATCCTTGCAATGTTCCACTTGCTTTGGTTAAGCCAAGCATTTCATTTTTAAAATTACGGTAATCTTGTAATTCTGTTTTTAGTCGGCTTGCCGCTAATTGGGCAATTTGACCATCAATAGTCGTTAATTTGATTGCACAACTTGTTTTCTGCCCTCTATCTAAGTAATTGTCTAACAATTGCAATTCGCAAAGTACATCTCCTCTTTTAATAATCCACTCGTTGTAGGCTACAGGATCTACACCTAAGGTGTCTTGAACAATGTTTTTAATGAGTGCATTGGCTATTCTATTTTTATCTCTGCTAATAGAAGACAATTCTGCTTGTTTTATACCCCGTTCTGTAATTGTTCCTTTCGATGCGTTCACTATCTGTTGATAATACCACTGATGCATAGGATATTCTTTTTCGAGTAAGAAGTTCATGAAATCAGGGTTTTTAGCCACCTCAATGTTTTCTATAACAAGATCCATTAATAAATACGATGGGAACTCCCACGGTTTTTTATTTCCCAATGTCCGCATTATTTCTTCTGACAAATAAGGAGCTTCATTGTGCAATGAAAGCCATGTTGGAAAAATAGTCCACCAACTAAGGTTGGTAACAGCGTTATGTAACTCTGTTCTATTCCCATTGGCTTCAAGTGCTGTTAAGACTGCTTTTTTTGTAGTGTAGTCATTTGCTAAACTATCAAAACTAACACGCATAGCTGCTGCAATTTGGTCATTAGGAATAGGCTTGGTTGGACCCGGTATGATTGTGGCAAATCCAGATGGACAATCATTTGGAAATGCAGCATCAATTAAAGTAATATTCCCATCAATTAATGTAGGCTCTTCGTTTGGGCTATTGAACCAGTAGTAATTTGTACTAGTAAATGGAGACAGATTACTGCGCAAATGCCATTGCAAACCTGTTGGCCCTGTTGCAGTAGAGAATGTGTTGCCTGCAGCATCATTTAGTGTACCTTGTGTTAATTTAGCACCATCTAACACTAAATCTTTTCCTAAAATTAACTCATCTGTTAAACTATTACCCGTGTTTTGGTTGCACAAAAACTCAAGACCTTGTAATCCACTAACAAACTCATTATTTCTATTTTTTCCAGCCGAGAAACTACCAAAGCTCAGGTCTGTTAACTTGTTTTTATAGACTTCATTATCTTGAAAACCAGAATTCTTTATGGTCACCCCCATTACTAAACCACCTGCATATTGGTTTGTCATTTCATTTCCTTCTATGCTGTAAGCAGAAGATGTATTGGTATAAATATGGTATTGTGGTCCTATCCAGTCTGTACTCGGACTGGCAGTTCTGTCAAACTTATTACGTGATAGTATAGCGTTGTCCACTTGGCTTATTCGTACACCGTATTTACAGTCAAGAAAAGAGATGTGGTCAACTGTGATGGTGTTTTGGGTATTTGCATCCATTGCTTCAATACCAGACTTTAAATTGTAAAATGTTCCAACATCATAAAGAGCATCATCATAGTATGAAATAGGGTTTGGAGAAGCTCCAGTAGGTTTTCCTAAAACTTTGTATTTAGCATCTATGGATAAAATACCCCTCCCTCTTTTGTCTAAATTAACTATCCTGTTATCTGCAAAGTCACAAGAGAAAAAATTAACCCCATATACTTTGTACAAAGTTACATGGGCAAAATAGCTATCAGCTAGAAAATTATCATTGGTCTCAAAGCTACAGTTGTTAAATTCGCTTCTGTTTGGTTGCGGTATGCCATTTAGTTCCCAATCATAAGGTATAAGCTCTACATCCAATATGTTGTTACGAAAAGTAGAGTTAGTCGCCCGGATGATACCACCAGTAGAGCTCCAATTATCTGGTTCCCATAGACGTACCGCCTCCCTAGCGTTTTCTATGGTTGCATTATTCATTATTAATGTTCCTTGATTGGAGCCGTATTGTTGCTGGTTATAATTTCCCCAAACTTCGATTCCTTTCCAGAAGGCTCCACAATTATTAGTCAATGTTGCATTGTTCATTATTAGTTTCGCATTTGGTTCGATGATTATTTTTCTGTCAGCATCAAAATAAATGGTAGAGTTATTAATAAATAAGGTTGTTCCAGATTTTATAACTAAATCGCCTTGAATATCTTTGGAAGTATTCCAAGTAGTTGTAGCTGTTATCTCTTCTTGAAATGCTCCTTGTGTATCTATATTTACAGATGTTCTCCAAACACCACGTCCGTATGTGGAAGCATACAGCTCTTTCGAGCAATAGTTATAAGACAAGTCTGTAACTCTTGTTTTTGGCAATTTATCAGAAAAACATTCCCACTTATCAGTATTATCAGTTCTATAATAAATTCCTGCGTCTGTGGCACAGAAAACTAGATGATTCGCACTTTCAATTGCCAATAAATAATTTACAGGCAATGCAGGTAGTCCCTCCGACCAATCAATAAAAGCTAATCCACCATTAGTAGATTTTAAAACGCGCAAATATTCGTGCCTTACTACATTATTGCCATCAAGGGCAACACCTGAAAGCCCAGCGTATAACAAATTGGGATTGATATCATCTACTGCAAGGGCATTGATATAATCCCATGGAACAAGTTGACTAAGTAATTTATTCTCGGGTTGCCCATTGTCATTCGTATAAGAAATGCTTGGGTCAATCGGAGTCCAATCACTTGACGTTAAACCTCCATTGGTAGTTTTAAAAAGAGTTTCAAAAGGAGCATTGTCTCCCTTCCAAGTACCATTAGCTAGAAAAATCACATCTGGATTTCTTTGTGATATCGCAATTGCACCTATATTACTGGAATTAGGTATGAGTACTCTTGTAGTAGTATCTTGCCCTTCGTTAATAATAATTTTTCCTGTTGGAAATTCACCGTTTCTTTGCAAGCCAACAACAAAACGAGTATCATCGAATCTAAATTCTTCTAGGCGCATGCCAAGATAAGCCTCTGCAGATTTGATGACAACGTTGTTGGAGACAATACTACCTATAGTTCCGTCAGGAGAATCCTTAAGTGCTGCAATTCCACTTCCTTGAGGGTCTCCAACGATAAACTGGGTAGTATCAGATGCTCTTATCATTACGATAGATCCATCTCCACCGTTAAGAAAGGGAGAAGACCATCCCGATTGATCAGGGTAAAATGCTCTTGTTCCATTGTCTTGTAATCCTACTTCAACAATATTTGTTTTTTCATGGACGTCCAAATTATAAATCATATTGATTGCAATATCTCCGTTTAGACTTGTAATTAGGGGACTTGAAGTAGATGAAGCATTAATTGTTTTTGCTATTCCACCATCATTTCCCCATAAAATAATATCCTCACCATTAAAGGATGATATGTATGATGCTCTATAATCAGCGTGATGACCGTTAGGATTTCCAGATTGAACAGGAGTTTCAACACCTGGAATCAGCGCATTAAATCGTACCGGGGCATTTAAAAAAGCATGGTAGTAAACGTTTGAATCATTGATTGATGCAATCAATTCATCCTTACCTAGAAAGGCACCGCTTATTGCAGGTGAACTATCAATAAGATCGAATGTATTACCCCCATCAATTGTTCTGTAGATAGTAGAAAAATCGCTTCCTTTTGCGTGCAAGTAGAAATAACTATCATTTGCACCTGCTATATTCGATACTGTTATTAAATCTGGACGGTCGTACGCGAAGCGAATATCCCAATTATTTAACATGAATTTGGGCAGGTTAATATTATCATAGGTGGAGTCAAATTCCAAAATAAAATAATAATCAAACTTTACCTGAGAATCATACGCTGGAAAAGACGCAATTTGAAGAAAGTTATTCGGCACAACAAATGGTAGAGTCGTATTAATAGATGTATCAGACAAAGCAAAGGCCGACTCATACAATACCGTACTAAACAATTCGTTGTAATCAAAGTCAGGTATATTGCAAATTGTATTTGGCTTATGAATATTAGTTATGGTACTACTGGATTTATAAGGAGACACACATAGTTTTAATTTCACCCCTTTAGGTAAAACGAAATTTAAGTCCATTAAAGCAGGATTGGCTGAGGTGCTAAAAAATAGACTGTTCAATCTTTTAAACGACCATATCGTAACCACTTCTAATGAATTATTAGCTGCTTCATAGTTGTAAGTTAAATTTGTGGCTTGGCCTGTATTGTAACATGTTAGTTTGTCAGTTTCACTTACAATAGTTTCCAAATCCCATCCATCGGTTTTGATATATTGCCATTGGTAACCGTTATACGGTTGATTTCCCGCAGATGGATTGTTTGCATCATAATTCGGGTAGGAGATGTTTCCGGTAGTATCATAAACGCACCCCGAATACTGAGAGGTTAACTTATAATCTAAAATAGAATTAGAGATGTTAGGAAAATCAAGAGGGAGATAAGGAGGGAGAAAATAATTAGGACTCACAATGCCTTGAACACTATTTACATCAAACGACGTGGATAATTCTGCGTCCCAATTAATAGAAAGATTTATACCAGTTATAAATGCGCCCTTCCACATTCCTACGACTCCAAATTTACTATTGACAATAAATATGCTGTTATCAGAGACGAAGATACTGGTAATTTTTCTTGCATTATAATCACTTAATTCAAAAGGTAAATTAAGAGAGTTCCAGTTTTGTCCATCGTCATTAGAATAAAGAATTTTTTTTTCAAGAGCTAGATACACTCTTCCCTGAACATTCGGGTCAAAAGAGAACCATCTAAACATATCATTAATACCACCAAAAGTACCTGCTTGCCATGAGTCTCCAGCATCTGAACTATATAAATAGCCATTCTGTATAGTGTCTAGCCCAGAAAATGAACCTGTTACTGCCAACATAATATTCGCATCAAAAGGACTTGAAATAATTTGCTGTATTCCTAAAACTGGTGTGTCCATAGAATCTGTTACGCATCTCCATGTTTGTCCACCATCAATAGTCTTAAATATCCCTGCAATTCTTGCTCCAATTAACATTTCGTCAGGGTTTGAAGGCGATACATAGACTGCACTTACCCAACCATTATTTTGATCAACTTGTTTTGGACCAACATTTTCCCAATTAGAAACATCAGAACTATTGCAGAATAAACTACTTTGTACAATAGATTTCATTGTTTCTGAGTAGGGTTTCATGCTATAAGTACTATCATTTTCAATGTGCATTCTAAGACTGTTATTATAATACCATCTATCAAATGTCTTTTTAGCCTTGCTGGCTGCTGCTGATGTGTCACTTTTCAATTCTAAATATCTTTCATTTATTGAACTTAGTTTTTCGTTTCCTGTGCTTCCATTTGGAGCTATGGGAGTTTGGAGTTGTGCATGAGTATAAATCGTAGTAATTATTAAAAACAAAACTGATAGTAGAAATCTCATAATATAAAGGTTTAAATAATGATACTGAATGACACTAAATGTAATGAAAAAAATATAAATAGTCAGCTTAGTCTAATAATTTCATGTTTTCCCCTATTGATTAAAACACAAAGACAAGACTGTAGTACCCTAAAGTAACTATACAAGTTAAAGTTAATTTATAGGGTAAAAAAAGAGAAAAAGGATCAAGTAGTAGCTTCTGGAAACATTGAGAAAGAAAAGTACTCTGTAGAAAATGAGATACAATACCAAAAAAACATGCACACGAGCTGCGGTTATTTAACTCCTGTGCAAGAGACTTATATAACTTTCACATCACCTTTTTTCAAAGAAACAATCTGATGATCGTCCAATTTAACCCTGTACTGGTTAGACTCCAATTCTATTACTTCAATGAGTGCTCCTTCTTCTACTTTTACTTTCTCAATAACACTCGTTGTATTCTCAGTTACAATTGCATAATTAGTTGAAGTTGCGTGATTCTTTGAAAGAGTGCCAAAAAGAATCGAAATTATTAGAAATAGGGTGCTCACACTTCCGGACAGTAACATTATCCTACGAATGGAATGTGATTTCTTTAGTCTAAAAAGAACAATAGAAAAGGCTATAATTAAAGAGCAAATGATAGCGAAAACGGCCCATGTATTTGCAGAAATAGAATAAAGGGAAGATTGAAAACCGTTTAAACGATACGTCCAGAAAATGTCGGGATTTAATTCAAAATAACACTCTTGTATTTTTTCTTTTGCTTCTGCATCGCTCGAATTGTACTTCAAAACTTTTTCAAACCCCCAAATTGCTTCTCCATACTCTCCTGTCTTCATCTTGGCCAAGCCGTAATTAAAATAGGCAGAGATGTTAAGAGGTGAAATTGAGATTATAGAATCGAACTTATCTGCCGAAAGCTCATAATTTTTATCATTGAATGCTTTAACACCTTCTTGAAAAGTTGAATTCCCATAAGAAATTAATGGCAGAATGAATAAGAGAAATGTGGTGATATGTTTGCCGAATAGCTTCATTCGTTCAATTCTGATAGAACTTCTTTTAATTTTGATAATACTGCCTGTCTCGACACTTCATCAGAAGAAAAACCGTATCTGAATTGATCACATTCCTCAAAAATTACCTTTGCTTTGTTTAGAGTTGGCTCTTTGAGAACTTGACTGAGTTCTTCAAGTAATTTTGTCTTACCCATTGTTTCCCCTTGAGGAATTTTAACTTCTAGCCCTACTTTTAAAGTTCTTTCTATTTGCGAGTAGAATTCATTCTCATTAGATTTAGCTAATTGCTGTTCAATACTTGCAAGACTATGTGAAACTTGTTGTATTTTTTTCTTTGAAATTTGTTTTTGCCGTGTTTCATCTGCCGAATTTTCTCTTTTTTTAACGATGAAAAGTAAAATAAGTGCTGTGAAGAAAGGTAGTGATACCCCAGACCAAAAAACTAAACCACCAAAAAAGGAAGATTTGTTTTCAATTACGTTGGATTTTCGCATGAAGTGTTTCGTATTTAATTCTTCAATTTCTTCGATGTTTTCATAATCTGCTATGTAATTTTTATCTTCTTTAACTTTAATTTGAGCAGGAGAAGTTGCAATGTTTATGTACTTTTCATTCTTTGGGTCAAAGAATGAAACAGTAGTTGGAGGTAGTTTTGTAACCCCAGATTTATTAACCTGAACATTGTATTTGTAGCTAATTTCTCCTTCTGTCCCATGAGAGTTGTAAATATAATTTTCTTTTATTTCGGGATCGCCATAAATAATAAACCCTTTAGGCAGAGTAGGGGATGGCTCGGTGATATTTTGCAAATTACCTCTTCCAATGATCCTAATTAGCATTTTAAACACATCGCCTTGATTCAAATCAATAGCTTCAATTTCTTGTTCTATCGTGAAATTCCCAACCGCTCCAATAAAATCTTTAGGAGGATTTCCTGGTAATGGTTTGATGTTAATTACCGCATGGTTTGATTTAAATTGAAAGCCTTGTCTATTCTGATTTAACTTCATCGTATAAGGTGCAATTTTAAATTGACCTGTACCAGATGGGAAAATGATATTCTTGTCATAATCGAAGGTATATAACTCTTGATTTTTAAAATATTCTCTGTTAACAACGATACGACTTCTGTTTCCTTGTTCTTTTTTATCAATAGTTCCAGGTAATTCATAGGTTCTATATCCTTCCAAATGAGTAGGTTCAAAATGGGAGTAAATTTTTGCAAACACGACTATTGCTTCGCCTTCATAGATGCTTTTTTTGTTTGTCTGAATAGTTCCAAATGCTGGATTTTTTAATTGTTCAGCGGTAACGTTCTCTGTTGATGCTTGTATTTTGTCACCAATAGTAACATTGACAGAATTAGACTTATGCGTTTTATTTCCTTTTTTAACGAATGCCGGACCGATGGAATAGTCCCCTTTTTTACCTATAGCACCCGTTTGTGAAATGTAATAGTAGGTAATTACTTGCCCAGTATTATAATCCATTTCTTGCTCCATGCCGCTCATTACATCATATCCTTGAACAAAGGAACTCGGTAAATTGTCAATTTCGACTTCACCTTGGACATTTGACTTCACAGTGATAGTAATAATTTCTCCAACTTCTGCAGATAGCGGTGTAACCGTTAAAATTACCTCTGCGCTCTGTGCCTGAAGTAAACTAAAGCAGAATAAAGTGTATATGAAACTGAGTGATTTCATCATCTTACCAATCTTTACCCGATTTTGGGGTTGAATTTCCGCCTTTTGTTCTACTTGCCTTACGTTTTGTCTCGGCTTCTTGCTTCATCAATTTATCAAGCATTCGGTCAACTGTTTTGTTCGGCAATTGACTTTTATTGTCCTTTTGTTTATTGCCATCACCCTGTTTAGGTTCACCCTCTTTGTCATTTTGATCTTGGCCCTCTTTATTTTGATCATTCTTCTCTTGGTTCTTTTTGTCCTGTTGGTCTTTCTCGTCTTTGTTTTGGTCTTGATTATCTTTTTTTTGCTGTTCTTCTTTGTTCTTGAGTTGACGAATGGCCTCAGATAAATTATATCTAGTTTGATCATCGTTCGGGTTATTACGCAATGATTCTTTGTAAGCTTCTATGGCTCCACCATAGTCTTTGCTTTTCAACCTAGAATTACCAATGTTGTGGTAGTTTTCCGCTTTCTCAATTTTATCTTTCTTAGATGAGCCACCTTGCTTGTAAATTTCTTCCGCTTTCTTAAATTCTCTAGCTTTATAGGCTGACTGGGCCATTTCATCTGATAAGTCAATGTTTTCAGGAGCATTTTTCTGTGCAGATTCGTAATATTTTAAAGCATCTGCATAGTTTTCTTGCTGATATGCTGTACGAGCTGCCTGCAATGAATCACGCCACTGTTGCCCGTGCGAAAACGAAAGAGAAAACAAGAATACGAAGAGAGCAACAACTACTTTCATAAATTACTTTTTGACCATTTTATCTAAAATTCCAATATATTGTTTTGACCATAAAAGATAGGCGAACCAGAAGACAATTGAGATTAATAAAGGTATCTGAAAACGTTCTTCTTTTATATCAAACTCTAAATTATCTATTTTTGTTCGTTTCATTCTATTAATTTGTGTTAATAAACCTGAAAGATTTGGAAATTCACTTGAACTAATGTTTGCATTGCCTCCGCCTTTAGATGCAATAGACTGAATAAATTTTGGATTCAACTTAGAAACAATTGTCTTTCCAATGGCATTCGTTTTGTATCCTAATTCTGGTCTGTGAGGGTTTTTAGGAATTAACCCCCCTTTTTTAGTTCCTATACCGAGAACACTTAATTGGACTTTTGCTTTTTTAATTTCTTTGAGGATTTCATCAGGATTGTCTTCATGATTTTCACCATCTGTTACTAGAATGATTCCTTTTGTTGTTTTTTCTTTAGAAAACATACCAACAGATACCTCCAAAGCCTCTGTTATATTGGTGCCTTGGCTAGAAATCATATTTGTTTCAATATCTTGAATAAATAACTTAGCAGCTGCATAATCTCTCGTCAATGGCAATTGCACGAATGCATTATTAGCAAATAAGGAAATACCAATTTTCTCGCCGTGAAGATTATTAATTAGTTGAATTAACGCCCGTTTAGAAATGTCAAGCCTTGAAATATTCTTGGAAATATCTTTGGTGTTCATGGAGTTGGAAACATCTAATGCAACAACTAATTCCAAAGATTCTGAAGTTCCAGACACCTTCTTTTTACCATAAATAGGCTGCGCTAGAGCAATAATTAAAAACACAAACGCATTGCGAAAGAAGAAGTATTTCAGGAAACTACTCATTGTAGACACAGGTCGAAGGAGTGATTGAACAACTCGAAGACTATTTTGAGAAGCACTCTTATTGTATCTCCAAATATTGAACAAATAAATACCAATGATTAATGCAACTAAAAATGTTAAATTAAACGCACTCGGGTACTTATACATAACAGAGTCAGTACTCTTACCACTATTTCCGATTGAACCAATGGCAAAAATATACACCGCCCAAAAAATGATTTCCCAAAGAATAACGGCACCAAATAACCAAGGATAGCGATATGTATATTTTTTATTACTCACTATGTCTAAAAATAAGATAGTTAGAACCCCAAACAAGAAGTGACAACACAAAAGCCCAATTTAGAAAGGCTTGGGGGTTACTCGGAGGTTCAGATTTGTAGTACTGATCTTCCATTTTTCGTTTTTCTAATTTCTCAATTTCTCCATAAATGGCTTTTAGACTTTTCTCGTCAGTTGCTCTAAAATATTGTCCGTCGGTTGTCTCAGCTATCTTCATTAAAGTTACTTCATCAATTTCGACAGGCATGTTCTGGTATTGAATCCCAAAAGGTGTAATAATAGGCGAGGGAGCATTACCATTTCTCCCTACACCGATAGTATAAACACGTACGTTTTTTGCTTTTGCTAATTCTGCAGCCTCAAGAGGTGTTATTTCACCCGAATTATTACTTCCATCCGTCAGAAGAATGATCACTTTTGATACTATACTGTCACTTCGGAGTCGAGTTACAGCGGTCCCTAATCCAGTACCAATAGCAGTTCCTCCTTCAATTCTGTCTCCAGATATTTTGTCAATTTGTTCTTTAAGGATAGTATAATCTAAAGTAGCAGGACATGCCGTGTAAGCTTCTCCTGCATAAACAACGAGACCTATTCTGTCTCCAGTTCTTCCATCAACAAATTCTTTAGCAACATTTTTTGAAGCCTCTAGTCGATTAGGTTTGAAATCTTGCGCCATCATAGATAAAGAAACATCCATGGCTAGGATGATATCTATTCCATCTTTGTAATCCGTATGAAAATCATCATGCTGCTTCCAATGATAGGGTTTTGCCATAGCCAGTATGAGTAAAACAGCAATAAAACCATAAGAAAAAAACAAAATTTGTCGAAATAAATGAACTCCACGTGACCCAATATTTTTCTGGTCTGAAGTTGAGCGTGAATATTTCACATCTCCTTTTCTGTTCCTTTCTAGAGAATAAACAATGGCTAATACAATGGGTACAAAAGCGAGTAACCATAACCAGTTCGGTGCGAAATAGTCGTATTCCCAAAAGCGTATGTTCCAATTACTCAACATTGTCAAATTCTAAAGGGCTGGTTTCGGCAACTATTTGCTTGGCGAGGGTTGAAACTCTTAAAATGGCTACTAAATCAGGTTTTGATTTAGCAAATTTCACCATGTCAGATTCGGAGAGAATTCGAGCAATCGCGTTTACAGTTTCTTCATTAAGACCCTTTTGCGTAAGTAGAATTTTTGTCTCATAGGTTGTTTTTTCTAGCAATGAGATATCATACCTGCTAGCGAGGTAGGAACGAAGAATGAATGATAATTCAATAAAATGCTCTTTTAGTTGTTCTTTCTCCCATAATTTTGCAGACTCAAGTGAATCGATTGCTAGAAGTGTTCGCTCTTTCAATGAAATGGGTCGCTCTTCCTCTTCGTAATCTTCTCCCTTATTTCTTCTGCGGTAACCAATAAAGGCAATGGTTGCAAATAGTATAATTAGTAGCCACCACCAATTTTCAGTGATAAACTCTGTAATCGAAAATGGCTTTTCGGGAATCTCGGCGAAATTTTCTTTGATGTCATATATATCCACTCCATCAATTGGGTCAACAAGATAGGAAATCACCGCAAGATCTTCAAAATGGTAGGTAGAATCATTGACAATGATTGTTTCTCCAGGAATTACGAACATGCCACTATCCCATGCAGTAATTGTATATTTCCCAACCCACTCTTTTGAATTAGTATGAAAAATAAAGGTGTCAACAAAGGGGTGCAATATCTCGAATTCAATCCCATCAGAAGACAAGTCTCCTGTTTTTGTAATGGATCTTACTTTTATAATATCATTTTTCTCTTTGAATAATACAGTATCATTTTTTGCAGTAACTACAGAATAAGTGAGAATGATTGGCTGTCCTATAACTAACTGCGATTCAGATAGTTTTTGATCTAGTTTCTGTGAAGCAACACTTAGAGAGCAAAATAGAGCAAATAGATATGTCAAGTACCTGATCATCTATTCTGAAACAATTTAACGAGTGGTTTTATAAAGTCTTCATCTGTTGTGATTGTGGTATAATCAATTCCTGATTTTTGAAATTCTTTGGCTAATTTGGTGTCAAACTCTTTGAAATTTTGAGCATGAATTTCTTTTGCTTTTTGACTACTAGTATTTACCCAAGTGGTAGCTCCTGTCTCAGCGTTGAACATTTGAACAATTCCCATAGAAGGTAACTCTTTTTCTGCTTCATCGACTAAACGAAGAGCAACCATGTCATGTTTTCGTCGTGACACTTTTAGCCCTTCCATGAAGTTATTATCATCCATAAAATCGCTTATAACAAAAGCAATACTTCTTTTTTTCTGTGTATTTCGAAAAAACTTTAGTGCTTCATTAAGGTCTGTTCCTTTATTTTGTGGTTGAATTTCTATTAATTCTCGAAGAATAATCAGCGAATGCTTTTTACCCTTTCCAGGAGCAATGTATTTTTCAACTTTATCAGAAACGAATATTGCCCCAACTTTATCATTGTTAGAAATTGCGGAAAAAGAAAGCACAGCGGCTAATTCAAGAGCCAAGTCTTTTTTTGTTTTATTTTCCCATCCAAAATTCTCTGAACCAGAAACATCAATTATAAGCATTACGGTCAACTCTCTTTCCTCATCAAAAACTTTCACATAAGGTTCATTGAACCGAGCAGTAACATTCCAATCGATTGTTCTTACTTCGTCCCCAAAATGATAGTCGCGAACTTCGGAAAATGTCATGCCACGTCCTTTAAACGCAGAATGATACTCACCAGAAAAGATATGTTTGGTGAGGCCTTTTGTTTTTATTTCCAGTAGGCGAATTTTCTTTAACAGCTCTTTGGTATCCATTTTAAGGAACTTCGACTTTTGCGACAATTTTTGCGACAATATCTGATGCAGTTAAATTCTCTGCTTCAGCTTCGTACGTTAATCCCATTCTGTGGCGCATAACGTCAGGAGCTATGTCACGAACATCTTCTGGGATAACAAATCCACGACCTTTTAAGAAAGCAAATGCTTTGGCTGCGAGAGCTAAATTGATACTCGCTCTTGGAGAACAACCGATGCTTATCATAGGTTCTAAGAAGCCAAGACCATATTTTTCTGGTTCACGGGTCGCATAAACTATATCCACGATGTATTGTTCAATTTTTTCATCTAGATAGACTTGCTTTACAAGAGACCGACATCTTTCAACATCTTTTATTGAAATTACGTTAGATGCATTCGCCATTCCTGTTTTTTGTACACTGGCTCGGATAATTTGGCGTTCCTCTTCTTTACTCGGATAATCCAAGAAAACTTTAAGCATGAATCGATCAACTTGAGCTTCAGGTAATGGGTATGTTCCTTCCTGTTCTATGGGGTTTTGAGTGGCAAGAACCAGAAAGGGGTAAGGTAGCTTGAAAGTTTCATCTCCTATTGTTATTTGGCGCTCTTGCATTGCCTCTAACAAGGCACTCTGCACTTTGGCTGGGGCACGGTTAATTTCATCAGCCAGAACGAAATTAGAGAAAATAGGTCCTTTTTTAACAGAGAAATTTTCTGATTTTTGACTGTAAATTAATGTTCCGGTGACATCCGCCGGTAGCAAATCTGGTGTGAATTGGATTCTGCTAAAATCAACATTAATAGCATCTGACAATGTTTTAATAGCTAAGGTCTTTGCTAAACCAGGAACCCCTTCTAGCAAAACGTGACCGTCAGCTAGTAGAGCTATAAGCAACCTATCAATCATATATGTTTGACCAACTATCACTTTTCCGACTTCTGTGCGAAGAAGTTCGATTGTTGGAATTTCTAATTTAATTTGTTCACTAACTATTCGTAGTGCCTCTGCAGGATTTATATTTTCTTCCATAATGTGCATTCAATAAGACTTACAAAAATGAAAAGATAAGTCCCCGTAACCTTGATTTTGCTGTTAAATAATGTTAACATTGCTATTGTTAAAAGGCTTTTCCATGGAAACCAGAGAATGTTACGAATGTAAAATGAAGCTATCCGGCAGAAAAGATCAGAAGTTCTGTTCTGACTATTGTCGGAATACATATAATAATCGTCTGAATGAAGATGCTACGAAGTATGTAAGGAGAATCAACAATATTCTGCGAAAAAACAGACGTATTTTAGCTAGCCTGAATCCTGATTCAAAAAAAACAGTGGATGGAATTAGATTGGCCGAAGAAGGGTTTAACTTTCATTATTACACCAATATCTACACGACAAAAACAGGGTCAAAATACTTTTTTTGTTATGAACAAGGTTACTTGAAGTTAGACGATGATAGGTACATGTTGGTTGTAAAACAAGATTATGTGAAGTAACGAAAGTAAGCAAGAGTGATGTGTAAAGAGCAAGAATAATCTATTTCCTCACTCTTGTTCTCTTATTTCTCTTTTAATAGAAACAACAGTTACATCATCCGTTTGTTCAGAATCTCCAATCCATTTATCGAATGATTCCGCAATAATTTTATTTTGTTCTACTAAAGGTAAATTAATATTTTCTTCAAATAACTCTAGTAACCTACGGAATGAGTATTTTTTATCGTTGACTCCACCAAACTGATCTTGAAAACCATCAGAGAATAAAAATAAGTTATACTCAGAAGAAAAGGTAGCGAAATGCGTGTTATATCCTTTGAAATCTTCTTCAAAGTCCCCAGCATGCTTGTTGTCTCCTTTAAACATAGTAAACTCACCATTTTCATGAATTAAAAAACGAGATCCAGCACAAGCATACGTCATTTCATTTGTTTCATCATTAAATACACAAACGGTTAATTCCATAGCGTCATTTACTGCGTTCTCACCTTCTCCTCTTGGTAGATATTCAATTAATTTTTTATCGAGTCTATCTAAAATTTTACCAGGATCAATTAACTTCGATTCAAGTACTGTTGTATTTAGCAAATTAAAACCGAGCAAAGTCATAAAGGATCCAGGGACTCCGTGCCCAGTGCAATCGCCAAGAACAAGTATGCAGTTTTTACCAACGTTTTCCATCCAATAAAAATCTCCTGACACAATGTCTTTCGGTTTGGAAAATATAAAATGTTCTTTAAATTCATTTTTAAATTGACTCTCAAGAGGCAATAAATTGTGCTGTATCCTTCTGGCGTAATTGATGCTAGAAGTAATTGAATCGCTCTGTTCTCTTATAACTTCTTGCTGACTTCGTATAGCAGTAATGTCTCTAGCTAGAGCGATAAAACCATCAACCTGTATCTCAGAACCTGGTGCAAATATTGTGGTAATTGATTGTCCAACCCAAATCTGTTCTCCGTTTTTCTTAATTATAGGAAATTCTATATAAGAAGTCATTTTTTTTTGCTTGAAATGAGAGCGATAAAAAGCAACAACTTCTTCACGATGACCTTCTTCAATAATCCGTATAGAATTGGTAAACAACAATTCCTCTTTTGTATAACCTAGTTTAGAAAAGGAAGCATCATTAATAAAATTAAAATTTCCTTTATTATCGCATTTATAGATAAAATCTTCAGCATTTTGCACTAATAACTCGTACGTATTTTCTAACTGCATTTTCTCAGTTACATCCTGACCTAAGATTAATTTTACATTTTTAGAAAAATCTCTGTAAGCCCATTCCATCCAGCGAATTTTGCTGTCGTTGTCAACCATTGGAGTCAAATAAATCTGTCCATCTTTAAAGTCTTTTGTAACGTCTATATTTTTATAGCTACTATCAAAAGGAATGAAGTCGTTCAGTATAGTAATGTTCTTATTCAGAATTTCAGAATGTGAAATATCTAGAAAATTAGATATGTTTTCACTTGAATATGAAATAACGCCCTTATCATCAAAGGCAATTACGGGCATATTTCCTCTGTTAACAATAGCAGAAATAAAAATTAGTTTTTCGAGAGAGTCATATCGTAAAAAACTATAAAATATCATCAAAAAAGTCGAAACCGAAATAGCAATCAAAAAATAGTATTTTGGATAAACAGGGTCTTTAATTATGATTATAAACAGTATTGATACAAAAAGAATAAAAAGGGAAAAGATAGTTGTTTCTTTTATTTTATTCAATATATATGGAGCCATTGTTGAAATGAGAATGATACCAATGATATTGTAAGGGTGTAATTTAGAAGAATAAATCTCCCAAAGGTAGTCGGCGCTTATTGCAAACAGGCCAAGCCGAAGTAGGCGACCATATAAGTAAAATTTCTTACTAGCCTTTGCAGAAAGTGCTGATAGCGATAGAGAAAGAAGAATGAATGCTAAAATCAAAGTGGTCTCTAAATTGAAACTAAGTTGAGAATCGATGATTGGACCCAGAAAATGTGTCAAGGGTGCAGTTATGGTCGCAAAAATTAAAATAGCCGGTGTAAGATTAAGGTGGACATCAATATCCTTAGTGTCTATCAACCTTCCACCATCAAAAGATTTATAATAATTAAGTAGAAATAAGTTAATTAAAAATAGCCCTCCAATTAATAAAGCAATGAACCAAGTTGATTTCCAAATTGATGAATTGACCGAAATAGTTTTAACGATGCTGTCACCATAATTTATTCCGTCATACGATGCTTTTACCATAATCGTATGTTCACCATTTGTTAATTCTTTAATGATAACATAGTTTTTATTATCCGCCAGCGTATTCCACTTGCCGCCGTCAATTTGATAAGCATATGTAATTCTATTAATTTTTGGGTTGCTTATGGAAAACTCAAAATTGAACACGTCGTTTTCTCCATCATCTCTCGTGTTTCCAATAATTTTAATCCTTGGAACTAAGGGTAAAGGCAAATTGTCTAAATATTTCGTGTTAATTTGAAATAGTCCTTCTATAGTTCCAATTATAATATCATTCCCTTTTTTGAATTGAGAACGCATGTGTGTTTCGTATCCTAAGAAATTTGTTTCTTCATCATATGTTTTTCGATTTACAATCTCTGCTTTCTCATTGATTTTAAAAATTGTTAATCCTTTATTGGTACCAATAATTATGTTTCCAATATCATCGGCAATTAATGTGTAAAAAAGCGTGGAGTTAAAATATTCATCTCCTTTGTAAGTAATTACATTATTGTTTTTAGTTATTGCGACAATTCCAAGTTCTAAGGAAAACCAGCAAGTACCATAAATATCTGTAGTTGAAATACCACTATAAGAGCCTAAGTTCACATTGTTGAAGTGTATCTTTTTTAATTCATTTCCCCCAACATCTAAAGCAAATACACCCGCGTTTGAACCGAAATAAATTGATTTTTCATCTCCGCTGATTTGTGAAGTGTAGAAATGATTTGGCATTCTTCCGCCATTGACTATTGGTGTCTCAATTGTGTGAGTAGTTATATCATATTTTTTCAATCCAACACCAGCAATTCCAATCCATAGTTCATTTTTAAATGAAGAAATAAAAGTGATATTTTTGTTTTTGTAAAATTGGTTGTCTAAATTTTGAGAATAAGCAGGTTCATAGACCCTCATACCTTTATTTGTAGCTAAAAAGTAGATAGAGTCAATTTCTGCAATTCCGTTCGTGCTAAAATTATATTCGTTGAATTGAAGAGAGTTAGGAGCAGTTTCTAAAAATGTTCTCCCATCAAATGTACTTATGAGTGTAATGCCCGAATCAAAATAATACACAAAGTTAATTGAGGGATCTGCATGGAGAGGGGATAGCTCAATTTTCGTGAATGGTTCTTTGGATATTTTATAGACGCCTTTCATTGATGACAAAACCCAGTAATCACCATTTTGACTTGAAAACACAAAGTGATTATTCGCTAAATCCTCTGAGTAGTTGTGTGGGTTTTTTCTCCATTTTCGTTCATTTAGAAAATATAACAAACCATTTTTAGTCAAAAATGTAGGTCTTTTATAGTATGAATTGAAGGTAAAGGATATAATGTTATCATCCTTGGGAAGGTTAATCGAGAGCTTATCCTTTTTGATTGAAATTATTGAATCATTAATGTCTAATTTAATCCTGTATTGTTGAGTACCATTAAAATGATAGAGTTGAATTTCGTTATCTGAAAAAGATCCAAAATGAAAATTCTGTAAGCTATCAGATAGAACATCTTTACCCATCCAAACTGATAATTTTTTTATTTCGCCATTACTTAAAACATAAGAACCATAATTCGTTAAGAGAAAAATAGAATTGTTAGTTTCAAAAGACTGATAAATTGAAAGTTGAGAAGAATTAGCTCCGAAAAATAGAATTTTTTTAAGTTCATTTTTTTTTGCTAAAATTTGACGACTACCAATAAAATAAGTAATTCCATCTTTTACAAAAACTCTCAACGCATCACCGTATAGATGATTTTCTAAATTAAATTTGGTTAGTTTTTTATCAGTTCGAGAATAAGAATAAAAGCCTAAATAATTTGAGGAAAATAAAATTTCATCGTCGGTTGTAATTACATTGTTAAAATGATGATTGTTTAATGCGCCAAAATTAACTTCAGAAAAATTAAAACCATCAAATTCAATTAAGTCACCACCGTTTGAGCCTAACCACATAGTCCCATCTTTAGACTCCGCGATGCAATTGATATTTGCCATATGGAGACCATCTTTATGGTTGTAGTTTTTATACGTAAGCAGTTGAGCACTTAAATTTGTGCTAAAAAAGAATAGAGTGATGAAGAAAATTAAAAGTGCTTTCACAAAGACTCGCCAATTTTAGATACCCAATTTACTAAAAACTTTGATTACTCTTTGCGATTAATCAATAAAAATCAAACTATGCAATTACTTTGATGTTATTCTTAATTGATTTTGCTTTTCTCTTGGCATCAGAAATAGTTTCACTGGTTACTGTGATGTGTCCCATTTTTCGATTAGGCTTAGTGATTTCTTTGCCATAAAGATGAATATAAACCGATGGAGTTTTCATGATATTTTCAAGTCCTTTATAAATAGCCTTACCAACATAATCGTCAGCTCCCAAAAGATTGATCATTGCACCATATCTAACAATTTCAGTGGAACCTAAAGGAAGGTTCAGAATACTTCTGAGGTGCTGACTAAACTGAGAAGTTGCATTGCATTCTATTGTGTGATGACCACTATTGTGAGGTCGTGGAGCGACTTCATTAACTAATAAGTCACCATTTTTTGTTAAGAATAGTTCAACTGCAAGAATACCCACCATGTCAAATTTATTGATAATTGATTTGGCCAAATCGACTGCTTTTTTTTCAATTTCTTGAGAAATATCAGCTGGTGAGAATAAAAACTCAACTAAATTTGCTTCATTAAATTCGCATTCCACGGTTTGGTAGGCAATCGTCTCACCATCTTTATTTCGAGCAACAATCACCGATAATTCCTTCTCAAACGGAATCATTTCTTCAATGAGACTGGCTTCTTGAAATAGTGAGTTTAAGTCATGACTCGTTTTGATTAACTTTACGCCTTGCCCATCATATCCTCCAGTTCTTAATTTTTGAACAAATGGAAGTCTATTTGATAGATTTTGTTTTTTGCTATCGTCAACTATAAAAAAAGGGGCCGTAGGAATGTTATTATCTACATAAAATTGCTTTTGTAAGCCCTTGTCTTTTATAATTTCCAATACGCGAGGTTGTGGATAGACATTTACGCCCTTTTTTTCTAACTCAAACAATGCGTCGACATTGACGTTTTCAATTTCAATAGTGAGAACGTCCATGTTCTCTCCAAAGGCTAATACATCTTCGTAATTCTGAATATTTCCTTTAGTAAAAGGGGATGCTAGTGATGCGCTAGGAGCATTAAAATCGTTCTCAAGAATGTGAACGTCAATGTTGTAATTAACAGCTTCTTGAATGAACATTCTACCTAATTGTCCGCCTCCAAGAATGCCTAAACGCAGGTCTTTACCAAAGAGATTTTTTTTCATGCGCTCAAAGATAAACCGATTTTGGCTTCTAAAGAGAATTGTCAATAAATAATTAGAAGTATTTCTTAAGAAAGTCGTACTTTTACCATTCAAAATTGACTGAAAGAATGATTAAGGTTCTCGATAAAACATTTGAGGTATTTATTACCAAAGAAGAAATTAACAAAGAAGTTGCATCTCTTGCAAATGCGATTAACACCGATTACAAGAACAAAGAAGTGATTTTTATCGCCGTTCTTAATGGTTCATTCATGTTTGCATCTGATTTAATGAAAAAAGTGGACTTGGTTTCTGAAATTTCATTCATTAAAATGAGTTCATATCATGGTACTGAATCTACAGGTCGTGTTGATGAATTGATTGGTCTAGGCAATGATTTAAAAGACAAGGATGTAATTATTGTTGAGGATATTATTGACTCGGGAATTACAATCGACAAAATAATTTCTTTGTTAGAAATGGAAGGTCCTAAGTCGGTTAAAATTTGCTCGTTACTTTATAAACCGGCTGCATTTAAAGGCAATCACAAGCCTTACTACATCGGTTTTTCTATACCAAATGCGTTTGTGGTTGGTTATGGTTTAGACTATGATGAAAAGGGAAGAAATTTAGACGCAATTTATCAAATTAGAAAATAGTAATAAGATGTTAAACATAGTTTTATTCGGACCTCCAGGTGCAGGGAAAGGAACTCAATCTCAAAAATTAGTTGAGAAATATCAATTGATTCATCTTTCAACTGGAGATGTTTTTCGGGCAAATATTAAGGGAGAAACAGAACTCGGTATTTTAGCAAAAAAATACATAGATAAAGGTCAATTAGTTCCTGATGAAGTAACCATTAACCTTCTAAAATCGGAAGTTCTCAAATATAAAAATTCAAAGGGTTTTATTTTTGATGGCTTTCCTAGAACGAATGACCAGGCAAGTGCATTAGACGATTTCTTAGCAGAGATTGGCACTTCTATTACACAGATGATTTCGCTTGATGTGGAGGAGCAAGAATTAAAAATAAGATTGGCAAATAGAGCTAAGGAAAGTGGAAGGATAGATGATGCTGATCCTGAAGTTATTCAGAAAAGAATAGATGTTTATAGAAAGGAAACTGCCCCTGTTAAAGATTATTATGAATCTCAAAATAAATGGATGAAAATAGATGGTCTTGGTTCTGTAAAGGATATTACAGATAGATTATTCCAAGGCGTTGATGTTTTAATGAAATAAATAAGGAAAAAGAGGATTGAGCCTTTGTCTTTCTCCGAATACTCTTGATCCTTACTCAATACTTTAAGCTATGGCTTCAAATAATTTTGTTGATTACGTTAAAATTCACTGTACATCTGGAAATGGTGGTGGTGGTTCTGCTCACTTTAGGAGGGAGAAGTATATCCCGAAAGGAGGACCTGATGGTGGCGATGGTGGACGCGGAGGACATGTTATTATACGAGGAAATAAACAACTTTGGACATTGCTTCATCTGAAGTTCAAAAAGCACATAAAGGCGGGACATGGAGTGCAAGGTTCATCAGCTTTAAAAACAGGAGCAGAAGGGAAAGATGAATACATTGAGGTCCCGCTGGGGACAATTGTCAAGGATAATGATACACAAGAATTTCTTTTCGAAATTACCGAAGACGGTGAAGAGAAAATAATTCAGAGAGGTGGACGCGGAGGGCTAGGTAATGACCACTTCAAATCTGCAACAAATCAAACTCCTCGTTTTGCTCAACCCGGAGAAGATGGTGGTGATGGCTGGAAAATATTAGAACTAAAAGTATTGGCAGATGTTGGATTGGTTGGCTTTCCAAATGCTGGGAAAAGTACTCTGTTATCGGTTGTTTCTGCTGCAAAACCAGAAATTGCCAATTATCCTTTTACTACCTTAAAACCTAATTTAGGCATTGTAAAATATCGCGATAATCGTTCTTATATTATGGCGGACATTCCAGGAATTATTGAGGATGCGCACAAAGGAAAAGGTTTAGGATTACGATTTTTGAGACACATAGAAAGAAATTCTTTGCTATTGTTCATGATCCCTGCGGATAGCGACGATATCAAAAAAGAGTACGATGTGTTGTTAAACGAACTGAAGCTGTATAACCCTGAATTGATGCATAAAGATAAGTTGTTAGCAATTTCTAAATCAGACATGCTTGATGACGAATTAATTGAAGAAATAAAAAAAGAGTTACCCAAAAAGATAAAGAGCATTTTCATTTCTTCAGTTGCGCAACAAGGAATAATGGAATTGAATGATTTGATTTGGAAAACTTTAACGGATGATTGATTTTCTTGAATCTCTGGATCATTCAATTGTTTTAGCCATAAACAGCTGGAATTCAACCTTCTGGGATGAGTTTATGTGGATTGTTTCAAGGAAATTAACTTGGATTCCATTTTATATGTTATTGTTTTACTTATGCTATAATAAAGGAGGGGTAAAGAAAGCTGGTTTGTTTTTTGCATGCACAATCATTGCGGTTGCTATCGCTGATTTATCTTCGGTTCATTTATTTAAAGAAGTATTCTTACGATATCGACCGTCTCATAATACTTTGTTAACCGATCAATTACATTTATACCAATACGAAGATGGAGGAATATACAAAGGAGGAATGTATGGATTCGTTTCGTCGCACTCAGCGAACTTTTTTGCTGTGTGTACTTTTGCTTTTTTAGTTCTAAGAAAATACTATCCTCGTGTATTTTTCCCTCTTTTTTTTGTCGCTGCACTTATTGGATATAGTAGAATGTATTTAGGGGTTCATTACCTAAGTGATGTTGTGGTGGGTGGATTATTGGGTGTTCTTGCTGCTTTCCTATCATATCGTTTTGTATTTTTGAAGTTAGTTAGTAGAATCAAAGATAAGAAATGACGTATTTATACATTTTTCTTGGAGGAGGTTTGGGAAGTGTGGCAAGGTACTTAACATCGAAAGGAGCGTCCGCAATGTTCACGACAAACTTCCCACTCGGAACGTTTATTTCAAATATACTAGCGTGCTTTGTTTTGGCTCTGCTAGTCATTTTTATCAGTAATAAGCAAGATGAATTTTCTTGGCTGCAGCCTTTACTTATTGTTGGATTTTGTGGTGGTTACAGTACTTTTAGCACCTTCAGTTATGAGACGGCTAGTTTAATGAATGACGGTTATTTTGGTGTTGCAATCACCAATATTGTCATTTCAGTAGTTGTTGGTGTTGGGTTAATTTGGTTTCTGAGGGTGAAAAGTTAACCTTATCAAAGCCGAGTATTCATACTATAAATCATTCGCTCCATTAAAATATTGATAATAAACTCCATTTTTGAACCTAGGTAAGGTTCATATCAAGCAAAAAAAACTACCAATAGTCAAAACTGAACAAGTGAATAATAGAATAGTGCTTAGGATATGAAGTGATCCTTTTATTCCGTGATTAACGAAATGAATTACGCTTAGTGTAAGAAATAATAATTGAGCTACCAATAAAGGAAAAGTGAGTAACTCTCTGAATATATTGATTATTGTGGCATCAATTTTAAATACATTAATCAAATACAATGAAACGAAATAGGTTACAATGATTAAATTAATTAGTGTCAAATATTTGCTTTTTATCATGTTGATAGGGCTAATAAATTAATGAAATTCGTTCAGAAAATCATGAACTTTTTTCTCTACCACGACTCTTTCATTAATTAGTTCTGTAAGGTTCATTCCATTGATTCTACCTTTTTCTTTGAACCTCTTTAAAGTAGTCATCCAATCATAGAAAACGGGGGCGGTAAAACCAATTCCAACGAAGAAATATAAAATAAACCACCAACCATTGATACCTGTATCTATCAGATTATAGAGAGCTGTCAATAAAATGACATTAAACAAAGCAATGGTAATTACACCTAAAAATAATTTTACGGAACTCCAAAAAACAGGACGTTTCATTATTTTTTCTGTGAAGCTTTTCACCCATAAATAGGGAATGCCTGCATGAACTACTCCTAGCAAAGCGAAAGGAGCCATAAATAGCAAGTATAAAATTTCTTTTGCTCGACTACCAGAAGGATTCGTCTTTTTCCAAAAAAGTAACTGCTCGGAGACATTAGACTCCTCAAGTAATTGGTTGTATCTTTCAAGATCAAATTTAAGGTTCTCGAGTTCTTCTTTATTTCTTGCTTCATCGTTTAGCCATAGTGCTAACCGCTGAGAATATTTCCAGCGTTCAATTAGAGGTATTTTATGGTCAGAATTATGAAGATTCATCCCTTTCCGAGTAATTTTCATGATGTTCTCATGCAAAGGAGCTAACTCAATGTTTCTGTTGTCAGTTATTTGTTCCTGCATCAGAATTTCTATCTTCTTTGTCAAACTTGTGATTACTTTGTTGGGATTTTCTTCATATTCCTCCTTGTAATCATTCATGCAAATCTTATCAGCGTATGAAATTACTAGATCACTACGCATTTTTTTTGGATCAGAATAGTTACAGCCCATAGCGCAGATGTAAACTTTCTTTTTCCAGTTCATTTTTTCTAAAGCGATGAATCCAATTTTTACAGCGCCCTTTTTCACTGGTTTTAACCTTCTTAAAAATGTATCGTCAGTGAGACCTTCTCCAAAAACAATGATATTTTGCCCGACATTAAGAATCTTGGAGCAACGTTTAAACACAGCTTCATTCTTTTTCGTTGCATCTTTTCCGTCCAGTTGTCTATAGATTGGAAGAGTTTGAGCTGCCCACAAAAATGGTTTAGTAAACTTGGTGAAAACATCTGAACGAGTCATAAAAAATATAGATGGCCTGTTAAAGCCCGCAATAATTAATGGATCCATAAATGAAGATGCGTGATTACTGACATAGATCGTTCTGCCAAAAATTTGTTTGGGAGAATTAACCATTTTCCTGCGGGAGTAATATACCGCAAGGGGATAGGTCAGGAATATTTTCATTAAAAGATAGATGATACGCATATCAGAATATTGATTTTCTAAAGCAAATATAGAAAAAAGCGAATAGAAGCTAAGAAGACTACATTCTACTCTTGCTCATTACTTTTATTTTTTTCCATTTCTTTCTCCATCTCTTTTTTGACTTTTCTATTGTTTCCGATGTAGATCCCTAAGTTAATTTCATGGGTTCCGTTTTTTGCTGTCCTGATTGCTCCATTAGAAAATTCATAACCGTAAGAAAGATATAGGTTCTTTATCAAATTAACTCCGGCTTGTACAATGAATGAATTACTTGTCCTGTACTGTAGGCTAATCCAAATAGCATCATGGTAAAGAATCCTAGCTCCAAAATCTGCAGAAATGGGTGAATTTTCTGCAAATTTGATAAAAGCTGATGGCTCTAATTGGAAATCAGTGTTTACGTCAAATTTGTATTTTACTAAAAGAAACAAATGCCTGTTATATGAACTTTCCGTTGAAACATTATTGAATACTACATCATTTTTCAACGCCTGAGTTACAGAAACGCCTCCAAAAAATCGTTCGTTGTAGAATACAATTCCTGCGTTTGCGTCGAAAATATTTTGTGCAGATGAATTCCCAAGAAAGCTAGTGTAAGTTTGATCATCTTCTTGAAAAAGAACTACTCTGTCTTGGTTAATTCTGAAGTTACTCCACCCGATTCCAAGTCCAGCACCGAAGTTCATTTCATTCATCAAAGGCATATGAATAGCATAGGAACCATAAACGGCCGTTTTTGAAAAAGGACCAATTGCCTCATTAATAAATCGACCTCCTAAAATATGCTTTAACTCTCTAGTAGTATTTTTTGGGTTCTTAAATAAACTTTCATCCTTAGCATTAAATTCAGATAGGACCGATTTACGATTTGTTTTTATTTGACTATTACCTGTAAACATCATTGTTCTTGGTCCACCTTTGTATCCCAACCATTGTCTTCTCGATGTAACTTCAAAGTGCATTACGCCAGAAAGACCTCCAGCCGCTGGATTCACCATAAAAGGATTGTTAATCACATTAGAAAATTGTGATTCTTGTTGAGAGAAAATATTTTGAATAAATAATAAGCTGAAGCTAAATAGAATATATTTCATGATTTTCATCCGTTATTAATTAATGTATAATGCTAATGTCACCTGTATAAATCCTATTCTCATCGTCATTCAATTCTAGTTTAAAAAAGTAAGTTCCCATTGGAAGTCGTTCGTTATTGAGGGTTCCATCCCATGGTTCTTCATAACCAATAGACTCATAAACTACAGAGCCCCATCTATTGAAAATGACCAAGCGGCATTCTGGAAACAACTCTTCTAAGTAGAGAATTTCAAACAAATCATTTTTACCATCCAAATTAGGAGTTATTAAGGTTGGAAAAACGGGGTCAAAGCCATCACATAATGTTGCAATAACTATCAACGAATCCATAACAGTTGGACACCCATCAATCGAAACACTGTAGGTAATGATGTTTTCACCGATGTCAAAATTACTTAATGTTGCCATACCTGACGAGGAAGGAACAATAGATGTTAGGTTAGATAGTGCTTCCCAGAGAACAGTTTGATCAGCAATTGGAATTCCAGCCGTTACAGGAAAGTTGACATCATCTTCTTGACATATAGTAGTATCTGAAGTTAAAATAGTTGGAATTAAATTAGATAGAACGAACAGCGTATCTGAGGTAGATGGACATCCATTATTTCCGACTGTCCAAACAAAATATTGCCAACCACTTGATTGCATGTTGGCCGTTGTGACATTAGAAGATGGAGTCACGATGAACGCATCTGAATCAGTTGTCCAAAGACCGTTTCCATTTGTTACAACACCAGTGATTAAATCAATACTAGACAGTTCACAAGCAAACATAGTATCAATAGGAATACTCGCAGGAATAGGTGATATTGCAGTAAATACCACTACTGTATCCGATAAACTACCACAGCTGCCTGAACTTACAGTCCAAATAAAACTATTTTCTCCATTTAGTAATGAATTAACTCCCGTAGAATTGACAAATTGGTTATTAAAATTCCCTCCACCACTTAAAATAGACCATTGACCAGTACCTGATGAAATGGGATCAGCGTCAAGTAGAACTGAAGTTGCATCACATACACGAATAGTGTCAATGGCAATATTTGCTATTGATGGGAAGTCTAAGATTTCCACCTGGAATGAACAGGTGCTTGTATTTCCAGAAGAATCGGCTACTTCATATTGTAAGGTTGTTATTCCAATTGGAAAGTTACTTCCTGAAGAAAGACCGGTTCCATCAATTTGGTAAAAATAATTGAAGCAATTATCAGATGGAATCGGATCTGAAAAGGTCGCAACTGGGTTGCATTGAGAAATGTTTGAAGGACAACTGATTGTAGGAGCTTGACTTTCTAAAACAAGTAAATTAAACGGGCAGGAAACACTATTGCCACCGGCATCTGTGACTAAGATCGTTATTGGTGTCATCCCTGGATTTACGACTGTTCCAGAAACTGGATTTTGAGAAATTGTGAAGTTGGGACAATCATCAAGAACCAATGTCAAGGACCCATAATTAGGAAGTATATAGTCACAGCTTGTTCCATTATTAACTGGAGGAACTGTTGGGCAAGTTACCGTCGGTGGAGTAATGTCTATAGGAGAAATTGTTGTGATGCACGTTCCTTGATTTCCTTGCTCATCTATCAATGTTAATAGGACAGGAAGAATACCAGTACCAATTGACCCAACCGGAGGGTTTTGCGTAACGGTCATGTTACCAAAAACAGAACAGTTGTCAGTCCCGGTCACTGAATCTGTCAAGTCAGGGAGAGTGTATTGACAACTTGAATTAATTGCCAACGAAAAATCAGCTGGACAAACAGGAACAGGGCTTGTTGTGTCAGAAATCAATGCACTAAACTGGCAATCTACAGAGTTACCAGATTCATCCGAAATTGTCATTGTGACAAGTGTAGTGCTTGATATTAAGGTCCCAGAAACAGGATTTTGAGTAATAACTAGATTACCAATTAAAGAACAATTATCAGTTGCAGTTATAAGTGAAGAGTAATCGGAAAGCGTTCCTTGACAACCAACATCAGCAAAGACACTCTGGTTAGGAACACAAGCACTAACAATTGGTGAGATCTGATCATTGACGGTTAAATTGAATAAACAAATTCCTATGTTTCCTGCAGTATCCTGAACAGTTAAAGTAACAGTTTGCAAACCAACTGGTAATAAGGCCCCAATTGGAGGTGATTGAGAATACGTTAGAGTAGCAGGTAAGCTACAATTGTCCAAACCTACACTAGATGTACTGAAATCCACTAAATTGTAATCACAACCAACATCAGTACTCACAGTGGAGTCATTTGGACAAGTTACAGTTGGTGAAATAGTATCCAATGTTTGTAAGAAAAAATTACAAGTCGATGTATTGCCTGAAGCATCTGTTGCGACAATACTAATATTAGTTGAAGCACCAATTGTTAACCCCGAACTTGGAGATTGAGACAATGTAACAACACCAAGAGCAGAACAATTGTCAGAAGAAGATGCAAGAGCTAAATAGTCACCAATTATAGCATCGCAATTACTTGTCATAATAACATTTTGTGTTCCAGGACATGTTACAGAAGGAGAAACTGAATCGAAAATGGTTTGTGTAAAAGAACACTGACTTTGATTTCCTGCTGCGTCTGTTGCCGTTAAAACGATAGTAGGAGAATCATTTACATTTATCAAGGTTCCAGGAAGAGGTGTCTGAGTAACTGTTGGAAGACCAAGACAGACGTCAACTGCCGAAGCAAGTGCAGTATAATCAATAATTGTCGCCGTGCATGAAGCATCAACATAAAGAGGAACCACTGCTGGACAAATAATTATTGGAGCAGTTATATCCATTCCAGTGAGCAAAACGTTGTCAATTGAGAAGGGATTTAGAGAAGATTCAGTATTGTCATAAATGAACCGAAAGCCCAACCAAAAGACTGTTCCTTCAAGCACTGCCGGCAATGTTAGTGAAGTACTCGTCCAATTAGGAGTAGATGTATAGGAAGTTCCAATAACATTCCAAGTTACCCCTGCATCAGTAGAATAAACTAATTCTCCAATATCTCCAATTGCATCAATTTTAAAATCAAAACTGAGACTTAGATTATTAAGACAGCTTGCATTAATGCTGACATAATTGATAACTGAGTCTGATCCTACTAAAGAATTTGAATAAGCGTATTGTTCATTGTTTGTCACACCGCATCCAGCAGAATTGTCACTAATGTACATGGCATTTCCGCCTGCTAAACTTGGTCCGTTTCCAGAACAATTGTCAATTAACCATAGGTTTGGATTGATAGACCCAAATGAGTTCCAAAGTGCAGTTGGTGTCTCGAAATCATCACTAAATAACGTAGTTTGAGTGTGGGCGACTGTGCCTAATCCAAAACAAAACAGTACGAAAATTGACTTCATCATAAAAACTAATCTTTAAACTATATTTAACAGCTTTAGCCGTTTCTATGCAAATATAGTAAAAAGAGCCTTGAGCAAGATTTTTGTTAATAAGTGAGCTAAAATACTTGATAAGCAGTCAGTCGTGCGATTGGGCAAAGTTCTTCACAACCTTTTTGCTGAAAACTTTTCTAAATCACTAAAAAACTTCAAAGCCTATTTCTTAACTTCGAGTAATAATAGATTAAGCAATGAAGAAAGTAGCTATCATTTGTGGAGGTTTTTCCTCAGAATTTGATATATCGATTAAAAGTGCGATTAACATTCAATCAAATTTTCCCGAAGGCTATGATGTGCACCTTATTTTGTTAAAAAAAGAAGGGTGGTTCGCTAAAATTGGTGACAAAGAAATCCCTTTTGATGAGAAAAAGATGTCATTTTCAATAGACGATTTGATTATTAAAATTGATTTGGTTATTGTTTACATTCATGGAGACCCAGGAGAGAATGGAAAAATACAAGCTTATTTGGAGATGATAGATATGCCTTATGTTAATTCAGGACCATTGGCTTCTCAGCTTTCATTTGATAAGTGGTACTGTAATCAATTTTTGAAAGGATTCGGTTTTAACGTTGCAAAGTCCATTTATTGGACAGATGAGAGTGACATTCCAAGCAATACATCAATTGTCAAACAATTAGGTTTGCCAGTATTTGTAAAACCATGCGATTCTGGGTCCAGCTACGGGATTTCTAAAGTTGCGAAAGAAGAAGATATTAAGGAGGCAATTAAGGAGGCCTTTAAAGAAGGTGAAACAGTTATTATTGAGAGTTTCTTAGATGGAATTGAAGTGACCTGTGGAGTCTATCGTTCTAAAAATGGACTTATTGCATTGCCATTAACTGAGATAGTATCAGAGAACGATTTCTTCGACTTTGAAGCAAAGTACAAGGGTCTTTCTGAAGAAATTACACCGGCAAGAATAAGTGATGAAATCACGTTGAAAATTCAACAAATTTCAAAAGACATTTATCGACTTTTACAATTAAAATCCATCTCAAGAGTTGATTTTATTATAGTTGATGGACTCCCTGTGATTATTGAAGTCAATACAACACCGGGTTTTTCCAATGAAAGTATTGTTCCTAAAATGATTAAAGCTTCAGGTAGGAGTATTAGAGAATTTTGGGGGGAAATTTTGGAGGCTGAGGTGAGTTAGCAATTCATTGCATCTTAAAGCTCCTTTTGCATCAAATAATGTTGTATTTCATCAAAGAGAAGATAACTTTCTTTAACGGTTTCGTATCCTAAGCTTTCATAAAAAGTGACGGCATTCTCTCTAGCGTGTAAGATAATTTTAGCGCTGTTATTTTTAAATGCAAAATTTTCAATTCCATTCATTAGCATTCTGCCAAAGCCTTTTCGAACAGACAATGGATGAACACAAAAATAACGAACTTGAAACCTATGTGAGTCTATTTTGTCAAGTCTCCCAGCAGCTTTTAATTCTTTGTTCTCAAACAATGCGAAATGGTAAGCAGATTTATCTCCTTCATCTTTTTCGCTTCCTAGTGGTTGTGCCCAAGGTTCCCGAAGTACAGTAAAACGTAATTGGTAATAGGATTCCCACTCGGCTATGGTTTTTGGAGATCTGATTTCAATCATTTCCTTTGAAAATTACAGATTTAATACGCTTTGTTAGGACACCATCAATAACTTCTTCAAGTACTAAATTCTGGGCTTCTTTTTCTGAGAAAACTTCACGTAAATCTTTTACTTTACCCGCGGGAACGTTCATTTTCTGCAATTCATTTAACAATTCTAAAGCATTCATTTTATTGATTCTTGATTGTAATTGTTGTGCTAAAATAACGCGGTTAATAACCCTTGATTGATTATCAATGTACATTTCGTCTGCGATTAATGCGTCAAGCTGTAGTGTCGAGCAAAGCTTTTTAAAATGAAGATTTGAACCAATAGCAAAAGTGATGGTTTCTCCATCCTTGGTGGTAAATAACTCCCCATATGGAGCAATATTAGGATGCAGCGAACCTATTCTTTTTGGAACGTGATTTACCATTAAATAATTTGATGCTTGATTAACTAAACTGCTCACTGCTGCATCGTATAATGAAACATTAATTGCTTTTCCTTGTCCCGTTTTTTCTCTTTCATAAAGAGCAAGAAGTATCGCCTCCTTTAGATGGTGTGCCGCTAAAACGTCAATCACGGCAATGGGAATTTTTACAGGTCCACTCTCTGGAGTACCATTCATAGACATTATACCTGACTCAGCTTGAAGAATTAAATCGTAGGCCACCCGATCACTTTCTGATCCATACCCACTGATCTTGCCATGGATTAATCTTGGATTATAAGTAAGAAGATCTTTATCTTCAATTTTTAATTTTATATCGTCTCCTTTTTTGAAATTGGTAACAAGAATATCTGCTTTCTTAATGAGTTTTATAAACTGAGAATGATCATCCTCCTTCGTTAAATCCAGCTGAATATATTTCTTGCCATAATTTATACTTGAGAAATAAGCTGAAACAGGACTGTCTTTATTCTCTTTCGGAAGCTTCCAACTCCGCGTAACATCGGGATGCTCAGGATGTTCAATTTTAATTACTTGAGCGCCTAATTCGGAGAAATAAGTAGCTACCGATGGACCTGCAAGTACGGAACTTAAATCAATGACTAATAGATCAGAGAGCATTTTTTTCTTTTAGTTAAATTAAAATTTTATCACCTATATATAATAGAGATGTCCTTTTCTTTAATGTTATTATGTTTCAACCATCGTTCTAAACCTTCTTTATTAGCATTCCTGAAAAAGTCACTATGCTCAAGAGGACCAGCACTTGAATATCCATTGAGAGTTGGTACCTGTAATTCTAAGGCAGCTTGCATTGCATCAATATGAGTAACAAAAAAGGATTCAGAATTATCAATCAGTGCAAAGGCGATATCGCCTTCATTCACGCTGTTCCTTATAAGGTTGATAACCTCAGACCTTCTAGCTGCAATATCTTGCTTTTTTTGTCGAATCATTTTTTGTGGAACAAAAGAATTATCGAAGAAAACGAGAAGAAAAAACAAATAACTCCATTTTCGAGGAGTTTTACGTAGTAATTGGATAATTCCAATGAGAATCATGAATAGTGTAACATGAATAAATCGATTCATAACGCGAATGCTATTCATTCCAGGAAGCTTAAAAATGAAATGATAGAGCGAAGCTCCACTTTCTGTTTTGAAAAAGAAGAGGAAAATAATAAAAGTGGCAACCGTTATAGACCAAGTTAGCTTCGAAACAGTTTTTTTCTTAATCCACCAAAAAAGCCATAAAATAGGAAACGAAATTAGACCCAAAGTAGGAATTAATCCCATAAAGTTATAATGTAGCCAGAAAAACACTGAACTTGGACGAGAATTGTTGTGAAGAAACATCCACACTTGTGTCGCTTCATTTGGAAATAGATATGATTTTAAAGTAGGTAACATTCCTTCAGCCTCATGATAATATTTAAAGCCAACTATTTCTGACATGGATAAATATGGTAAAAACAACCAGAGCATGGCTGTAATTGAAACACCAATGATTAATAAAATCTTTAGGATTTCTTCTTTTCTGAAAAGAAGAAGAAAAAAAAGAGGTTCTTTTTTGATTAGAGCATAAAGAAATATAAAAAAGATACTAAAATACATAAGAAAGAAACCTGTGTAAATAACGCAGTAAAACTGAAATACTATTCCAAATGAGAGCAGTGCCAAATATTTAGTTTTTTTAGTGTCAACTAACATTGTTCCAGCATAAAACACAATCGGAACACAAAAGCGAATGATCATTTGCATATAACCTAACTGTCCAAAATTGAATATAGTAAAAGCAAAAATCCAGGCTGTAATTATGGCGAGGTCCCATCTTTTAAACCATTTTTTAACAACAAAAAATGTGGACCAAAAATTTAAAGAGCAGATAACAATCCACCAAAGTTGATAAGATGTTTCATATGAGAATCCACTCATTCTCCAAAAAGAGTAAATGGGCATTGTCCCTATCATGTTGTCTGAAATAGCAATTGTGTTTTCAAAAGGGAACATAAAATTAGCATCCCAAAATCCATTTGTATTGCCAATCATCCATTGGTGACCATTTTCTAAAAGAAAATTAATAAATCGTGAATCCCCCATGTCACCAGGGATGTATTCTAGATTGGTTCCTAATATACGAAGACAGAAATACCAAAGACCAAACAAGAAAACTAGCATAGGAACTATTGTTTCCTTGTTTTTAAGGAGGTGAACACCTGATAGTAATTTCGATTTGTAAGTTGCTATTCTCATTGATTACAATGATAAGTAAATTTGCCCCCTTTTAACCACTAAATCACTGGTAATGTTATCGGTATATAGCGAGCCGGTTCCAAGTCCTTGAGGGAGTTCATTGTCATATTCACCTACGAACTGGCAAATGGCATTCAATCCTATATTGGACTCGAGTGCGGAGGTCATCCACCATTCAATCTTTCTTTCTTCTGCCAATTGGATCCATTCTTCACAACCCGATATACCTCCATGCAAACTCGGTTTAAGAATAATGAATGGTGGTTGTATGGTGTCAAGAAGTTGTATTTTTTCTTCCAATTCATTCACTCCTATTAATTCTTCATCCAAAGCAATTTTTAGTGGAGAATCAAGACATAACTTTTGCATTTCTTTATATTGTCCCGCTTTGATGGGTTGCTCTACAGAATGAATATCTAGTTTTGCCAAGGATTGCAATTTATTCAAAGCGTTTTCTGCTGTAAATGCGCCATTTGCATCTACACGCAAGGTGATTTCAGCAGAAGAGAATTTCTTGCGAATTGTTCTTAAAATGTTTAGCTCTGTTTCAAAATCAATTGAGCCGATTTTCATTTTTAAAACAGAAAAACCCAATAAAATTTTTTCCTCAATCTGTTGTTGCATAAAATCTTTAGAACCCATCCAAATCAAACCGTTTATTGAAATTTTTTGTTGACCTCGTGAAAAGGGGTTGTCAAAATAGAGATTTCCTCCTCCGTTTTTTAGATTAAGCATTGCACACTCCACTCCAAATTTTATCGAAGGCCAATCTTGTAAATCGAGCGATAAATTCTTACAAACGTCTATTAACTTTTGTTCATACAATTCAAAAGTTTCAAAATCTGGTGACAAGCCAGGAATGATACTGCATTCTCCAATCCCAATTATTGAAGGCTGATCTTTCTTCCAAATTTCAATAAACCAAGCGTGTTTCTCTGTGAGAACCCCTCGACTTGTTCCACTTGGAAGTTTAAAATGAAACGTTTTTTTATGAAATTGCGCTTTTATCATAATAGAAACAGACCAATGGAGGTGAATAATGAGAGTGCAAAGGTTGCTAGAGCTACTTTTTTTAACTCTGGATCAAATTCTTCTGGATTTTTTGTGGACATTACTTTTTTTAAATGAAGAAGTAAGACAATGCATGGAAGTAATGCTAAATTCAATAATGGCTCCTCTATTTTTTGAATAAAGATGGTTAGGGAACTAATCGCGGTTATGACTAATAGAGCATGATAAATTTTGGCAGAATTAGGTCCCATTTTAACGACCAATGTGTTTTTTTTTGCCTTTAAGTCGTTTTCGAAATCACGCATATTGTTCAAGTTTAGAACCGCAACACTCAGCAATCCGACAAAAATTGAAAGCAATATATTTTCTGATATAAAATGAGGAGCATAAAGAGAATAAACACCAAGAACACTAACTCCTCCAAAAAAGAAAAGTACCATTAAATCTCCTAAACCATGATATCCGTATGCATTCCTCCCAATCGTATAGGAAATTGCGGCGATGACACTCGCAATTGTGAGACCTATATAGAACCAAACTGTTGCTAAATTCATGTTTTGGACAGAAAAATAAATTAATAAGCCAGCAGATATAAAACTAAGAATTGATGTAAAAATAACAGCAATCTTCATATTTTTAGGTGAAATTTCGCCTGATTGAACTGCTCTTTTTGGCCCAATACGATCTTCATTGTCAGTTCCTTTTAGTCCATCACCTAAATCATTTGCAAAGTTAGAAAGTACTTGAAAAAATATAGTTGTTACTAACGCCAAAGTAAAGATGGTTATATTCCAATATCCATTGAAATGGGCTACAGAAGAACCTAAAATAATTCCAGAAAGAGAAAGCGGTAATGTTCGTAAGCGCATAGCACTAATCCAAGCTCTGGTTTTTGACATAAAACAAATGTAGTTAAAGGTGAAGTTTTGAGCAAGAGGATTTAGCATGAGTATTGAATTATGATATGTATTGGGATTCTTCGCTCTATGCTATTACTACGTACTCTCTACTATTGCTTCCACTTTTTCCTATCTTTGTCTTATGAAAATTCCAGCAAATGAAGTTGCGTTAAGTAAAATGTTAAACATTCAGTTTCCCGTCATTGTTGCTCCTATGTTCTTAGTTTCCAACAAAGAAATGACTATTGCTGCAATAAAATCAGGAGCTACTGGTGCAATACCGGCATTGAATTATAGAACAATTGATGAATTGAGAATAACTATTCAAGACATTAAAAAAGCAACTGATGGACCATTTGGAATAAATCTCATTGTCAATAAGTCAAATTTCTTATACAAAGAACAACTAAAGGTTTGTTGTGAAGAAAAGGTTGATTTTTTAATTACATCCTTAGGCTCTCCTAAAGAAACAATTAGAGAAGCACACAAAGTAGGAGTGAAAGTTTTCTGTGATGTTGTAAACGTAGAATACGCCAAAAAAGTAGAAGCTCTCGGAGCAGATGCAATAATTGCTGTAAATAAAGAGGCAGGGGGCCATGCAGGACCAATGTCATACATGGAATTGCTACCAATGTTAAAAGATCAATGTAAGATTCCAGTTATCTCTGCAGGTGGAGTAGGGAATGGAAAGGAAATAGCGAGTATGATAGAATATGGAGCTGATGGCATCTCTATGGGAAGTGTTTTTATAGCATCAAATGAGGCAGGCGTCTCACAAGAGTATAAGCAGGCTTGTGTAGACTATGGTAAAGAAGATATTGTGTTGACAACAAAGTTATCCGGAACGCCTTGCACTGTTATTAATACTGAATACGTTAAGAAAGTAGGAACTAAACAGAACTGGTTTGAACGTCTGTTAAATAAGAACAAACGGTTAAAAAAATGGTTTAAAGCATTCACTTTCTTTAAAGGAATGAAAAGTCTTCAAAAGGCAGCATTTAGTTCAACATATAAAACAGTTTGGTGCGCAGGTCCTTCAATAGAACACATCAAGTCGATTCGTCCTCTTCGTGAAATTATTTCCGAATTAAAGAAAGAATATGAAGAAAACTAAAGAAATCACGCTTCGTAAAATGAAACGAAAACTTTGGCTCTTAGGTATCTTTAAGATTCCGATTATTGGCTTTATTAAACCTGAACTTCTTTTCCTAAACAATGAAGAAAGCAGGGTCAGAATCAAGTTAAGAAGAAGAACCAAGAATCACCTCAATTCAATGTACTTCGGCGGATTGACTGTTGGCGCTGATATAGCTGCTGGATTACATGTTTTTTACTTTTCGGAAGTATTGGGGTATAAAATTTCGTTTGCTTTTAAGGGATTCAACGCTGATTTCATAAAGAGAGCAGAAACAGATGTTATCTTTAAAATTGATCAAGGAGAATTAATCCATAAAGCAATCACTACTTCATATGAAACGAAAGGAAGAGTTAATCAAATTGTCGATGTTGTTGCGATTGATCTAAACGAGGATGTTGTAGCGAATTTTAAGTTGGTAGTTTCTGTAAAAGTGAAGTAAAGAACTATTTTTTTATCTTCGCATACTTATAAACTATATTAGATGAAATTCATCCATCCAGAACAAGCCAAGTTAAAAATGAATAAAGAGAATTTCTTTATTCTTGATATCAGAGAACAGTATGAATACGATATCTGTAAAATTGAGGCACTGCATATACCAATGAGTGAAATATTATCAAGAATAGATGAAATCAGTCGGGAGAATGATGTTGTTGTCATGTGTAAATCGGGAAATCGAGCAATAGCGGTAGCTAATTTGTTAATAACCGATTATGAATATTCTAATGTGTACGTGCTTGAGGGAGGTATCCTAGCTTGGATAGAACAAATTGAACCTAATTTAGAAAAGTATTAATGTCAAAAAGGTCAACTTTACAGTTAGGAATACTTGTGTTAAAAGGTGTAGCAATGGGAGCAGCTGATGTGGTTCCAGGTGTTTCAGGAGGTACTATTGCATTTATTTCTGGGATTTATGAAGAACTAATTGACAGTATTAATAAAATTAATGTCCAAGCATTTAAAATATGGAAAAAAGAAGGTTTTAATTCTTTTTGGAAACAGATCAATGGTACTTTTTTTATTTTTTTATTTTTAGGTATTGGGATTAGTGTTTTTAGCCTGGCGAAATTGGTTAATTATTTATTGGTAGCGTACCCTATTCTTATTTGGAGTTTTTTCTTCGGACTTATTATTGCAAGTATTTGGTTAATTGGCAAGACAATTTCGAAGTGGAATCCAGCTCTTATTAGCGCTTTAATAATTGGAGCGATGGCCGCTTTTTACATCACAACTATTCAGTCTGTCGCAAATATTGACTCCAATTGGTATATCGTTCTGAGTGGTGCTATTGCTATTTGTGCGATGATCCTTCCAGGTGTTTCGGGAGCATTTATTTTACTATTACTAGGAAGTTATGATAAAATTTTGGAAGCCATATCAGAACGAGATTTAATTATCATAGCACTCTTTGCATTTGGCTGTGGTATTGGAATATTAACATTTGCAAGAGTTTTAAAATATCTTTTTTCTAAATTCAAAGAAATAACAATAGCGATACTAACTGGTTTTATGATTGGCTCTTTAAATAAAGTATGGCCATGGAAAATAACAAAAGAATATAGAGTCAATTCCCATGGAGAAAGCGTCCCGTTTATACAAGATAATGTTTTACCGAATTTTTCAGATAGTGAAGCTCAAATAAGTCTGGCAATTGTTTTCTTAATAATTGGCTTTTTAGTAATTTTCATCTTGGAAAAGTTTGCCCCAAAAGAAAATTAAATACTTAGTTGATGTATGAAAAAATACGGTCTTATCGGTCAGTCGCTTAATTATTCATTTTCTCGAGTATTTTTTAAAAGTTTTTTTTCTAAGCATGAAATAGATGCTGTCTATGAAAACATCGAACTTTCTTCGATAGAAAATATACAGACTATTATGAAAGAAGACTATGATGGATTAAACGTAACGATACCTTATAAGGAAGAGATTATTCCTTATTTGGATATCATTGAAACTGAGGCGAGAGAAATCGGTGCAGTTAATGTTCTTAGCTGCAGTAATGGTAAACTAATAGGACACAATACTGACGCATATGGTTTTCACCAGTCAATTAAACCGTTTCTGACAAATCAACATGAGCGAGCAATCATTTTTGGTACTGGTGGTGCATCAAAGGCAGTTGAATATGTTCTTAAAAATTTAGGTGTTAATGTTATTTTTATTTCACGAACACCTAAAAGTAAGAATCAATTCTCCTACAATGATTTAAACGAAAACATGATTAATGCCTGTAAGTTAATCGTTAATTGCACGCCAGTTGGTACTTTTCCTGATGCAGAAAATTATATTAGCATGCCTTTTTCAAGCCTTACTAAAAATCACTTAGTAGTTGATTTAGTGTATAATCCATCGAAGTCAATGTTTCTTCAAAAAGCAGAAGAGCGTGGGGCGATGATATTGAATGGAGAGTCAATGCTTAAACATCAAGCACTAAAGTCATGGGAAATCTGGAATCGTTAAGTAAGGATCTGTTAGAGAAAATAGAAGATGGATACACTCAAAAATTTCATTTTCTTGAAAGTGCAAAGAATGAACCTGAAATTGCAAAAATAATTTCAGGATTTGCCAACACAACAGGAGGAGTATTGTTGATCGGTATTAAGACGAATGGGAAAGTAATAGGTGTTAACCCTTCTCATGTGTTAAAAGAGATTGACTTAATTTCTGAAAAACTTATGATTGGACGAATTTCAATAAAGTTAGAAAAAACATTATTTGGAAGGCACTTTTTAATTTTAATTCAAATAACAAGTTTAAATTCAAAGGTGGCCGTAAGGGTAAATGGGAGTACCACCTATTTTTTGCGTGTAGATTCATTAACAGTATCGGCCAATAAAATTATTTTGAAAGCTTGGAGCTTATTGAAGCAAAAAAAAATAATTAAATTAATTGATGTCCACGATGAAATACTCCATTTATGTGATAACAAGGATTTTATTAGTTTGTCCTTTATATATCAGACAGTAAATTATAGGAATAAGCTGCTAGATTTGGCATTATCTGAATTAATTGCGTTAAATAAAATGAGAGTAATCCCTGTTCAAAATGAAATAAGATATTCTTCGTTATGTTAATTTTTTAATAAAAAACACAGAATAAGTTTGAATTTTCACAATCTTTTGTATATTCAAACGATTTTAAAAAACAAATAATACAATTATTGAATGGGAAGACCAGCAACAAAACCAGCAAGATTAAAAGATGGATTCTATATAGAAGTAAAGAACCTTGGAAGCGGAAGTGTTTTGATAAGGAGAGATACTAAAGAACAAATGATTCTCGCAGCAGAAGATTATTCACGCATGAAAACTGTAAATGTACTTGGAGAAATGAAAAGTGATAAGTGGTTAGATAAAGTGAAACCTAAGAAAAAGAAGAAGAAATAAGGTTCGAAATCTTTAAAATCTGATTAAAATACCGAAGTCGCTTTTATTTGAGCGATTTTTTTCATTTCTTTCACTTTGTAATTCAATGAGTTATGTATTTGATTAAAAAAAGTTATTTTTTTTTGATAAAAAGTTATTGTTGTGTAGAAAAGAGTGTCTATCTTTGCCCCCCGCTTAGAGCGCTAGGTGTTGGATTTGA
>CAXBMR010000025.1:0-41816 GCA_963976995.1 uncultured Fluviicola sp.
ATTGAACCTATTAGCTTTTTCTGTCATTTTACTTAGACAACTTTAAACAACTTCACTTTAAGAATTGCTAAGGAGGATGTTTCTTCAGAATATCTAATAATTCTATCCAATGTGTCTGCAAAAAAGAAAATGTGTCCGTAGCACTCTTTTACTTTGTGTGGTAGCCTTTTCGTATTTTTTTTCATTTATAACCGTTTTTATTCCCTTTTTCCCGTCTATTTGAAATGTTGGGGAACAACTAAATAAAATACATAAACCGTTCAATGAACTTTATTCGCACTATAAATATAATAAATAATTCTCTATAACTCCGGAAAAGGAATCAGCTGAATAGAGTAAACGTAGTCAGAATCATGTGTTGGTGTCATTAAGATGCTATCTTCTGTGATATAGCTCAAATGAAAATCCATTTCAAAATCAGAAAATTCTATAGTTAGTTTGTGCATTCTTGAATTCAAGTAATAATTGGCTTTCTGTGGCGCTTCTCTGGCTATATTCTTCATTGCTATTAAATCACATCTTCGGCTACTATAGAATATCATTACATTCTTTTCATAGTTCTCTAAGGGTGAAATAATAGAATTGTCATAAATAACTTTGTTGACTAGCCATGCCTTGCTGTTTCCATCGTTGAATAAAGTACTGTAATCGACCGAATTCATATTTATACCTGAAGTACAGGAAGAAAGAATGAGTGTTATCACAAATAGGCCTTTCATTTAAAAAATCAATGTATTTTCCATCAACAACTGATAAACATCTTTGGAAAGTTCTTCTTTCAAAGATTCTTTTACAGAACCTTGCCCTCCATTCCCATCAATTGCTTCAACAGACTTAAAACGGTACTTCTCCCCTTCCCATAAGAATAGACAGTTGAAGAATGCTGCTTCGTCCGGGATGTAAAACCGAATAACTAAATCATTAATTCCCGTTTCGGAAATTCTAGAAGCAATTAACTTCCCTCTGAATCCGTTTACTTTGACCAATTTTCCTTTTTCTCGTTCAAAAACAATCAAATGTCTCATAGGTAATTTTGCATTTTGCCCTTTCATAATAGTTAATGCTCGAATTTGTAAAAGGAACGCATCCTTTGTTTCTTTGTCTTTTCTAAACGGAAGAATTTTAAAATAATCCGGCGTACAGGTCGCACAGCTAGTTGTGTCATTAATGATGGTGTCACAGACGTCTAACTCTTTTAGTAACTCCAAATGTTCTTCAGAAGGGAAGTTTTTCTCATCAAACAAAATCTCATAATGAGTCAACTCACCAACATTATCAATTACCACAGGGTTGTCGAAACCTTCTACTGACTCCACTGGGTACGTTTCACAAGAGTTTACAAGGAATAAAAGAAGACTAAATTTTATAATCGTTTTCATAGTATCTATAATCGTTTTTCTCCCGATAAGTTACGGGAAAATGTTCAAAGCAAGATTCAGTGATTCAACAAATTGTGTTTCATTGATGCCTGTTTCAATATTATTTTCATCAAACCAAGCTATCATTTTTTCTGTCGGCATGTTTCCTGTTAAATCGTCTTTTGCCATTGGACAACCTCCAAAACCTTTTATGGCGCCATCAAATCTTCGACATCCTGCTTCATAAGCGGAAGAAACAAGCTTTGTCGCTTCTTCAGGTAGTGTATGTAAATGTGCCCCGAACTCAATGTTTTCAAACGTAGGAATTAACGTAGAAAATAAAGAACTCACCATTTCTGGCGTAGCGGAACCAATGGTATCTGAAACTGCCTGAATTTTTATATCTAATTTAGTAAGTAACTTTTCCGACCAACTGGCAACAATGTCCGGATGCCATTTCTCACCGTAAGGATTACCAAACCCCATGGATAGATACAAAACAATCTCTTTATCTTTTTTATCGGTTAATTCTTTAATTTTCTCCACTCTTGAGAAAGATTCATCAATTGTTGAGTTCGTATTTCTTTTCTGAAATTCTTCAGAAACAGAAAATGGATAACCTAAATAGTCAATACGTTCAAATTGACAAGCATCAACCGCTCCTCTTTCATTGGCTACAATCGCAAGCAACTTAGAATCCGATTGGTCAAGATATTCTAAAACCTCAGCTGTATCTTTCATTTGAGGTATTGCTTTTGGAGAAACAAAGCTGCCAAAATCAACAGTATCGAATCCGCATTTAAGAATTGAGTTGATGTAACTTATCTTAGATTCAGTTGGGATAAACTCATGCAATCCCTGCATTGCATCTCGCGGGCATTCTATTAGTTTCAAATTATCCATAGCTAAAAATAGTGTTTATTTCCGTGAAAGAATTGCCTTGTTGATTTTTTTAACCAACCTAGGACCTTCATAAATGAAACCGGTATAAATTTGAATTAAATCTGCCCCTGCTTCCATTTTCTCTATTGCATCTTCTGCAGAGTGGATCCCTCCTACTCCAATTATGGGAAAAGCTTTATTCGATTTTTCTGAAAGATATTGAATCACCTCTGTTGAGCGATTTTTTACTGGTTTACCTGATAGTCCTCCAGCGCCTATAGTAGTAACTTCTTGCTCAGAAGTTTTAAGACCATCGCGAGAAATGGTTGTGTTTGTGGCAATGATACCATCTAGACTAACTTCTTTCACAATATCAATAATGTCATCCAATTGACTATTGGTTAAGTCTGGAGCAATTTTAAGTAAAATGGGCTTTCTTTCCTCTTTCTTTAAATTTAGCAGCTGCAGAGACGTCAGTAAAGCGGTGAGCGGTTCTTTCTCTTGTAATTCTCTGAGATTAGGAGTGTTTGGTGAAGAAACATTCACAACAAAATAATCAACATAAGGGAAAAGTGCTTCAAACGAAGTAACATAGTCATTAATGGCTTCATCATTTGGTGTTACTTTATTCTTACCAATATTCCCACCAATAATTATACTCGTTTTTCGTTTCTGAAGATTGTTTATAGCATTCTCTAATCCTTCATTATTAAAACCCATCCTGTTTATAATGGCTCCATCCTTTTTTAAACGAAATAAACGAGGCTTTTCATTTCCGGGCTGACCCACTGGGGTAATTGTCCCGACTTCAATTGATCCAAAGCCACAATAACTTAGGTCATTGTACATAGATGCATTTTTATCAAAACCTGCAGCCAGTCCAACGGGGTTGGGGAATGTAATTCCAAATACGGTTGTTTCCAGTCTTGGGTCATTCGTTTTATACATTCTACTCCAAAGACATTTCATTCCAGGTAGCATTAATGTGATTTTAAGAAGTCTTGCAACAAAGTAATGCACCTTTTCGGGGTCAAAGAGAAAAAGAACAGAACGAATTATTTTATACATGATTTTCTATTTTACACAAAGGTATAAACGACAACGAGGTGACCAAAGCCACCTCGTTTATATCTTTCAAGAATTATCAACAAATTAGAACTTGTAACGTCCTTTCCATTTGTTTTTTCTGATCTGTTTTCCTTGATTCTTATAGGTCACATTTCTGTAGAATGTCAAATTAAGATAGAAATAGGCATCATCTTGTTTCATGTCACCTCTTTGCTGACCAGACTCAAACCAAGTTGTATTTTCAACACTCGGGTTTGACAAATAAGCCGATTCTGCACCAACATTGGCTGCTAAAGCGTTCCTATCATAGTAATTCGTACTAACATCATCAATGTAATCAGAAAATGTCATAACATAGGTTGCTTCAATACCCATCCTCCACATTCTACTAATTCCCCATCTAAAACCAATTCCCATAGGAATAGTAACTGTAATTGGTAAAGCTTCTTTGGCTCCGCCAGGCATTCCTTGTCCTTCCGTTTTCAAAGGGCGTAAAGCAGCCCACCCACCATTTATTCTACCTTTCGGATTAAAATAAGAAACTCCAATACCACCAAACAAATACAGTTGCTCGTTGTGGTTTTTCATTCTTTTACTGTGTCTTGATAAACTGTAGCGGTTTCCTACTTTTTCATTTGCTAAGACGATAACTTCTAAACGTTGGTGAAGACCAATTATAATAGATCTAAAGTTTAAATTTCTTGACTGTCTAATCACCTCATTCGTTAAAGCATCATCACCTCTTAATAAGCCAATATTAAAAGATGTTGTGGTTGCCCAGTAGGGGTGAAAACGATAACGATACCCTAACATACCACCAAAACCTGTTGAAGGCAAATCTAAATCTGCCAAACTGTAATCAGTTCCTATTTTATCTCGACCACCTAGATCCCCTAAAAATTGTGTAGCACCAAAACCAAACATAATTTCTTTCTTGTTAAGAGACCAATTTCTTTGAGTATTAAAGTTAGTGTGCTGACTATAGCTTGTTGTAGCTATCGAGAACAGTAGTAAGCCAATTATATATTTCATCATTTTTAACATTATGAAAGTGTCGTTTCCACTTAGTTAGCATCAAAAGTAAGCAATGTTTTTGTATTCTCACAATCCTAACACAATATTTTTATTAAACAATGATTGTTAATTGTTCAAAGACTAGTTCATTAAGGATTAAATGCAGTTGCCATCGATTAATGAGGAATAAAACTCATTGAAGGCAGTCGAAAAACATTTCCTTCTTCATCAGCTCCCATTATTTTTGTTAGAAATATCGTACTCCCCCAATTGTACTCATTGATAATTTCACAGACATCTTCAGGAATAGCATTACCAATAACGCTTCTGACAACTTCTTTTGTACCATTAAAATATTGCAGCGTGTATGATTTTATCGCTAGACTTCCACACTTAATTCCATCAGATGAGCACAATGTGCTTAAAGAAATTTTACCTGCATATACTCCACCAATATTTGGAAATGACTTCTTTTTTGCGCTTTTTGTCTTTTCTTCAGAGAAAGACTCAACATCTTCCGTATTAGCTTTTATTTCATCATTTATAGCGAATGCCTCTTCCTTCTTTTGTACAGTTAATTTCGTTTTTTCAACCTTTTTAGGAATGACTTCTCGAACAGATTTTTTTTCAAATTCTTTTGGAGAAATGATTGCTAGTTTTTGAACTTTCAATTCTCTGACATTTTCAGGCATTACTTTTTCAAGCTTCGCTTGTTTTTCTGAGTTACTTTTTGAAGTAAAACTCACGGCAGAAACAGTTATTGCGACAACTGCTAAGCCAACTGGACCATAAAACCACGAAGTTTTCCAGACGGGAGGTTTTAAATTCTTAACTTGACTTAAAACGTGTCCGAAATTTTCTTTAGATTGAATGTAATCTTTGCTCAGTGGTTCTCGATCTACCAGGATCTTTTGATTTTTCATTTTTAATTTATTTCACAAATATTTTTTTTAATTTTTCCAATGCTCTAAAGGACCTTACCTTCGCGTTGTTTTCTGTTATTTCCAAAATTTCACCTATCTCTCTAAATGATCTCTTTTCAAAATATCGCAATTCTATCATTTGCATATCCTTCTCGTTCATTGCTGAAAGACAAGCGAGTAACTTATTTTTTCTCTCTAATGTATCTTCTTCTTCAAATTCTTCAATCATTTCAAAAAGGTGCATGTTCTCCACGTTGACTGTTTTTCTAGCTTTTCTATCTCTAAAAGCCTGATACAGTTCGCTCTTGGCTATTCTATAGAGCCAAGATGAAAATGGCACCCCTCTGTATTCGTATTTATGAAGGTTACTTAATGCCTTAATAAATACTTGAGAAGTCACATCAAATGCCAATTCTTGATCGTCCATCCGTTGATAGACGTATCGAAATATCTGTTCATGATATTTCGTGTACAGCGGTCCGAAGCGTTCCGGATCCTCTTTCGCCCGTGTAATCAAGGTCAACTCATCTAAAAGCTTGTCCTTGGTTTGGTGATAAACTGAGTTCACTGCCATTTGTTCTGGTTTTATGTTCTAGCTAGTAATCCAAAGCTTGCAGTCTTTGAATACTAATTATAACTATTTGTTATTGCTTTAGTTACACTATAAACGTAAACTTCTTGCTATTTATTATGCATACAGAGTAAAATCTCTTGTTATGATTAAAAATACTGGTGTTTAGGGACTAGAATTTAAAACTTAGTGTCTTTTTAAACCAGCAATTAAGTTGAAGAATATAGTTATATTCTATTTAGAAACAATGTATAGAACTTCCTTCGGATCAAGTCTAAATCGATTGATATCTTCTTCCGAATAAAAGCTTTCTTTATCAAACTCATTGACCGTAAAACCAGCTTTTCTCAGCCAATCTGGGTAATCTTGACCGAATAAACGAACATGATCTTTCTGCCAATAATGTTTCTCCCGAGCTTCAGGTGAAGTGATGGATGCATCTTCATAAGTAACTTCTCTAGTAAAGTCTTGAGGTACTTGTAGTATTCCCCATCCACCTGGTTTCATTACACGAAATAGTTCACTCATGCATTGAATAGCATCATCTACATGTTCCATTACATGATTACAAAAAATAACATCATATTGATTATCTTCTAGAGGAACACTGTGCAAGTCAAAATGTAAATCAGCCAAAGGAGATACTAGGTCTCCAGTTAAATATTCTAAATTCCTCTGTTTTTTAAACCGTTTATGAAAACACTGCTCTGGAGCTATATGCAATACTTTGTTGTTTTGTTTTGTAAAAAAATCAGAATGATTTTTCAAATATAACCACATTAATCGATGTCTCTCAAGAGTTAAATCATAAGGACATAAAACGTTGTCTCTATTTGCTACTTCCGAGCCATACGACAAAAACTTAGAAAATTTCTTTTCACAAACAGGGCATTCAACCTTGTTCCCTTTGTATAATAAAGGAGCAATCAGTTTAAATGGATAACTCAATCTTATAAGTAAAGGTCTCGGTAATTTATTGAGTAAGTATTTGTAAATTTTTTTCATTCTAAATTTATTCGATGGCAAATGTAAGAAAATCAATCCTCATTGTTTGCTAATTTCTTATTTTTGGGGAATTGAAAAAAGTTATCATCATAGTGCTATTCCTAGTTGGTCCATTTTTCTTGTTTTCGCAGGAGAATGATACAATGCCATATACAATGTATAAAGATAGACTGGTACTATTTTCTGATTTGGGTTTTAACTCTGCACCATTCACGTTGAAAGACAATTATTTACTTGGAGTTAAAAAATTATCATTCAAAAATAATATCAAAGCGGCCTTAGGAATTGGTATTGCCTATAAGTGGTTTGGTTTGAGAGTTGGTTTTACTCTTCCAAGAAATATAAAAGCTGAAAGCAAATTTGGAAATACAAATTATTTCGATGTTGGTTTGAAATTCAACATCAAACAAGTTTTTACAAGTATCGACTTAAGAAGATATGACGGTTACGTAATAAAGGATGAGTATAAATGGAATGACAGCATCACTTCTTTGACTCCAAACGGGATTTATCCTAAAGTTAGTTCAACAAGCATTTCTGCAAACGTTTGGTGGTTCAAATCTAAAGAATTCAATATGCAACCTGTTATGGGTCGCGTAGGTCATTATAACAAGTCAGCTAAAACATGGTATTTCAAAACTTCTCTTAATTATTTTGGTATAACCAGTAACGATGGAAGTATTGCTCCAACTCAATTAACGGATTCTACAGATCGCACAAATGCGAATGCCGTAGGCGCTCTTGATTTTGGTTTAATTCCCGGATATGCCTACGTTAACCGAGTGAATAATTGGCAATTTACTATTTTTGGTGGTTTGGGAGGCGTTATCCAAAGTAAGTTCTATGCGACGGGACCAATTAGTAGGGGCTTTTTGGGAATAGCTCCACGAGTTGATTTTCGATTATTAGGAGGTTATTCTAAACCTGGTTATTTTGTTTTTATTACAAGTGATTTTGACTTCAAGTCTATACAAATCCAAAATTTGAGTTATAACCAAGCCTATTACAATGTTAAACTGTTAGTAGGTGTTCGAATAAGAACAAAGAAATCTAGACAAGAATCTAAGGATGTAAAAATAAAGAAGAGGCCTTAATTCAAAAAGTTACTCTGAGTAACAGGTATTTTCCAATTATTTCTTAATTCTTTCAATGTACTAACCATTGGATTAAAAACAGTCCAATTGGTGTATTCTTTCAGCTCTGAAATATGAACAAGTTTAAAGGTTCCGTTATTTTCAATGTAGAGATTCATTCGATTAAAAAAATCAACATCTAAATTTGCACCTAATTCTTTTATTTTTTGCACCGAAGTGTCAATTGAGCAACCAGAAACTCCCGTATTTGTTTCGTCCACTACAAGGATTACAAAGCGGTTACTAACAATCATTACATCTCCAAATAATTGAGTCCCATGAGCTGCCCATTTTTTTACAAAGTCCGTTAGTTCCTTGTATAAGTAACTTGCTTCAGAATCACTGAGTTCACGATCAGATTGGTATATCCAAACTTTACTATCTAATGGAAGTGTTGGGAATAACATTATAAATCGGCAGCTTTTGCAATTAGTTCAGCAACATCGAGTACTTCAATAGACTGTTCTTTCTCTGCTAATTTAATACCATCAGTCATCATTGTATTGCAAAAAGGGCAACCTGTTGCAATGATATCAGCATCTGTCTCGATCGCTTCTTCAGTTCTTTCTACATTAATTTCTTTATTGCCTTTCTCTGCTTCCTTGAACATTTGAGCACCACCAGCACCACAGCACAAGCCTTTAGTTTTGCAGCGTTTCATTTCTACCAATTCGCTATCCAGCTTTTGAATTAGTTCTCGAGGAGCCTCATAAACATCATTCGCTCTTCCTAGGTAGCAAGGATCATGAAAAGTTATTTTTTTACCTGAGAAAGTTCCTCCATTTTTCAATACTAACTGTCCCTGGTTAATTAATTCTTGGATGAGTTGTGTATGATGTATCACTTCGTAATTACCTCCTAGTTCTGGATACTCATTCTTAAGGGTATTAAAACAATGAGGGCAAGCAGTAACAATTTTCTTAACCTGATAACTATCCATAACTTGTATGTTCATCATGGCTTGCATTTGAAAAGTAAATTCATTTCCAGCTCGTTTTGCAGGATCACCAGTGCAACTCTCTTCCGCACCAAGTACTGCAAAGTTTACTTTGCATTCATTTAAAATTTTAACTAAAGCTTTCGTGATTTTTTTTGCCCTATCGTCAAAACTGCCTGAGCATCCTACCCAAAATAAATAGTCTGGGTTTTCCCCTTTTGCCATCACTTCGGCCATTGTTGGTACAACTAAACTCATATTTTTTTATTTTTCCTTAAACACTTGCACATTTGCAGTTGCATCAATTAACTCAGAAAACGTTCCTTTGTATCTCGTTGCTCTCACGATATGGTTATCAATCCAATGATAATTTCCTCCACGAGGCTTACCAAAAAGAATTGCATGATATTTAAAGTGGTGTTTATTGAGCCATTGCTCAGTTACTATTCTATGTTCTTCTATTCTGGATGTAAAAAAAGTGATGATATGACCTTCATCGTACCATTTATTGATTACATCTAATGCATCTGGGTAGATTTTGGCTGTTGCCATTCGTTCAGGCTCTTCGTTAGGAATATCGTCACATATAGTACCATCGATATCAATTAGATAATTTTTAACATCTTTCCCTAAAACTGGAGAAATATTTTCTCCATCCAGTTTTGCGTTTTCTAAAGGTAATTTATTCTTCATTTGCCCAATTTAACCTGTCCGTAGGGCTAAATTGCCAAGGTGCCCCATTATTTTCAATATTCGTAAGCATTCCTGCTAATTCTGTTGGGATTTTAGATTCCTCCATGACTAAATACCTTCGTAAATCGATAATAATGGATAAAGGGTCTATGTTTACAGGACATTCTTGAACACAAGCATTACAAGACGTGCAAGCCCACAACTCTTCTTCAGTAATATAATCACCTAATAGACTTTTACCATCGTCATAATCCGAACCGTGCTTGCGTTTATTGTCTCCTACTTCAACTAGACGATCTCTTGTGTCCATCATTATTTTTCTCGGAGACAATAATTTCCCAGTTATATTAGCAGGACAAGAAGAGGTGCATCTGCCACATTCCGTACACGTATAGCTGTCCATTAAATTTTTCCAAGTAAGGTCAGTTACATCTTTAGCTCCAAATCGTTGTGGGATAGCATTTGTATTTTCAGCTGGAGCAGCATAAGGATCGGCATTTGGGTCCATCATTAGTTGGACTTCTGTCGTAACGGATTTCATGTTATTAAACTTTCCTTTTGCTTCTAAATTAGAATAAAATGTATTTGGGAAAGCCAACAGAATATGAAAATGCTTTGAATATGGCAGGTAATTTAAGAAAGCAAAAACCATTATGATATGACCCCACCAACCAATTGTTTCCAATAAATGAAGCATTTCGATGTCTAGACCTCCAAATAATAGTGGCGCAATTTGAGAGCTAATTGCAAAACCGTACGATTCTCCAGTTGTTTCTCTCAACGCCATTTCATCAGCTCCATTCATTGTGAAAATGAACGCAATAAGAATAAGTTCCATGAACAAAATCATGTTCCCATCCATTTTTGGCCAACCTTTCATTTCTTTCATATTGAGACGAGGTACTTTTATTAAATTTCTTCTGCTCAAAAAGGCAATTGTTGCAATTAATGCAAGAACAGATAGTATTTCAATAAAGCTAATAATGAACGTATAGAATCCTGCTAGTGACTCTTGAAAAATTCGATGTGTTCCTAAAATACCATCGATTATGACTTCAATTAAATCTATTTGCGTTATTATAAAAGCCAAATAAATAAACAGATGCAGAACTGCTGGTATCGGACGAGTAAACATTTTTTTTTGCCCCAGAGCAACCAACACCATTGTTTTCCATCTTTCTTTTCTATTGTCCGTTCGGTTAACGTCTCTTCCAAGATTAATGTTAGAGCGCATTTTTTGCACATTCCAGCCGAAGAATCCAATTCCTCCGATTAATAATATTATAAAAAGGACTGAAGAAATCATAAAGAATTTATTTATGGTATCGTATCTAAAAGTTTGCGCAATTTTTTCTCTTCTATATTAGTCAGAGGTACACCTTTTGTTTTTGCTCCAAGAACAGAGAAATGAATGTATCGTTCAGGATGAACTTGTATATCATTAACGAGATTCTGAAGCTCTTTATTCGTTTTTACTAACTCATTATAGAGTGTTTCATCACCCAATAGCTTGCCTAACGTTCCTTCTCCCGTATTAGCCGTTTCTAGTATAGTATTAATTGATGCCAACGTGTTTTTTGCATTGGTAATGACTCCTTTAAAATCGGAAGTAACTAGATCATCTGTTAGTTGCTCAACATTACCCACAATTTTCTTAACGCTCTCATTACTCTTTTTCAAGTTAACAGTAATTGTTTCTACATTCGAAAGAATGTGGCTTAATTTAATTTTTTCATCCCTAACTAGAACTTCAATTTCTTCTGCCGCATTCCCAAATCGTTTAATAGCAATTTTAATTTCTTTCAATGAACCTTCCAATTCTGAACTTGCTGTTGAATCCCAGAAAGCAGAGACTCCGTTTACCATTTTGTCAATTGAAGTCAATGCACCAGAAACTTTTTTTGATAAGGGGTCCGCATAAGATTGAATCTGTCCCATCATATCCTGAGCTACAACTCCGGCTAATGTATCTCCTGACTTGTGAAATTCTCCAGTTGAATTAGATGACATGTGGAGCATGATGCCTTTGCTAAAAAGGTCTAACGAACCTATTTCAACAACTGTTCCTTTTGGAAATTGTATGTTATCCTCTGTAACATTAAATGCAACTAAGACTCTATGTAGAGAATCATTCCCAGCTACAAACTTCACTGATTGCACACTTCCAATAACAACTCCATTGAGTGTCACAGCACTAGCGGGAGCAAGCTGTCCAGAATTTGGAAAATAAGCAAAAAACTCATCATCACCTCCGAAAAAACTTTTGCCTTTTAAAAAGTTCACTCCTGCAACAAGTAAACCAATCGCGAGGATTGTAATTACACCTGTTTTTATTTCTTTGGATATCTTCAAAATATTAATTTTCTGCTAATTTAATAGCTTTTTGCAAATTAATACGCTCTCCGTTCAAGAACCCTACAACAAATGCATGTTGAAAACCCGCTTCTCTCAATTTAACTTTCATGTGATTTGCGTTGTGGAAGTCATTTATATAGGAGCCCACAGTATATTTGAACAATCCATTTTGAGAGTATTCAGCTACTGTATAACCTTTAAATTTTGTTGATGTTAATGCTATTTTTTTTTCAGAGGTCTCGATTTGAATCTTAAATTCAATTTTATCTTTACTATTATTTTGATCAGTTTCTTGAATTATTTCCTTTGTTACTTCAGAGGGTGAGTTTGTTTCAGTTTCTTCTTCTACTCCTTCCAGTTCATTCTTATATTTCTTAAACGCACTAAACATTGAAGAAGACATCTTCTTTTGTGTCTCTTTGGTGTTTAAAAATTTTTCTTCTTTTGGGTTTGTTAAAAAGCCTGTTTCTATTAATACACTTGGCATTGTCGTTTTATACAAAACCAAAAACCCAGCTTGTTTTACCCCTCTATCGTGGCGACCGATGCCTTTAAACTCTACCTGTAATTTAGAGGCGAAACTTATTGACTGGTCAAGAAATACACTTAGTTGAATCTGTCGAGCAATAATTGCATCTGGAGACATGTCAAAATCTTTATATTTTGCCCCACCATCATCTTCAAAATGTATGGTTGCATTTTCTCTCGCCGCAACTTTTTGCTGTGACTCTGTTCTGTGCAACCCTAAGACATAAGTCTCTGTACCATACGCAGCTGGACTTGCCGCATTTGCGTGAATACAAATAAATAAATCAGCTTTGTTTCTGTTGGCAATCTTCGCTCTTTCTCCCAATTCAACAAAAACATCCGTTTTTCTAGTGTAAATTACTTTGATATGGGGATAAGTGCTCGAAATTAGCTCGCCCAATTGTAAAGCCATCGATAAGCAGACATCCTTTTCTTTTGATGACGCTCCATAACAACCTGGATCTTTACCTCCGTGTCCAGCATCAATAACAACCGTTTTGATAGCTGCATAAAATTCTTCATCGTCCTGTGAATGAGCAAAACTCATTGATATTAACCATGTGCAGATAAAAATGGCACAAATTCTGTTATATCGCTTTAATTTTTCAGTCATTTGAAACTAATTTTAATAGTTTTGCTCCGTTATACAATAACACGAAACAAATTTAATGCACATTTGGTGTTCAAAAAGCGTTCCATACATGTAGTTATACTCCACACATTGTTAATAATGTGTATTTCGTCGGTTGGTTACAGTCAAATCAAGGATACAATTGTTATAAATTCTAGTGAAATTGATGACCCTATATATTATAGTGCGCAGGATTCTATTTATTCTGATCTCAAAAACAAGCAAATACATTTATACCGGAATGCAAAAGTTGATAATGGGGAGGTTCAAATGGAAGCAGGTTATATCCTCATTGATTTAGAAAAAAATGAAGTCTATGCCACTTACATCTATGACGAAGACTCCAATCGCATACAAATGCCTGTTTTCTCTGAAGGATCAGAGAAAATAACAGCATCCAGCATTCGTTTTAATTTCACAACAAAAAAAGGCTACATTGAAGAGGTTGCAATTAAACAAGATGAAAATTTCTTGTACATGGAAATTGCAAAAAAACATGCCAATGATGAAATTCATTTCAAGAAAGGACGATTCACAACTTGTGATCTAGCTGAACCTCACTATCATTTTCAATTATCCAAGGCTATCATGATACCGGAAAAAAGAATTGTTTCTGGACCAATGAACTTATGGATCAACGGTGTTCCTACTCCACTCGGACTACCTTTTATAGTGATCCCTCAACAAGAAGATAGGACACATGGTTTCCTATTTCCGCAAATTGTTCCAGTCTCACAATACGGCTTTGGTGTTCAAGATTTAGGATATTATATCCCCATCAATGACCGACTTCAAACTACTTTTTTCGGAACACTTTTTAGTCGAGGAAGCTGGGGAATAGGAAACAGAACAGATTATGCGAAGCGTTACAAGCACCAAGGCGCACTTGATGTTAGTTATCAGCGATTTACTTCTGGGTTCCCATCAAATATTACACAAAGCAAAGTAAGTGTCCAATGGGATCACCGACAAGATACTAAAGCGAATCCTTATTGGAATTTTTCTTCTAAAGTGAACTTCATTTCTGATAACAATTCTAAGAATAATTTAGATCCTCTAAACACTCAGATATTCAACAACTCATTTAATTCAGACATTAACCTTACCAGAAGCTTTCCTGGGAAGCCAATATCCGCGGGTGTAAAATTTTCTATGCGCCAGAATTCACTTACAAAAAACATTTCAATGACCAGTCCTGTTGTTAATTTCAACGTGACTCGATTTTATCCATTAAAGAAATTGGTTACCGGTGATTCTGGACTTAAACAAATAATTAAACGTTTTGGTGTAACATATAGTTTTGAAGGTCAAAATCGATCTACTTTTGGTGACAGCTTGTTAAATAATGGAGACTTTAATCGAATAGGTGATCGATTTCAAAACGGAATCAATCAGCGCATTCTTCTGCAAACGACTGCAAGTTTATTTAAGAATACATGGAAATTTACACCTTCTGTCGATTACAGAAATTTAATGAATTTTCAGCAAATAAGAAAACTGTATAATCCAACAACTCTTGTTACAAATATTGATACATTGCAACAGCTAGGCATGTCGCATAATTTGTCTTTTAAGGCACAATTGAATACATCCCTTTATTCTTATTACAAGTTCATTGGAAAAAAAGAGCCACTACTTAGACATGTTTTAACTCCTTCTTTTAGCTTTTCTTATATTCCTAATCTTAATACGAATTTAGAATATGCCGTTGATTCCACGATAGTTCAATATTCTCCATTTGAGCAATCTCTTTACCGTATCTCGCAAACTAGAGATCAAGCATTGATTAGTTTTGGTTTTAATAATACTTTCGAACTAAAGTTCAAGTCAGAAAAAGATACTGTTACTGGGTTTAAAAAAACAAGAATTATAGACGCATTGACAATTAATGGAAACTATGATTTACTCAAAGATTCTATGAACTTGTCGAATATTAACCTAGGATTAAGGATTAGCCCCACTCGTTGGCTCAATTTTGTGGCGAACTCTTCATTCTCACCATACGATTGGAATGACTCATCGGGCGTGACTCTTGGAGACTACGCTGCAAACAATGGAAAATTAGGCCGTTTTCTCGCTACGAATCTCTCTACGACTTTGACGTTAACCTCTAAAGAAAGTCGTGAGAAACTGAAAGAATCCACTAAACAAATTGAATCCAACTGGAACACTGATTTCAACTATTTTTTACTTCACCCGGAGTTTATTCTTAACTACAATATTCCTTGGAAGGTGTCACTTTCTCACATATATTCTATCAATACAAACACAAACATTTCCAGTCTTAATCCTGACCGAATAACTAAAATTCAAACTTTAATGTTGAATGGTGATTTGAGTTTTACAAAGCGATGGAAATTAGCCGCAACAATTAATTTTGATGTACAACAGTCTCAAATAACCAATGGTCGATTCACTTTATCTAGGGACTTGCACTGTTGGTCATTAGCTTTTAACTGGATACCAATAGGGACTAATAAAAGTTTTTTATTTAGCCTGCGTTCGACTTCGGCATTGTTTAGAGATGCGAAAATTGACATCAAACGACCACCAGCATTTTTGTAAAGATTTATTGATGAAGAAAATAATAGATTTCAACTTTGAGAACAACAATCAATTAATCGCGGGTAGCATACTTGTTGCCGAACCATTTATGGCGGATGATTATTTTTCAAGGTCTGTAGTGTTTTTATGCGATCATAATTCTGATGGGAGTTTTGGCTTCGTAATCAATAAATATGTTGACACGAACTTATCAGAGTTTGTTGACGATTTTCCAGACATAAACACAAGGATTAGCATCGGAGGACCTGTTGATATGTCGAACTTGTTTTACATTCATTCTTTGGGAGAAGAAATAGAGGGGTGTGCTCCTACTTCAAATGGTTTATTTATAGGAGGTGATTTTGAACAAATTAAATCTCTACTTCGAAACGATGCATCCAACGCAGACAGAATACGATTTTTTATTGGTTACTCAGGTTGGGACAAAGGACAACTAAAGAGCGAGATGAATGAGAAATCATGGATTGTGTTAAACAACTTGCCCAACAGTCAAATTTTAGACACTAAAATTGAGGACACATGGACTAATTTAATGAAAAAACAAGGCGGTAAATTTAAAGTAATGACAAAATTTCCTGTTAATCCATCTGACAATTAATCATTTTTGTTCATCAATAATTTCATGAGGTATAATTGTTGATAAAAGCCCTTACAACTCAACAGGTTACTTGAATCTAGAAGTTTTGAAACAGGTTACACCAACAATGCATGGAATCCAACTGTTTACGGTTCTGAGTATTTCAACAAGTTTGAATACGATGCTATGGGAAATATTCTCACTCAAAAAAGGCACGCAAGAGATGGTGAGATTTGGGAAGATTTAACCTACAATTACGATTATTTAGACCCTGTTACGAATACAAAATTACTTAGAAACAGATTGTTTACTGTAAACGATGCAGTTGGTGTAGTAGATCCTCAAACAAGTGATTTAGGAGATCAAAGTCCGTTCTTGTCAGATGTTGAAGTTATCGATATTGACAATAATTACAGATATGATGCCGAAGGTCGTTTAAAACGAGACATATCAGAGAATATCGAAGAAATCATCTGGCGAGTAGATGGAAAAGTAAAAGAAATTGTTCGAGTTTCGGGAAGTCCAACAAAAAACGTTATATTTGATTACGATGCTATGGGTAACCGTATAGCCAAGGATGTGTACGATAACGAAACAGGAGAATTCGAGAAAAGCACGTATTATATTTTGGACGCACAAGAAGAAAAAGCAATGCTTTTGAAGACCAAGCAGCAGCGCAGGGACTCCATTAGTACTTATGACCACGAAATTGTGGCTTCTGATGCTATTTACAATCTGAAGGAAAGACATATTTACGGTTCTTCGAGGTTGGGTATGACTACTGAGGAGGTTAGATTGGAAGGTCCTGTGGTTCTGGATACTGGCATTACAGGCACTCCTCTAGGCTTGCGTTATTATGAGTTATCCAACCATTTAGGGAATGTTTTAACAGTCATCAATGATGAGATTACACCAACGAGTACAAATGGAACAACTGTCGATGGATATCAAGTCGGGATAGTGAATATTGCCGATTATAGTCCGTTCGGTGTTCAACTGGATGGAAGAACAATTGAGAATGGAAGTTATAGATATGGGTTTGGTGGAATGGAAGGTGATAATGAAGTCAAATGGAATGGAAACTCTGTGAATTATAAGTATAGAATGCATGACCCTCGTATTGGTAGGTTCTTTGCTATTGACCCTTTGAGTCCAGATTATCCTTGGAATAGTCCCTTTGCTTTTAGTGAAAATGTCGTTATTAATTCAATTGAATTAGAGGGACTTGAGAGGGTAGAAGCAATTTTTGCTGGTAATTTATCAAAAATTACGGAAGAAGGCACCAGTCAAGCTCCTTATTCATTGGCAATGCAATATGACATGAATACAGGTCAAATTAAAGTTACTGCTTCTACAATGATTCAAGGAGAGATGAATTCATTAGTATTTGAATACAATACTGAAACTAAAAAGAAAAACTTATACCCTTCTACCTTAAATTTACCAGAGCGTTTAATTTTACTATCCCCGGGAGCTGTAAAAGTGGAAAATGAAAGGGTTGACTTAGGTGTTTCATTAATGAATGCTGTTGAAGGAATAGGAAAAATATTAGGTTTTGCAATGAATTCCATGGAAGAAAACACGGATTCAGAAAACTTAGTAAAGGAAGTATATGATTTATCTGAGTCAGATGAGTTTAGTTTTCTTTTCAAATATCAATTGAAAAATATTTATTTTTTAAACATTAATGATGGTGGAGGTTTTAACCCACATGGCGTAAAGCTTATCTTTGATAATAATTATTTTCTTCTTTCTTCCTGTGGTCATGATGGAAATATTATACAATCAAATTCATTTTTAATAGAAAATGAATTAATAAATCGATTTCAAGACATTGGTCCAACAGAACTGATAGAGATAAAAAATATTAAAGATTATTGAGTGCCCCCGCTAGCGCGCGAAGAATAAACTAAATCGCTCGTGCGCGTTCGTAACGCGTTCGGCATTATCTTAATTCTTATTATTCTTTTCCTCTTTACCAAACCACCTATACAACCTGCACATTCCACTCATTCCACAACATGAAGAAGGTACTTCTAAAAGCCAAACGCTAGAGCCAGCGAGTTTCAACATTGAAACGCTTCAATTAATTTTCTTTATCGCCCAGTAAATTAATTAAAGTCTCAACTTCTTGGTTTGCTATCGGAAAATATTGGATTTTGAACAGTTTTTTTGACTTTAAACAACAGTTTAAATAATATTCGTATTTTTATCGGGCACTAATATTTTACAACCTAAAACCAACTAATTGGATTCATTAACACAGATTGTTTTGGGTGCTGCTGTTGCGGAAGCTGTTGCAGGAAAAAAAATGGGAAATAAAGCCGCATTGTGGGGAGCAATTGCTGGAACTATTCCCGATTTGGATGTTTTTATTCGCAGCTATTCTCATCCCATTGATGGTGCACTGATGCATAGAGGCTTCTCTCATTCCATTGTTTTTGCCTTTCTTGCGGCCCCCATACTCGGATACTTAATTCATAAACTATACAAAAATCGATTTGACTTGAAGCTCTGGAGAAAGCTATTTTTCTGGGCTATTATTACACATCCTATGCTAGATATTTTCACTAGTTATGGAACGCAGTTTTTCTGGCCATTTGAACTTCGATGGACTTTTAACAGTGTGTTTGTTGTTGATCCACTTTATACAATTCCTTTTGGGTTGATTTTACTTGTTGCACTTTTTTTGAAACGTGATAATACTTTGCGTAGAAAGCTAAATAAAATTGGTATATTCTACTCCTCCGCCTATTTAATATGGGGTATTGCAGTGAAGTTAGTAATTTGGAGCAATTCTGACCAATACTTTACAGGTAAGGAAATTAAAGAAGAGAGAACCCTCGTAACCCCGATGCCGTTTACATCCTTTTACTGGATGGTCTTAGCTGAAAATGAGGATAATTTTTACATTGCCTATAAGTCCATTTTTTATCCTTTCAACGAAGAAGAAACTAAGGTGTTTCCCAAAAATCACGCAGCTCTAGAAAATATTGAATGGAGTGCTAAAAATTATACGGAAACACTCAAGTTCTTAACCAAAGGCTACTATTCTACTGAACAAACTGAAGATACTCTTATTGTATATGACTTGCGATTCGGGGAAATGAGTACTTTATCAAACAATGCCTCTAAAAGTCCTCTCTTTGCCTACGGTATGGTTATTGACAATGGAATTGTGAACAAAACAATACGGTATAGTCCAAATCGAGTGTGGAAAGATGCTAATTTTGGAACTTACTTTGATCGAATTTTTTCTAAAAAGATTAATTAATTCGATTTCTAAATCAGATATCAATGAATAAGCAGTTACTTTTCCTTTTTAGTCTAATCGTGTTAAGTGCATGCGGGCAGAACGATGTTTCTATCACTAAAAGCGTTGAACAGAAATTAATTAGTCCTGTTGAAATTAGCCTCCATTCTTTTTTGCTTGATTTACCAGAATTGAATTCTAAAGTGGATAGTATTTTTAACACAATGACCCATAATGCGATTGTTTCGCAATTGATAATGCCTGCCACTGGTCGTTTAGGTCAATCCGAGGATACTATTAATGCATTGATAAAAGAGCATTTAATTGGTGGAGTTCTCCTGCTAAATGGTACTGTCGAAGAATGTAAATCTTGGGTAACTAATTTTGAAAAATTGAATGTGGAGTTTGGGAACCTCCCCTTTTTATACTCGGCAGACGCAGAACCTAGTCTTGTGAATCGTAAATTGAAAGGAACAACGATCGTTCCTAGAGCGAACATGATAATTGATTCTCTTGAAGCTGGAAAAGTCTCACAAACAATTTCTACAGATTTGAATGCAATCGGAATAAATTATAACTTTTCTCCAGTTGTTGATTTAGCTAAAAACGCTACAGTTGGCTATAGAGGATTTGCTAAAGATCCAAAAAACGTTATTCCATTTGCTAAAGCCTTTATTAAACAATCTCAACATCAAAATATAATTGCAACAGCTAAACACTTTCCAGGGCACGGATTGGTTTCCGGAGACACGCATAAATCACTGCAAATAATTGATGGAGAACTAAAAGAGCTTAAATACTACCCTCCTTTAATTAAAAGTGGAGTTCTATCTATCATGATAGCGCACATCGCAATTACCAACAATGAAACATTCAACACCAATGGATTGCCAGCGACCACATCGGAGGTTGTGGTTCGACAGCTTCTTAGAGACAGTCTAGATTTTAAAGGTATTATCGTAACAGATGCCATGAATATGGGGGGAGTTTCAAAAATTAAAAACGCATCTACTAAAGCGATCTCAGCAGGTTGTGACATTTTGCTGATGCCAAAAAATGCAAGAAGGGCGCATGCTGAAATTTTATCAAAATACAACGGTGATATTCTTTTTAAAAAGAAAGTTGAAATTGCCGCTAAAAGAATTATTCGTATGAAAGTTTGTTTAGGTTTGTTGTAATCTATTTTTGGAGCTAGAGTAAAGCTTCCTTAACTCCTTTAGTCTCATTAATTATCTTATTTTTGCTTAAAATGCCCTCACATCAGATAAGAAATATTGCGGAAACTTTTGAGACTATTGGATTGACCGATATGGACTCTGTTCAATTGATGAATCGGGTGGATACTAAATTTGTTTTCACATTAAACGATTTGGAACTTGTGCTTCCTAAACTTTCTGAATACTATTATATTCTCAACGTTGAAGGTGTATTATTGTCTGAATACGAGAGTTTATACTTTGACGATGCTAAATTCTCATCATATCATGACCATCATAGAAAAAAAGTAGATCGTTTTAAAGTGAGGTACAGGAAGTATATTAATTCAAACTTGGCATTTCTTGAAGTAAAGCACAAGAGTAAGGGAAGAACAGAAAAAAGCAGAATTCGGGTAAAAAACATACCCACGGAGATGAACAAAAAAGATTTTGACTTTGTAAAGAATGCCGGAATTAAAAGTAATTCAATGTTTCCTTCTCTTATGAACAGTTTTAGCAGAATTACATTGGTCAGTAAAGCCATGAATGAACGACTTACATTAGATTTAGACCTTACGTACCAGTTAAATGATAAAGTGGAAGTCATTCAAAATATTGTGATAGCCGAATTAAAACAAGAAAAGGCTATGCGAAATTCTCCATTTTATCAACTGATGAAGGACAATCTTATTCGACCACTAAAAATTAGCAAATATACCATTGGTTATATTTTACTTTACGGATTAGAAAGTACTAAATACAATAGATTTAAAAAGAAATTATTAAAAATAAATAAACTACAAAAACAATGCTCCCCTCAATTATTTTAGATTCAATTTCAGATTTGTTCGGTTTAACTTGGTTTGACCAAGATTTCTATACTCTGCTTTTACGTTTGGGAATCAACTTGATATTCATGACAATTATTATTCGTTATTTATACTATCCTATCACAAAACGAAAAGACTATTTGTTTACCTATTACATGATAGGTTTAACCACTTTCTTTCTCTGTTTTGGTTTAAAAAAATTGGACATCGACACGGGTATGGGACTTGGACTTTTTGCCATTTTTGGAATTATTCGATATAGAACGGATGCCATTGAAATTAAGGAAATGACTTATCTATTTATTATCATTGGTGTCAGTGTTGTCAACTCATTGGCCTCAAATAAAATTAGCGTTGCTGAAATGGCCGTCATTAACTTTACCGTTGTTGCGGTAACTTATGGACTCGAATACATGTGGCTTGTAAAACATCTAACTCGAAAAACGATTGTTTACGAACGTATTGATTTGATAGTACCTGATAAATACGACGAAATGAAGATGGACATCGAGAAAAGAACTGGACTCACTCTCAAACGTTTCGAAGTTGGTAAAATTAACTTCTTAGACGATACTGCTCAGGTGAGAATATTCTATTTCGCAGAAGAGCAGGCAATGTCTGATTATCATAATGATTAATTACGTCCCCAAATGGACAAAATAGTTAATTTTCGATTATTACTCCTCCCCTTCAGTTGGATTTATGGAAGTGTTACTTTTATTCGTAACATATTCTACAATCTAGGTGTTTTCAACTCTTATACAATTCCTAAAAAATCAATTTGCGTAGGCAACTTGTCAGTTGGTGGAACAGGCAAAACGCCGCATGTTAAATTAATAACAGATCATTTAATTAAATCGAATATCCGTGCAAGCATATTAAGCAGAGGTTATGGCAGATCAATCAAAGGATTGAAAGAAGTTTATCTTAATTCAACGGCAGCAGAAGTTGGAGATGAACCACTCTTCTATAAGTCAGCTTTTAGAGAGAATGCTCATGTAGTTGTTTCAGAAAAACGGACTATTGGAGTAAAATATATTCTTCAGCAATATCCAGAAAACGACGTAATAATTCTTGATGATGCTTTTCAGCACCGAGCCGTTAAAGCCGGTCTAAATATTCTAATTACTGATTTTAATGATCTTTTCTGTGATGATTTTCTTCTTCCAGCAGGGAATTTAAGAGAAAGTAAGCAAGGTATAAAGAGAGCTCAACTAATTATCGTAAGTAAGTGCCCCCACAATTTGACAGAATTAAAGTCCCTCGAAATAAAAACGAAATTAAATTTTGACCCAAACAAAATATTCTTCTCAGAAATCACCTATTCTGAGATGAAACCATTTAGTAAGGGCATCGATATTGATATAAGAAACATTCTGTTAGTTACCGGGATTGGAAATTCATCACCACTGCTCTCTTATCTTGATTCAAAATACAATGTAGAGCATTTAAAATTCAAAGATCATCACGTTTTTACAGAAAAAAACATAGTTGAAATTCATGAAAAATTTGATACATTTGCTAACAGTAATAAAATCATTGTCACAACAGAAAAGGATTATATGAGGTTGAAAAATATCGACTTGACCCATACTATTGAGCGACCATGGTTTTATCAGCCAATTGAAACAGAAATTAAAGACAAATATAAATTCAATCTTTGTATAAATGAGTATATCGAAATTTAAAGAATCCAGTGATTACATTCAATCACGAACTACTGTAAAGCCGTCTATTGGAATCATACTAGGTACTGGTCTTGGAGGTTTGGTAGAAGAAATTACGGTTATAGATGAAATTGACTATAAAGACATTCCTCACTTTCCTCTTTCAACAGTAATGGGTCATTCCGGAAAATTGATTTTCGGTGAGCTTGGTGGGAAACAAGTTGTAGCTATGCAGGGTCGGTTTCATTTTTATGAGGGATATACCATGAAGGAAGTTACTTTCCCGGTAAGAGTAATGAAGTTTTTAGGAATTGAACGGTTATTTGTCAGTAATGCTTCTGGAGGAGTTAATCCGGACTTCGAGATTGGAGAAATCATGATTATTGATGATCACATTGATTTGTTTCCTGCTCATCCGTTGAACGGTAAGAACATTGATGAATTAGGTCCTCGCTTTCCTGACATGATGAATACGTACGACGCTCACATGATTGAATTAGCAAAAACAATTGCAACGGAAAACAACATTAAAGTTTCTACGGGCACTTATGCTGGCTTAACGGGTCCAACTTTGGAAACTCCTGCGGAATACAAGTACATCCGTGCGATCGGTTCTGATGCGGTTGGAATGTCAACTGTCCCAGAAGTTATTGTAGCGCGCCACATGGGAATACCTTGTTTTGCTGTGTCTATTGTAACTGACTTAGGAGTGCCTGGTGTAATTCAAGAAACAACTCATGAAGATGTTATTGCTGTTGCAAACAGACAGGAACCAAAAATGACCACTATCATGAGAGAACTTATATCAAGAGTTTAGTAATGACGGAAGAAATTCGTAATAAATATCAAGCTGTCATTGGGTTAGAAGTTCATGCACAAATGCTCACGAAAAGCAAGGCATATTCTTCTGATGTAAATGAATTTGGAGCGGTTCCTAACACGAATATTAGTGCAATAACACTCGGTCATCCGGGTACTTTGCCGAAAGTAAATAAACGAACGATTGAATTCGCTATCCGAATGGGTATTGCTTGTGAATCGGACATTACAGAATTTCAAAGCTTTGATAGAAAAAATTATTTTTATCCTGACCTGCCTAAAGGATATCAAATTACGCAAGATAGAACTCCTATATGTGAAAATGGTAGAGTGTACATTAAAGATGACAACGACAACGAGAAAATAATAAAGATTACCCGTATTCACATGGAAGAAGATGCTGGAAAAAGCATTCACGATGTCGATATCCATGATACACTTGTCGATTTGAATCGAGCCGGGATACCATTAATTGAAATTGTTTCAGAACCTGATATGCGTAGCTCTCAAGAAGCCTATAATTATCTTACTGAAATCAGAAAGTTAGTTCGCTATTTAGAAATTTGTGATGGAAATATGGAAGAGAGTTCATTGCGTTGTGATGCAAATATTTCCGTTATGCTCAAAGGTTCTAAAGAATATGGACGTAGAGTTGAAGTCAAGAACATGAACTCTATTCGAAACGTACAGAAGGCTATTGAATTTGAAATCCAAAGACATATTGAATTAATAGAGAAAGGAGAAATTATCGTTCAAGAAACGCGCTCTTTTGATGCTTTAAAAGGAACAACTATCTCTATGCGGTCTAAAGAAGCAGCCAATGATTATCGTTTTTTTCCAGAACCTGACCTACTTCCATTAAAGGTCAATCAAGAACAAATCAATGCCATAAAGACAGAAATGCCGGCATTGCCAAGAGATTTATTCTTAAAATACACAAAAGAGCTCGGTTTATCCGAATACGATGCTTACAATATTACGGACACAAAAGAAATTGCGTTATTCTATGAAGAATTAGTAAATCATACTTCTAATTATAAATCCGCTGCGAATTGGCTTATGGGAGATATTAAATCACATTTGAATCAAAATGGATTAGAGATTAAGGACTTCCCTATTGCTGCAAAGACAATTGCTGAACTCATAGAAATTGTTGATAGTGGTAAGATTTCTTCTACAGTTGCGTCTCAAAAGATATTTCCAGCGTTATTAAAAAATAGTACTCAATCTCCAATAGAATTGGCAGAATCAATGAACTTAATTCAAGATTCTAATGAGGACTCAATTTTGTCTTATGTCAATGACGTAATTGAAAATAATCCAGATGAGGTGGAGAGGTTTAAAAACGGAGAAAAGCAACTGACAGGATTTTTCATGGGGCAATTAATGCGTATTTCAAAAGGAAAAGCTGATCCTAAAACAGCCAACCAATTAATGCGTTCTACGTTAGATAAATTATAAGGCTAAAATTATGACTAAAATAAACACAATTAGTTTCGGACTTTTATTCTTTCTATTATTCTCTTGCCAGAATGATGAGACGAAAGTCATTGAACTTAAGGATGGAAACAATTTTGCTATATCAGGTACTGTTTCTGGTTCAGACAATCAAACATTCTACTTGGAAGCACTTAGCCAACAAGGAAAAATTGATGTGGCAAGTGGGACAGCTGATAGCAATGGCCATTTTGAAATTATCGGAGAAATTCCAGGTTTTGGCATGTATCAATTGCGTTTGGGAGAAGGAAACGAAAACATTATCCCTTTAACGCTCGTTCCAAAAGATCAAGTTGTTATTGATGGCGAAATTGAAACATTTTCTACTAATCCAAAAGTTTCTGGAACTGTTTGGGGGAAAGTTATGACAGAATACATGGAAAAGTTTTCTATTTTTCACAAAGACCAAGAAGAATTAATGAAATTGAGTGAATCTATGAGTGAGTCTGAATTGACTCAAAAATACATGGCACTAAAATCAAAAGTTGATGTATTTGCGATTGCTGAAATGAAAGCAGATCCAGCAAATCCTTTTAATCTTGTTCTTTCCTCTTCAGCCACACCTTCAATGGGTTTTGAGAATTGGCCAAAAGAAAATTTAAATGTGCTAAAAGCCGTTGCCCAAGCTTATCTAAAGAAATTTCCTGATTCACCATTGACTTCAAATATTTCCAACCAAGTTTATCAAATTGAGTTAGGATACGATCAGTATTTATTGGATTCTTCTGGCAAAAAAGTTGCGCCAGAAATTGCTTTAAATACTCCTGACGGAACAGAACTAAGGCTAAGTTCTCTTAGAGGGCAATATGTACTTATTGATTTTTGGGCATCTTGGTGTGGTCCCTGTAGACGAGAGAATCCCAATTTGGTAAGAATCTACAATAAATACAAAGACAAAGGTTTTACCATTTTTTCCGTTTCTTTAGACAAGGATGCTGAAGCATGGAAAGCTGCAATTGAAAAAGATGGATTAGTATGGCCGAATCATGTTAGCGATTTACTTCAATGGAAAACACCAATGGTTCAATTGTATAATTTTAACTCTATCCCTCATACCGTTCTTGTCGATAAAGAGGGCAAAATAGTTGCTACCGGTTTACGTGGTGAAACTTTGGAACAAAAATTGAAAGAACTACTCTAAAAATATAAAAATGAAATATTTAACATTAATAATTAGCACATTATTCTTCTCTCAATCATGGGGACAAATTAATGTAACCGTATCTGGCAGTATATTTAATGCTAGTGCAGACTCTGTTTATATCATACAGAACAATGGAAAACAATCAGTAAAATACATTTCTGCGCCCATTAGTAAAGAAGGCACTTTTGAATTAAAAGGAAGTGTGCCCGCACCCGATTATTATTCCTTTGTACTCGGAAATGATCAGATTCATTTAATATTAAAAAAGAATGCTGATATTAAAATTTACGGTGACGGGTCTGACCTAAATTCTTTTGCGAACATTGTGAACTCTGATGAATCCTCTAAAATGCATAAGTATATTCAAGAACTAAACGTTTGGGGAGGAAAAATAGCTTCTGCACAAAAAGAACTGAAGGAACATCCTGAAAAGGCTGATGAAATTAATCAACGCATGGAAAGAGAATCCAAAGCTTTTGAGACTTCCAAAAAAACGTTCATTGCAAGAAATGCAAATTCACCTGCTCTATATGCTGCATTAAGTGCTGTAGACATTAAAAACGATTTTATTATTTATGAATCTGTTGCGAAACAACTGATAGCAGTATTTAAAGAATCTCCAACAATTCAAAATTTGGAAAAACAATATACGGCACTTAAATCTCAGCAAGCATCTAAAGAAGTTTTGGCTCCAGGTAAGTTAGCTCCTAATTTTGAAGAAACGAAACCCGATGGGACAAAAATGAAATTGTCTGATTTAAGAGGGGAATTCGTTTTAATTGATTTTTGGGCGTCTTGGTGCGGACCTTGCAGAAGGGAGAATCCAGCTGTAGTTGCTATTTATAACAAATACAAAGATGCTGGATTTACAATTATTAGCGTGTCGTTGGATAAAGACAAAGCAAAATGGCTCGCTGCAATTGATAAAGACAAATTAACTTGGCCAAATCATGTAAGTGATCTTCAGGGTTGGCAAAGTAAAGTAGCCAAATTATACGGTGTAAACAGCATCCCGTTTACGGTTCTCGTTGATACGGAAGGAAAAATTATTAAAACTAAACTAAGGGCTCACGACCTAGCGACTGAGCTTGAACGAATTTTTGAGTTTTGACTGATGGATGACTCACAGAAGAAGATTTATTTCGCATCTGATTTTCACCTGGGTGCTCCCAATTACGAAACAAGTCTCATTCGTGAAAAAAAAATAGTTGATTGGCTAAATCACATCTCTCCTTCTGCGAAGGAAATTTTCTTGGTTGGAGATGTTTTTGACTTCTGGTTTGAATATAAACGAGCTGTCCCTAGAGGGTATGTTAGATTACTCGGTAAGATTGCCGAAATAGTTGACAGCGGAATCCCCGTTCACCTATTCACAGGTAACCATGATATGTGGATATTCGATTATCTTCCAAAAGAATTAGGAATTACCTTGCATAGAGAACCCATCGAACGATTATTTTTCAATAAAAAGTACTTTATTGGACATGGAGATGGCTTGGGCCCGGGAGACAGAGGATACAAGCTTCTCAAAAAGGTATTTGCTAATAAATTCTGTCAGTGGTGTTTTGCGAGACTACATCCCAACTTTGGTATATGGCTCGCTGATAAGTCATCAAAAACAAGCAGGGCAAAAACGGGTTCTGATGATGAAAAGTTTTTAGGTGAAGACCGAGAATGGCTTATTCAATTTTGCAGAGATGAATTGAAAAAAAAACACATTGATTACTTCGTTTTCGGACATCGTCATCTTCCTATAGAATTTGAGTTGCAAAAGGACTCTCACTACATTAATTTGGGAGAATGGATAAATTACTGCACATATCTGGAAGTAGATGATAAAACAACAACGCTGAAAACCTGGAATTAAACTAAAAAAGGAGACTTCTATTTGCTATGTTCTTTTCTAGATAGACTGTATATAACTTTCATTTAAAAACGATTCCAATTATTAGAAATACAATCTAACAGAATAAGAAAAGAATCGTATAAATATTTTTCAAAATAAATCGAATGAAAAAAGAGCTTGATAAACGAAGCAACGGCAAATGTGAATTATGTGCATCTGAGGGTGAACTATCAGTTCACATAGTAGAACCAAAATCTGGCAATAATAGTAACGACTGTATTAATATTTGTTCTCTATGTAATACTCAGCTAATGAGCGGAAATCTTGACGCAAATCGTTGGAGGTGTTTGAACGATAGTATTTGGAGTGAAGTTAATGCAGTTAAAGTTATTGCTTGGCGTATATTAAATACTATTAAAAATGAAGGTTGGCCAAATGATCTTCTGGAAATGATGTACATGGATGAAGATACTGAAGCGTGGGCTAAGGATGGGTTGACTTCTGATGACGCTATTGTTCATTTAGACAGTAATGGTGTTCAGTTAAATGCTGGAGACTCTGTAGTGCTAATTAAGGATTTAAAAGTCAAAGGTGGAGGTAATTTTACGGCCAAAAGAGGAACGGCTGTAAGAAATATAACATTGGTTCATGATAATGCTGACCATATCGAAGGTAAAGTTGAGGGGCAGCGAATAGTTATTTTGACACAGTATGTAAAGAAATAGATTGTTTCTCCAATCGAATTAAATAGGTAGTTGGTTTATCCTTCTGCCTATTTTTTTTCATAATACTTGGGAATAAAAAAGACCGATGAATTTCTTCATCGGCCTTAATAATAAAAGATTTCTCTTTATTAGATAATCATTGAATGATTAGTCTTTTACAATTCTGTAAACACCTTTATCAGAACCATTACTTAGTTCCATGATGTACAAACCGCTTGTAAGACCTTCTAAGTTAACTGAGAACTGAGCTCCAGAAACAACATTAGAAGAAACTACATTTCCAGCTACAGAATAGATAGTAACTGTTGCATTAGCAACCGCTTTATCTAAAGTAACTTTAACCTCTCCCTTAGTTGGGTTAGGATACACAGTTGCAGTATTTAAAGAATTCTCTCCAATTGATGCACCTGATGCAAAGTTAGGACGAATAATGTAGTTAAATCCAAAAGCAAAATCTTCACCGTTAGAGAAACCAGGTCCATTAGGATTACCTACCCAGTTTACCCAGTTAGTAGTAGCTACATACGCAGAAGTATTATCAGTAGCAACACTTACGTTTGCAGAATACTCATGAACCATTGCTACGAACTCCATGTTTGCTCCGATCGCTAATGGAGCAGGAAGAGCCATAGTTAACACTAAAGGAGCGTTAAGAGAATCTGCCGCTGTAAAAATATACTCCATAGTAGTCGCAAGAGAAGCATTAGGCGTACCTGCTGCCATATCCCAAATTGAGTACCTTGTTGTATCTCCAGGTGTTGGTGCATTATGAACAGCAGTGATTGAAGTTAACATATCTCCAACTGGTGATGCATATTGCATTCCTAGCATAGCGTTTTGCCCTGAACCAGCACCAATACCTAAAGCACCAGTAATGATGTTGTTATCTCTTGCAAGAACTGAATCATTGTATGCAATAGACATAGCCAATGTATCATTAGATGTGTTTTCATCAACTTCTGTCATTGAACTCACAAAAGTAACTGTATGAGTTGTAGAAGATACTGCAGTGTAACCAGGAGTTAAAGCTCCAGTTGAAGAAGTTGCAGAAACTAAGGTAGGAACAGCCGTTCCATTTGCCGTAGCAACATCAGAAGTCCCGTCATTAACAGTAGCTGTAACATTTGCATTTGTAACGTCAGAAGTACCAAAATTAAAGATAGTAGCGTCAAAAGACATAGGAACAATTTGCGCCATAGGAACCATAGTATATGGTGTACCAAGACTTGCAGCGTCAACTCGTAAATCTAAAGCTGGCTGAGAAGTAACACATACATTATAAGTACCTGATGCACTAAAGTTATAAAGATTAACCCCATCAACCATGATATCTAATATAGTACCATCATCACCGTAATCATCAATCATATGGATATCCATGCATGTACCTAGCGTAAAGCAACCCAAATTTTCGGTTACAGTAGCATTGTTAGCATACTCATTTGGATCTACACCACCACCAGCAGTTTGAGCACCTTCGCCGGCACATCCAACTTCAACAGCATTACCGAAAAAGTTAATTGTGTTAGTTCCACAAGCATCACCTGTTGGAGTAATCTCCCAGTAAGACTCGTAACCCCACGTATCTGTAGTTACATCTACCGTTAACTCACCTTGTCCAGCAGGACATTGAGCGTTTGCAATTGAGCCGAACAATACTGTCGCAACAATTGTCATTAAAAATTGTAATTTTTGTTTCATAAAATTAAAGTTTAAATTATTTATTAATTAGTGCCGTAAAGATAAGTAAATAAAACTAAACAAAAAAAATAATTTACTTTATTCCAAACAATGGGTTGGAATCAATCCATTCCTCCACCACTGCTTTTTCTACTCAACTTATTTTTTCCATCTAAATTACCCCAACGATAAGAAAGTGTCAGATAGAATCTCCTTGTTCTCCATTTGAATTCAGAAGTTTGAGAGACTCCTGTTTGAGACAAGTTTAAATCGAAGCCTTTGGTGTCAAATATATCTGTTACTCTCATACCAATGGACAATCTCTTGTCCAGTAGTCTTTTTTCAACAGACAAATCAATTCCTGTTCGAATTTGTATGATGCCTTGAGGTGCAACTCTAGGAGCATTGTAATTTGCATTAATTTGAAAACTTGCTGTATTTTTCCAAAAATCAACACTCATTATATATTTACCACTCCAATTAAATCCACTATTTGTAAACTCCAAAGTTGTGTCTCTACTTATATAATCAATAAAATTCCCATTAAAGGATAAGGTATTTTTTAACCATTTGAAAGGTTTGTAAATAAAAACAACTTCTAAGCCTGTACTAATACTTTTGTCAATATTCTGATAGGTAACTTTAGCTGTGTTGTCTGGATTGTACACTTTTATTCGAGTAATTACGTCGTTGGTTCTTCTATGAAAGACGCTTGTTGAAAATATAATTTTCTTCGCATTGTAACTAGCGCCTAAATCGAATGAATGAATATACTCCGGCTGTAACTCAGGGTTTCCACTTCTTAAATTGACCGGATTGGCATAACTCGTAAAAGGATTTAATTGACGAGATTTAGCACGATTTATTCGTTTGCTATAACTAAGACTAACTTCCGTTTTCTTTGACAAAGAGTATTTAATATGCGCCGAAGGAAAAAGGTTTAAATAGGTGTTTATGAATTTTTCATTTGTGCTAATTAGATTTGGAGTTTGTTCAGCATATTCACCGCGAAGACCAACTTGATATTTTAATTTGCCGAGCTCTTGACCAAACGTCCCATATAGACTATAAATCGACTCATCATATTGGTAATCGAAGTTAGCAATGGTATCTTCTAAAAAAAGCCCCGTAAGAGTGTCTTTTGTTTCAGAAAATGTAGATAAATCGTCATTTCGAAGAATAGCTTTTGCTCCTAACTCTATTCGTACCTTTTGTTTTTCAAAAATTTTACTGAAATCACTTTGCAAAGTTGTAACTAGTTCTTTAGTATCATTACTAAGTTGCTGGTTTAATGGAGAAAGAGAGCTCAACTGACCTAAATTGTCATAATAAAGTTCTTCATAAAATCCTTTAATTTCCTTCATCGATTGAGAATGATTCGCATTAAATGACCATTCTCCTTTTTGGTCCTTCAACTTGTGCGTGAAATTCAAATTAAAATCTAAATTTTTTCTTTTTCTTGGGTCTTCAGAATTTCTATCCCATCGACTTTCTAGTCCTCCAATATTATTATATAAAGAACTTTCAAGATTACCTCTACGGGTCCTTTCTCCTAAAACACCAGTTACGGACAATCCTAAGACATTGCGTTTGTTTAGGTAAAATTCTGTTCCTAAAACCAATGTATTTGTTGATTTTAAATCTGCTCCTTCCCTACTTTGAAATAACTGAGTTGAGCTATCCTGTATAACCTCTCTTGTCAAATCATTGTAATAGTTTCGATAACCTTCATAATAGTTAAATGAATAATTCAGATTGATGTTAAATTTACTATTTCGATAACTCAAACCTAAATTACCATCGTATAAATTATCAGTTGCAGCAGTTATCGATGCAATCCCATTGAATCCTTTTAATTTATTCTTTTTGAGAACAATATTGATAATTCCTGAAGTTCCATCTGGATCATATTTTGCTGAAGGATTTGTTACTACTTCGATTCTTTCAATTGCGTTTGCTGGGAACGCATCTAACACGTTCGCTCCATCATTCCCTACTAGAGTGCTAGGACGACCATCGATTAAAATTGTCACATTGGCATCTCCACGCAGACTAATATTTCCATCTTGATCTACGTCTATACTGGGTATATTATTAAGCACATCATTTGCCGTTCCCCCGCGAACTGAAATATCTTCTTCAACGAGATAAACTTTTTTATCAATACCTGCCTTTAGTACATCTAAAGAGCCCGACGCCGTTACTTCTTCAATATTTATGGTTTTATCTAACTTCAAAATGATAGCGCCCAAATTAACAGGTCCAACTATCTCTTTCACATAGGATTCGTGTAAAGCATAACTTATCTTAATTAAGAATCGATGCTTCTTTTCTGAATTCACTTTAGGGAAATCAAAATTGAACACACCTAAAGAATCTGTATATGCACCTGTGATTACAGTAGAATCTGAAAGCCACAACAACCGAACTGAGGCATACTCAATAGGTGAATTTTCCTCATTAGAAACCTCGCCTTTAATTGATTGAGAAAATAAGTTACCTGCTACAAGCAACAACAAACTTAGTATGAGTTGTTTCATTCAATTATTTTAAATTCGATAGAGTTACTTAACATTTTAGCAACCGGGCATCGTCCAGAAATATCAATAAGTCTTTCTATCTGCTTCTCATCTAGATCACCTACAATGTTAATTTTTTTTGCAACAACTGTTTTTTCATTTTCTTTTTCCAAGAATGTCAATTCTATAGAAATGTCATCAATTTTCCAACCTTTTCTCTGCGCATACATTTGAACCGTGATTATTTTACAGCTTGTCAACGATGACAAAAGTAATTCGGTTGGTTTTGGACCTAGATTTAGTCCGCCTGCTTCAATTGGTTCATCTGAAAACCAAGTTAATTCTCTAGCTGTGTTGTTAACTGTATATTGTCTTTTTAATTTCGCTTCAACCGATGTCATAATTATTGTTTTCTATTGCCACATTAATTTTAAGTCATCAATCGTCAATTCTCCTTCGTACTCAATTTTGTACAAATGAACGCCCGGAGTTAGACTCTCAAAGTTTCGACTAAACTTGACATAAGGCTTAGAAGCACTAATCCATAAATTCCTTACAAATTTACTATTCTTAATTTTCAAGGAGTAATAATTGGCGTTTTTTTCTAAAAATAACTGAATATCATCCGCATTTGCTTTTTCATATAAATTGCCAATAAAATCAAAATTACGTTGAAAAACGAGATCTTGATCATCGCTATATTCAATACTGATAACACAATTGTTACTGCCAATGTGCTGCCGCAGATAATCACCAAAAGTAATTTCAAATGAACTGCCTTGTGTAATTTTAAAAATTCTTGGTTTTGTAAGTAAGGTATCTCCTTCCAATGAAATTAATCGAATATTGATTTTTGCTATCTTATTATCTGGCGAGTCAGAAACAATGAAAAGTGTTTTATCATTCAAACCATCATATTTTGCGACGATTGCAACATCTTGATAATCTTTCTTCACTTTGTACTGCAAGGCTTTCCAGTTGCCATAATAATCAATGCTTGACCAAGATGGCGCCGGCCAACAATCATTCATTTGCCAGTAAAGTGTTCCTCCGCAGCGAGGGGCATCAATCCGATGTCCGGCAATTGCCATACTCACTGCCCTGGCCTGAGTTAATTGAGAGAAATAAACAAACTCTTCAAAGGTTTTTGGTTCTCCGTATAGTAATTTAGTATGCTTGAGAATCATTCCATTTCCTACATAACTCTTTTGGTGATGCTTCATTACATCGGATTTTAGACTCCAATCACTTTCTTCTGAGAAGGACATTAAGGTATTGTACTCTGGAAAGCTTTGAAAACCATATTCTGCATTGAATCGACCTATCTTCTTTCCGAAATCCTCAAGCGGATCTTTTCCATGCCAAACTCCCCAATAATGCTGCGAACCGTGGTTGTAATACTCGTCTTTACCCCAATTACTCAATGGCGATGTATGAATATATGGGACAGAAGATGCTGACTGGACAAGAGATGGTGCAATCTCCTTAAATACTAAATTATACGCATCTTCGATTTCAGTTGCTTTCTTTCCAAAAAGATTATATTTCCCCTGGAAACCCCAATTTTTCCATGCAACATCAACTTCATTATTGCCATTAAAAAGCACAACAGAAGGGTGAGCAGCAATTCTAGGTAACTGATATTTCAATTCTCCTTTAACATTACAGGTAAATTTTGCATCTCCAGGATACATGGCACAAGCAAACATGAGGTCCTGCCAAACCATAATTCCTAATTCATCGCATTTTTCGAAGAAGACTTCATCTGGATAATATCCACCACCCCAAACGCGCACCATGTTGAAATTGGATTCAGCCATTGTTTCTACCATGGAAATAATTGCTGAGTCAGTTACTTTTGTTGGGAAGATATCTTGTGGAATATAGTCTGCTCCTTTTGAAAAAATTGTTCTTCCATTGATTTTAAAATAATAACTTGTGCCCCATTCATCCTTTTCTTGAATAAGCCTCGATGTCTTAATCCCAAACTTTATCTTGAAACTGTCAATTAATTGATTATCAATAGTTTTAATAGTAATGAAATCTATATCCATAGATTGTTTCCCTTGACCTCTTGGCCACCATAATTCCGGATGAGCTACCACGACTCTGCGTGTAAATTTACCATTTTTGATTGTCACTTTTTCATTTTTAAAAAGCTTACTTTCCCAAACAACTTCTCGGACCTGATTATTGGATAAGAACAAATCAAATTCAAGAACTGCCGTATCTTTTTCAATGGATACTGTGCGCATGCTTTTGTTTGATATTCTTGAAATATTATATGCGTGTAGGATTGCTGGTTTATTTATACCCATAGTGTTTATCCTTAATGCCCAGTCCCAGCCAAACTGATACTGTGGTTTTCTTGTATATGATGCAATTGGGATATCACCTACGTCATTAGGAGCAGGAAGGTGATAACTTGCATTCTCGTACATCTTTTTGTGGTAAATGACTGGAGGCGTAAAAACAATCTCTATTTCATTCTCACCTTCATGAATTAAGTCTTTTATTTGCACTGAATGTGGTATAAAAGCATTTTCGGTCGTAAGAATCAAAGAGTCATTCAAGTAAATCTCAGCATAGGTATCTAAAGAAGGGAATTCCAACTCTAAAAAGTCATTATTTAGTGCCGATTTTGTAACAGAAAATGAAGATTTAAACCTCCAAAGGTGATTTTCTATCCAGCCAAATTTATGCTCATTCATACCATAGAAAGGATTCGGTAGTTCACCAGAGTTTATTAAAGCCTCTTGAACAGATCCTTTTTCACCCAAATCAATCCATTCTTTCTTCAATGGATGCAGAATGCTCCAGTGTAATTCTACCTGAGAAATACCGGCAAAACTAATCAAGCAAAAAAAAGCAATTATTGATTTCATCTCTTATTCCTTTGGTATTCTTTTAGCCATTTTCTGTAAAGAGCGGCATTTCTTTCATGTTGTGCATTCGTTAAGGCGAAATTATGGCCATTTCCGCCTGGTTTTCCACACATAAATAAGTAATTGACATTAGCAGGATTTAATACCGCATCGATTACTGCACCTGGAGTTATATAAATCGGACCTGGTGGTAAGCCGTTAATTTTATATGTATTATAATCACAATCAATGTCCCGGTGCTTGTATAATAAACGCTCAACTCCAATTAGTTCATCACCCCAGCAGAACTTAAATGTCGGATCTGACTCCAGTTTCATTCCTTTATCAAGGCGATTCAAATATAGCTTAGCGATTATAGGCCACTCCTCTGAAACTTTAGACTGTTCAGAGTATACCATACTTGCCAATGTAGTCACTTTTGAGGGAGAATTCAATCCGATAGATTTCATTTTGGCTTTTCTATCTGAATTCCAAAATACTTTAAATTCATTAGCCATAAAAGCAACAAATGACTCCGCATCCGTATCAAAATACATTTCATACTTCTTTGGTAAAAACAAAGCGGGCACTTGTTCTTTGGTAAATCCATATTTACTCAATGTAGAAGGGTTGTATACAAATTCAACAATAGAGGCACTATCAGCAAGAATGCATTGACTGATATTTTTCGCCATTGCAGCTATTGTTGGACAATTATTAAAAACAACATTGACTTTAACTTCGCTCGCACCATGCCCATTATCGCCTTCTACAAAACCATTTACCAGGGTGCTTAATTGAGTTTTAGATAGAATGATATATTTACCCGCGTCAAACTTCGTTGTGTCAATATCATTTTTAAGAACATAATTAATGAAGTCCCTTTCATTTTCAAGTACACCTTTTTTCATAAGCGTGGTCACTAAAACTGAAAGCGATGGATCATCTTTGAACAACAATTTAACTTCTTTTAAGTTCACTGTTCTTGTATCTTCCGAAAACAAGCCCATTATCGTATCTTTATATGCCAATGAGGCTGCGAGTATTGCAACAAGTAAAACGAAAATTATTTTTTTAGCCATTTTTCTAATAATAAGATATCAATATACGCACCACCTTTAAATTCCAACTCTAATTTCTCCCCTATTTTCATAAACTTATTCTTTATGAATAAGTTACAACTACCAATGTTGTCTTTGTGAACAGAGCAATGCAATTTTTTTAAATTCAATGCAACAGCTTTACTTTCAATGAGTTTTATCGCTTTTGACGCAAAACCCTTTCGTCGATATTCTTTACAGGCAATGAGTATGCCTATTGTTGCTTCCATCTTGTTAAAATCTATTTCTGTCAAGTCAACATTGCCTATTGCTTTGTCATTTTCTGATAAACAGATCATCCACCTGGCCTGTTTAGCCTTGGAAACGTTCTGCAATTCACCTATTAATACTAGAATATCGTAAATTGAATAAGGAGAGTCGTTCTGACTAACAGCCCAATTTTCTTCATTATTCTCCCATTCTAGAACGAGTTCTGCATCCTTAACTTCAATGTATCGAAGATAGACAGAAGATTTATTCATTGTAGTTTTAATAATCTCGTATTTATATCACCCTCAGAATACTGTCTTATCCCTTGAAATTTTTCGTCTATTGAGAACCCAATTACTCTAATTACCAATCCATTCGAATATAAAACATCCAATAAATCCGTCAATTTACGAGCAAATGGAATTTCTAATACTTTCTTTATTGGATCTAGGCAAGTAATTTGAAATGGAATGGTTTGTTTGTATTGAGAAAATACATCCATAATTGTTCTTTTTTTTATAGATGAGTCCAATTCAAAACACAAAGTCTTTATATTCTTTCTACTAATAAGTGAAAGTATGTTTTCTAAAGGTAGGTTTTCATCTTTACCATTCGCCTTTAAGCTAAAATATTCGTTATCAAAAGATATCCCAATATGTGGAGGTATTTTGTCAGCATGCCACACCCATAAGAGCAAACGTTCTGTTGAAATATCTGCTTTTAAACCGTCGATAATATTTTCTATCAAATAATCAGATTTCAATACTTCCATCGAATACTTTTTTAGCAGGACCAGATAACCAGATATTTTTGAATCCAATTCCTTCAACGTAATCATCTGACTCTACGCTTAAAACTCCTCCTTTTGTTTGCACATCGACCCTGTGAATCTCAGGCCTTTTCATTCTAAAAACTAGAGCACAAGCAGTAACCCCTGTTCCACAGGATAATGTTTCATCTTCCACTCCACGCTCGTAGGTTTGAACAGCTATGGTGTTATCTTTGATAAGGTGTACGACATTCACATTGATTCCTTCTTCTTTAAATCTCTCGGAATACCGAATTTCTTTTCCAAATTCAATAATATTTTCAGTTTCTTTCTCCTCAAAACGTACAAAATGAGGTGAACCTGTGTCGATAATAAAATCGTTGTTAAGTTTCTCGAGATTAGTAACAGGAAGCATTTCAAGACGAACGATACCGCTATTTATATATGCCTTGTGCGCACCATCTATAGCTAGAAAAGAACACTCTCCTCCTTTTACTAATCCTAATTTTTCAGCGAAAAGAACAGAGCATCTTGCTCCATTTCCACAAAAACTTTGTGAACCATCTGCATTAAAATATTCAACTTCAAAATCATAGCCCTTTTTCGCTGATAGTTTTATAAGTCCATCGGCACCAATCCCCATTTTGCGATTACACAAAAACGAAATATTTTCAACAGATAACTCGTCATAATGTCCTTTAACATTGTCCAACATGATGAAATCATTCCCTGTCCCCTGATATTTAAAAAAAATCACTTTCATTTTAGAATGTAAAAATACTAAAAATAGATACCGATAACATGGATATTTGACAATTAAAAATGATAGAATTTTACGATATTTTTGACGAAATATTTTAAAAAATGAAACGATTATAAAAAAATAAAGTAGCTTAACATTCTTTAACATGACAATTGTACCAAAAAAAAGACCGTGGTGTTATTATTGTTATAGAAATCTTAAATCAATACAGACAAAATGAAAAATAATTTAAAATTTTTAAGCTTAGGTCTATTAGGTGGAATGCTTCCATTAGCCGTATTTGTGTCGATGAATTCTTCTCAGTCATCTTCACATATAGACACCATTGGTACTAATTCTGCCGACATTGGAGCGAAAAATATAAGTTTTAACTCCCTGCCTCCATCTCTTAGTAATTTATCTCAAAATGAAAATTTTGTGGATGCATCCGAAAATAGTTTAAATTCCGTGGTTCATGTTACGACAACTGTTGAGACAACCTCATTCCAGAGAGATGTTTTTTCCGAATTTTTCTATGGACCAGGTGCAGGTGGACGTGAATTCAAACAATTCGGTTCTGGTTCTGGCTCAGGAGTTATTATTTCTACAGATGGATATATTGTGACCAATAACCATGTAATTGATAATGCAAAAACAATAGAAGTAATTCTCAACGATAACAGAAAATATAAAGCAACAGTTATTGGAACAGATCCTTCTACCGATATTGCAGTATTAAAAATAGAAGAAAAAGGTTTGAAAGCTATCCCAGTTGGAAATAGCGACGACGTGCGTGTTGGAGAATGGGTACTCGCAGTTGGAAACCCATTTAATTTAACATCTACTGTTACGGCTGGTATTGTTTCTGCAAAGGCAAGAAATATCAATATCATTAAAGGAAAACAAAATCAAAGTAATGTCCCTATAGAGTCATTTATTCAAACGGATGCGGCAGTAAATCCTGGTAACAGTGGCGGTGCACTCGTTAATACAAAAGGAGAATTGGTTGGGATAAATACAGCCATTGCTTCGCAAACAGGTAGTTACTCAGGATATTCATTTGCTGTTCCAGTGAATTTAGTAAAGAAAGTTATGCGGGACCTGATTGATTATGGTGTTGTTCAAAGAGGTTATCTCGGAGTTCAAATTGCAGATATCACCCAAGAAATAAAAGAAAACAATGAACTCAAAGATACGAAAGGCGTATTTGTGGCTGATGTGGTAGAAGGAGGGTCAGCAGAGAAAGCTGGCTTGGAAAAAGGAGATGTAGTTTTAAAAATAGGAGAGAAAGAAGTAAATTCGGTTGCTTCCCTACAGGAAGAAGTTGGAAGAAGGAGACCTGGCGATAAGGTAGCTGTTAGAATTCGAAACAAGAAGGGCTTCGAAACCGTCAAAGAAATTGTTTTAAGAAATAAAGATGGGGATACAAAACTTGTCAAAAAGACAGCGCTTAATAAAAATAGTGCACTCGGTGCAACTTTTATCGAATTGACAAGCAAAGAAAAGAAAAATCTTAATATTACCGATGGTGTCAAAATAAAATCATTAAGTGCAGGTAGATTAAAATCTCTTGGTCTTCGTGAAGGAATGATTATAACAAAAATCAACAATGAAGCTATCTCATCTGTTGAACAAATAACAAAAAAATTGAACAGTAGCAACAAGGGAGTATTACTTGAAATCATTTTAGAGAACGGCAGAAAAGAGTATGTAGGATTTGGTTTGTAATTATTCCTTTATCTTTTGTACATTTAGAAAAAAATATATAGATATGAAAATAGTAGCGATTGGCTTATTCTTACTTACATCAATTAGTGTAAGTGCCCAAATTCAAACACCCAAACTTAGCCCAAGTGCTAAAATTGTACAGACAGTTGGTTTAACAGAGGTAGAAATCGAATATTCTCGACCTTCAAAAAGAGAAAGAGTAGTTTTTGGAGATGTCATACCCTTTGATGCTGTTTGGAGAACAGGCGCGAACAAGAATACAACTATCAAACTTAGTGATGCAATAATATTTGGCTCAGACACATTGGCAAAAGGAGAGTATTCAATTTATTCGCTACCAAATAAGGAAAGTTGGAAAGTTTATTTCTACAAAACAATTGATAATTGGGGGAATCCAAAAGAATGGAAAGAAGATCAGATTGCTCTGGAACTAGAAACTAAAGTAAATTCACTGAAAGATGTAGTTGAAACTTTTACTATCTCCATAGATAACATCACTACAAAAAGTGCTGTGTTATCATTCTCATGGGAGAACACAATGGCAACGTTTGCTTTTAATGTTCCAACAGCTGAAATTGTTGAAGCAGGGATAAAAAAAGTCATGGCGGGACCATCTGGTAATGATTATTACAATGCTGCTAGTTATCTTTTCTCTGAGAAGAAAGATTTAAAGAAGGCATTGGGTTGGGCTTCCAAAGCAATAGAAATTAGAGGTAAAGAGGCCTTTTGGATGATTACATTGAAATCGAAAATACAAGCTGAGCTAAAGGATTATAAAGGTGCAATTGAGTCGGCAAATTTAGCGATAAAAGCCGCAGAGTCAGCAGGTTATGACAACTATGTTGAGCAGAATAAAAAAGCGATTGAAAAGTGGAGTAAATTAAAATAGAAATTAATTATTAAGGCATGGTTTTTGACTAAAAAATTTAGCTGAGGTAGATTCAACTAGCTAATGCAAGTTTTTTATTTTCTAGGTTAAAGTTATCA
>CAXBMR010000026.1:0-38237 GCA_963976995.1 uncultured Fluviicola sp.
GAACCTATTAGCTTTTTCTGTCATTTTACTTAGACAACTTTAAACAACTTCTATTACTACTATTGATTATAAAAGTCTTTTTCTAACGAATTCAATATATTTCAAATATATTATGCTTAATAGCATAAACTACGAGCTCAACAATATTGTTAGAATTCGTTTTCTTGTATATTTTCAAACGTCTTCCTTCTACTGTTCTTTCACTTAGAAAAACTGCTTCAGCAACTTCTTTAGTATTCTTACCTGAGCATATTAGCTGAATAATCTCAACATCAACTGGATCAAGTAAATTTTCGGGTTTAAACAAAATGCCAGACTCATTATTTACCACGTTTGAAAACAGAGCTTTAGACACTTTTTCATCGAAATAAAAGCCTTTAAATACAACGGCATAAATGGCATCAACTATCTTTTCAAAGTCACAATCTTTGGATAAATATCCATGTGCGCCATTAGCAACACATTCATTTATGAAATCAAGTTGATAGTGCATACTCAAAATGAGCACTTTTATTTGAGGATATTTTTGAACAATTATTTTAAGTGCTTGCTGACCATTTACAATTGGCATTTCAAGGTCTAATAAAATAACATCAGGCTTTGTTTCTTCCTTTAGCCGGTCTAATAACTCTGAACCATTGGAAACATGGAACAGAACTCGCATTCCTTCTTGCTCTTTAATGAGAGAAGCCATCCCTTGTCTAATAATTTCATGATCGTCAGTAAGGCCTACTCGAATCATTCTTTTCATAAACCAAAGGTACAATAAAAATTACTTTTGAACACTGCCCTTTTTGAAAATTTAATTCAGCGTTTAAAAGGGTTGTACGTGATTTTAACGAATTTAATCCAAGTCCTTTTGATGTATCAATAAACTTTGTAAAATCTTCATTGCTGATTCCTAAACCGTTATGCAAAATATCAAACTGGATTTTCTCTTTAGAGGCAAAAATACTCACATCAATTTTAGACGGTTTATCGTGTTTAACAATATTATTAAATAATTCTAAAATGACTCTATATATATTAATTCCAATTCGATCATTTATAACAATGGACTCATCAACTTTTTCGACAATAGTTACTTGAATACCTGAGAGATTATTCACAAAGTTTTTAACAGCTGAAATAAGGCCAAATTTCAACAAAGATATTGGAGATAAATCTTGTGTTGTGCGTCTAATACTCTCCATGATATCGTCAACATACTTTCGTTCTTTTACCAGTTCTTCTATTTTTAAAGTCCCTTTTTTCAAACGCTTTTCAAACTTCGAAAGATGTAATTTCATTGTTGAGATTAAAGGCCCAATGTCGTCGTGTATATTAGTTGCTATTTTTTGACGTTCTAATTCCTGAGTGTCTATGATTGCTTGAAGTAAATCAAGCTCTTTGTTTTTCAAAGATATCGCATATTCTTTTTCCCGCTCAATTGTTTTTCTTTTTTGAACAACAACAAAAATAATGATGATCATTATTAGAATGAACATCATAAAAGAACTCAAAAGAATTGTGAGCACTATATTCGTTTCATTAACCATATCCCTTTTGCGATTAAAATGTAAAAAACAATATTAGAAATTAATTGAACGGGCCATAAATAATACACTAAATCCGGGTTTTCAAAATTAATATAATACTCAAACAAAGATAGACAAACGGTAGTTCCAAAGAAAAGTAAGAAACCACTATTTATCCAAAAAAGAGAATATTTCATAAAACTTTTAATTGACCGATCGTTCAACATTTGTGAAAAGAATGCAGTTGATAAAAAAATTGTCAATAAACTAAGAAAGGTATAAGATATAGTATTAGGCAGATAAAGGTTCTTAACAAATTCAATCACCGAGATAGGCAGAAAAATCAATACCGATACAAGAGCAATTTTTATAATCGTATCCGATTCAATTAGTTTTCTATAGATATTAAATATCAAGAGAATATATAATATAGAGTAAATGTGAATGATAGGATTAGTATAAATGCCATTTCTAGAAAGAATTAAGCAAGCAAATTCTACGACAAACTCAAGTGTAAATAAACACAAAATAAGTAAGAATAAATTATTCTGTACTCCTTTTGTGTTTCTGATTAAAAAGAATAGAAAAAGGGGCATGATAGAACTTGAAATAGAAACAAGTTCAAGAAAATCATACACCAAACTCATAAGAACTTTAACTATTTAAACCATTTTTAGTTCCACATCGTGATGGACAGCTAACGGATTTATCTACTATTAAATCAGTAATGTCGTCTTCATTGGCTTTTACCCCCGCTAAGATAAGAATTTTTTCACCATCATCGTCAATCCCATAATACATTCTTATACCTACACATCCCTCTTGATTTAGAATGTTGTTTAAAATATCCTTTCCAAATGTGTGCCCATTTGGATCGCCTTCACTTTTAGATTTTCTGTAATTTGAAGTCCATTTTCCTCCATCTTTTAAAGAGATTTTTTTACCTTCTGTTCCATTAAATGCCATAATATTGTTTTTAAGTTAAACTATTTAGTTAATTACTTAAAGTTAATTATTTAAAGTTATAGATTTCGTTTACTCATTTTTTTTGTTCAACTTAATTTTCTGTCAATACCAATATTAGGTCTATTGCTCAGCTTGATAAACGCTAATCACGCATGCATTTAACGTATTTCTACGTGTTCATTTGGGTAATTATACTCAATTCGCTTATCTAGAAGGTTATAAGTAATAATACTCTTGTGTTATAAATTTAATTACCTGAAATTTGAAGATGTTAAACAACCAAATTAACTATGAGATTTTACGCATGCAAAGTTGAACAATCAAATGGAGATCATGAAGTTCATACAACTACTTGTATTTTTTTACCTATCAAGGAAAACAGAATTTCTTTAGGCGAATTTTTTGATTGTTCGGATGCTATAGAAAAAGCAAAGGATTATTATGAACAGGTAAATGGTTGTTTTTTTTGTTCAAGATTATGCCATGAAAAGTAAATGATGCACAAAGCTTAGCATGTAACATGGGTGAAGAATAATAATTTCTAAGCATAATTGTATAAGCAAATTATGACCTATGATAATGGAACCAAAATGGCATAAAATCAAATATTCACTAAACAAACAAGAATACCGATAGACTTTGCATATCCATACTCTTTTTGGGAAAGAGAAACAAATGAAAACATTAATGGTCTTAATAAGGTTATTCACTTTAGCACACCGATTGAAATGCAAACGATGGAAAATGAATTGTTTAAAAGAAAAGTAGTCTCTTAAATTATGGTGCTTTTAGGCTTGTTGAAATGGAAATAAATTGACTAAAAGAAGAATTATTCTATTTCAATAATTCCAATAGAATATTGTATATTTGATACTATGACAATTATTAACCCTATTACGTTGAGTATTTGAATCCAAGAACTAGTAATCTTCAGTCAGTCGTGGATGACGTTTAAATAATACAATTAAAATGGAAAACACACAATATTCGATTTTATTAGTTGATAATGAGTCCCGTAATCTTCGCTCATTTAAAAGCACATTCAGTCCATATTATACAATTAGGACAGCTTCTACAGGAACTGAAGGATTGAAAATCCTTAAAAAGGAGAACTTTCAACTGATAATTACCAATCAACGGATGCTACAAATGCCAGCTGTTGAATTTATTGAAAAAGCCAGAAAAAATCGACCAGACGTTCCCTACATATTATTAACAGAAAATTCAAATGATGATTTGACAGGGTTTGCTAGTGAATTCAACATCCGTCAGTATGCTAGTAAGCCCTTTGACCCCAATGGCATGAAGTCACTCATAGAACTATCTTTGATAGTTTTTCAGTTAAGACAGGATAAACGTCAACTACATGATAAAGTTATCGTGTGCAAAAATCGACTTCAAAAGATAGTGGACGCTGCTCCCGATGCAATTATTACAACTAACGAAAAGCAGAATATTGTAATGGCAAACCCTGCCTCAGAAACAATATTTGGATACGAAAAAGGTAGCTTAATAGGTCAACCGATAACGATGCTTATTCCATTGGAATATCGAAAAGAATACCGAGAGAAAGCCAAAAATTTTATCAATTCTAAATTAAACGCGGAAGATATGGGTAAAGAAATTCCTTTAATGGCATTGTCTTCTGCTGGCAACAAAATTCCCATCGAAACGTCTTTATCCAAAATAGATATTGAAGGCGAACTTTATATAAATGCCATTATAAGAGACGTTTCAAAACGTGAAAAAGCAGAGAAGTTACTTAGAGAAAGCGAGGAAGAATATCGATTATTAGCTGAAAATTCCCCAGTTAAAATTCTTAAGGTAAACAGAAACATGGTTATCGAATATACGAATCACGTCTCAGAAAGCACCGAGTCGGTAGTTGGCCAATCGTTGCTCAATTATACTCCACCTGATGATCGTGAAAAAGTTCAAAGGACCTTAGAAAAAGTTTTTGAGAATGGTACGCCAGCCTATTATGAAGTTTTTGGTGAATCTCCTAATGGTGACTTAGCTTGGCACGCATCAAATGTTGGTGCAATAAAAAAGGATGGAAAAATCACAAGCATACTACTTGTTGTTCAAGATATTTCTGAAAAGAAAAAGAGTGAAAATTTAATGCTTAAATTAAATAATGAACTCGAAATATCAGTAGCAGAGCGCACAAAAGAATTACAAACAGCCAGAGAAGAGTTGGAAGAGGCCTTAAAAAATGAAAAGGAGCTGGGAAAACTTAAGTCTCAATTCGTTTCTAGGGCATCTCATCAATTCAGGACGCCACTTACAATCATACAATCAAACATGGGACTTTTGTCGCTACAAATTGATAATAAAGAGGGCATAGATGATGCCATCAAACAAGCGTTCGAAAAAGCAAACTGTAGAATATTATCTCAAATAGACCGTATGACGCGAATGATGAATAAGGTTTTAACTCTTGGCGAAATTAATGCTGAAACTACTCAACTTGATTTAATGCCTCTCGATTTAGTGAATTTATCCAGAGAAATAATAGGCAATTACAATGAAATACAGGATGACAAAAGGGAAATGACATTAACTATTCTGGGAGAACCCACTTTTTTAAAACTAGATTCTCGACTTTTTTCTCACGCCATTTCAAATTTTGTAAGCAACGCATTCAAATATTCACAGGGTAGACCTGCACCTGAAATGAAGTTGGTTTTTAAAGAAAATTCAATTCAAATAGCGATCATTGATCATGGCTTGGGAATTCCTGAAGAAGATTTAGCATTTTTGTTTGAGCCTTTTTTTAGAGCGTCAAATGTCGGAGAAATTTCTGGAACGGGATTGGGAACATCGATTGCCAAAGAATACATAGAGCTAAATTTGGGATCAATTGAGGTTAATAGCACAATTAATATAGGAACTGAATTTATTTTAACGTTTAAAAAATAAAATTATGGAACAATTACTTATAGTAGAGGATGACAAAGACATTAGAGAGTCAATGCAAGAAATATTTGAACTATCGGGATACCAAGTTTCAGTTGCGACCAATGGAAAGTTGGGTTATGATTCTATCATGAAAAATTGTCCGGATTTAGTTTTATGCGATGTTGATATGCCTGAAATGGATGGATTTGAATTGCTACAAGCCGTTAATCAAGGATTAAAGAATATGATCGTTCCTCCATTCTTATTCTTAACAGCAAAAACTGAACCTGAAAATCTTCGACAAGGAATGAATTTAGGGGCCGAGGACTATATATTTAAACCTTTTGATCACACGAATCTTCTTCAGTGTGTTCGACTTCGATTAAACAAGCGTTCAAAATTATTACAAAGTGGAAATCTTGAAAAAGTAAGTCTAAATGATTCTTCATTTGAGAAATTAGCGCTCCCTTCTGAAGAAGGATTGATTCTTATTTCTTTTGATGAAATTATCAAGTGTCAAGCGGATCGTGCATACTGTTCATTTCATTTGGTTAATGGCAAATCTACTTTAGTCTCAAAGTCAATGAAAGAATTTGAGCCATTGTTACTAGAAAATTCTTTTGTGAAAGTACATAAGTCAACTATCGTTAATATTAACTACATCAAAAAATACTTGCGCGGGAAAGGAGGTCAGTTGATTATGTCGGATGAATCGATTGTGCAGGTGTCGATAAGAAGAAAGGAAGAGCTGATGAAAGTACTTAACCCTAAAAAGTAAATCTTAATTCATTTATTCAGTTAGGTTCGGCTTATTAAAAAAGTAGGCTCTTAGCTGATAATTTTCTTTGTCAACCTAAAACACCATTTCTTTTAATAGTTAAAAGAGCCATACTTCATAGCATGACCCTTTTAGCCACCGAACCACTTTCTTCGTAACGTAATTAGGGAAGTAAATTTACATGCCCTTGATATGTGTTTTTCAAATTTGAATTGTAGTCTTGACCGCTCGTTTTTAAGACCATCGTCCAGATATAGGTTCCTTGTTCAGCGATTTTTCCGTCATAAGTGCCATCCCATCCATTCAGCACATCTTGTGTGTGAAATACAGTTTCTCCCCAACGATTGTAGATCAATAAAGAATATTCCTCAGGACTAAATTCTGATCCGAACACAGGGCGAAATACGTTGTTATGCTCATCGCCGTTTGGTGTGAATGAATTAGGAACATTGAATATAAGTTCATCCCAAACGTTAATTATTTGGCTTGTGGAATCAAAACAACCATATTCGCTGTATACATTTAAGACTACTGAATATTTTCCAGGCTGGGTTGAAGTGTATGAATGACTTGCATATTCTCCACTTGCAAAGTTTCCGTCTCCAAACTCCCAATCGTAAGAGCTTGCTCCGAAAGATTCACTTTCAAAGTTTACAATATCTACTGCGCTTACATTGTCCGAATTCGTATTGAATTTGGCAATTGGATTGGCATGAACACAAATGTAATTGTCTAAAAATACTGAATCAGTGCATCCTAAATCGTTTGTCACATATAACTGAGCATCAATACATCCTGGCTCATTTAAATATAAAGAATTTTGTCCTTGTTGATCTAAAATCATTCCATTGCTAAGGAACCAAGAACATACTTCTGAAGAGCTTTCATTAGAAGAAAATGTTACTATCTCCCCTTGACAAATCTCCATTTTTGAATCCGGATTAAGAACCGGCAATGAGTTCCCCAGAATCTCTTTTGATGCACTAGCCTGACATCCATTGGTATCAACAATTGTAAGTGTATAAAATCCTTCGCCTATATCTGTGAGAAGGAGGCCTGTGTTCATAGGAGCCGTATTCCAAACGCTATTGTAACCTGGACTTCCACCTATTACTTCTCCAATAATTTCACCATCCTTTTGTCCAGAGCAACTAATTGCAAGTCCTGAGTAGTTAGAAAGTACATTGATGTTTGCAATTAGTAAAGTTGGCTCTGTCATAATGAAAGTCATCGAGGCCGAACAACCGTTCGTATCTTCTACTAGAACAGAATATGTACCTGCAGATATACCTGATTGATCTTCATTTGTCGAATTCAATCCACTTCCATTATTGGTTTCCCAGTTATACGAATAGTCTGGTGTACCCCCGCTTATATTTAAATTTATACTGCCATCTGATAAACCGTAGCATGAAATATTATCAGTACTAGGGAAGATAGATAAGGAGCTCGAAACAGTTAAAAAATCGGGTTCAACTAATGTTATTGAATCAGTCACAAAACATCCTGTACTGTCTGTAACAGTAATTAAATATGTTCCCGCTGATAATCCATTTTGGTCTTTTAAGAGAGGTGATAATCCGCTACCATTAGTTGTACTCCACACGTAAGAGTAATCTGGTGTTCCTCCTGTAACATTTAAATCTATAGCCCCATCAGATAGCCCATTGCACGAGATGTTAACACCGCCGTTGAATGAAGAAATTCCAATTGTACTAATCAATTCAGTTGGTTCTGTCAGGGTCACTGATCTTGAAACTGAACATCCATAAGAATTTGTGATAGTAACGTCGTATGTGCCACCGGACAATCCAGTCTGATTTTCATTAGAAGATATAAGTCCTGTCCCATCTATTGTACTCCAGGAATATGTATCTGCGGATCCTTGTGTGTTTGTTAATGTAATAGAGCCATCATTTAATCCACCGCACGAAATATTGCTGACATTTGCTTCAATGAGATTTTGCGCGACATACTCAACTGCGGCCTGAGAATTTAATCTTCCTGCACCTAAACCTCCAAGGTAATTTGGATTAATAGCATCAATGTCATCCGTTGTAATTTTTAATATATTCTCCACCATTTTAGGAGTCAAACAAGGGTTTAATGATAACATGAGGCCAATTGTCCCGGTAACGAATGGTGCCGCAAACGAAGTGCCATTTCCTGTAAGATACGATCCTGGGGCAATTGAAAGAGCCACATCGTACCCGGGAGCACAAAGATCAACAGAGCTATTATGTTGATGTGTTGTTGAAGGATTTCCAATTGTTCTTTCATGATTATCAGTTGGTCCAACACTCGATACTGCAATCACATAATTGCAAGCAGCAGGGTAAACTAGATTATTAGGTCCTCCACATGTCCCCCCATTTCCAGCTGCAGCAACTAATATTGTTCCATTGTCATGTGCTTCATCCATGACCATTTGGACATAGGCACTGTACGTGCACCCGGAAGCCCAGCTCATATTAATTACTCTTGCCCCACTATTAGAAAGTTGGATAACTGAGTTATAACTAATTCCAGCAAGATCTAACATACAATCATAGCCGATAGCGCTTTTTCCTATTCCATTATTAGTGGCTCCTGCTGCCGTTATTGCGACAGCAGTGCCATGATGGTAATAATTAACGGGTGTGGGCCATGTGTTAATATCCACGAATTTATTTTGCAACTCAGGATGAGAAGTATAGAAGTTTCCATCCGACACTCCAAGAATGATGTTCGTATCACCTGTGGTATAGTCCCAAGCTCCTTGAGCGTTAATGTTATTTAATGCATAATCACTGTTGAATTCAATATTGTAATCATCTGGCGTAACTAATAATTCATACTTGGGAGCTTCTTCTGGTCTAGAAAAAATAGTTGAGAATTCATTAATTTTTTCCATTAATGCATAGGAATTACACTCACATTCAACTTCATAAACTCTTTGGAGTTCTTCATTTCTTGAATCGGGGAGAGCTTGAACAACTTTAAGAATATCGAATGCTTCAATGATTTTTTGAAACTCTGTATTTGTAGATTTGAGCTTGTTATTTTCTGATGTCGGAACATCGTTAGAATTATTAATGGTGACCCAAATTTTTTCGGTATCAACCTGTCCAAATGCCGAGTGACATAGGATTGTTATTAGGGCAATTGTATTGTAGAAGTGTTTCATGACAGTGTTTTTTAGATTCATATTCAGTGCTTATTGGCTCTTGCCATGATGTAAACCTATGAATGAAAATTCACTATCATTAGTGAAAATTTCCCAACGACATCTTTCTGTTTCCGAAAGATAAATGACACTTAGTTAATTGTTTTCGAACAAGTCGATTTAATATAGCTAGTTAAGAATCTCTAACCTTTTTTGAGCATTGATTCAACGAGCAGTAAAAAAATGCATCCGTTTTTTTTTTTCTTTCGGAAACACGAAGCTGTCAAATTGAAATCGAAAGATTGTGGTTGACTTATATTAATTCTTGATAATTTATTATCCTATTGGAATCAATTGATAAAATTAATGTCTCTAGACAAAAAAAGCCGCTTCCTAAGAAAGCGGCTTTGTTGTCCCACTAGGACAATCGAATATTTGCTGTACCCTTTGTTATGACATGATTCTATAAATTGGGTAGCGAATTAGTAGCATAATCATTGAGTTAGAATCCTCTTGAGGGTTGAGGGTACTTACATTAATGAGTGAACTTGATGAAAAAGGAATATTTAAATTTCAAAATGCATAATATTTTAGCTCTTGGTTAAGACTTGCGTCAAACAATAAAATATCAGGAGATAGAGCACGCAGCAGCAGAACAATTTAAGGAAGTAATAGACTAAAAAGCGCACTTAGACAAGCTGCAAGTGCAATTGAGAATTTGAAAGATACACACCTCTCAAACTTCTTTAGCAGAATAACTTATAGAAAAGTTAGATCTGGTGCAGTTTCAGCAACGGCAAGAAAAACAGCTACAATATTTTGGAGTATGCTTTTTAAAAATCAGCAATATAATCCACCAACTGTATATTAATATCTTAATCAAAAAAGAAAAAGAAAAAGAAAAGTGATTGAACTTCAAAAAAACGCTAATTTTAATGCCAGAATGAGTAATTTACAACCTTCTTGAAAACCAGTTAAATCAAGCTGAAATGAAAACGCCAATCATAATACGCAACTAATAATCCAAAAGATGCTCTAATACAATTTGAAGGTTAAAACTAATAGAATAATCATATGAATACTAAACAATCTCACAAAGCAGACCCTCTATCAAAGAAAGAGCGAGATCGTTCCAATTTCGTTCGAGAATTTGTTCAAAATTACAATGAACCAGGTCAGATGGGTAAGGCTTACGAAGCAGAAATTCCAAAGCGCATAGTTCATTTTTGGGATGATTTATCCCAGTTGCCTCAGGATGTTAACGAATGTATAGAGTCATGGAAAATACTTGAACAATCAGGTTTCGAATTTCAGATTTTTGACGAGGATTCCGCAAGAGGATTCATAAAGACTCATTTAGGTTCTAGATTTGAGAATGCCTTTAATTTGTGTTATCATCCGTCAATGAAATCGGACTATTTCCGTTACAGTTACATATTTGTGATGGGTGGATTTTATATTGATGCAGATGATGTCTATCATGGAACGCCAATTGATCATTTTTTTGAAGATGGAAGGTTAAAGTTGCAACCATTCTGCTACGATATTGAATCAGCTCAAATGGTTTCGTCTTCCGATTTTGTTCATCTTGGTACTGACAAATGGAGTTGGATTTTCTATTTCAATACGACACCGCTAATCGCATCTCGCAATCATCCAATTGTAGAGCGAGTGTTAATTAATGCTACAGAAGCACTTGAGAAAGATCAAAAAGAAGAATTACCCGAAGTCCAAGAGACCACGGGGCCTGGAATCCTGACTAGATCAATATTAGAAGTGATCGCTAATGAAGAACATCCTGAAGAAACGATGCTTATCTTGCATGATTGGGAGGGGATTTCTACTAGTAAGTGGCCACTCAGCTATCGAAATGATAAAAGAAACTGGAGGCTTTCTAATCAACAAAACTTTCGAACTTCACAGCAAACATAGATAAGATGAACTTGTTACCCCAACGTTCAGCAATCATCAGTCACATTTTTAGATTTTGGCTGATCCTTCGAAGATTAATGCCTAGGCAGAAGTGTCAAGCATTTGGTGTCAAAAGTGAGAATGATCGGCCGCGGATTGAGAAAATCTACGTTATTAACCTTGATCGTGCACCGAGACGTTTGTTCAAGATGAAACAAGAGCTTAGCCGAATATTGGACTTTTCGAGAAAAGAATTATTGAGTCTGACCGAACGATATGTTGCTGTTGATGCTAAAGAATTTACTGAGAACCCAATTAAGGATACCAAAGTTGACCCATTTTATACTCTTAGCGATCAACTGTTTGTAGAACCCCAACCATTAACGCTTCCCACTCAGTTAGAATTAGAAACACCTATCGAGATGAGTCGAGCAGAATGTGCAGTTGCTCGATCACATATTAACGTTTGGGAGCAGGTTGCCGCTGGCGATGATGAATATGTACTCATACTTGAAGATGATGTATGGTTTCATTCGAGTTTTGCGAGAGATATGAATAAAGTTTGGAATGACCTTGCATTAATAAAGAACATCAAAACTAGTTTTGATGTTCTTTACTTATCCTACTTTGAAGTAAAGAATGGCGCACCAAAAACCATTCTTTCAAGGAATTTGTTTCGTCCAGTTCGTGGCCTTTGGCACTTGTCTGGATATGTTCTTTCTCGTGAAGGTGCTAAAAAGCTAATTCGCTTACTCCCAAGTCGTGGTCCAATTGACCTATGGATAAATCATCATTTTAAAGAGTTAGATGTCCTCGCATCTAAACAATCACTTATTAGTCAGCGGAGAGATATTAAATCGTCCAATTCGTATTCGATACTTCCAACGCTAACTACAATCGGAACAATTACTAGTGAGGGTGCATCTCTATTTAATATTCGCCCAACTGAACGACCTGTTTTTGCTTTAGGCCCTGAGGGTTCAGGTCATACGTCGTTGGGAATGGCGTTATCTATGCTAGGGTACAGATGTTGCAGTGATTTCAAGGATTTACCGAATAGTGAAAGGCAACGACTTCTCGAAGGAAGCGAGGATAGGGTTTTCGATGCATACGTGAACATTGGTTCGTTGAATGCTAGAGTTGGCGAACTAAAAGCACGCTACCCAAAGGCAAAATTTATTCTTACCAGAATTGAGGATAAAGTAGAAGATGCTACATTCAATAAGCTGAGGAAAACCCTTGAAGGTGCAGATGTAGCAATACTTCACATGGGGGAGATGAATAAATGGCGATTTGTTTGCGAGAACTTAAGATGTGCCCCTCCTAGTTGTAGTTACCCCAAACTTAAGGATGTTGGGCAAAGACCAATTCTCGATGAAAACATTGAATCGAACCAAGATTTTAATTTAAATCAACCAAAACATGATGGTTCACCTTGGCTCATAGACTCTAGGAAATTGTGGCAGGGTATTAACTCTATAGCGGGAGAAGGTTGTTCTAATACTACTGGGGAAACAATAAAAATTACCGATACTTTGGAATTTTTCAATTCAAATCATTGGCTGAGAAGAAGCGATACATTTACGGACAATTTAGCACTTTTTCGACCATCAAATGCAAAGTTCGTTTCTGAAATTGGAGCAATATTTTCGATTAAAGAAGAATCTCTTGGTGTTAGAGAATTTTCGGCAGCATCTATTAGTAGTAAGGATCAATATTTATTCGGAAAGTTCGAAGCCACTATCCAAGCATCCAATGTTCCAGGTGTAGTTACTGGTTTCTTTCTCCACCGAAATTCACCACGACAAGAAATAGATATTGAGATTGCAGGCAATCGACCAGATCACCTTTTGATCAATGTCTTTTACAATCCAGGAGATTTAGGCGCAAATTTTGACTATGGCTATAGAGGTTCCCCCAGCTATGTTAATCTTGGGTTTGATGCATCCAAAGAAAGTCATCGCTATGCGATAGAATGGAGTCCAAACGAGATTCGATGGTTTGTTGATGATAAAATAGTACATAAACGAGTAGTATGGGATCCTACTCCAATTCCGCACCTACCAATGACACTCCATGCTAATAATTGGGTAACTCGTTCTACTCAACTTGCAGGCCGTATTTATAATCAAAACCTTCCGACTGTTTCCATTTTTAGAAAAATCGAAATTAAAGCAAATATTGATGTTCCTGAATCTAAAGTTAATGCTCCAAAACCGAGAAAACCGAATAAATTTAAGTTATACGAAACATGAAAATCTTATCATACAATCCAGGTCACGACGGGACTTTAGCTTATCTTGAAGATGGTCGGTTAATTATCTCCGTTGAGGCAGAGAAAGACTCTCACTACCGCCACTCACCATTATCTATTCCAGATGTGCTAAGTATTTTTGGTGATCTCAAAGAATTGCCAGATATACTATGTAGAGGCGGGTGGTGGCCAGGTAATAATAACCAGTCAGAACAACGCTTAATTTCAGGATATCATGGTATCGGAAGTGAAGACATTATTGTTGGTAAAGAATATCTCTTTGGAAAAAAGGTTGATTCCTTCTCATCTTCACACGAACGCTCCCATCTATTATGTGCGTTTGGAATGTCAAACCTTCCTAAGGGCACTCCTTGCTATGCGTTAATTTGGGAAGGAGTGATTGGCTCATTTTACGAATTAGACGGTGAATTAAATATTACAAAGCTGGCTGATGTAATGCCAGAACCTGGGCATCGTTATGCATTACTCTATGGATTAGCAGATCCGACATTCGATAAAAAAGTTGCAGAATTTTCAAGATTTTCAGATGCAGGTAAACTTATGGCTCTTGCTTCATTTTCAAAACGAAGTAAACCATCAAATGAAGAGGAAAAAATAATTTCTTTTCTAATGCAAGATTGTCCTCACCTAAAACCGCAACAGTGTGAGACATTAAGAGATTTTCGCCATTACAACATTGGATTAGATGATCCCGAATTTCGAAATTTTGCAGGAATTGTAAGTGATCGCATATTTGATCGTTTTTATGAGTATGCTCAGTTAAATTTGAAGCGAAACATGCCATTATTGATCTCTGGAGGTTGCGGATTGAACTGTGACTGGAACACGAAATGGAGGGAGACTAATTTCTTTACAGAAGTATTTGTACCACCTGTAGCTAACGATTCGGGGTCTGCAATTGGAACAGCTATAGACGCCCAATTATATTTTACAGGCAACCCCAAGATAGAATGGAATGTGTATTCTGGTCGTGAATTCATCACTGAAGGTTTATATGATGCTTCCTTATACGATGCATACGAAGCCAATCATGAAACTGTTTCTGAAATGTTGGCTAACAATTTAATACTTGGATGGGTAAACGGAAAATATGAAATTGGACCACGTGCTTTAGGAAATCGGTCAATTATTGCAGAACCATTTAAGGATAGTACCCGTGTGAGACTGAATGAGATTAAGCAGCGAGAACAGTTTCGTCCAATTGCACCAGTTTGTTTGGAAGACGATGCGGCGAGATGGTTTAACTGCGATGAACCTAGTCCATTTATGCTATACACAAAGCTCGTTTCAACAGGTGCTCTATCCGCTGTTACACATATTAATAGAACCGCCAGAATTCAAACAGTGTCTTCTGAGACTAACTATCACTTGCATGAATTACTAGTTGCATTTAAAAAGCGAACTGGCTTTGGTGTATTATGCAATACCTCTTTGAATTTTAATGGAAAAGGATTTATTAATAACATTTCTGATCTTTCAGCTTATACTTTAGAACACAAATTGGATGGGTTCGTGATTAATGGACGGTGCTATATGTTAAAGTTATCACCGTATTATCAGAGATATGTAACAATTAAAAAGTCGGTTAACTGAGATTTGAGAATCAATTTTTTGTTCCAGAGATAAAATACAAAACAGAAATGCTTGCTACATCAACCAATATTTTCAGAGTAGAGGTTTGTAAATTACAGTTGACTTAGGATTTGTTACTGTTGTAATCATCGTTCAACCTTGTATTAAGACGATAAACGTAAGTAAAATCACAGATTGGCTGTATTCATTTTTTTTGGAGCATAATTGCCTTGCTTTTGCTCTAATTTCTTAGTTTTGATAAAAAAACATCTATGATGGTAAGGTTTGCTATTTTTTTATTTTATTTCTTCTATTCTTTAATTTCCTTTTCTCAAAAACAACTCGAAGACTATTACCTCCAAAGAAACTTAAAACAAGAAGGTGAGCAGTATCAATTTCAAATTTTAGATGAAGACAAGAAGGGAGTTTGGTTTCATCGTAAAGATAAGTTTTATTTTTGGTACAAGGCTCAGCATGTTATTTCTACACAAGGAGGTTCTTCGGGACTTCTATTAAATGGTAATTTTGAAAGCTTTTATGAAAAAAAGCAATTGTCGAAAAAAGGAAAGTTCAGAAAGGGATTAAAGTCTGGAGAGTGGTTATACTGGAGAAAAGATGGAACATTGAGAATTACAGAGACCTGGTCCAATGGTGAGATGAAAATCAGAACCCTTTATGATCAAACCGGCACTGAAAAAGAAAAAATAACCTTTAAAGGAAAAGGTTTTTACAAAGAAACTAACGATACTGTTGTTAACTCAAAAAGAAATGGTAAAAAACAGACCATTATTATTAAAGACTCTCAAGGTCAAGTTGTAAGAGTTGAGCAAAAAAAGAATGGGCAATTACACGGTAAAGTTAAATCATATAGCAACGGGGAGCTAACTGAATCGGAAGAATACAAAGATGGTGTCTTAATGGTAAAGGAAGACGAGGATGATACTAAAATAAGAAATCAAGATAAGAAAACGAAAAAATCGCTCAAGGACATCTTTAAAAGAAAAGACAAAAAAGAAGATCCAATAAAAAGTAAAGAGCCTCAAAAAAATGAAAAAGAAGTAAAACCAAAGAAAAAGCGCAAAAAAGACAAAAGTGCTGAATAGGGTAGTTAAATATCAAATAAAGTCTTCCGCTTTAGGTTATGCTATTTCATTCTTACTTTTAATTGGTTTGATTTGCTCTGGCGTATTATTTATCTCTAGTGCAAATAAACGTTTAGAAATGAATTATCTTCTAAACGACCACATGCTATTAAATAATTACTTAGGCCTAAAATATGGTGCTCGTTCAAATTCTATTGGTCAAGAAACACTAGTTCATACTTCTGGGGATACGAGTTCAATTTTAATTAAAAACTGGGGAGCTTTTAGAGTTGTTGTTTCAAGAACAAAACATAAAACTAGATTCGTTGAACGGTCTGCAATTGTTGGTTACTCTATAGACCAAAACAGACCTGCTTTGTACCTTCCAAATCAAAGAAATGTGTTGAAACTTTGCGGAGCATCAAAATTAGAAGGAACAGTTTATTTATCTGATAGAGGTTTAGAAAGAGGGAATATCTCGGGGAAGCCTTTCCAAGGTGAAAAATTGCTGCTTGGAGAGAAAAAGAAGAGTGACAAAAACCTCCCCTCAATCAACTCTGAAATTCTTAATTTTGAGTTTAAGAATTTAATAAAAAAAGGAGTAAGAATAGAGCTTCCACAAACAGACACCGTTTTTTCATTTACTAATCAAACACGATTCATTAATGAAACAGAATCTATCTCAATACACTCTTCTATTAAAGGTAATTGCATAATTCATTCATTTGATTCAATTTTTGTGTCATCGAAAGCTGCCCTTGAAAATGTCATTCTAATTGCACCTATTGTTTTTTTTGAATCTAGTTTCAAAGGTTCAGTTCAAGTAATCGCTGAAAAAAGAGTCACTTGCCAAAGCGAGGTTTTTTTAAAATATCCATCCACAATTGTTCTTATTGAAAAAAGCAGTGATGGGAATAAGGAGAATGGCATCTTCCTTGAAGAGAATAGTAAAGTAATAGGTGGAGTTTTGTTAATGTCAGAATCACCCAACTTTCGAAAACCGATTCAGCTAAGAATAGAAAAAGCCATTGTTGGAGGACTTGTTTACAATCAAGGAGAAACGGAACTTAACGGTAAAATAATCGGGAGTATATACACAAGTAAATTTACCCTAAATACGGGATCAGGACAATACTCCAACTATTTATTGGACGCAACAATTTCAAGCAAGCAATTGCCAAGTGGATTTATAGCTCCGGTGTGGCTAAAAGAGGAAGTTAAGCAACAAGCAAAAATTATAATATGTTTTTAAAAAAGATTAAGTCTTCAAGTCTTGCTGAAGTTGTGATTGCGCTTACTGTGATTGCAATTTGTTTTGGAGTTGCATCAATTGTTTTTATTCGCTCTATTAAGGTAACTACAAATTTTCAAGATGTAAGAAAACAAACTCAAATCAAATCTATGCTGTGGGGAAATTTATTATCCGATGATGATGAGTTTCCTGAAATAGAGAATGTTTGGGTAACTCAAGAGTTAGATCAAAACAATGATTCTTTGATTGTCTTCTCTTTTGCTAGCACAACTAAAAAAACAATTTGGAGGCAACAATGGTTAAAGTATGAGAGATAAGCTCCAGATAGATAGAATTAATGCTTTCACAATTATGGAAGTGACAATTGTTTTAGCAATAATGAGTCTCATTATTGGAATAATTGCAACTGCGACAAATCGATTTTCAGAACAATTAAAAAGTAGCTCAGAGATTAGTCAAGAATTAAATCAATGGAATGCGATGAGTTCAAATTTATGGAGAGAATTATATTTTTCGGACTCAATAAGCACTCAAAACAATGAGTTAATTATCTATCAGAAAGAGGGTGAAATTAATTACCGTATTTTAAATCAAACAATTATAAGAACATTAAAGTCAAATTCTATTGACATGGGAGTTTCGGCAAGTGCTATTTATAGTGAACCTAATAAAGGTGCATCCACTATTATTATTGATTTCCTTTGGAAAGGAGAAGTTATGAGTTTAAAGTTTTATAATAAACCCTTGCTTGCAAACCAAATCAATTCGTATTTTGAAAACTTCAAATGAAAGAAAAAAAATCTAACATATTTCAAAAGGAGATCTCCTTTGGTAAAACGTTTTCAGACAAGGCTAAAGAGGAGTTCTACGGAGAATTTAGTTCTTTGTTGGAAAGCGGTATTGATATTCAACGAATTTTGTCTATTCTTATAGAGGAGCAGGGTAATAAAAAAATACTTTTGATTTTAGATTCAATTCTATCTGATTTGATAAGTGGCAGCTCTTTATCAGACGCTTTAAAAGCGACTACTTTTTTTACAGCTTATGAATTTCAAAGCATACGTATTGGTGAAGAAACAGGGCGTTTACAGGTAATTCTCAAGCATTTGTCAGAATATTTTTCTAACAAAGTGAAGTTAAAAAGACAGTTAATAGGTGTTTTTACATATCCAACATTTGTGATTTTAATAACTATTGGTGTTTTGTACTTTATGTTGAATAGCGTTGTGCCAATGTTTGAAGATGTTTTTAAACAATTTGGGCAGGAACTTCCTTATTTAACACAAAAAATAATAGGAATATCAAAGCATTTTTCTACTTTTTTGTTTTATTTCGTTCTTTTGATTATTACTTTAAGTATTTATGGGTACACACAGCGTAAGCAGGAATGGTTTCGTAACATTACATCTATTATTGTTTTAAGAATTCCATTGTTTGGTCCCTTGATGCAAAAAATTTATTTAGCAAGAATGTGTCAAAGCATGTCTCTTTTATTGAATTCTCAAACACCTTTAGTTTCAGCATTAGAACTTGTTGAAGAGATGATTGGTTTTTATCCAATTGAAAAATCGATACAACAAATACGTTCACAAATTGTTAAAGGTGAATCATTACACGCTGGGTTGGCAAATTTTTCTATTTTTGACAAGCGTTTAATATCACTTGTCAAAATAGCTGAGGAAATAAACAAGCTCGATTCGACTTTTGAACGTCTATCTGACCAATACCAAGAAGACGTTGAATATAAAACAAAATTAATTGGCACTGTCATCGAACCTTTAATTATTGTAATTATTGGATTGGTGGTTGGAGTTATAATGGTGGCGATGTATATGCCAATGTTTAATTTAAGTAATGTTATTAAATAATGAATTTTAAAAGAAACAAAAAAAGGTTTGTTGATGCGTTCTCTCTTGCAGAAATATTAATTGTTTTGGCAATTATGGGAATTCTAATCATGCTTGTTGTTCCCAACCAAGCTGGAGTCGCATCTAGAACAAAAAGTTTAGAAGCCCAACAGGAATTAAAGATGATTTATAACTTACAATATGCCCATTTTTTGCAGTTTTCAAAATACACCTCGGATTTACAGGCGGTTAATTACATTCCTCACAAATTAGTAACCCAAGGAGGCACAGCTAACTACCAAGTCAGTATCATTGAGTCTTCGGTCACAGGCTTTAAAGCAAGAGCAGAAGCTATTGTTGATTTTAATGGGGATGGGAAAAATAATATTTGGGAAATAGATCAAGAAGGCACTCTTAAGGAAGTGCAATTCGATTAGAGATGTTTTTTTATACAACCATAGCTTTTTTACTCTTGTGTTTTATTCAAGATGTTAAGTATCGAGGGATTTTCTGGATAGTGTTTCCTTTATTGCTAGCAAGTTGTGTTTTATTACGATGGGAGACGCTGATGTGGAAAGATTTAATTTTCAACTTTCTGTTTCTTACTGCAACCATGCTTGGTCTAACTTTTTATCTTTCCATAAAACTTAAAAAGAGAATTCTGATAACAAACGGGCATTTTAGTTTAGGAGACATTCTTTTTTTGATAGCGATAATTCCGCTATTTAGTCTTGATGAGTATATTTTATTTTTTACTGCAGGTACAATATTCACCTTACTCATCCATATACTTATCAATCAAGTAAAAAAACAGCAGACCATTCCTTATGCAGGTTATATGTCAATTGCAACTATTTTAGTTCTTGTTTTTCAAGGTTCAATTCGTAATAACTTTGCGCAATCATGGATGTAACGAAAATTATCATACCGCCTGAACTTCAACAACTTATTCGCTCAGATTTGGCTTGGCACTATAGAATACTACCTAAAGAGGAATTAGAGTCTTCATACAGTTTCTACATCGATCAGAGTGCCAATCAATTGCTAGCCAGAGAGGAACTTTCTGCATTACTAGGAAAACCCGTTGAGTTGTTTGCTTGCGACTCCAACCAAGTTCAGAGAAGTTTAGGTCGTTATTATAGAAACACCAGTGGGGAAGACCAAAAGATCGTCTTTGATTCAAATGTGGATTTTGTTGATCGCTTAATTCAAGAAGCAAATAAACTCGGAAGCAGTGATATTCACATAGAAATATTTGGAGACAGCGCTCGCATTAGGATTAGAATTGACGGGAATTTGATGCATCGTTTTACTATTGATAAAGCTGACTACCCAGAATTGGTTAATAAGATAAAAATTCGCGCTAACCTTGATATTTCAGAAAAAAGATTACCTCAAGATGGAAGAATTCAGTACGAAGATTTTGATATTAGAGTCTCAATTTTACCAACATTACATGGTGAGAAAATTGTTTTAAGAATCTTGGGACATGATGCATCTTCAATAAGTATTGATAAGGTTGGGTTTTCTGATAAAGAGAAAATAAGCTATCTAGAAAGCGTCCGAAAGCCAAACGGTATTATTTTAATTAGTGGACCAACAGGTTCAGGGAAAACAACGACTTTATATGCAACTTTAAAGCTTTTAAATATTGAGAAAAGAAACATCGTAACGGTCGAAGACCCTGTGGAGTACACCTTGGATGGAATAAATCAAGTTCAATTAAACGAGTCAATCGGTCTTACTTTTGCAAGTGCACTTCGTTCTTTTTTAAGACAAGACCCTGATGTTATAATGCTTGGAGAAATTAGAGATGGTGAAACTGCTCAAATGGCTATTCGAGCGGCACTTACAGGACATTTGGTGTTGTCAACGATTCATACCAATTCTGCTTGGGGAACTATCTCGAGATTGATTGACATGGGAGTACCACCTTTTCTTTTAGCAAACACTCTGAATACTTCTGTTGCCCAACGATTAATTAGAAAATTATGTGTGAATTGTAAGTCTAAAAATGAGCTTAACAAGCAGGATTGGCCAGTAGGCTCTCTCTTTGAGGCTCCATCAGCAGTTACAGCAGCTATAGGTTGTGATGATTGTCATTTTACGGGTTATAAAGGTAGAATAGCGTTGTATGAGGTCATTCCAATTGACCTAAAATTAGCGTTAGAGATTAAGAGTAATCGTCATGATGTAGATGACCTACTCAAGGAAAGAAAGATTAAAAACATTGCGCAAAGAGCATACAACGAATTACTTAATGGGAGTACTTCTTTAGAGGAAGTCTATCCACTTTTATCCGGATATTAATATGAAAAAAGGAGTTTTTATTTTACTTGTTTTGATGTTGTGCAATGCTCATAATAGTAGCGCACAAAAATATACAGAAGCAACATTGAGGTCTGTTCTTGACAGTCTCTCTAAGAATCATCCTGGTTTAAACAATGAGCTTCAACTAAATGTAAGCAGTTTAGAACTCTCGGAACTCATCAATTCTGTCGCATTGGAAAACGACTTAAATATAAGTATCGATCCTTCGATAAAACAATTGGTTTCTTATAATTTCTTTGATGCGCAAGTTAAAGACGTGCTTGTTTATCTCTATTTAGAATTTGAGCTAGAATATGGCTTTATAGGGAGTATTATTTCTGTGAACAAGCGCCTTGAAACAGCTCCAATAGTTATCATTCCTAAGAGAATGGATATTAAGTACAATAGTGCGAATAAATTTCTTTCAATGGATTTAAAAAATGATACCTTATGGCAAGTTGTCGAAGAGTTAACCAAGGTGTCGGGTAAAAACTTTGTGATTGATTCAAAGATAAGAAACCAAAAAGTGAATGCTTATTTTCTCAATAGGCCTTATGATCAGGTATTAGAAATGTTTGCCAAATCTAATGAACTACAATTGAGCAAAGGCGAAAACTTTTATTCAATTGGAAAAGGAGATCTTATGGCTGCTAAAGGTCAAGGAACAGAAACTAAAAAGTCACCAAATTATAAGTCTAAAATACAAACGGGTGACTTTAGAATAGAAAAAAATTCGATAGGTACACTCGATATCTTTGCCCATCAAGTTGATTTAGCTGACATAATTCAAGCAGCGGCAGACGAAACTGGGGTCCATTACCTATTTCATTCAGAGATCAAGGGTAAAACCAATATGGATGTTAAAGATTTGCGATTTGAAGAGCTTGTAGAAATGCTTTTTACAGGGACGGAGTATTCAATTAAACAAAGCGATGGGGTTTATATTGTTGGTCAGAACAAGATGGAGGGACTTCGCGTCACCGAGCTATTAAGGTTAGAGAATAGAACAATTGAATCGGTTAAAACAGCAATTCCAAAAGAACTAACCACCGGTCTTGAGGTAAAAGAATTTGAAGAGTTGAATGCTCTAATATTAACAGGGAGCAAGCGCCTAATAGATCAATTAAAAACTTTCGTATCCTCCATTGATTTAATTGTTCCAATGGTTCAAATCGATGTTATGCTCATTTATTCTGAAAGAGGTTCTATTGTTAGCACTGGAATCAAAGCTGGTGTTAAGGACAAACCAACAACGACTAGCGGAACAATTTTCCCAGGGGTCGATATGGAACTTGGTAGTGGAACGATTAATAATATTTTGAATGCAATTTCAGGTTTCGGGGTAGTCAACTTAGGTTTGGTAACTGAAAATTTCTATGTTTCTTTAAATGCTTTAGAGAGTAATAATGTAATAAACATCCAAAGCACTCCTAAAATTTCAACCCTAAACGGACATGAAGCAACCATCTCGATAGGAGAAACTACCTATTATCAAGAGCGTCAAGTTAATGTACAAACATCGGTTACTAATCAAGGTGTCTTACAATCTACTCAATGGAAGTCTATTAATGCAGATCTGACGGTAACTATCAAGCCCTTTGTGAGTGCTGATGAACATGTGACCTTAACTATCAGCGTCGAGCAAGATGCTTTTTCGGGCAGAAATGGAGAAACGGCTCCTCCTAATATTACCACACAAACATTTGAGTCTATGGTTAGGGTAAAAAATGGAGAACTGATACTACTCGGTGGACTTGAAAAGAAAAGAAAAAGTGATTCTGGCTCAGGTGTTCCTTTTCTATCAAGAATACCCGTTCTTAAGTGGTTATTTAGCAGTAGGGAAAAAGATAAATCGAAATCGAAGTTGCATATTTTAGTTCGCCCAATAGTCACTTATTAATGAATAGATATAAAAAAATATGGCTCCCTAAATCACTGGTGATAGTTTTCTTTGAGTTTAAAGATGGGTCGGCGCATCTTTCTGCTTTAAAGATTTTGAAAAAAGATTTAAAAAATTCTCCAAATGCTGCGCAAAATTTCGATGCTTTGGAAGATGTTGTGAAATTCTTTGGAACTTCAACTCCTTATGCTTTTCATGTTTTAGGAACCGGTGTACTTTCTAGGAAAATAGAGACGAGCCCAAATTTCAAAGACGACTTAATTATCAATGGAAATATTGACGACTTTATTTTCACAAGCTTCAATGATACATCTAATATAGCCGTTTCTTTCTTTAGAAAAGATTTAATACAAAAGGAGTTAGAACAAGCATCGGACATGAAAATTCACTTGTTAAGCGTCAGTTCTGCCGAAGTACCTTTGTTTAACATCCTCAATAATCAACAAGTAGCGTTTAGTTTTATTATATCTAAAGAAGAAGAGAGAATCCTTGAATTTAAACAAAATGAGTCAAAAAAGAACAAATCACTTTGGAATAACAAGCTTTACTCAATAAGACAACTTTTAGCCATCGCCTTATTGTCAAATTTAAGAAATGAGAATGAATTTTATTCTCTTTCAAATCATGAAGCGAATGAAGTGTCTTTAGAAAATTTTAGTCAATTTAATCAATTTAAGACGTTTGGCGTAGCTTCTCTTTTGTTGATTTTTCTGTCTTTATTTGTCAATTACTTCTACCAAAACAACTTGAACGATCAAGTGGCAGAATTAGAAATGGAATTATCGATAAGTAATGATAACTTAAACCTTTTAGACCGCTTAGAGCAGGAAAAAAGTAGGAAACAGCAGTTAATTTTAAGTGCTGGAGTTAATTCCTCAAAATTTCTTTCTTTTTATTTAGATCAGATTGGTAAAACGGTTCCAAAATCAATTCAGCTGCAAAAACTCAATCTTTTCCCATTGGAAAGCAAGTTGAAAAACAAGCAAAAAATTGAGGTCAACCAATCTTCTATTCTTGTTTCGGGTACGAGTGTTGGAAATGAAGTTTTAGATAATTGGATTGAAAAAATGGATAGATTTGAGTGGGTTAAAAGTATTGAGTTACTAAACTACTTGAAAAACTCTACAGCTAAGTCAGAATTCAACATCTTAATAACTATTAGTAATTGACTTTTTTTGATACATATAGTTTTAGACAAAAGAACATTGCTTTAGCAGTGATGTCGGTGTTGTTAATTGCTGTGACTTATAAAAAGGCTTTCAGCGTTTCAATAAAAACAAAAGAGTATCGAGATGAGCTTGTTCTAAAATTAGCAAAAGCCAAGCATGCAGACCAAGACATTCGGTCTAATCAAGTTTTAATTGCCAAATTGAATCTCTTCTTAGGAGAAGAGAACAATACGATTGAAAAGGTGCAACAGGGTTTTCTTAATTTTTTTGCTGAAAACGGTCACGGAATTACCGTCAATGAAATTGATGAAGTCATGAATTACAAGCATCCAGATTTCGAAATTAACACCCACCGTATTATGGTGAGAGGCAATTTTAAAAACACACTGACGTTTATCTATAATATGGAAAAAGAATTTACGCTAGCTAAAATTTTAAACCTAGAATTTGAATTTAAGCGCAATTCTATGGATGAAGATAAAGCATTATTTACTACATTACTCATTCAAAACTTTTTAAAATAAATTATGAGAACACTTTTTATACTTTCCCTTGTCACAATTTCTGCTATTAGTTGTAAAGAAATCATTGCAGAAGACATAACAGCGAAGATGCCTGTTATTATTCTTCCAGCAGTTAATGACACTGTTCAAATAAATCCTGTTCACTTTAAGTGGAATGAAATTCAGGGTGCAACAAAATACCACCTAATGGTCGTTTCCCCTAGCTTTTCAGGTATTAATTCTTACTGGCTTGATACCTTGGTAATAGGAACCGACTTCTTTTATTCTCTAGATTCTAATGAATATGAAATGAGGCTTTCAGCGGTAAACAATGGTTACATATCCGACACCGTTGGTCCAATTAAATTTTGGGTAGGAGTGCAGTCTGTCTCAACATCAGGAAATGTTGTCTTAACTGCTCCAGTCGATCTACTTTACACCAATTTAGTATCTATGAGTAACCAATTTCAATGGTCCGCGCTAACAGGGGCAACCAGTTATCAATTTGAAATTAGACAAGGTACTGATTTTGCTACAGGTACAATTTTAGAAATTCAAAACAATATTTCCACCAATGTTTATACTTCTGGGTTAACCTTCGCAGAGGGAGAGTATCATTGGGGAGTTAAAGCATACTTCAGCAATGGTTCAAGCACAAATTATACGACAAGAACTCTATTGATAGACGATACACCACCAAACATAGCTGTTTTGTCAACTCCAATAGACGTTTCAATTGTCAGTCCTGGAAGTGTTTCGTTTACATGGAATAATGGAACAGATTCAGGAGTTATACAATCTTCTGTTTTCTCATTTATAGAGATAGCAACTGATTTGGCCTTCACTTCCATTGTTTATTCTAACACGCTACAAGCAAGTGCTGATGTATCAACACTAGCCGCGGGAAATTATTATTGGCGTGTAACCAACACCGATGATGCAGGAAATACTGCTGGTCCTTCCTCCACTTTTCAAGTGACAGTTCTTTAATGAAAGGAAAGAAGTGGACATATTTTTTATTGATCCTTGTCGCTGTTATATGGTATCGAGCTTTTTTTCTAATAAAAGGAAATTTGCTTAATGAAGATATTCAAATTGTTAGCCCTAATGTTGCGGATAAAACATTCTCTCCCGTTGTACGAGATACTTTTTTACTGCTCGCTAATTACAAAGATCCTTTTGGAGAATCAAAGAGCGGAAAAAGGAGTCTACTAAATACTACTTTTAATAATAACAATAATAAAAGGCCGCCGATAAAATCGAATATAAAACCTGTTTCAGTATTTAAATGGCCTTCTGTTAAATATTATGGAATGGTTAAGAAAACGGCTTCTAAAAAAGCTCTTGCCATTGTTACAATAGATGGGATCCAGCTTATGGGAAGATCTGGGCAAGAACTCTTTGATGGGTTTTTTCTAAAAGAAATTCTTCGAGACTCTGTTTTAATTTCAAACAAAAATAGAAGGAAGTATTTTTTGAGAAACTGATGCCATTAAATCAATATTTCTTACCTTAGAAACATTTGATCATAATTTATGATTATAAAAATTGCATCATTGAATTACCTTTAAAGAAAAAGATAAAAGAATTTTGAGTAATTGATTATATTGTTAATTTTACAACATTACTATTAATAGATAATTTCTCCAGTTGTCGTAAGGTATTGCTAATTAGCATGGAGTGATTGAAAAAGTTAAATAAGGTTAGTAACACATTTATGAAAAATCTTTTTATTCTACTTGTCTTCTTTGGGGTTAGTTTTTTGGGCAACGCACAATTTATTGTTACTCAAGACACAACTCACCGTTTAAGTAATCAAGTTACGTTTTCTTATTCCATTGCAGGGGACTTAACCTTGATAGACTCTTTGAGTATTCATTTGATTTCAACAGACAACGGCGATACACTGACACTTTTTAATGGCGTTTATGTTGTTGAAGAAGACGACCCTTCTATTTTTGAATTGTTTGATTTTAATGAAGACATCAATACAATAAATTTACAACTCGGAACATATGAGACATCTACTTATAGAGCCACGATACACGTTCATAAATTAGACGGTATTTTAGAAGAAACGATTTTTAATTAAATGTAGAATATGCACTTTAAACTCCCTTTTTTAACCACTTTATTTTTACTTATAAGTTGGTTTGGGATTTCTCAAACTTCCTTTCCTGTTGATTGGATCATGGTTAGAAATATTGATTTTGTTAATCAGACAATTACTAAAACAGCTAGCAGTAATGGCGTTGGTCTCGCACAGTCAAAACAAGTTCTCTTTGGGGAGGGTCAAAGCAATGTTTTAACGGGCTCTTTTTCTTATACAACGAATAATACTGTTGATTTAAAAAAAATTGGCTATTCTCCTATTAACAATCCCGATGTTAATCCGGGTCAAATTGTTTATGGGTTTTCATTTGGCAAGAATGGAAAATTAAATGCCTATTCTCCTTTGGGTCAAGTGAGTCAAAGCTATACATCTACTACAAAAATTAAGCTAGAAAAAAACGGACAAACTCTCAATTACCTTATTGATGGAGTTCAAGTGTATAGTGTTGTTATTAACTCAACAGAAAATTTAGTTATAAGAGCAAAATTAAGGTCTGAAAACTCAAGTTTTGCAAATGTAAGTTCTGATTATAACACAACCCCATTTTGTGTTTTACCTATTATTGACAATGTCAATAAGACAATCGATTTGCAAGTGACGGGTGCTTTCCCTCCATACAGGTATATTTGGGAAGGAGTAAATGCCCCGAGTAGATTTATGACCACCTTTGTTGAGGGTCAAAACTTTGTAACCATTTTTGATAGTCAAGCAAACAAAGTGCGTCGTATGTTTTCCATTGGCTCAGACTTGAATTGGACTAACCTTTACCTTTCTGATTATTCTAACAAGACACTTTCGGCGCTTACAACAGCAGGAAAAAAATGGGCAAGCGCAGAAATCGGAACTAACTTTGCCCCCACATCAACAAGCTGGGTTGAATATATTATTGAAAAACAAGCTGGCGGTCAAAAAGCTTTTGGATTTGCCGATGCAAGCAGAACAATTAGAAGAACAAAACATCTAAAAACAGGGTTTTTAATTTCCAATAGAAACCTTCAAATAATTGACAGTGGAAGAGTGGTCTTAGCAATGGACTATTTAGACAAAGACGCTTTGAATCTTCAGTATTTAAATGGTGAAGTTGTTTGGTTTGTGAATGGGGAAGTTATTCACAGCTCTACTTTTGTTCAAAATGGAGATGTCAAAATTGCAGGCTTGGTGAAAAAAAGTGGCACATTGAAAAATGTTAACTATTCTACAAATCAACCAGCGTTACTTAACAGCTCTTGGGATGATATTTCAGAAACAGGTCAAATTGATGTTGACATCTCAAGTATCGCCGGAGTGGTGGGGCCTTTTCATTACATGATTTCTGAGCAGCCTATTCCGCATTTGAATGAAACCTATTCATTTTTAAAAGACAGTATTGCTATCCCGGTTGACAGCATTTCTTTTTACACTGGAAATGAAGTTGCCACAACAAAATCATTTACTGGACTCGCTTCAGGCACTTATTACGTGAGTGTTTTTGATTCTCAAGGCAATCGTTTGTTTGAAAGAAGTAAGACAATTCAAGCAGCATTTACTTTTGACAATCAAACAAATTTGGTGGCAAGTGGTACAAGGGTTAAAGCTATTGGTGGAGATGGTGTTGGATCGTTGGAGCTGTACGTTGATCAGAGACAGAATTCTGAACTCACAATTGAGCTTAGTAGAGTTAAAAAAGAGCAGTTCTATGGGTATTCTGTTTCTGATAACATTCAAAGCTATGCGGATATTACTTATGGGTTTTATTTACTTAACCGCAGATTATACACAGTAGAGAATGGAGTTCTTAGTACCTCTTTTGTTTTGATTAGAAGAAATGAGAAGTTGAGTCTATCAATTGACAACAATACGTTACTACTCAAAACATCAAACATGACTCTTAAAACGATTAGCTTGGGTACAACTTATCAATATAAAGTTGGTTTAGGAATAAAGAAGGGAGGAAATACAACAATTACGGCAAAGGGTCTTTGGGGTAAGAAGTACCATATTTATAGTACTATTCAACAGCATCTAATGTGTGACAATACAGCGCCGTTTAATTTAACATTTAATGTCTTTAGATATTTTCAAATCGTTCAACAGTCATATACTTACTCTATTTTTGATGAAAACAACAATTTAATCTACTCTGCAACAGGTGTAACAGGTACGTTACAAACGATTAATGAAGCCATTTTAGGTTTTCCTCTTACGGCAGGAGTATATACTGTTTCGGGCAATATTGCCCCTGGAAGTGCAACTTTTTCGGGAGAATTTTACCTTGGTAGTGAAACTGTTTGGGATTCCGAAGACATTTTTCAATATAATCAAACACCTAACTCTTATTCATTATTGAGTCAATTGAATGTCAACAATCAATTGGCAAATGCACGTTCAGTAAATAAGATGTCTCCATTTAGTCCTAGTACTGAATGGATTGAGTTTACACCTATTACCAATGCCTCAATTCAGCCGATTGATAATTATATTATTTTTGGAAATGTTTTAAGCTCTAATCAATTGCCTACTTTGACTGATGATTTTTTGTATTTCAAAAAGATAAATGCGAATAATGTATTGATTGCTGGCTATATTAATGGGCAGTTTTTAATAACTAATAGGCCTGCTAATTTAAAAGTTAGGGTAGTAATTCTTCAAAATGAAATCAAAATTTACTTCAATAATTTACTGTTTGGATCATATGTTTCAACTCCACAATTGAGAAACATAAGGTGTTTATCAACAGCTGAGAATGATGGTTACCTTAATGTCGTAAGTTCTTTTAATTGTAAAGAACCTATTTACTCAAAACTTGACAGGAAGGTTACAGGAGCGGTTTATCAAACTCTTTCAAATAAACTGTTTTTTATTTTTGAAAATGAATACAATAATTTAAATTCTGATTTAATGTATAATGTATATTCTGAATTAGATAGGGTTGTACCCGTTATAAATGGCATTCAACAATCAAAGAACTTGGAGTTTGGTGATAACAGATATATCTTGGATGTTTCATCTCTGGCACAAGGGTATTATTTATTAGAAGTTTTTAATAATAAAGGAGAAAAATTCTTTTTAAAATTTGTCAAGTAATGAAGGTTTTTATATCTGTTTTTTTAGGAATTTGTCTGTTTGCTCTTTTGGAAAGTTGTAAATCGAGCAACAACTCTCAAAAAATTGGGTTCATGGAGAATATTAAAGTTTTCGAAGAGTTTACTATGAAAAAGGATTATGATTTAAAAATTGAAGAGGATATTTCTAAAGAGGTTCAAGTTTTAGATTCTATACAATTGCTTGTCAACAAAATGAGTATTCAAGGTAATCAAGAAAATTTAAAACAATTAAAACAAGAGTATTTTCAAAAACAAGAACAATACAATCAATTGTTTAAGAATCTATCTACAAAATATACAACTGAGGTTAACGATAGATTAAATGGATATATCAAAGATTTCTCAAATAAAAAAGGATATGATATTATTCTAGGCTCAGGTGGCGAGGGGAATGTAATGTTTACAAAAGAGAAAATTAATATAACGGATGAATTGATTATATACATTAACGAAAAATATTCTAATTGAAATATTTACTATTTATATCATTTTTTATAACTGTTTCATGCTCTGAAAAAAAAGTAGAGGATCACAGTTTTTATGGTAAAGATGAAGGGGCAGAAGTATTAAGTGATGAAACTGATTTGTTGACTTATAAAGAAAACAGGAAGAGTTCTTTGAGCATGAAAATACAAGATATAAGGTATAGTATTTCTACAATTAATGGCTTGGATTATATTCAGAGAACGGGGAACAAAATAGCTGATAACGATAAAAGTCTCTTAGAAAAAGAGTCGGTTCTAATGTTAGAGTTTTTATCTGAGAATAGCCTTAAAAACATTTTTGAATCTGAAAATTTACAATTTGGTAAAGATGATGCCATTAAATATCTAATTGGAGATATTTTAAATGATTTAACAATCAATCAAAGTGGTAAAGAGATTAAGCCCCATTCATTGAATTATGAAGGGCAAATTGGAGCAATGAACCTGTTAAGAGTAACTTTTTATACACAAGGCTTAGACCTTAGTTCTCCATTTCAAATAGAATATTACGACCGGTTTTTTGGTAAGGGGATAATAAAATTTAAGAGTAATAAAAATACATTAATAAGTACACTATGATTTTGAAAATTAGAAATAGTAGAGCTTTCAAAGGTTTAAGTTTGATGTTGGCAATGACCATTTTTTTTGAAATTGTAGCACCAAATCAAGCGCTAGCCTTAACAGGAGGGCCTGCTCAACCGGAATTTAATTCTTTTACACCAATTGGTGTTTCTGATATGGTGGATTTATCAAGTGGTGACATGTCTTATAATATTCCTTTATTAGATGTTGGTGGGTATCCTTTAAATATTTCTTATTCTGCCGAAGTGGGAATGGATCAAGAAGCTTCTTGGGTTGGACTTGGGTGGAATTTATCTGTTGGGCAAATTAATAGAAGTGTTAGAGGTTTACCCGATGATTTTAAAGGGGATGAAATTAGATATGAAAATTATTTAAGACCAAATATAACTACAGGAGCAGATTTTAAATTTACACCATCAGTTGCAGGTGTGGATAACATAATAGGAACTTCAGATGATGAGGCTGGTATTTTAACACTTGGTGTTTCTGCGATATATAACAACTACTCTGGGTTTACAATTAAACCAAGTGTTGGAATACAAATAGATTTAAATGACAATGTTTCAGTTGGGTTTAGCGCCTCTTCTGGACCAGATGGACTGTCTATCTCTCCCTCTTTATCTATCCATGAGAAATCAACGAAAAAGTCAAAAAGAAACAATCAATTAGGAGTGAAAGCTGGTGTTGCATTTAACTCTAGACAAGGGTTAACATCAGCGTCATTGAATATGACAAAAAGTTCAAAATACCAAACAAAAGAACAAAAACTGAATGGAACGAGTAGCAAAAGTAATTCTTCAATAGGTTCAAGTATTGGTTTTACGGACCAACTCTACACCCCTACCCGTCGAGTAGGTATGGTAACAGGTAGTTTCACTGTTAATGGAGCTTTTGGGGGAGAATTGTTTACTGTAGAAGGGCAGGGTCAAGTAACTGCTTTTGGAACAATTGTAAAGGTGAAAAAATCAGAGGAGGACAAGTTGGTAAAGTCTTACGGCTATAACCATACTGATTTAGCAGGGGAATACGATGTTCTTGATTTTAATCGAGAGAAAGACGGTTCTTTTAGTGTGAATAGCACTAATTTACCGATTACAAACTACACCTATGATATATATTCGGTACAAGGTCAGGGAGTTTCGGGGATGTTTAGACCTTTTAGAAATCAGGTAGGATACGTTTATGACGCACGTGTTGATGATGGTTCAACGTCAGGAACTTTTGGTTTTGAAGCAGGTACAGGTAATGCTGTTCATTTAGGTTTAGATGTTGAAGTATCAAATGTACAAAGTCAATCTGGAGTGTGGAAAGAGAATAATAGAATTATCGACCATTTAAAAGAAGATTATAGTTATAATCTAAATTACGAAAAAACACATTATAAAAATGTTGGGGACTTGAGTGCAGATGAGGATTTTAACGTTTTCACTGATTTGGGGAGTTACCAGCCGATTAGAATTCCTTTTTATGGTAATCAATATAATAGATGGGCAGCAAATGAGTATGAAATTAAAAGTACTGCTACCGGCACAGTTGAGACCGTTGGTATAGGTTCAAAAATAAAAAGAACCCAAAGACAAAAACGAAATCAAACCATTTTTAATTTGACTAAACAGGACTTGGAAAACGGAAAAGGTTTTGGCCCTTACCCTCAAGAGTATTCTCTTCCAAGTCAAGCTAAATTACACCATACTGCAGAGGTACAAATCACAAGAAACGACGGGGCAAGGTATATTTACGGCTTACCCGCCTATAATTTAATTAAAAAAGAGGCCACTTTTGCAGTAGATGCGCAAGGAGACTGTGGAACAGGTTTAGTAAATTACAATCCTATTTCTTTATCTATACCATCAACCTTGCCTAATGACCAGTACTTAAATAGAACTTCGACTCCTGCTTATGTTCATACCCACTTGCTAACTTCTGTTTTGTCAACAGATTATCAAGACAAAACAAATAATGGTCCTTCTATCGATGACCTAGGGAGTTATACAAAATTCTCTTATGTGAAAATGAATGATGCATACGAATGGAGGGTTCCTTTTGGTTTAAGAAAGGCGACTTATAACGAGGGGCTAAAGACAAATGTTAAAGATGACCAAGGTAATTATGTGTATGGAGTTAAAGAACTTTACTATATAGATAAAATTGAAACGAAAACTCATGTCGCTATTTTCAAATATTCTCCAAGAAAAGATGCTAAAGGTGTTATTGGAGAGAATGGCGGAATTGACCCAGGACAAAATTCTTACAAGTTAGATAAAATCATATTATATTCAATCGGTGAGTATTATGAGGCAGGGTTATCTACCCCTGCTTTAAACCCAACTCCTATTAAGGAAGTTAATTTTGAGTACTCATACTCTTTATGTCCAGATGTTCCTAATAATTCTGGACAAGCTCCGACCGATAATGAAATTTCTAATTTTGGTGGTAAGCTAACATTGAAAAAAATCTATTTTACTTATAGAAAATCTTTAATGGGGAAATACACGAATTACAAATTTAACTACGATGAATTTAAAGATGGTAAAGATGAGTACAGTGACCTGATCACTAATTTAGAATTGAACACAAATTTTATAGGTTCAGGAACTGCAAGAAACCCGTTCTATAACATCAAGGGGTATGATTCATGGGGAATTTATAAACCAAATATTGGTGGGTGTATAAATACAGACGAGTTAACTGCTGCTGAATTTCCTTATACAGAACAAAATAAATCAATTCAAGATATCAGGGCCTCTGCTTGGTCATTGTCAAAAATTTCTTTACCATCTGGAGGGAGTATCTCGATTAATTACGAGTCCGATGATTATGCATTTGTGCAAAACAAGAAAGTACAACGCATGTTTAAAGTCAGAGGAGCAGGTCATATAGCTGATGGGGCTACACATATGAGTACGACAAATTTATTGAATAGCAAGGCTCTTTATAATGTCCCGTTAGTAGATATACACAAGAAATTTATTTATGTTGAAGTAGATAACAATTCAACTTTGACCGTTAACGATTATTTAGGAGATATTATAGATGAGCCAATCTATTTTAGATTCTTAATGAATATGACTCAGCTAGGAGGAGTTGCAGGGACGGAAGGAACTGCAAAATATGATTATGTGAGTGGGTACTTTCAGATAAAAAATATCGCTGATGCTCAATTTTTCTACCACAATTCTATACGATATTTGAGTATTCCTGTTAAATTAGTTGATAAGGAAGGAGGATTATCACCCGCACCTCTAAAAGTAAATCCCTTCTCTAAGGCAGCGTGGAATTTTGGCAGGAAGTATCTTAATCAGCATGTCTATGCGGCCCAGCCCAATGGTAATTCAGAGGATATTCCAGCAGTAGTGACAGAACTTCTTTCCCCCTCTGTTTTAAGTAATCTAATGGAAGTTTTTGAAGGTCCGAATGGAACTTTAGAAAATAAAGGGGTTGGTAAAAGGTTTATGAAAGATAAGTCATGGGTACGGTTAATGGAGCCAGACCAACAAAAATTAGGAGGTGGTTGTAGGGTTAGACAAGTTAGAATGAGTGATGTTTGGGCAGAAATGAATAATCTAGGACAAGGGCAAACCAGTAATTATGGACAGAATTATAAATATGAGCTTGCTAATGGTTTAACTAGTGGTGTTGCTTCCTATGAGCCAATCGGAAACAAAGAGAATCCATTTGTTCAACCTGTTCCAACTACGGTAAAACACCTTTTAGCACCTGATGAAGAGAATTATATTGAGAAGCCGTTTGGTGAATCATTCTTCCCTAATCCTAAAGTTACTTATTCTAGAGTGACTGTTTCAAATTTAATCGATGCAACAAACTCAGGTTACGAAGTAAAAAGACTTCATAGAACAGGAAGTGTGGTTACAGAGTTCTATACAACAAAAGATTACCCTACAATTGTTGATCAAACAAAATTACAAGCTGAAGAAGATAATCAACAAGTGCTGGATAACTTATTGAAATTAAGTGTTCGAAAACATTTTACAGCTTCACAAGGTTACGTTATTCATTTGAATGATATGGATGGTAAACAAAAGTCTCAGCGAGTGTACGCTGAAGATCAAACGGCACCAATTTCAGGAGTTGACTATCTATATGACAGCTATTCTTCACCCTTAGGTTTTAACGCTAGTTCTTCCCCCGAGATAAACAAGGGAAGACTTAATAATTTGGTTCCAACTATAAACCCCGATGGTACCATTGAAATGAAAGTAATCGGAGTGGAGGTTGATATTGTTAATGATTTTAGAGAAAATAAAACCAAAACTAAAATACCTGGTATTAATGGGAATTTAGCAAGCTTTTTTGTAAGTGCAATTCTAGGTTTAGTGCCTATACCTCTCCCTGATTATTCACAAACAGAAGATCAATTTAGATCAGTGTCAACAACTAAGGTGATTAATACTTTTGGAATTCTGAAAGAAACGATAGCGTATGATGCTGGGGCTACTGTTTATACCAAAAATGTAGCGTGGGATGCTGCAACTGGAGAGGTGCTTGTTACAGAAACGGTCGATGAGTATAACGATAAATATTATACTTTAAATTATCCTGCTCATTGGTATTATCAAGGAATGGGACAGGCAAGTAGAAACTTAGGCTTAAAAGGTAATATTATTGGCTCGGGTAATATATATACGATGACCAGTCCTTATAATTTTGCAGATTACTTTACTCCAGGAGATGAGTTAATCACAAATACTGGCCAAAAAGCTTGGGTTGAAGAATTTGTTCCAACAGGTTTTAAGTTAATAGATTTAAACGGAAACGCCATTGTCGGAGCAACAGGTTTTGAGGTGATTAGGTCGGGGCATAGAAATCTTCAATCTGCCGGGATTATGAATGTAACTTTGATGCAGAATCCTATATTCGACAACTCAAATAACTTGAGAACTGATTTAGGTGGAGCCTTCCTGGCTTCAAGTAATTGGGTTGATTGGGAAATTATTAATGCCGGAGCTGTAGATTACTCCGATTATTGGCCCGTTGATTGTGAATGTGGCGTAGAGCCAGGTTTGGGTATTTATAATCCATATGTCATTAATGAAAAAGGTGTTTGGAGAACCAAATCATCTAGAACATACCTTACAGGAAGAAATAGTTATGGTGATGTCACTCCTAGAAGACAAGGTTTTTTCACTAAATTTTCGCCAATGTATCAATTGTCTGCTACCAATGAATGGACTAAAGATTTTACAGATTGGACTTTTGTTGCAGAAGTTACAAAATATAGTCCTTATGGCTTCGAGCTAGAGAATGCAGATGCTTTAAATAGATATTCGGCAGCTCAATACGGTTATAATAATACTTTTCCAATAGCTGTGGGAGCAAATACAAAATATCGAGAGATAGGTTTTGATGGTTTTGAAGACAGAGACTTCCCTGGATGTCCAAGCTCTGCTCATTTTCAATTTGAAGATGGAGAGTTAGTTAAAGGAAAAGCACACACAGGACTTTATAGCATTAAAGTACCACCTGCCTCAATGCTGAAGTTAAAGAAAAAGTTAGAATGCCCTACTATTTCAATTGATGGGAACGGTGGAATTGATCCTAGCATCCCTACAGAGTAAAATTAAAAAGAATGAAAGAAATAAATAAAATTATCAACACTGTTTTTAAGGCACGGGTAATTGGGCTGTTGATTATAATGTTTAGCTCCATGCAGGTACTTGCTCAACCAGGTTACTTAAATGGTCCTACTGTGAGAAGTGATTACTTTGGAAATGAAATATTCCGCTATTGGACAAATCCATTATGCAATGGGATAGTTAATTATAAGATAACATTTAATAAGACTGTAAAAAACGTAAAAGTTAAGTATGACAGTGGTTCGTCTGAATATATTAACGGTTTTAGTGGCGAATATGCAGCCGGTTCATCTATATATTGGAGTCATACTTTCGCAAAGAGTAACTCAGGAGCCACAGTCCATATAGCATTGAATTATAAAATACTTTTTGGCTGGGATTTTGCATCATCCATTCAATACTACGGACACCTTGGAACTACCCCATCAGCCCCTTTAATCCCGCTTAGCTATACCGTAACTAATGACAACTTCAATAACTTTACATTTACTTACACAGGTCAAGCTTTTACTGGTGGTTATACCTTTAATTTTGGAGACGGAACATCTATCTCAGGAGTTGGTTTAAATCCTGGAGATGTAATCGCTACGAACAAATATTATTGTCCTGACCCTGCTATTCCTTCTATTTTAACGGAACTATCTTTGTTAGAAAGCATAGGAAACCTTACTTGTTCAGGTCAATTTAAAAGAGAGTATTTTTACCCCGCTGATTTATGTGGTGAGTTCACAGGGTTTACAGCAGAAAGAGACCCTTCAGCTATTCCCCAGAATGACTTACTTTGTGAAGTAACAACCTCAAACACAACTAACTCTACACTAGCAGGAATGGTTCTCTCGCACACGATAGATTTTGGTGATAATACACCAATTGTTAATGCTGCATTAGGTCAAATATTACCAACACATGCGTATGCCCAGCAAGGAACATATACAATTACAGAAACAATTGAAATTAGTCCTGGCTGTTTTTGTGTTAAAACAACTATTTACAACACTGCTGCTCCTTGCTTTGATCTTTCAGTTATGACAGTTCAAGAAAGTTTAATAGATGGAGTATTCAATTATACTATAACCCCTTCTACATATATAGGTTCGGTAACTGATTATACTTTCAGTTCTATCACCATTAATTTTGGAGATAATACCATTGAGACTTTCCTTCCTGGAGAAACAATCTCTCATGTTTATCAACAACCAGGCAACTATGTTGTATCACAAACAATTGTTTACACTGATGAATTTGGGAATGA
>CAXBMR010000027.1:0-37236 GCA_963976995.1 uncultured Fluviicola sp.
TGTTTTTCTCACAAAGTAAACTATTTTTTACTCCCCAACTTTTAGGACTGATCCATAAAAACCTCCAATCCCACCAACCATAAAACAAGTAACTAGCGGTTATAATTAGAAAATTTTGAAGCTTGAGACTTTTGTTTGCAATAAACCAATAAGCGAAGAAGACAATTGGCAAGAAAACAGCAAAATCAATAGAACTAAAAAGCATGTATTATCTTAAATTTCTTACTATGATTTTTATTTTTGGTGATGTTCTATTCTACTCAAAACTAATTAAAAATTGTCAATCTAAGACCTTCGGAGAAAAGTTGTTGAATTTTATTTTTCATGACTAACACTTTGCTGTCAATAACTCTCTACATCTATTTTCAACCAAATGTAAATTACTTCTACCTTAATAGTCAAATTTAACCTATGACGAAAAAGAAAAAAATTGCCGTTCTAGACACTTCTGTTTTACTACACGACCATCAGGCTATTACTACTTTTAAAAACCACGATGTCGCTATTCCAATAACTGTTTTGGAAGAATTAGATAATTTTAAAATTGGTAACGACACAAAGAATTTTTCTGCAAGAGAAGTTATTCGATTCATTGATAAATTATCTACCAATTCGAGCTTGCAAGAATGGATTTCACTCGGAAAAGACAAAGGAAACTTTAAAATTGTACTGGCAACAGACCTCAAAGGACTAAATGCAGAAAGTATTTATGCAAAAGGTAAAAACGACCATAAAATTATCAACGCTGCCTTACATCTCAAAGAAGAAGAGCCTAAAAAAGAAGTAATTCTGGTCACCAAGGATATTAATTTGCGTATAAAAGCAAAAGCTCTGGGCATCAATGCAGAAGATTATAAAACAGGAAAGGTGAGCGATGATATCTCGAAGAAATCGGGCGTTTGTACTATTGAGAACATCGATTCTGATCAGATACGGCAAATTTTCACCAAAGGTAGAATAGATGAAAATGGAATTCTGGGAGATAAAAAAGTCGCCAATGGATATTATATTTTAAAGAATGGTAAATCATCTTCTTTGGCCGTTTATAACCCACATTTAGATCAACTCGAACGCATAGAAAAGGAATTCGTTTATGGTATAAAACCCAAAAATGCAGAACAGGCATTTGCTCTCAATGCGCTACTAAATGAAGACATCAGATTAGTGGCTTTACAAGGTGTAGCAGGAACGGGTAAAACACTCCTAGCACTGGCATCTGCTTTGGAACATCATAAAAAGTACCAGCAAATTCTTTTGGCAAGGCCCGTAGTTCCATTGTCAAACAAAGAAATCGGATTTTTGCCGGGCGATGCCAATGATAAAATTGGACCCTATATGGAACCGCTTTGGGATAATTTGAAATTTATAAAGTCCCAATTTGGAGAAAATGAACGCAAACACAAAGCAATCACAGAGTTGCAGGAAAGTGGGAAAATTGTCATTTCTCCTTTGGCATTCATCAGAGGTCGAAGTTTATCTAACATGATATTCATTGTGGATGAAGCACAAAATTTAACACCACATGAAATTAAAACAATTATAACGAGAGCTGGAGAAAATACCAAAATCGTGTTCACAGGTGACATCAATCAAATTGACACCCCTTATTTAGATGAACATAGTAACGGACTTGCTTACCTAATCGATAAACTGAAAGGACAAGAGTTATTTGCAAGTGTTACTCTAGAGAAAGGAGAACGTTCAGAGTTGGCTAACTTAGCGAATGAACTTTTGTAGGAAGGTTCTGGTTAAATTAAGGGAATCAAACTACTTGTCTAAAAGAAAAATCTCCCGTTCAACCATTCCGGATCGATAGTAGCTCCTTTTCTTTTGTAGAATTCAATTGCTGGTTCGTTCCATTCTAAGATTTGCCAATCCATTCTGGCTACCTTTCTGTCTTTTGCAATTTGCACCACGGCGTCAAATAATTTTGATCCTGCGCCTGTTTTTCTATGCTCAGGGAGAACAAATAAGTCCTCTAGATAAATCACTGGGCCTTTCCATGTAGAATATGCAGTGAAAAACAAAGAAAAACCGATGACAATAGCATCTTCCTCTGCTACAAAAGCTTCGCAAAGCTTGCTGACAAATAAATCGTTGTGCAATTTTTCTTCCGTGTTGATAACGGCTTCTAAGTCCCTCTCATATTCTGCCAGCCCCTTAATAAGTTGAAGAATTGAAGTAACATCTTTTGGTTCTGCTGATCGTATCATTATTGAACTCCAGCTAAATTAAATCTTAAACGTAAACCAGCACTCATGTTTCCTGTATTATAAGAAGTTGCGATTTTTGGCGTGTTCAACGTTTGGTCGTAATACAATTGAATGGTCAAGAATTTCGATATGTTGTAATCTGCAGATGCTTTAATCGATACTACTTTCTGTCCGGCTGTTGCTTGATCGGTTTGTTCAACTACTTTTCTAATCACGGTTAAATTATCTCTAAACGAGAAGTCGAAACGAACATTAATTGGACTTGGATCTATTTTCTTTGAAATCTTAATCTTCTTGAATTTATATCCCAACCCTATCACAAATTCAGTTCCAAGAACTTCGGTCACTTGATTATTATTCAGAGAAAGTGTCGCACTTTTGTCTTTCTTGTATTCAAATTTCGTGATTAATCCTTGTCCTTTCACAATCCATGTTGCATCGAAACCAATAAGTGGAGAGAATCGTTCTGTTATAGAAACATTCTGTATTTGCATCCCTGCAATGAAGTTGTTATTCAAGTCTCGAGCAGATGCATTTCCATTTGCGTCGAATGCAGCATTCAAGTTTGTTTGCATTCCTGAAACACTAACCGTAGAACTATAAGCATGTCTTAAAACAAAGTTCCGTAGTACTTTCTTCATGAATTTAAACTTCTTGAGTCCATTGTAGTTAATTGACCAATTGGGCAAAGGAACATTCTTTATCGGATTGATATTCTTCTCGTTTATATTTCGGTTAGTATAAGAGGTTAAGAAAGCTCCCAGAACCACTTCTTGTTGAGTACCGCTGTAACCGTTATAATAACCTGATGTGGTTGATGTAGAGTTCGTATTTGCGGCACCCAATAGTTGTGAAACTTCCTTTCTGTTCTCTAACATCTGAGCAAAAACTGATGATTGATATTCTTTTCCTAATTTAGTGAAAGCAGAATTAATAGAAACATTAGAATAAGTAACTGTCGAGAGTTCCACTCTACTTTGACTTTCAAACTGCGAGGTGGTTGAATTCCATCTATAAAATTCATTCGTGCTATTACTGAACGTTCTGTTCATGGACAATTCAACGGAAACGTCTTTTATTGGTTCGAGGGTTGCTCTCAAATTCAAGTTACTTGTACTAGAATTAACAAATTGTTTATTCAAATTCTCGTTCTGCACTAACCAACCGTTATCTCTTGCTGTTTCTGCTATGTTGTAACCAGTTTCTCTTCCCCAGATATCATATCGTTGTTGTCCGAAGATAAAACCTCCCATTCCACTATTAAAACTAGGGTTAAATCCTAATACACTGGTTTGTTGATTATAGCCTGGCAATAATGTCCCGTCAGTAATTGTATAAGTTCCTGAAACGTTTCTGACACTCATAACCACACGCGCTAGGAAGCCAGCTACGGGATTTACTTTTTTATCCTTACGTTCTTTTCTGCGTTCCTCTCGCTTCTCTTTTCGCTCTCTACGGCGTTTTTGACGCAATTCTTTTTTGGTCATTTCATCCTCGGGCTTCTCTTCGATAACAGGTTTTGGTTTTTTTGTATTTCCCCCTTGTTTAGGTTTACTTATTGCCGAACCTCTTGTATTTCTTCTACCCGCTTGATTCACTTTCTTAAAAAATGGAACTTTATTATACAAATTAGTAAAGTTCAACTGAGCAGTCATGTTGATGTTTCTACTGTTCTGAATGGTATTCCCAAATTCAGGCTGAGCAAGAGGTGCTCGTTGCCAATTATACGAAGAAGAATATTTTGTGTTAGCACTGATCCAATCTGTAGCTGGAATTTTGTCCAAAGGAAGTGTGTAACTTACGCTGTAATTATGCGCATAGTCCATCGTTCTACCCAAAGTTCCTAATTGCGAGCCGATTGAATCTTTAAATGAACGGTAGCCGTCAGGATCGTTTTTTCTATCTACACGACCGTCTCCTTCTTCAAAAATAGACCTGTTTGTCGCATCAAACTTAAATTTCAATTTTTTCGTAATGTCATGAGCTAAGCTGTACTTCCTGTTCCATCCAAATTGCTTCACATACACCGGTCTGAATTCATAGTCTGGAACAATGTTATTTCTAACTTGTCGTTCGTTATAGCTTCTCAAGGCATCCGTAGAAAAGGAGATATTTTTTGGTTTTAGATAAATATTAGCCTCTCTAATTAAGGCAAACCATTTAGATTTTTTTAAGAATTTAGATTTCTTAAATGGCATAAATGGTTTCGCCGTAAAAGAATAATTATAATTCAACCCCCCACTCCACGTTTTTGTTCTGTCATAGTTGGTGTTAAAGTCACGACTTAAATTCTCAGCGTATGAATAATTTGCCGACCAATTAGAAATTCTCCAAATTCTAGGTTTAGCCCCTGCTTTCATTTCCTTTCGGACATTGGTGAAATTATAGGACTTTCTCTCCGAAAAATCTTGCCCTAATCGAGCTCGCTCTCTTCGAGTTGCTAGATCATCGTAATCTTTTAATTTAATGTCTGGGTTAAACGGATCATATTGTGGATTAATAATTCCTAAAGAATAACCGTAGAAAAATGGCAACGAAACTTTTGCTCTTTTACCAAAGAACTGACCCAATTGAACGTTCGAATTCAAATCAAACCCAATTCGTTCGTCTCTTTGTCTTTCTTGCACTCGGCTTTCAACAGAACCCCAATTGACTCCGGAGTAATTACCCGACATATTTAGGTTGGCGAAGTCTGCAAATTGAACTTGCATTTGAGCAATAGCCGCAGAACCTCCTGAGCTAAGAAAATCAGATAAACGTAATTCATTCACCCAAACAGCCGCACATTTTGGTTGACCGTCTTCATCCCACGTATCAAGCGTATGAGAATTAACATGTGGGTTTCTAATTCCAATCATTATGGTCTTTAAGCCTTGTAAATTTGGACTCCCTTTTACTCGAATGATTCTGTCTTTATTCGCAGGATCATTTTTTGCATACTCAACAACGTAGGAAATAGAAGTATTCCCATCGCTAATCAGTTTATTTCGTTGCTTTTTGATGTTTAAAAGATCTTCAAAAACAATCTCGACAAAATTCTCTTCTGGCCACACATCTGTATCTAAATTAGAGCCCCATGTGGTTGTTTTTAATGGAATTTCATACTCGTAATAGTTATCCGTGAAATCTGTCCCTAATCTAATAAACATAGATAATTCATCGTCATCCAAAGGCTTTGATGGATCCACTTCCTCCGCATGAACAAACATTTTTAACTTCTTGTAATTACGGACATCAAATTGAACATTCCTATATGCGGCACGTGCATCTCCGTCTTGCAAATCACACACCTCTAAACTTAAGGACTGCTCATTCAAAAGTCGCTGAAAAGTCTGAGAAGGATCGACCTCTTGAACAATTCCTGGAGGTACGACATAATTGACCGGTTGTCTGTCATTATTCTCTTGAATATTAACCGCCCCGATGTCAAATGAGGTTAAATTCGGATCAATTACGATTCCTTCTCCATCATCCTCCAGACTTAATAAATATCTTCTCCACTCTCCACGAATAAATTCCATTCTTGCAAAACGCAAGACAACTTCTTCATCAAAATCTTTCAAAAACAATCGCATAAAACGAATGGATCTAAAATCAGATATCCCTCCGATTTTTCTTTCATAATTGGCAACAGGAATCTTAAATTGACACCATCTTTCTTGGTCTCCGTTTCCTTTATCATATATCTGAACGCTTGTGATAAAGTTTTTACCCACCACCATTTCGCCAGGGCTGATATTTAACTTATACTGAAAATAACTTTCTGATTCCGACAAGTTGTTATCTTGATTAATATCTTCTATATCTGGCGTGTTAGTACTAATAGTCGGGTAACCGTCCACATTGATAGAATTTGACATTTCAGTTGTCGGTGAATTTCCCTCCATACCGTTGTACTTTTTGTAGCGCTCTAATATGTTTAATTGTGCTGCATCGTAATCGTCGTCTCTGAAATAATCATAGTTATCATTCGACGGATCTGCTAACAGTTTCGATTTTGCCGTGGCATCGAGTGTTGCATTTGAGTTTATCCAACTAACATAATTACCAAATTCTGTACTCTCCTGTGAATCGTTCCACCCATCCAAACCAATATCTTGATTAACCCTTGCGTTAGGATCATTGTCAAAAGCATTCACGACAACTTGTTGTGTAGAAACACGCGACCACATTGTGGTATCAGTGTCCCCGGCAATCGAAGTTCCTGTTGGCGGCAATCCATTTTCAAAACTTTTTCGAGAATCTGGTAGAATGTCTTCTGAAATATTCCCTAAATTAATATATAAATCTCCTCCATTATGAATTGAATTCGGATTTACTGCTTCCGCATCAGCATGAAAAGGGTCCAGCATCCAAAACTGAATGTACTCGATATTTGTTTGCTCAAAATCAGTAGTCGTTAAAGCCCTCATAATACCACCCCATCTGCTTTCTGGATTTACGAAAGTCCCGTCTGCATTCACCGTATTGGTGGTGTCGTAATTATACATCCCTCTTTCCAAAGGGTAATAAGCCAAATCAAAAACAGAAACATTAAGAATAGAACCATACTGTGGGTCATAGTTCGGCCAAATATCCGTTTGATTTACCGTTCTCATTCTACTATCAGCCAATTGCGCTGGGTCATCCACAATATGTTGTGGTGTTAGATTGTTACTTTGGTAAAAAAGAGGATCAATGACATACCAAGCCAATTTTGACCGTTTAAACCCAGCCGATAAATCACTGTTTGCTGCCTCAGGAAATAAATCGGGTTGTCCTTTAGGAATAGAAGCTAAATGCCATGCTTGAAAAGACCTTAAATCAATTGTGCTTTGAGATCCCTCAAAATCATCCACATAGGATGTTCCTTCTTTGTTAATTGCTTTTGGTTGACCTGGAATTAAATGGGCGAACTCACCTGTAAACGAAAATGTTGATCTTTCTTTTGTCGAAATAACAGGCAAGAAATCAACCAGTTTCGTTAAGAATGGAACATCCGTTCTGTAAGCAACATCTAGTCCAATAACATTATTTTTAAAAGGCTCACTTCCGATATCTACCTTTTGAGTGACGGGTCTTTCCATCATCCTCATCCAAGTACCACCAATATTAAGTTTATCACTAAATCGATGGGCTACTCTTGCTCCCAGTAAGGATTTAGATTGAAAGCCAAAAACAGAATTACTCTCAATAGATATCTTAATTGGGGTGTTAGACTCAAGGACACCCGTATTTAATATTCTAACTCTTCCCAAATTGTAATCTACAGTGTAATCTTGTCCTTCAATCATTTTGATTCCACCTGCAGTAACCGTAACGGCACCTTCTGGAACGTTTAAAGCATTCAATGGAATATCTGAACTTACCGATGATTGATATTCTCCTTTCAAACTAAATCTGTTTTTACTCGGAATCTGCTGAGCGGCCGTTTTTGTCGAATCATACAACTCAGTATAGGCAACTTGGTCTATAACTGTTTGTGCTACCCCTGCAGCAGACAATTTATCTGCTAAGGTTTGTCCAAAAGGCTCTACTGTTGAAAAATAAACGCGTCCATTTCTAGTATTGATTGTCCCTCCATTTTCTGCCCTATTTCCTTGAAATTGAATTGGTACAAAATCGAAAACACCATCAGAAAAGGGCTGATTGTTTACGTTGATTTTATCCATTTCAACTAAAGTCACCAACTGTTCATCATCAATGCCAAGTATCGGCCCACCTAGAGTTGTTGTTCCTAAATTGTCTGCAGGAAAGAATGGAACTTTTACCGATGTTGCAGGATTATTGTATAATAAATCGAGTCTAAAGCCTAATTGATCAACTTGGTAAGCTCCAATAGAGTAAACATTTTTCATCATTAATCCCCACAATTTATTGTTCGGATTAGTAATGGTTGGTTTCAATAATTTCATGATTAATGCATCCTGTCCAGAGACACCATCTGTTGAAAATTCACCCACTTGATACGTTTGTCCTCTATACGTATATTCATAGGCAACACCCAGAACCTCATCGGTATTAAGTGGTAAATTCAATGAGATAAATCCTAGCTGTGCATTATATGAATATTCCTGCTCAGTTAATTTTCTTGCATTTTCTACCTTTTCATATTCTACAGCTTGTTCAAAAGGACCAGGGCTTACCACTTGAGAACTTAGAGCAGAAACAGCATTGTTAAATGAACGAACGAGAGGCTGCGTTGATGCCCAATCATACAAGCCGTTTGCTGAATTATCAGGAATATCTGTTGATGCAAAATTGCCTGGATTACCTTGACAGTTTTCGGCAACGGCTTCCCCTAAATCCGTGAATGCAATAACATTTCGAGTGTTTTCCGTATTGTTGGTTCTATTCGTAAGCCAAACCTCCATTCTCGTGATATTGATGGTAGAATTTACAATTGGTAAAGTTGACATTCCATTATCATAATTGTCTCTATGATAAAGGTTAATGAAATAGTGACGGTTGGCTTCATAGTTGTCCGCGTTCAATTCGAACTGCTGAACCTGCGCTTTGCCTTCAATGTTTATTTCCTTTCTTTGACCTTTTGAAGAGGCAGCAATTAAGTCAACGGTGGTGTTTCCAAATTTCATTTGAGTAGTAACGCCAAATAGTGTTTGCGACCCTTGAATCAACGAAGTCGGAATATCAAATGACACATTTCCCAAACCAATTTTCTGCATTATTTGATCTTCGTTTCCCGTATATTCTAACTTAGAAACATTGTCAAAATCGAAAGCTGCTTGGGTATTGTAACTTACTCCTAATTTTAATTTAGTCCCAATTTGTCCAACTAAATTTAAGTTAATTTGCTGGTCGAAATCGAATCGCGTAATTTTTCGTTGTCTTTCTGGAATCAAAGGATTATCATATCGAGAGGAATTAACACCGAAAGAAAGTTCGACACTTCCTTGTGGTCTTATTGTTATCTGATCTGAGCCAAAAAAGTTCTCAAACAATTTACTCGGTATTTTAATAGGGAATTCTAATGGTTGGCTTGCTGCGGTTTGTTGGTCAATTTTATCTTTCCAATTCTCCTGCATTGATTTTTTTCTCTCATAATCCAAATACTCTTCCAATGTCATCATGGAAGGGTTTCTAAAATACAACCCTTTATCCCCTATGGTTTCTTTAAAAACATACGTCCCCGTAACTGGGTCATAAACGATTGTTTGATTCACCGAAGAAGGATCTCCAAGGTCAAAACTTTGGTTTGTAGATTGCGTTGGGTCAACATTATTGTTTATAGGAAATTGCAAGGTGTCTCCTTGTGCAGAGGACCATCCAACAGATAAAAACAGCAGGACAGCTGTTAGTTTCATATGTAGCGATTTCGTTTTGTTCAACCTATAAAATTTTCAGTGCTCCTTTAATTAATTCTTCCACTGATTCTTCACCCGTAGAAATTTTATCAATTGCTTTTTCAGCAGATTTTTTATCAAAACCTAAAGAAGTCAATGCAGTTAACGCATCAAATTGATTCGTATTGTCTGAATTGAACAAATTTTCACTCGAAAAGGCCATTTTTAACATTTTGTCCTTCAAGTCAATGATAACTCTCTGAGCCGTCTTTGCACCTATACCCTTAATACTTTGTATTGTTTTTGCATCTTCACTGGTAATAGAGTTGGCTATTTCTCCTGGCACCATGGAAGACAACATAATCATTGCCGTGCTTGGTCCGATACCTGAAACAGAGATAAGATGAGTGAACATTTCTCTTTCTATTTTGTCAGAGAATCCATAGAGAATTTGAGCATCCTCCCTAACGATTAGCTTTGTAAAAACGGTGACACTTTCAGAAGAACCGGTTGAACTAAATGTGTTCAATGAAACTTTTACTTCATAACCAACTCCATTGCAGTCAATTATAAAATCCGTGGGGTTTTTTTCAATCAATTTGCCTTTTAACTGTGCAATCATATTTTATTTGTTTTGTGCATCAACCACAGCAATTTTCACCATGTTAATAATTTCTCGTACTGAGGCTCCTAGTTGCAGAACGTGGATAGACTTTTTTAATCCAACAATTACAGGTCCGATAGCATCTCCTTCCGTCATTTCTTGTAAAAGCTTATACGCAATATTTCCTGATGAAAGGTTAGGGAAAATTAAGGTGTTTACTTTTTTATTCGCCAAATCCGAAAATGAAAACTGTTCATTCATCAAATCATTATTTAATGCAAAATTCGCTTGAACCTCACCGTCAACAATTAAGTTCGGGTCATTTTCCTTAATTAATTCTACCGCCTTTGACATTTTGGTTGCATCTTCTCCTATAGAGGATCCAAAATTAGAATAGCTTAACAAAGCAACTCGAGGAGTGACTTTGAATTTTCGTATCATTTTTGCAACATTTGATGTTATTTCGGCTAAATCTTTTGCTGTAGGGTTCAAATTGATTGTTGTATCTGCTAAGAACAAAGGTCCTCTTTTAGTGTTGAGAATATACATTCCCGCTATTTTGGTCATTTCCTTCTGCAATCCTACAATTTGCAACGCAGGGCGAACAACATCCCTATAGTTTCTTGTAATACCAGAGACCATTGCATCAGCATCTCCCATTTCCACCATCATCGCGCCAAAATGATTTCTTTCACGCATGATCTGAATCGCTTGAAACTCTGTTATCCCTTTTCGTTTTCGTTTGTCAAAGAATACTTGACCATAATTCACCCGTCTTTCCTTCTCTTCTTCGCATTTTGGGTCAATGATTATTGAATCAGGTAATTCTAAACTAAATTCTTCAATTAGAGCAGTAATTTTCTCCTTTTTTCCAAGAAGAATAGGAAATGCAACCCCTTCTTCCCATGACGTTTGTGCGGCTTTTAGAATGTTTAAGTTATCTGCTTCGGCAAAGACAACTCTCTTAGGAGAACGCTGTCCTTTTTCGGTGATATTTCTAATTAATTTATTGTCTAATCCCAATCTATTTTTCAATATCATTTCATAGGCATCCCAATCTTCAATAGGTTCTTGGGCAACACCTGAATCCATAGCTGCTTTTGCAACGGCTGGCGCGACATAATAAATTAACCTTGGGTCTATTGGTTTAGGAATAAATTGTTCTTTCCCAAAAGAAATGTTTTTCTCTCCATAAGCCTCTATTACTTCTTCTGGGATAGACTCTTTCGCTAACGACGATATGGCTTTTACCGCAGCCATCTTCATTTCTTCATTTATCGTTGTTGCTCTAACATCCATGGCTCCTCTAAAAATAAAAGGAAAACCTATGACATTATTGACCTGATTTGGATGATCAGAACGACCTGTTGCCATTAGAATATCTTCACGAGTGCTCATGGCGTCTTTGTAAGATATTTCGGGTTCTGGATTGGCTAATGCAAAAACAATTGGATCTTTGGCCATCCGTTTTACCATATCTTTAGAAACGATTCCTCCTTTTGATAAGCCAATAAATACATCTGCTTTTTTAAAAGAGTCGGCAAAAGAAACCTCCTTTTTATGTGTTGCAAAAAGTTGTTTGCTTTCGTCAAGTCCCTTTCTACCAGTATGCAGAAGACCTTTTGAATCGAACATGTAAATATTCTGCACTTTTGCTCCCAAAGAACAATATAGTTTTGCACAAGATTGTGCTGCCGCTCCTGCCCCTGAGATGATAATTTTAACTTTATCTATTTTTTTGTCGGCTAACTCAAGCGCGTTGATAAGCCCAGCCGAAGAAATAATCGCCGTACCATGCTGATCGTCATGCATAACGGGAATGTTTAGCTCCTCTTTTAGTCTCTTTTCTATTTCAAATGCTTCAGGAGCTTTAATATCTTCTAGATTAATTCCTCCAAAAGTAGGCGCTATTGCCTTGACTGTTTGTATAAATAACTCGGGGTCTGATGCATCCACCTCGATGTCAAACACATCTATATCGGCAAAAATCTTAAAAAGCAACCCTTTCCCTTCCATTACTGGTTTCGAGGCTTCTGGTCCGATGTTTCCCAAACCAAGCACCGCTGTTCCATTAGAAATAACGGCGACTAAATTCCCTTTACTCGTATATTTATACGCTTTATTTGGATCATCGGCAATTTCAAGACAAGGCTCTGCCACACCAGGCGAATAAGCCAAAGATAAATCTCTCTGTGAAGCGTACGGTTTTGTGGGTACAACTTCTATCTTTCCTGGTCTTCCAGAAGAGTGATAGTCTAATGCGTCTTGTTTTCTAATTTTTGCCATATAAGGTTTTTTCGAGCCGATAAAGATACAAAATTGAAGTGACTAGCGCGGTAATAAAACTATAAAAGCCAAGCTTAAAGAAACTTGGCTTTTAAAAAAATGTATTTATAGCTAGCTAACTTTCTTTTTTGACTTAGGGTTTTTGACAAAATTTTCTATCGCTCCAGTCATGGACGGCGCATTTGGCTGAGGTGCATGTAGATCTAGTCTTAATTTGTTTTTTACAATTGCATTGGCGGTCGTTGGTCCGAATGCAGCAATTACAGTCTCATTTTGCTTAAAATTCGGAAAGTTTTTTAAAAGTGATTCTATCCCACCTGGACTATAAAAAACCAACATGTCGTACATTACATTCTCTAGGTCTGATAGATCTGAAGCAACCGTTCTATACAAAATAGCTTTGGAATAATTAATGCCATTTGTATCCAAAGTTGCAGGTATTTTATCTCTCAAAATATCTGTGCAAGGAAGTAAGAACTTCTCTTTTTTATGCTTTTTTAAAGTGTCTATAAGGTCAACAATTGTCTGCCTTCCAAAAAACATTTTCCTTTTTCTATAAGGGACATATTTTTGAAGGTAATAAGCGATCGTTTCTGAAATACAAAAATACTTCATGCTATCAGGCACCTCAAAACGCATTTCTTCTGCAATCCTAAAATAATGATCTACCGCTGTTTTGGATGTCAAAATAACAGCAGAATGGGCAGAAATATCAACTTTTTGCGATCTAAACTCTTGAGCGCTAATGCCTTCAACATGAATAAAGCTTCTAAAATCGATTTTAATGTTGTATTTATCTGCTAAATCAAAATAAGGCGACTTTGCTCCTGCTGGCTTTGGCTGTGAAACCAATATCGTTTTAATTCCCATGCTCTCTTCCCTTTAACTATCGATGATAATTTATTTAATCTTAAAATTCTGTCATATATAATCTGAAACCAATCAATAACGGCAAAATTTCGAGGGTGCAAAAGTACAAAATTATGTAATACCATGAAACTTTATGTTCCAAAATTCTAAACAAACTTTTTATTAGTCGGAAAATAAACTCTGTTGATAGTAAAATAATGATGATTAGTGCCAAAGTATTTTCATTGATAGGAGTTAAAAACCAAAGACTTCCTGCAACAAAAAATGTAAGTCCTAAAAATTGTGTTCCGATAATTTTAAAGTAAACTAAACTGTATAAATTTTTCGACTCACCTGAGAGAGCAGATGTCAATAAAAGCCCCAGAATTGTTAATAAAAACCAAACTAGAGGTGTAAAAATAACCAATGTCAATTCTAACCCATTATTAAAGCCTGGCAATTCAAAAAACACATAAAGTAATAGGCTAAATGACAGCCAGTAGTTAATTATCTGCATAATTGAATGGAGTTCAAATAATGAATAGGATTCTTTTAGGTATTGCTCTAACGTTCTTTGTTTGAGAAAAGCAATTCCTAGGTTAACAAAAACATCCGACTTGATTAACTTTGTAATTGCGATAAAAATGAATGCGATAAAAAAACCAAAACCTACCGCCTTCATCGAGGAATCATTCCTCAACGTCAATTCATCAGGAATCACGCCCGCCAAAGGGATTAAAATAGATTGTAAACTCATTCTTGTAACATAAGGTTCTCGAAGATAGTAAAGATATAATTGAAATTAGGAAAAAATGATTTTACGACAAAAAATATACTTAAATTTGTCCACAAAATTAGAACAATGAGAACGGACTTATATACACATCCAGATTATTACGACATGGATGACTTGCTTTCTGAAGAACATAAAATGGTAAGGGATGCTGCTCGCGCATGGGTAAAAAAAGAAGTTTCCCCTATCATTGATGAGCATTATGAAAACGCAACTTTTCCTCATCATATACTACCGGGTTTAGGAGAGATTGGTGCTTTCGGACCATATATACCAACCGAATACGGTGGCCCTGGTTTGGATCAAATTTCTTACGGCCTCATAATGCAAGAATTAGAGCGTTGTGACTCTGGGTTGAGATCAACTGCTTCTGTGCAAAGCTCTTTAGTGATGTATCCTATTTGGAAATACGGTTCTGAAGAACAAAAACAAAAATACTTACCTAAATTAGGTACGGGCGAAATGATTGGTTGTTTTGGATTGACAGAACCAGATCATGGTTCAAATCCTGGCGGAATGTTATCGAATTTTAAAGATGCCGGTGACCACGTTGTTTTAAACGGGGCGAAAATGTGGATTTCCAATGCTCCTTTTGCTGACATAGCAGTTGTATGGGCAAAAGATGAGTCTGGAAGAATTCACGGATTAATTGTTGAAAGAGGAATGGAAGGTTTTTCTACTCCAGAAATGCATGGTAAACTATCGCTAAGAGCTTCAACTACTGGAGAATTGATTTTTGTTGATGTAAAAGTGCCAAAAGCAAATATTTTGCCTGGAAAATCTGGATTGGGTGCGCCATTAGGTTGCCTGGATTCAGCTCGATTCGGCATTGCATGGGGTGCGTTAGGTGCCGCAATGGATTGTTACGATCAGGCGTTAAGGTATTCTAAAGAAAGAACACAATTTGGTGTTCCAATCGGAGGATTTCAACTAATCCAAAAGAAATTAGCCGAAATGATTACTGAAATCACAAAGGCACAGCTCTTGACCTTCCGTTTAGGTCAATTGAGAAATGAAGGAAGAGCAACATCTGCCCAAATATCAATGGCGAAAAGAAACAACGTAGAAATTGCCTTGAATATCGCTAGGGAAGCAAGACAAATTCACGGAGCTATGGGAATTACGAGTGAATATTCTATCATGCGTCACATGGCTAACCTTGAATCTGTGTTAACGTACGAAGGAACTCATGATATTCACCTATTGATTACTGGAATGGATGTAACTGGTATTCCAGCTTTTACGAGAGAGATGCCAAGTAAATGATTAAGATTAAAGGGGCGAATGTTTTAATGAACTAAGGATTATGCATAACACCTTTCTCGCATTCAATCCTTGTCTCATTCTTTTATAACACGCATTACAAAAGAACTTTGTACGTTGCCAATATATCGAATACACGTTAATTTGTATCGTAAAAAGTTTTCGTACTCTTCCATGTCAAGAACCTCGACTAACAGGGTGTAATCATAATCCCCTGCTGTGTGGTAACAAATAGAAACTTCTTTGAATTCAACTACTTCGTGTTCAAATGTCTCTAATAATTCCAAACTATGTTCTTTCAGAGAAACTTGGCAAAAAACTTGTAATTTCTTACCCACCTTGTGCTTGTTTAACCGGGCAGAATAGCCTTCAATTATACCTACCCTTTCCATTCTCTTGATTCGCTCATAGGTCGGAGTAATCGTTAAGCCAATTTGCTCAGCAATTGATTTATTACCTTGTTTAGCATCTTCTTTTAGCAATTCTAAAATGGCCAAATCAATCTTATCTAATTTCTCATCCATAGAAAATAATTCTTACTTATTCGCTTAAAATTACTACAATTTAGCAAATAAATCTAATTAATTTTCCTTTTTTAGATAAAAAATCTGCTTTATAAATCAAATATAGATTTAATTTATTTTCGTATAAACTAAAATTATGGATTACAAAAAACTACAACCCGAAAGTTTAATGATGAGTCATGGTTACAAGCCATCCTTATCTGAAGGGGCAATAAAATGTCCGATATTTCAAACCTCAACCTTTGTTTTTAATAATGCGATGGAAGGGAAACGATTCTTTGAAGTTGCTTATGGTATTCGCGAGCAAGAGAAAGACGAAGAATTAGGCCTTATTTATTCTCGCTTGAACAATCCTGATTTAGAAATTTTAGAAAATCGTCTTTGCCTTTGGGATAAAGCAGAAGATTGTGCCGTTTTTGAAAGCGGAATGTCTGCCATCACAACAGCCATGCTCGAATTTATGAAGCCAGGTGATTTACTCTTATATAGTCGCCCCGTTTATGGTGGAACCGATCACTTTATTCACCACTTTTTGAAGAAATTAAACATAGAAAGCGTTGGTTTTTTGGCCAATGAATCGAAGGAAGATATTATTAAGAGAGTTGAACAATCTGGCCGTGCGGATAGATTAGCAATGATACATATCGAAACACCTGCTAATCCAACAAATGCATTAATAGATATCGAAATGTGTGCGGAAATCAAAACACATTTCCAAACAGAAGATAAGCTAATCGTTCTTTCTGTTGACAATACGTATATGGGACCACTTTGGCAACATCCTTTGCAACATGGAGCGGATTTAGTACTTTATTCTGCCACAAAATACATTGGGGGACACTCTGATGTGATTGCTGGGGCATGTTTAGGGAGCAAAGAATTGATGGGTCGTGTAAAAGGTCTCCGTACTTTCTTTGGAAATATGACTGGTCCTTGGACGGGTTGGTTGTTGATGAGAAGTTTGGAAACATTGAAAGTTAGAATGGATCAACAGGCAAAAAATGCACAAGAGGTTGCTAAATACTTAAATAACCATCCAAAAGTAGAGGAAGTGTATTATTTAGGCAATACGGCAAAGCACGGCACTGATGCAGATAAGGCAATTATTAAACGCCAGTTTACATCTCATGGAGCCATGATTGCTTTTGACATCAAAGGAGGAGAGAAAGAGGCGTTTGCATTCTTAGACAGCTTGAAACTGATTAAGTTGGCGGTCTCTTTAGGTGGAACAGAAAGTTTGGCAGAGCATCCCCAAACAATGACACATGCCGATGTCGATTCAGAAGACAAAATAGTAATGAATATCACAGAAAAATTGGTGCGTTTATCAATTGGTGTAGAAAATTACAATGACATTATTTCGGATATATCCAATGCTTTAAATCAGGTTTCAGCGTAATTTTAATGATTACTTTTGTGATAACACAAAGGCAATCGTGCCATTTAATTTAAAAAAATGAAAATGAAAAAAAGAACATTATACATCGCAACAACATTAGCATTTCTATCTTTCACTATCGTTTCGTGTGGATCCAATTCTGTAGAAAACTCCGAAGTAATAGAAGAAAACGTTATAGCAGAAACAATTGACGAAGTTATTGAGGAAATTGAAGAAGAAATTGTTAGTGACGAGGTTGATACTGCTACAGGAGAAAAACTTTTTGGCGAAAATGGATGTGTTGCTTGTCACCAAAAAGACACTAAGGTTATTGGACCTTCCTTAATTGCAATTTCGGAAGGTTATGCCGGCGACAAAGCAACTTTAGCTAGCTTTTTAAATGGAGAATCTGACCCTATTATTGATCCTGAACAAGCGGTGTTGATGGCTCCTCAAGTTGAAATAACTAAAAAAATGTCAGCTGAAGAAAGAACTGCTTTAACAGACTATATCTTAAGTCATTAAGAAATATGTACTCAGCAAAAAGTCGAATGTAAAAATCTTACATTTGACTTTTTTTAATTCTAGTTATACCTCAAATGTGCTAGCTATAAATGGTGAGTCCTTCTATTTGTCTGTGAACGTTAAATTACTTCACGAATGTCTTTGATGTTCATCTGAACCGTTTCTCTATCTCTCCATCGGTTAATTTCGAGTGTATAAACAATGTCAAATGGCATGCCTGAAGAAACGATGTCTTTTTTATCAGCCATATTGAACCCAATTCCTTCGATAATAACATCAAATTCTGGTTGTGTCATCGACAATTTAAGATGCGTGTCCTTTAAAACTCGAACATCTGTAGAATAAACATTTTTACTAATAAAAACAGGCTTCATGTTCTCGGGTCCATGTGGTTCAAACTGAGAAATAATGCGTTTTAAACGAGGAACTTTCATTCTGTTTTCTTCTGGGCTAAATATTTGATTAAAACTAAGTTCAATGTCTATTATTTGTTCCTCCACCATCAGTTCTTTCGACAATGATTCTGAAGCGACCTGCTCAAATTTCACTTTAAATGCATCTAAATTTTCTGGCTTCAAGGTCATTCCTGCTGCGAAGGTATGTCCACCGAACTGTTCGAGTAGATCTTCGCATTTTAATAAGCCTTTGTACACATCAAATCCTTTTATTGATCGAGCTGATCCCGTTATCAAGCCATTTGACAATGTTAAAACAATACTTGGTTTGTAATACTTTTCTATAATTCTTGATGCAACAATGCCCACCACTCCTTTATGCCAATTCTCCGAAAAAACGACATTCGAAAATTTGCTCTCATTCTCTTTATTCTTCTCAATTTGTTCCAATGCTTCTTCGGTAATTAACTTATCCAACTCTCTTCTTTCGAGATTGTCTTCATTAATTTCTGTTGCTAATTGATGAATTTCATTTCTTTCTTCGGAAATCATTAATTCTACCGAATACCGACCCGAACGTAATCTGCCTGCAGCATTAATTCTTGGTGCAATGGAAAAAATCACATCAGTTAAACTTACCGGCATTTCTTTTTTTGCTAGGGTAAGTAGCTCTCTAAAAGCCAGCCGAGGATTTTCATTGAGTCGTTTCATTCCGTGATAACACAAAATTCTATTCTCCCCAGTTACGTGTACAATATCTGCACCAATACTTACGGCCAATAAGTCCAGAGATTCAAATAATTTATCTGTTCCCCAGTTATTGCTCTCACATAGTCCTTGTAAAAGTTTAAATCCGACACCACAACCTGATAATTCTTTGTAAGGGTATTTGCAATCACTTCTTTTTGGGTCTAAAACGATAGCGTCAGGTAATTTTTCTCCTGGAGTGTGATGGTCGCAAATAATAAAATCGATTCCGAATGACTTGGCATATTCAACTTCTTCAATGGACTTAATTCCGCAATCCAAAGAGATAATTAAGTCCACCCCATTTTCTTTCGCGACGTCTATACCTGTTTTGCTCAGTCCATATCCTTCTTTGTATCTATCAGGAATATAAAAATCAATGGGGAGAGTTTCTTTGAGAAAAGAATACATAAGGGCGACTGCTGTTGTTCCATCTACATCGTAATCGCCAAAAAGCATAACACGTTGTCCATCATCAATGGCCATTTGTAAACGTTCAACGGCTTCATCCATGTCTTGCATAAGAAAGGGGTCATGCAAATCATCTAAACTTGGTCGAAAAAATGCTTGGGCATCCTCAAAATTGTTGATTTCTCTTTGTAAAAGTAACTCCGCAACGATTGGATCAACTTTAAGCGTTGAACGAAAGTCTTCTACAAGTGTACTTTCTTGTGGAGTTTTTACTTGCCATCTTTTTTGCATGCTATTTGTTTAGGTGGTTTAGTTTTTGTTAAATTTATCCTCGTACATATATAAGTTATGAAAATAGTTGGTTTAGTTGCAAGTCTTTTGTTGAGTTTTATTTCGTTTTCTCAAAAATCGTATTATTTCTCGAATCCTCTTCCTTTAGAAGAGATAAATTTACAGCGTGTAGATCCAAAATATTATGGAACCTACTCTTCCATTGAGCAACCTAGTCATTATGAAGTAAATGAAGACGGAATTGCGTTGGTTTCTACCAATATTTCTTCTGTAAGTAGAGAAACAATTCGCGAATCATCAAAATACACCATTCGCAATGGGTTTATTCTGGGAGTAATAGAAAATGACTCATTGCCCTGTATTTTAAAGGGAGAATATTACTTTTTTGGCATACAAAACAAAGAGGTAATTGTTGGCGAGGGTAGTCAAAACGTTCTTAAAGAAGTCGATGTTTATGGTAATTATATGGTGAATGTATTTGAAAACGGGAGTTACATTCCTCTAAACATTTCGTTTTCGGGAGGAAAGTTTTCCATTGCTTATTTCGATTATGATTTTGACACGAAGCTTTTTAAATTCATCAACGACCAAGAATCCGTTCAAGAACCCGACTATGAATTGGTTATTCTTTCTCCCAATGAAAAAGAAGTGAAACGCTTGTTTAAAGTTGGCATGTTTGGAGAGAAAAAGGTCTTTGATAAAAAATAATAGACGCCAATCTTCGGTTATGCTATTTGATGAGGTAAATTAGTGAAACGTTTTTCTTGATTTTTAAATCCGACTTACAAAAAACGGCATCCTCGGAGGTTGTCATAACTCCGTTTTTCAAAAATAAATCTAACTAGCTGTATGTCAGGTATTTTTAAGCGTTTTAAATTAAAGTAAAAGTAGCAATCCCCACCATTGCCTTTTAAAAATTTCCTTTTTTAAGGGATAGTTTTGTTATATTTGAAAGAAAACACGAGGGGATAATGTACATGTTTGGGTTGTTCTAGTGTTAAGTGTAACGCAAAAAAGCGAAACTCTATAAAATTCTTCTAAATTTCATAAAAAAAATGTTACTTTGTTATTAACATGGAAAATGAAAAACTGAATAAATGGGATTAACAATAAGTATTGAACAATTTGATAATAAAAACTATCAAATTAGTCCTGACGACCCTGAAGGTAAAGCAGTAATTACTCATTATTTACACAACATTCATAATGGAGTTTCAAAACATTACGAGAAAGATGCTTGCAAAGTGATAAAAAACTTTGTTGAATATAAACAGAATGAAAACATTTCAATTGTTGAAGAAGAAGCTTTACAACAATTACTCTTTGAGGTAGAAAATGTACCTTTTCCAACACCTAAAAACTACACTTTTAAATTTATAGATTTATTCGCAGGGATTGGGGGTTTTAGATTAGCACTACAAAATATTGGTGGAAAATGTGTTTACACAAGCGAATGGGATAATGCAGCAAAGAAAACTTATCGAGAAAATTTTGGAGAAATACCATTTGGAGATATAACAAAAGAAGCTACTAAAAATTACATACCCGAAAAGTTTGATATAATTTGTGCAGGATTTCCTTGTCAAGCTTTTTCGATTGCGGGGAACAGAAAAGGATTTGCAGATACAAGGGGAACGTTATTTTTTGATATAGAAAAAATTATTAATAAACATAGACCTAAAGCTATATTTCTCGAAAATGTAAAAAACTTAATTTCTCATGATGATGGTAAAACAATTGAAGTCATCATAGAGGTTTTAACAGAAAAGTTAGGATATAAAGTTTATAGTTCTGTTTTAAACTCAATGACTCACGCTAATATTCCACAAAATAGAGAGCGTGTTTTTATTGTTGCATTTGACCCTGAACAAGTACCAAATTTTGAAAGATTCAAGTTTCCCGAAAAAATAAAGCTTACAAAAACTATCCACGATATTTTAGAAATAGGCAAACAGGAAGACAGGTATTATTACCCCAAAGAGCACCAATACTTTTCGGCATTAGAAAAAGGTATGGTTTCAAAAGACACTGTTTATCAATGGAGAAGGAAATATGTTAGAGAAAACAAAAGTAATGTTTGCCCAACTCTAACAGCTAATATGGGGACTGGCGGACACAATGTTCCATTAATTAAAGATGATTATGGAATTAGAAAACTCACTCCAAGAGAATGTTTTTCTTTTCAAGGTTATCCACAAAACTACATCTTACCAAACCTTGCAAATGGACGATTATATACACAAGCAGGAAATTCCGTAACTACAACTTTAATTGAAAAAATTGCGAACGAAATAACCAAAGTTTTATGAAATCATTCGCCGAAATGGATATTGAAAATAATGGCGATTATTTAACATTACTTTCTGCCGTTTCTAAGATTTCAGGGCTTTTTAGTGAAAGCGCTGTTCCATTCATAAATTACAGAGTTGCCGAAAACATATTCTGTAAGAGCTTTAATGCAAATAATTTATCTCGTTCAGATACTGCATTTGATGCTGACTTTAATTCAGTGGGAATTGGATTGAAAACTTTCATTTCTAAAAATGATAATAGTACAGAAAAGGTTGCTGAATTTAACAGCCTATCAAGAGTTTTAAAAAACTATCAAGGAAAAGACCTTGCTCTTAAATTAGGAGAATACAGAAATGACAGAATTGATTTAGCAAATAGAGTTTATGACATAAAATCTGCACTTTATCATATTGTAGCAAGAAGAGAAAAGGAAATATTGCTTTTTGAAACTGATTATGACCAAATAGACATTGCAAATATACATTCTGTAAAGGAAAATAAAGCAAGTTTACAGTTCGAAGACGGGCACAATTTTTATTCTTTTAATTACTCAAAAAGCACATTATTTAGAAAGTTTATTATTCCTCAAAATGCTTTTCGATTACCGGTTGATATAATTGAAGACCCCTATAGTCTATTACTCGATTTATTCTCTGGAAAAGTATTCAGACCAGCAACACATACACTTGTAAAGGGTGATAATTACATTGTTTTACCTCTTTATGGTATTAAGTCAAAAGAAAAGTTTGTTTTTGAAAAAAGTGGGCTGAATCAGTGGAATGCAGGTGGTAGGGAAAGAGATTTCGGAGAAATTTACATCCCAATACCGATTGATATTCATAAAGAATATCCATTTTTCTTTCCTGCAAGAGATGTACATTTTGATTTAGAGATTCCAACAGGGGAGGTTTTTGAAGCAAAAGTTTGTCAAGAAAACTCTAAAGCGTTAATGACTAACCCTAATAGAGCTTTGTCAGATTGGCTTTTAAGAACGGTATTACAATTAAAAGAAGGAGAATTAGCAACAATTGAAAAATTAGATGAGTTAGGTTTTGATAGTGTGGTATTAACTAAAAGCAAGGAAGGAATATTTAAAATAGACATAATGAAAAGTAGTTCGTACGAAAGTTTTTGGAATTAGAAAAAAGCAAAGTAAGTAACAGTAACGAAAAATTTACCACCAATTACGCATCAAAAACATTCGTTCTCTTTTTCGCAAAAATCAATTGATTTTTGCGAAAAAGACTTTATTCTCCCTAAAAAATGATACCTATACCAACAAACTCGCTTGGTATAATTTGAGTTCATCCCAAGAGAACTTACTGCCGACTTGTTCTTTTAAAGGACTCAAAGATCCGCCGTCGTATTCCTCGAAAAGATCAAACAGAGCACTGATTTTTTTCCCTTCCATTACCTGTGTCAATTCTAGTTTTTCTTGTTGAATCAATCGTGCGCAATGTGTTGAAATGGTTCCTTTAGAAAGCTGTCTTTCTCTGGCTATTTCTTCTATAGATTTGCCCTCTTTTAGTAAAACCAATGTCTGTTCATAGGTAGAAATTTTACTTTTCTTTGTTGCTTTCTTTTTCTTCGTTTTGGTTTTGAGTTGTACAAAATCTGTGTCGAAATCAAAGGTAGAATGCGTTGCTCTAATCTCGTTTTTGACTAATTCTATTTTAGTCACTTTGTAATTTTTCAATTCAGTCGTCCAAATGGTTGACTTTTCAATAAAACGACCATCTTTTATGGATTGCACGAGGATATTTGTCTTTTTTAACTTGAGGACAACTTCCGTCAGTAGTACATCCAAATCTTCTAGCTCTTCATTGTATTGCTTGGTGTTTCTTTGCTGTTGCAATTCTGCCATCTTCTTCAAATTAGAATACAAAATAGCATCTAAAATTTTGAAAAAGTAGTTAAAACCAGCATCAACTCGCTCATGAACGTACTGTAAGTCAATTTTTTTGTCGTTGAACAACCGTGTTAATTCGTTTCGGAACTTTCGTGCCGGTTCACTTGTTGCTTGCAACTGACTAACTTGATGATTGACCCAGCTTCTATTCTTAGATTTAAGTGTCTTAGAACCTTGATTTTTATAGGTTGACTCATGTGTTTGCCAAGCATTCACTAAATCCACCCAATCGTAAGTTGTCATTAATTCATCCCATAAAAACTTGTGAGTAGAACTGTCTAATTGATCCGTTAAAACCGCTTCACCTACTTTCGATTTTGAGTACTCCACAACATTTGCATCGTTGTTTAAGCCATTCATTTGTATCGGCTTCAAAAGAACCATGCCTTTAAGAGAACGCAATCTAGAAAGCGCAACGTATGCTTGTCCGGGAACAAACACTTTGGAAACATCTAAAATTGCTTTGTCGAAAGTTAAGCCTTGACTTTTATGTACTGTAATCGCCCAGGCCAACTTCAATGGATAATGCACGAAGGTACCGAGCGTTTTTTCTTCTACTTCTCCAGTGGTTTGGTCTAGTGTGTATTGAATGTTATTCCATTCGTATTTATCAACGCTTATTGTTTTCTTTTCTTGCGGAAAATTGACCTTCACCTCATCGTTCTCTAGCGCAATTATTCTACCCATTTTTCCATTATAGAATGCTTTATTGGGTGAAATGTCATTCTTAATAAACATCACTTGTGCGCCTATTTTCAACTCCATTTTTTCCTCTATTGGAAACAAGTTGTCTGGAAATGAACCTGTTATTTCGGCATCATAAAATCTCGATTTAGTCGTCAATCTACCTAGCGCCTCTTTGTTAATTCTATCGGCATCGTTATTGTGAGTGGTCAGTGTAATATAATCTTCATGCTTCGTTGCATCAAAATCCGGTTGCACATATTTGTTCAACACCTCAATATCTTCTTTCGTAATTTTATTGTTCCGAAGATTATTTAGAATGTCGAGAAAGTCCTGATCCTCCTGTCGATACACTTTTTCCAATTCAATATACAATGGAGGTGCTTCATGAATAGAAAGTGCATTGAAAAAATAGATGCCGTTGTAATATTTGCTCAAAAACGACCACTCTTGTGGCTTAATTACAGGTGGAAGCTGTAATAAATCTCCTATAAATAGAACTTGCACGCCACCAAACGGTTTGTTGATTTTGCGTACATTTCTCAAGGTCCAATCGATGGCATCTAAAATATCTGCTCGCAACATACTCACCTCATCGATAATCAACAACTCCAAATTTCGTATGATTGCTTTTCGAGTAGCGTTCATTCTGAAGTTTCGCATTAAGGTTGATTTTGTTTCCAATTTTACGTATTGCGTAAATTGAGCATCAACATTAAAATCAGGAATAAATCCACCAAAAGGCAACTGAAAGAACGAATGGATGGTAACTCCGCCAGCGTTCAATGCCGCAATTCCAGTTGGTGCAACAATGACCGTTTGCTTATAGGTCGATTGAACTATTTTGTGGAGTAAAGTCGTTTTCCCTGTTCCAGCTTTTCCAGTAAGGAAAATAGAGCGATTGGTCTGGTTAATAAATCGTTCGGTAAAATCGGCAATTTGATTACTTTCGAATGTTTGGCTTTTTAGCATCATCTAAATTAAGTTAAGCAAAAAGTTTGGATGATGTTAAAATAATTTGCTTTTTTTATTGACTCTGCCAAATGACTCAAAGGAAAACCCAATTTCTCGTAAAACCTTGCTATTCTTCTGTTATATTTGATTTGTCAATGATTTTCTGGAGAAAATTGACTTGACTTTTTAACTGCTCAATTTGTTGTTCTAATGAAACGTCTAGCTTATCATACACCTCCTTATTATCTTGGTATAAATTTTCAACATTGTATGCAGAAGGAGATTCATTATTGTTTTGATGAATAACTTTGCTGGATTGTTCATTGAAAATTTGAGAAATTGAAATATTCAGCGCCTCCGATATTTTTTGAACTTTTGGTACAGAAAGTCGCTTATCATCTTTCTCTAAACGTCCATAATTACTTTGAGTAATCTCAAGTAAATCTGCCATGTTTTCTTGAGCTACTCCTTTTTCTTCTCTAAATTTTCTGATTCTACTTCCCACAATATTCATAATACGAATAAATTTATGCGTAAATTTACTATTTATATTTAAATATTATTTGCTTTTTGAAGAGTGTGCCTTTAATTTTGTGACTAATGTTAATTATTAATTACTGGGGTCGCTGAAAACCAAATGTAGAGTAGGCATAATTTATTTAAGCACGATGAAAAAATAATATTATTACACAACATTATTTACATTTCTAGGGTCTGTTTTTTTATTTTCTTGTCAAAAAGAAATAATTAAAGAAACATCTTCTATTGAGAATTCTATTAATTCAGAAGTTCTAGAATCATTCAAACAATTAGATAGTGAAACAGAGCGGAGAATGGCCTTTAGTCTAATGACTTTAAAAGAACAGAATGAAATTATCTATCAACACATAGATTTCTGCATTGCTAATTTCGATCTTAATGAAAGGCAAGTGGAAGTCTTAAACTTAGCAAAAAGATATTTGCCAACAATGTCAAAATCTCGAAATATTGAGGAGAGTAAAGAGATGATTGAATTGGAAATGAAGGTGGAAAAATATTTTAAGGAAAGTGAATTGTCCCCACAAATCAACTCTTTAATTTTTGATTCAATGATTACATCAATGGAGGGTGTTACAATAAACCAAAATGAGAGTGGAAACCTTACTAAGCTCGGAAAATGTGGTTGTAGTCAAAGTTCAGACTGGTGCTCAACGTTTACTTCTGGAAACCCCGGGAAATGCGCTGGCGATTGCGAGCTTGCAACATCAAAAGGTTGTGGTACATTTTGGAACTATCCGTGTGATGCAAATTGTACCCTTTTTGCTGAATAAATGATAGTGACACAAAATAAAAAACGTATAACCAAAGTAGGATGGGGAATTCTCTCCATCCTCTTTTCTTTTCTTTTCTTTAGTCTTGCTATGTGGTCAACAGCAGGTCATGATTATATCATTGTGAATTTATTAACCTTATTATTTACATTTATAATTTATGCACTTTTATTAGACTACCGCAAAGTGCTTTTAGGGGTTGGTGTGTTATTCCTAACATTAATAATCCTTGAACCATCAATTCGTTTATCGGACGTACTCTTGATGATTGTAATAACTTTAGGAGTGCTAATAGGAGGTGCTATAAGAATGAGAAAAATAAAGATTGCTGTAGTTTTTTTTAGTCTTGCAAGTATCTTCCTATTCTTTGTGTATAACTACTATTATACTCATATTGAATTCGAGACGAATCAATCACTCCATTTATCCAAATTAGAAAACAAAACACATTTATTAGTGGGTAAAAACAATCAACATCCTGCTTTTTATTCTGATACGGTATATTTAATTAACTTCAGTTTCCTCAATTGCAAACCGTGCAGATTAAAGAAGCCTTTTTTAGAAAAGATTGCAAAACAGTTTAAAAACTCACCCTTTAAAATTGTAAACATTCATTCGTTTGAGTCAAAAGAGATATTTGACACTCAATACTCTTTAAGTTTTGGAGAAAATTATCATGATATTGAAGATGCCATCGCAAAATCTTTGGGAGTATATAGTGCACCAACAGGTTTTATTTTTAATAAAAAACAAGAGCTTGTAAGGAGGTATGTTGGATTTGGTTTAGATAATGCGCAAACATACCTTGAAAAAACACAAAAACTTATCAAAAAACTTATCAATGAAAAATAACTTACTCTTCCTTTTACTTCTTACACTTTTTCAAAGTTGTAATAATTCCATCGAATTAGAGAAGCCAGAAAAGAAAGCTTATCTACTTCCTACAAATATCGATTTAGGTAAAATCTCTTGCCAAAAAACAAAAAAAATAGAATTAAAAGTAGTTAATCCGAGCTCAAAAACAATTACAATTGAGGGTGTTTCTAAATCCTGCAGTTGCACAGATGTTGAAGTTAGTTCCTACAATGTAAAGCCAAATTCACATTCAACTATTTCACTAGTTTATAATCCAATTGATGATTTTCAAAAAGTAAAAAAATCCATAATTATAAGAACTAGTGACGGTCAAATTTTATCTTTTAAGTTCGAAGCCGATGTGTTAGCGCAATAGTTTTGTTCTTAGCCAAACACTAAAAGGTTATACTTTTTCTAGACTTAATTTTGCGTCATCACTTTCAGCTAAGTCTGTAACTAGTGCTTCTGAACCTAAAGATTCAAAAACAACATCATTAGCCAAAACTTCGTTGCAAACATAGGATTCATTTGCTCGGATTGCCTTCATGATATTTTCGTTCGTATCAATCTTCAGTAAAATTCTATCCGTAACTTCAAGACCTGAATCTTTTCGTAAATTCTGAACTCTGTTGATCAATTCTCTGGCTATGCCTTCTGCTTTTAACTCTTCTGAAAGTGTTATATCCAGAGCCACCGTTAGGTTGCCTTCAGAACTCACTAACCAACCAGGAATGTCTTTTGCCACTATCTCAAAGTCGCATAGGTCTAAGCTTACAGCATCTCCATTGATGTCACCTGACCAGCCTTCATTCATTTCTATATGTGCAATGTCATCGGCTGAAAGTTGTGCCACCATTCCAGCAATTGCCTTCATGTGCTTGCCATATTTCGGACCGATTGTTTTGAAATTTGGCTTAATGCTTTTTACCAAAACAGAATTGTCTTCTGCTAATAATTCCAACTCCTTTACATTCACTTCGGAGAGAATTAAATTTTTAACGTGCGTTATATTTTCTGCAAAATCTTTATTCAAAATAGGAACCATAATCTTCTGAAGAGGTTGGCGAACTCTTAAGCGTTCTTTCTTTCTCAAACCTAAAACCAAAGAAGATGTTCGTTGCGCAATTTCCATTTGTGTTTCTAGCTTCTCATCAATAAATGATTCATTAGCTACTGGAAATTCAGCCAAATGAACCGATTCTGAAGCGTCTTTACCTGTTACTTTGTTTAAATCTAAGAACAATTGATCCATGAAGAAAGGTGCAATTGGCGCACTCAAAAGAGCCACTGTTTCTAGGCAAGTATAAAGCGTTTGGTAGGCAGATAGTTTGTCATTAACTCCTGTCTCATCATCCATTGCTTGTTTCCAGTAGCGCCTTCTGCAGAGCCTCACAAACCAATTGGAAAGTTGATCCCCTACAAATTCTTGCACTAACCGACCTGCTTTTGTTGGTTCAAAGGAAGCATAAGCCTCATCTACATTTTTAATTAACGAATTGAGTTTAGACAATATCCATCTGTCAATTTCTGGTCGAATTTCAAGTGCCAAATCAGCTTCCGAATAATCAAAATTATCAATGTTTGCATACAATGCGAAGAATGAATACGTGTTATAAAGTGTGCCAAAAAATTTACGCTGAACCTCTTTTATGCCATCTTCATCAAATTTCAAATTATCCCAAGGCTGTGCATTCGTAATCATGTACCAACGAGTGGCGTCCGCACCATAATTGTCTAAGGTTTCGAAAGGGTCCACTGCATTGCCCAGTCGTTTTGACATTTTGACACCATTTTTATCTAACACCAAACCATTAGAAATAACAGCTTTGTATGCAACAGAATCAAAAACCATTGTTGAAATAGCATGCATTGTATAGAACCAACCTCTAGTTTGATCTACTCCCTCTGCAATAAAATCAGCGGGATAGGACTTATTCTCATCTATCAATTCTCTATTTTCAAAAGGATAATGCCATTGCGCATATGGCATTGAACCTGAGTCAAACCAAACATCAATTAAGTCTGTTTCGCGTGTCATCGCTTTTCCAGAATTAGAAACTAATGTGATGTCATCCATGTAATTTTTATGCAAGTCAATCTTTGCATAATTCTCTTTAGACATATCGTTTACATCGAACGAACTCATTGGGTTATTTTCCATAACACCAGCAGTCACTGCTTTTTCACATTCTTCTTTTAGTTGCGCAACCGATGAGATACAAATTCTTTCATCTCCTTCTTCCGTTGACCAAATAGGAATAGGAATCCCCCAATAACGAGATCGAGAAAGATTCCAATCATTCAGGTTTTCCAACCATTTACCAAAACGGCCTGTTCCAGTTGATGCTGGTTTCCAATTGATGGTTTTGTTTAATTCTGACATCCTCTCTTTGCCATCAGTTGCTTTGATGAACCAAGAATCAAGTGGATAATACAAAATTGGTTTGTCCGTTCTCCAACAATGTGGATAACTATGAACATACTTCTCAACTTTAAATGCTTTGTTTTCTATTTTTAATTTAATCGCTATTTCAACATCCACAGATTTGTCTGGAGCTGTCCCATCGTCGTAATATTCATTCTTTACATATTTACCTGCAAACTCTCCCATCACAGAAGTAAATTTCCCTTGTAAATCGACTAGCGGTTTAGGCTCACCCTTTTCATCAAGAATCAGCATTCCAGGAATACCAACTTCAGCAGCAACTTTGGCGTCATCCGCACCAAAAGTAGGTGCAATATGAACGATTCCTGTGCCATCTTCCGTTGTTACAAAATCACCCAAAATCACTTGAAAAGCATTCTCAGCATTCTCATAAGGGAGAGAGTAAGGCAATAACTGCTCGTACTTAATTCCTTCTAAGTCCTTACCTATACATTCTCCAGCAACAAAGAAAGGGATTTTCTTCGCTCCATTTTCATAGTTTTCCAATTCAAATTCATCTTGTATTTGAAAACAATTCTTAGAAAATTGATAATCAACCAATTTTTTGGCAACAATAACTTGAATAGGTTCAAATGTATATTGGTTGAAAGATTTTACAAGAACATATTCAATTTTAGGACCAACACACAATGCGGTATTTGATGACAACGTCCAAGGTGTAGTTGTCCAAGCCAGAAAAAGGATGTTTTTTCCTTCTTGTACCTCTCCAAAAGGAGAAGATTGCCCAAATTTTATCTTGAATTGTGCAACAACTGTTGTATCAGTCACATCTTGATAGCAACCGGGTTGATTTATTTCATGTGAAGACAAACCAGTTCCCGCTTTGGGAGAATACGGTTGAATTGTATATCCTTTATAGATTAAATCCTTTTGATACAGTTGACCCAACAACCACCAGACCGACTCCATGTATTTTGGATCGTAAGTCACATAAGGGTCATCCATATCCACCCAATAACCCATCTTATTCGTTAAGTCTTTCCACACATCTGTGTAGCGCATTACCGCTTCTCTACAAGCCTTGTTATATTCTTCAACCGAGATTTTTTTCCCGATATCTTCCTTTGTAATCCCTAATTCTTTTTCAACGCCCAATTCAACAGGTAAACCGTGCGTATCCCACCCAGCTTTTCGTTTAACTTGGTAGCCTTTTAATGTTTTATAACGACAAAATATATCCTTGATAGTTCGACCCATAACATGGTGAATTCCTGGCAGACCATTCGCCGAAGGAGGACCTTCAAAAAAGATAAAAGGCTCTTTTCCTTCTCGTGTATCCACAGATTTTTGAAAGATGCTATTATTCTCCCATTGTTCACCTACACGACTTGTCACTTCTGGCAAGTTTAAACCTTTGTATGTTGGGTATTTTTGACTCATTGTTGTTGTAATTTGAATACGCGAAGATAGCGAAATTGAATAGACTAGCTTTCCTTTACGTGTTTTTTTGACCAAAAGAATACGTAAATTTGAAAGCAATGTCAGCGTCAAAAGATACACAAGAACAATTTATTGGTTTTTTATCAACTCCTCTTCTTTGGACTACGTGTGACATGTTCCAACTAAATCAGTATCCAATAATTTCACATCACGAAATTCCGTCAAACCAACTAATTGAATCTAACATCCGCCTAGGTAAACGTATAGAATTGTTTGTTTTTCATTTGTTACAGAGAACTGAAAATGTACGTAATATCCATAAGAACATTCAAATTAAAAGGGGTAAAATAACGATAGGTGAACTAGATTTCATTTTCCAGTCCGACAAGAAATTCATTCACTTAGAAGTAGTTTTTAAGTTTTACTTATACGACTCAGAAGCAGGATTTAGTGAGATTGAACACTGGATTGGCCCAAACAGGAACGACAGTCTCAGTCAGAAAATAGAAAAGTTAACAGTTAAGCAATTACCTCGATTGCATCTTCCTGAAACTGAGACAATCTTAAAGGAAAAGGGTTTTAAACATGAGTCTATAGATCAATTTGTTCATTTTCAAGCGCAATTATTTGTTCCTTTTGGGAGAGAAAAGCAAAATTATAAGGGGGTCAATAATGCGTGCATAAGAGGCTTTTATATTAAAAAAAGTCAGCTTGGTGAACTTAAAAATTGCCAATTTTACATTCCGTCAAAAGTCAATTGGTTAGTGAATCCAACTCTGAATGAATTGTTTATGGAAATGGATGCGTTTATTGAGTCCGTTTCATTTTATTTGAATCAAAAAAAGTCTCCGTTATGCTGGATGAAGAATGAACACGATATTCTGTCTAAATTTTTTATTGTCTGGTGGTAACTTCGATTTTATTGATAATAAGTAAATTTTTGCTAATGTTAAAAACTTCAAAAATTGAAATAAAGTACCTTCAAGCTTGTTAAGGTTATGTGAAACAATTAGTTTTGCTTATAGAATATTATGTCAGAATATAAAGCAGGACCATTTTTAGAACAAATTAACGTTCCAGAAGATCTTCGAAAGAATTTCTTAGTAGATGATTTACCCCAAGTCTCTGACGAAGTTCGCCAATACATTATTGATGTTATCTCAGAAATTGGTAATAGCCATTTTGGTGCAAGTTTGGGCGTTGTAGAAATGACGGTTGCTTTGCACTATGTTTTTAATACACCTTATGACCAATTGGTTTGGGATGTTGGACATCAAGCATACGGTCATAAGATTCTTACTGGAAGAAAAGATGTCTTTCCTACCAACAGAATTAAGGGCGGTATTTCTGGATTCCCTAAAAGAAGTGAAAGTAAATTCGATGCTTTCGGAGTTGGGCATTCCTCAACATCTATTTCTGCTGCTTTAGGAATGGCCGTTGCCAATAATCTAAAAGGAGAGAAAGAACGTCAGCATATTGCAGTAATTGGTGATGGCGCCATGACTGCTGGTTTAGCCTTTGAAGGAATCAATCATGCAGGTTTTGAGAAAGATGCCAATCTATTAGTTGTGCTCAATGACAACTGTATGTCAATTGACCCAAATGTTGGCGCATTGAGGGATTATTTGACTGATATTACAACCTCACATACCTACAATAAAGTAAAAGATGAGGTCTGGAATTTATTGGGGAAAATATCAAAATTTGGACCTGATGCAAGATCTGTTGCCTCCAAAATTTCAACTGCTTTGAAGGGCTCTATCTTGAAACAAAGTAACTTTTTCGAGTCACTTAATTTCAGATATTTTGGACCAGTTGACGGACATGACGTAATTGGAATGGCAAAAATCATGGAGGATCTAAAAGGAATTCCTGGACCAAAAATTTTGCATTGCATTACAAAAAAAGGGGGCGGATATAAGTTTTCTGAAGAAGGAAATCCAACTCAATGGCATGCTCCTGGAGTTTTTAATAAGGACACTGGAGAAATTGTAAAAGTTGTACCCAAATCTCCACAAGCCCCTAAATACCAAGATGTATTTGGTCACACCATTGTAGAATTAGCAGAAAAAAACAAAAAAATTGTTGGTGTAACTCCCGCAATGCCTTCTGGCTGTTCAATGAACATCATGATGAAAGCAATGCCAGAAAGAACTTTTGATGTTGGAATTGCCGAACAACATGCAGTTACTTTTTCTGCTGGTTTGGCAACACAAGGTTCTATTCCATTTTGTAATATCTACTCATCATTTATGCAAAGAGCTTATGATCAAGTGTTACATGATGTAGCGTTGCAGAATTTGAACGTTGTTTTTTGTCTTGATAGAGGTGGATTAGTTGGTGCCGATGGGGCTACTCATCATGGTGCATACGACCTCTCATATATGCGAAGCATTCCAAATATGACTGTCAGTGCTCCAATGAATGAGGCAGAATTAAGAAATTTAATGTTTACCGCTCAACAAAAGGACATGGGACCTTTTTCAATCCGATATCCTAGAGGAAAAGGAGTAATGACTGAATGGAAGACAACGCTTCAAAAAGTTCAAGTGGGAACCGGAAGGAAGTTGAGTAATGGGAACGATATTGCCATTTTGACAATCGGACACCCCGGTAATTTTGCGCAATCGGCAATAGATGAATTGAAACCATCTGGAGTGTCAATTGCTCACTACGACATGCGTTTTGTAAAACCAATCGACGAAGTAATGTTACATGAGGTTTTTTCTAAATTCTCCAAAGTGTTAACAATCGAAGACGGCTGCCTCATGGGAGGTTTTGGTTCCGCTGTAATTGAGTTCATGGCTGACAATAAGTACTCTGCTGAAGTTGTTCGGTTGGGAATAGCTGATGAATATGTTCATCATGGAAAGCAAGAAGAGCAATGGGCAGACTGTGGTTTTGACTCAAAAGCAATTGTTAAAAAAATAAAATCAATGTTAGGTATAGTTGGGGAAAAGGCTACTTCAAACGTTGGCTAAAACCAGCTAAGTTTCTTATGAGCGACAACATCATATTCATTCACATTCCAAAAACTGGTGGCACCACGATAAACACTGCCATGCAAGGAAATTATTGGCAGACAGCGCCTGACTTTAATTACAGACACATTGTTTTTAAACAAAAAAGAAGTAATAGCGGGGATATTTTCCATTCTGAAAACACTTCAATGTTCGATGGCTACAAATTGTTTATGATGTTACGTCATCCTGTTGACAAAATGATCTCTGAATATTACTTTCTTCATGACAGAGCAGAATTTATGGATATGCTCCATCCAAAACCTAAATCGTTTGAAGAATATGTAGAACATGCTCAAACTCCGGACTACACACTTGGTTTTTTAATTGGAGATAAAATATACGATAAAAAAAGACCCACAAAAGAAGATTTAAATCGGGTGATTGATGCTATCGAAAAATTACCTATTCATACAGGCATATTTGAACACTTTGGAGATTCTTTAGAATATTTTTCAAAAGAAACGGGCATTGAATGGTCAAAGAATATAGAGGCCAAGCGAGTTACGTTCAAACGTCCTAAAATGGATGACCTTTCTCCCGAACTCTATCAACGTATTCTGGATACAAATGCATTGGATTTTGAATTGTACAATTACTGCTTGAATAAATTCAACGACATTCGAAAAACACTACCAAAATCTAAAATATCTTTTGATATAGATAAATATAATCATGTTATTCCTTACGTTTCTTTGACTTGTTTGTTTGAGTATTTCATGGATAACAAACACTTTATTCAACAAAACTTCCTGTTTTTTAAAAATTTGACTTTCTTTTTATTAAAGCAAAAAGGGGTAAAAGATGGCAAAAAATTCACACAAATTTGGAATCAAGTTTTCGTTGATAGTGTTAAAAATCAATTCCCAGACAGTCACTTTTCTAATGCTATAAGCACTGCTTATTCTCTGGATAAAGATCCACTCGATGTCACTGGTGATATCGCAAAATCCTTGGACGCTTTCTTCTCTAACAACCCAAAAGGGACTAAAAAATTCTACAAACCGATGGTTTTCAATCCCATGATTATCATTGAACCAAGAATTGAAAAGAAAAAAGGTTTTTTAGGTAAACTCTTTGCAAAATAATCCCGGAATTTGAAGCCATTCAATAATTCTCTCTATTTTGTAGCAATAAATTTGATACAATGACAGATAAGACTTTGCAAAAAACCAATTACGGAGCATTAACAATGCTAACAACTGTTTTCTTCTTTTGGGGATTTGTCGCAGCTTCAAATACTATTCTAATTGGTCTATTTAAAGAGAAGTTTGACCTTCTACAATGGCAATCACAATTAGTTGAATTTGCCTTTTACACAGCCTATTTTGTAGGATCATTAATTTACTTTTTATTGTCCACTTTTGGTAAAGACCCTTTGCAAAAATACGGTTCAAAAAAAGGATTAATCGGTGGCTTATTAATTTCGGCAGTTGGAGCCATTGGTTTTGTTCCAGCGGCAGAATTAGGTTCTTTCTGGTTAATGCTCTTTTCTTTGTTTACGGTGGGAATTGGTTTTTCTTTACTTCAAATTGTAGCAAACCCATATGTTATTGCTCTTGGAGATTCGAAAACGGGTGCTCATCGAGTCAGTTTAGCTGGAGGAGTGAATAGCATTGGCACAATGTTAGGTCCAATCATTTTCAATTCTTTAATTTTTGGTAAAGTTTCGGGCTCTGACACCAATAATGTAACAATTGCTAGTGTTGAATTGCCTTATATCATTCTTACAATTTGTTTTGTCGCTTTAGCATTTATACTCTCACGCGCAAAACTGCCTAATTTAAATAGTTCCAAGATAGAAGAGGAAGATACTGTTTCAACAAACGAAAGTAAATCTGTGTTCAAATACCCGCAGTTAGTCCTAGGAATGATAGCCATTTTCGTTTATGTGGGAGTAGAAGTCTCTATTCAGAGTAACTTGCCTTCCCTAATGGAGCAATCCAATATTTTAGGAATGAAGCCTGAACATACTGCTCAGTATATCTCATTATATTGGGGGTCATTAATGATTGGTAGATGGCTACAAAGTATTGGGGTTTTTACTGTTTCTGGAAGGAAGAAAATTATTACTCAATTTATTGTTGCGTTTATTGCATTCGGAGTAATTATTGGATCAAACTGGCTAATGGGAACTGATGTCACCAACTTCTTTCAATATTGGCCATTTGTGGTATTGTTGATTATTACTCTTATTGCCACTCGAGATAAAACAGGACTTTCATTAATTGTATTTAGCTTGCTTGGTCTTATAATGATGGTTTTTGGTATGTTTACTGAAGGGTTTACAGCTGTTTTGTTTTTTGTTAGTGGTGGTCTTTTTTGCTCAATCATGTGGCCATGTATATTCTCATTGTCAATTGCGGGTCTTGGGAAACAGACAACAAAAGGTTCCTCTTTATTAGTAATGATGATTTTTGGTGGGGCAATTATACCTCCACTTCAAGGCTATTTAGGTGATGAAATAGGAATTCATAATTCCTACTGGTTACCCGTTCTTTGTTTTGCCTACTTGGCATTCTTTGCATGGTTTGTTGGTAAAACACTAAAGAAACAAGGAGTTGAAATTGAGTAGAATGATTCATAAAATAACTTCTATCTTTCGTTTTTTCGTTTCAGAATTAATTATTCTTCTTCTACTGTTGGTCGTAATTAAGCACTACATTGGTGAGGTTGACAACCACATTGGATTAGCGGATGGTAAGGGGTATTATGAGTATTTACCATCCACGTTTATTCGCCATGATATTCTTAGAAAAGATTTTAAAGTCCTAGATTAAAATGCTAATGCAAGTTTTAGTTTAAAAAATATTCCCTTGATTTT
>CAXBMR010000028.1:0-35028 GCA_963976995.1 uncultured Fluviicola sp.
CATTCTCTAAACGCGCAATTTGTTTATTTATCTCTGATATTGATTTTTTCATGGGGTTGATTATTCCCAAACGTGTTTTTTCAGACTTATGAGAAAGTGCGTGTAAACGGTTCTTAAACATCGTTCTAGCCTTGATTAACAAATCAATGTTTTCAGTGAGAATGCGAGCTTCTTTTATATAAACTGCGGCAGGTTCATATCCTTTCAATTCATTTTGAATGAAACGCTTAATTACTAATGGGTTAACAACTGAAACAAAAATGCTTTGTTCAAATAAATAGTCTGCTAGTTGAACATGGTAAACTCCAGTAGCTTCCATTATCACAACCGAGTCCGGGGGAAGTTTCTTTCTAAACTCCTTAAAACCCTTCATAGTGTTTGAAAAACTTGAATGCTTGTCACTCTGATCCATTACATCAAAAACATCTTTTGAGATGTCGATACCGTAAAAATGCTTATTTTTATTCATTGTATAAGTTTTAGAAGAACGACATACTTGAATCTAACAACCTTAAAACAGACTCCAATGGGTCTAATGAACTGTTCAGATTTAAAGTATAAAAGAGAGGGGACTTTCAATGTTGACGGTTTTTAACCTCGTGTATAAGACAGCCTTACTCCTCCCTTTCGTTCTTTTATTAATAAATATAAAATTAATGAATTGTAAACTTAGGAGGTATATAGTGCATGGCTTCCTAAGGTCAGCCACGACACCATATACTAAACGTTGTAGCGTATTGCAAAATGAAATACCTGATAATTATATATATCGCTTTAGGGCTCGTTTTATCTGTAGTTGTTGGAATTGAATATACCGACACAGGAAGCGAAATGCTCGCTACTTATTATGGAAGCCCATTCGTTTTTGCGCAAAAGTCTCTAGGAAGTTCTATGGAGTACTATTATAGTATTTCTGGGTTAATTCTTAACATACTTATTTGGAGCACCTTTTTATATGTAATTAACCTACTTATCGAAAAGTATAAATTAAACGAAATATTCAAATATGTGTATTTTTCAATCGTTGGGTTACTTATGCTTTTCTCTACTTTCTGCATTATTATCGAGTACTCTATGTTTGACAATCGATTCGAAAAGGATTTCACATATTGGTATTGGAATATTGACGAAAAAGCAGAAGAATGGGGAACAACTTACGAAGGAAGATTTGTGTCATTAAAAAAATAACACGCTACAACACGATGTATAGAATATTGGGCGGTTCAGAGGTTTGTAGAGAGCCAAGTTATCTACTGACACCGCCAAATTTACAATTTGGCTTTACAACAGATAAAATGTAAAAACAAAATTGTAAATTTGGCTCAGAGCAAACTGAAAGCGCAGTGCTTCCTAATGCCCTACATCCCATACATAAATCGTTGTGCTTAATGTGAATAAAACGAATGAAAGTAACCTACGACAAATACTATCAGACTGAAAACTTATTCGGAGAACCTTATCCCGAATTGATTGAGTTTTTTACGGAATACCCTAAAAAAGGGAAAGTACTTGACTTAGGTTGCGGACAAGGAAGAGATGTAATTGTTTTGGCTCGACTTGGCTACTCTGTAACGGGAATTGACAACTCAAAAGTCGGTATTGACCAAATGAACAAAATTGGACAAAATGAAAATTTGGATTTGGCCGGGCAAGTCGGAGACGTTTACGCATTTGACCGGTTTAGTGAGTTTGACATTGTTCTAATGGACAGTATGTTTCATTTCGCCAAGAAAGACAAGGAAAAAGAAATTGGACTGATTAAGAAAATCGTCTCGGATATTAGAAAAGGTAGTCTTATGGTTGTTTGCATTCAGGACACAGGAGAAAAAGTCCAAACCCTCAACAAAGCAATCGACTTTGAAAGAAAACATAAACGATTATTAGACAAAGAGTTTAAGTACGTATTTGAAGATAGTGACAGCGGACATAAATCTGAGACTAACTACAGAATGATAGTAATTGAAAAATAAAAAACACTAAGCACAACACTTAAGCATCAATGAATGGTCAAGTAAGGCTTGACTTCATTGTGCTTGTTGTTGCACTCCTACCTTCGTTAGCGGGTTTAGACTGACTCTATGGGGATTCAATAGCGATTTTCTTATCGATTTATGATTTTACGCAGTACCTCCACACGTCTTCGGGCTCGATTAACCCGAACAATTGGTCCTTTTTAACGAACAATACAAGATCGAGCTCACATTTCATCCCAAAATGTCTAGTTGGGTCATGCCTCTGGCTGCTCGCCTCATTTGCAAGTAGCAACACATTGAAATACACACTTTTAAAACTCATTGTTTGGTTTTAATTTATGTTTGGGAGGTCCTCTTCTGGGGGCTATTCCCAAAATTGTTTCTAGTGTGAGGGATTTACATTTTGGACATTGATTGGGATTGTAGTTGAGTTTTTCAATAGCGATTTGCTCCCAGCCAATTATTTGTTTTTTCCATTGAGGCAATCCAAAATATGCCTTGGCCTTGTTCAAATCAATCGATTTGTTTCTACTAGCTAAAATACCATAGTGACGCATTCTTACAAAGCCATGTGGTAAGATATGCAAACAAAAACGACGGATAAACTCACTGGCCTTTAACGTCATTATTTTATTCGAAGCATTCGATCTTTGTCAATATCGCTTATTTTCAGGCGACAGACTTCTCCTACTCGAAGACCAGCTGAATAGATTAGTGAAAACAAAAATCGTTGTTTTAAACGTTGAGGGGTTTTGAAAAGCAAACGCAATTCATCTCTAGAAAATACAATTGGAAGTTTTCTGTCATTTTTAACCGTGGGTAATCTCACTACACGATCTTCCATTCCATACAAGCGAAAAAAGAACCGTAAGCCATACACCGTATGTTTAAAATAAGTGGAACTCGCTGTTTTCTCTTTCGCTAATAGGAATAACCATTGATTTACTTCATCGGGATCTAAATCAAGCAGTGATTTATTGAAATGTAAACTCACCTTGGCTACAGCTCTAGAATAGTTAAATAACGTGCTGGGGGAATAACCTCCAATCGTCATTTGTTCTTCAAATTTCGAATAGTGATCTAGAAAATCAGGAACTTCTCGCTTGGCACGTTCTACAATCGTTTTTGCGCTGTTGGGCTTGGTGTTTAACCAACCGTTTTTTTGCTACTTTTACTCATAAGCTGTTTTTTATAAGCTTATACGTTAGAGCGCTTGGGGAGGCCTTTAGCTACCGAAGGTTGAGTTCAACAATGGCTATAAACGGTGACCTGCGAGACACTGCTTGCAACCTAATCGTAATCCATCGCATCCACACACCTCATACCATCAATTGCTGCAGAAACAATACCTCCAGCATAACCAGCTCCTTCTGCACAAGGATATAAACCTCTCACATCTGGATGTTGCATTGTTTCATCTCTTGGAATTTGAACTGGGGAAGATGTCCTAGACTCAGGTGCATGTAAAACAGCATCATTCGTTAAAAATCCATTCATTTTTTGCCCGAAATCTTTAAATGCTTCTTTTAAATTCTGTGAAATAATGTCCGGTAGAATTTCATTCAAATCTACTGAAGTCAGACCCGGCTGATATGAACTTTTTGGTAAATCTACCGACTTTACACCTTCAATAAAGTCAATTAAACGTTGTGCAGGTACTTTTTGATTTTTCCCTGCTACTTCCCAGCATTTTTGTTCTACTTCCCTCTGAAAATTAAGACAAGCAAAGGCAGATTTATCTTCAAAATCGTTCGGAGAGATACTGACAACGATACCCGAATTTGCAAAAGGATTATTTCGTTTGGAAGGCGACCATCCGTTTGTTACCACTTCGCCATCAGCTGTTGCGCAGGGGGCTATAATTCCACCTGGGCACATGCAAAAAGAATAGACTCCACGTCCGTTCACTTGACTAACAAGCGAATACGATGCTGGTGGCACAAATTCGTCGTTAAGCCGACCGTGATATTGAATTTTATCAATGAGATTCTGAGGATGCTCTACCCGCACTCCTAGTGCGAAAGGTTTAGCGTTCAATTGCCACTTTTTCTTATCCAATAACTCAATAATATCTCTTGCAGAATGTCCTGTCGCCAAAATCACTCGCTCAAAATTATGGGTTTTATCATTGTTTATTTCTAAACCAGTAATTTTTCCATTCTCAGAGAAAAAATCGGTTACTTTTGATTCAAAATGAACCTCTCCTCCATTCGCTATTATCGCTTCTCGCATCGCCACAATAATTTGAGGTAATTTATTGGTTCCAATATGAGGGTGTGCATCGACTAAAATATCAGCGCTAGCACCGAACTGAACAAACCACTCAAGTGTTCGCATTACATCACCCTTTTTCTTTGAACGAGTGTACAACTTCCCATCAGAGTACGTTCCAGCTCCTCCTTCACCAAAACAGTAGTTCGATTCTGGGTTGACAACTGATTCTTTGTGTAATAAGGCTAAATCACGTCTCCGTGATCGAACATCTTTACCTCTTTCAAAAATGATAGGCTTAATTCCTTTCTCCAGAGAACGCAATGCAGCAAAAATACCTGCGGGACCAAATCCTACGATAGCCATTTCGCCTTTAAGCTCTCCGTTTGAAACGAATAAATGGGGTGCTTCTGCTTTTTCTCCTTCAAAGTAAACAGAAAAGGTACAGTTGATCTTAATGTTTCGGTTACGTGCATCAATTGATCGGCGTTTCCATTTAAACGCAAAATTATCGCTTTTCAGCTTCAATTCTTTTTGAATTTTGACTTTTAAAAAACCGGAATCTTTGGCCTGTTCAGGAGTAACTTGGAACTGTATGATTTCTAACATTATCCTTCAAAGATAATAGAAAACCACCAAACATTATTAAATAATCGATCTATTGGTTTAGCAATGAATGTATTCTCTGGAACGAACGAACTTCTTAAGCCATGGGAGTATTTTACCTCCATTCCAAATTTAAAATAAGGAGCAAAAAACTCTATACCGATACCTAATTGTGCTTGAAAATCATACTTCTTAATTTTTAAAAATGGATCGTTAAAATCTTGACTAGATTCTTCCTGAGACTGCAAATCAATCGAATACTGCGCACCCATTAAAACATAGGTTGCAAAGTTATTTAACCGTAATGTTCTAAACTGAAACATTAAGGGAAAGTCAATGTTGGTAGAACTCACTCTTTCTTCATTAAATTCAATGTCATTTCCCGTAATTAATGTATCAAATTGATAAACCAGTACACGCTCTTGAAAAGACAACGTTGGAACAAAACGTAAGCGCACCACTGGCGTTCCCAACTTCAAAGTAGAAACAATTCCGACTTGGCCTCCGGGAGTGGATTTTGCGGTAACGGTTTTTAAACCAAAATCGGTATAGGCATTGGTATTCTGGATAACTGTAAAGTTAGATGTATTTGCTCCTAGCATAAAACCAAAATGAATCGTTTTTTCATCAAATCGCCTATAGTTCTTTGGTTTTTCCTTTTGAGAAAAAGAATTTAACGAAATGAGAATAAGTATGCCTATCAGGAGTCTCATGCGAGTAAAAAACGTTCTATTTTGCTGCTTATTGTTCAAAGTTGGCACCCGTTTATTTCGTTCCAGAATAAATAGTTGCAATTCCGCCAGATACTCTCCTTGCTTTGACATTTTTATAGCCGACTTTCTTCATGATATTCATGAAATTTTCTCCTTCTGGAAAAGCAGCTACGGATTCTGGCAAATACGCATAGGCACGAGCATCTTTTGACACTTTTTTTCCGAAAAAAGGAATAATGTATTTAGAATAAAATCCGAAGAGTTGCTTCACTGGAAAGTTTTTTGGTTTTGAAAATTCTAGAATAATCGCCTTACCGTCAACCCTGAGAACGCGAAGCATTTCTCCCAAACCCTTCTCCAGATTTTCGTAATTTCGAACTCCAAAACCAACTGTTAACGCATCGAAATGGCCATCTTCAAAAGGAAGGCCTTCAGAATCTCCCAATTTCATTTCAACAATGTCGTCAACTTCCTTTTTTTTCATTTTTGCAATTCCTACATCTAACATTCCTTGTGATATGTCAACTCCAACAACCTCTTTTGGTTTCAACTTAAGAGATGCAATTGCAAAATCACCAGTACCTGTCGCGATGTCTAAGATTCTTTTTGGAGAAATTTCTCTCAACATTTTAATTGACTTTTTTCTCCAAACTTTATCTATACCCAATGAGAAAAAATGATTTAGGAAGTCATAGCGCTTTGAAATGTTGTTGAACATCTCAGCAACTTCTTCTTTCTTAGAAGATGACTCATTGTTGTATGGTTTCACTATCTGTTTTTCCATTGCTCTATTAGCCAACCATCGTATGGCCTTTTGGATATTTATAATTTTTACTAATTACTTTCTTCCCTACTAGATAAGCTAAAGTCAAGGTTCCAACACGACCAATAAACATCGCAATAATCAACACAACTTTTCCTGCTTCACTCATTTCTGCAGATAATCCAGTAGAAAGTCCAACCGTACTGGCAGCAGATACATGTTCAAAAACTAGGTCCACAAAACTATATTGGCCGGATACAATAAGATCTGCCTCTGTGATTGCCAAAGCAAAGGTTCCCACAATATTCCCCATTACAAAGAATAAGAAAATAGCATAAGCCTTCATGACTGTATCATGAGTAATTGTTCGTTTAAATAACTGAATGTGTTTTCTACCTTTTACCGTAGAGATTAGCGTTGCCCACATCACCGCAAAAGTTGATGTCCGAATACCACCTCCGGCAGAACCAGAAGATGCACCAATAAACATTAGGAATAAAAATACGATGACCACTGGCAGTGTTAATGCAGCAGTATCAACGACATTAAAACCTGCATTCCTTGTTGTCATAGATTGAAACAATGCGCTAACCACTGCGTCAATTGACCCCTTATTACTCAAACTATGATTCCATTCGAAAGCAAGAAAGACAATGGCTCCAAAGAGCAATAACCCCAATGTAAAATAAAGCGATATTTTTGTCCCAAATTCGATTGTCTTCCATGGTTTACGCATTCTCTCGCGTAAACGTGAAATTTCAAATAAGTCAAACATGTAAATCATCCCAAATCCACCAAAAAAGAACAATATCATAATAATCGTATGCACGAAAGTATTGGAGATAACATCTGGGTGCATCATCCCATTATGGAGGGTAGATAGGCCAGCATTATTAAAACCTGACACTCCGTGAAAAACGGATTGAAAAAATCGATTTCCTGTATCAGCAAAAACACCGTCGTTTCCAAAACCGATAAATAAAATAATAATTCCTATGATTTCTATAGTTGTTGCCCACAAAACTATTTTTGCAAGCATTGATTTGGCATTGAGAATAGAGTCTTTATTAACGAAATCTTCAATGACTTCGTGGTATTTAATACCCACACCAAACTTTGCAACAATGAGCATCAAGGCTCCAAAAGCAATGGTATTTAACCCTCCCAGCTTAATTAATATAAGAACAATTACTTGCCCTTTAAAGGTGAGCACTTCAGAAATATCGACAGTGGTTAAACCTGTTACGCTTACTGAAGACATGGATAGAAATTGAGAATCAATGAACCCCATTCCACCGTCTATTCTCGACATTTCAGGAAGCATAAGCAATAGTCCTCCAATTAGGGTCATCATTCCAATAGAAATGGTGAATAACCAGCCAGGATGTATTTTCATCCACGGTTTAAAATTCCGCTCTTTAAATAAGCTATTAAGAATAAGAATGAAAACAAATAATTGTACAAATACCATCGAAAATGCACCAAAATCAGCAAAACCGAGAGATATGAAAAACGTTTCGATGAGCATTGTATCGAAAAAATTATAAGCTATACCTTCTATCGATAGTAATAAAATCAAAGATGCTTCGAACCAATTATTTTTGATAAAAGCAGGTGGATTGAAGTCGAAGAATACTTTTGTAAGGAATCTAAATATATAAAATCCAAAACTAATTTCTAGAATAGTAAAGCAAAGGTCTTTTGAGAATTCATTGAGACTAAATCCATAATAATATACTAACGTGGAAAGCGCGACAAGAGAAACGATGATGTTCAAAACCGTTAATACGGCAAGAACTTTTCTTTTCTTATCATAGATGAACAGATTAATTTTCTCGCGAAACTCTTTGATTGTCATTTCAAACGATATTTTTCACTTCTTTTTTCAATAACTCCATGTCTATTGGTACCACGCCGCTTAGTTCGCAAACTAAGCCTCCTGACAGATTCGCAATTTCCGCGATTCTGTTTGCTTCCAGTCCACAAGACAAACATAAAGTTGCTACGGCGATAACTGTATCACCAGCACCACTCACATCTGATATTTTACGAATATGCGCTGGTAAATATGTCTTTTCTGCTGCTCTTTTTATAAAGACACCATGCTCAGACAAGGTAACAAAACTGATTTCGTTATTCAATTCTGATTCCATCTTTTCGATGGTATTTTCAAACGAGTTTCGATCAGTAGTAAAGTCAAATTCACAGTTCAAACCTTCTTTCAATTCTTTTAAGTTAGGCTTAAATAACGTCACGTTTTTATAAGAAAAAAAATTGTCTTTTTTAGGGTCAACTGTTACAATAACATTATTTTCATTTGCAAGAGCTATAACCTTCTGAATAACATAAGGAGTAAGTAAACCTTTGTTATAATCCTCAATAATAATAGCATCTATTCCACTTATAATCAGTTTATTAACTCTAATAATCAATTCCTTTGCTTCAGCATCATTGATTGCAAAAATCTCTTCATCATCTATTCTTAACAAGTGCTGATTATTGCCAATCACTCGTGTTTTTATAGTTGTTTTTCGAGAAGAAGACTGCACAATACCTTTTGCAGAAAGTGCACGTTTTTCTAGTAGCTGATTAAATTTCCTGCCTCCATCATCTTCACCAGTAATGGCACATAAAATAGGTGTTGCTCCAAGAGCTAATAGATTCAAAGCAACGTTTGCCGCTCCTCCGAGTCTTTCTTCTTTTTTACCCAATTCGATGATAGGCACGGGTGCTTCGGGACTTACACGCGTAACTTTCCCTCGCAAGTATGCGTCAATCATTACATCACCGAGGACAATTATCCTCTTTTTGGCGAATTCTTTGAATAAATTTTCAACGTCCATTAACTTAACTTTTCTAATGCTCTCTTTATTCTACGCATAGCTTCCGTTAAGGTTTCTTCCGAAGCGGCATAAGAAATTCGGATGCAATCCTTATCTCCAAAAGCTTTGCCGGTTACCAATGCAACATTGGCCTCATTTAACAAGTACATTGCCAAATCATTTGCTCCATTGATCGTACTTCCAACATAAGATTTACCAAAGAAACTAGACATATCAGGAAAAACATAAAAAGCTCCTTCTGGTATGTTCGTTTTAACACCTGGGATTGTATTCAATGCGTCTAAAACCAATTTTCTTCTACCTTTAAAAGCGGCCATCATGTCTTTCAATATTGCTGGATCAGCATCCAAAGCAGCTATCGTTGCCTTTTGTGATATTGATGAAGGTGCCGACGTGAATTGTCCTTGCACTTTAGAACATGCACTTGCTATTTGTTTACTTGCTCCGATATAACCAAGTCTCCAGCCTGTCATTGCCCATGCTTTAGAGACACCATTGATCGTGACAATTTGCTCATAAACGTCCTCAAACTGAGCTAAACTAGTGTGTTTTGATGTAAAATTAATGTGCTCATATATTTCATCACTGATAACCACTAATTGTGGGTACCTCTTGATTACATTAGCCAATTCTCTCAACTCTTCTTTGCTATAAACCGAACCTGTAGGATTACAAGGTGTAGAAAAAATCATCATTTTTGTTTTGGGAGTAATCGCGTCTTCCAATTGTTGAGCTGTAATTTTAAAATCACTTTCAATGCCTGCATTAACAATCACTGGCGTACCTTCTGAGACTTTTACAATTTCAATGTACGACACCCAGAAAGGGGCAGGAATAATTACCTCATCCCCTTTATTAACAACACTCAAAACAACATTTGCGATGGACTGTTTTGCTCCAGTAGATGCAACAATTTGGTCTTTACAATATGTTAAACCATTATCTCTATGAAATTTATTGACAATGGCCTCACGTAAATCATCGTAACCGGGAACAGGAGTATATTTTGTAAAGTTTCCATTCATCGCTTCTAGCGCCGCATCTTTTATAAATTGTGGCGTATTGAAATCAGGTTCTCCGAGACTCAAAGAAATAATATCTTTACCCTCTGCTTTTAATTCTCTACTTTTTCGAGACATGGCAATGGTTGCAGACTCCTCCATTGCGTTTAATCGGTGTGATAATTCTATCATAATCTTATGGCCATTATTTGCGATGTAAAATTACAATTATTGTGTCAAAAGAATGACAAAAAGTTGTTGAAAAAAAATGTATATAAAATATGCTCTTTATTTCCTCTTATTTTGGAAAAAAAGTAATTTTGAAGCAAATATGCAAGACGTCAAATTAGTTGATATAGAAAACCTTATTGCCAGTAAGAATCCTAAGATTCTTAAATGGACACCTCGCTTTGTTCTACGATATTTAAAAAAAATTCTCCATCAAGACGAAGTCAATGACTTTATTTCTAAAAACAAAGACAAGAAAGGAGCAGATTGGTGCAAAGCTGGAGTTGACTTCTTAGAAATGACGTATTCTGTTAAAAATATTGAAAAGATTCCAAAAGAAGGCAAAATTGTGATTGCAATGAACCATCCTCTAGGTGGAATGGATGCAATTGTCTTAATCGATGCGCTTAAAGACCACCGAAAAGACTTAAAATTTATCGTCAATGATCTCCTGATGAACATTGAAAGCATGGAGGACATGTTTGTTGGAGTTGATAAATACGGGAAAGCGAAAGATTCTATTAGAACTCAAATAAAAAATCTTTTTCAATCTGATAACGCCGTTTGCATATTTCCAGCAGGATTGGTAAGTCGAGAAACCAAAGGTGAAGTAAAAGACTTAGTTTGGAAAAAAACATTTGTTACCTACTCAAAAGATTACGAGAGAACCATTGTCCCAATTTACATTGAAGGCAAGCTCTCCCCTTTCTTTTACAGACTTTCACGCATTCGCAAATTCTTTGGTATCAAAATGAATATTGAAATGCTGTATTTGTCCAATGAATTGTTTAAACAAAGAGGAAAACACATTAACTTTGTAGTTGGTGATCCGATAGAAAAAGAGTACCTTTTCAATGAAAAAAATGATCGTACCCTTTCTGCAAATATAAAGAACATCACCTACGCACTAAGAAATCAGTTGTAGCATGGAAAATATTATTGAAGCTATAGACAAAAAAATAATCGTTGAAGAATTAAATTCTGACCGATTTTTGAGAACTACCCGAAAAGGTGGCAATGAAATCTATTGTATCAATCATCACAATTCTCCAAATGTGATGCGAGAAATTAGCAGACTGCGGGAAGTAACCTTCAGGGCATCTGGCGGTGGAACTGGACTTTCAATTGATATTGATGAATATGACACGTCCGATAACTGCTACCAACAATTGATTGTTTGGTCACCCGAAGACCAAGAAATTATTGGTGGTTATCGATTTATTCTTTGTAAAGATGTAATCGGAAAAGATGAAATTGAACTTTCGACCGCACATTACTTTGAGTTTACAGAGCGTTTTATCAATGATTATTTGCCAAATACGATAGAATTAGGAAGGTCATGGGTACAACCTAACTATCAGCCATCTGTGAATCCACGGAAAGGATTATTTGCCTTAGATAATATTTGGGATGGGCTTGGCGCTGTAGTTAAAAGCAATCCGACAATCAAGTATTTCTTCGGAAAAGTAACCATGTATGCGAATTACAATACAGAGGCAAGGGATTTTTTACTTTACTTCATGCATTCGTATTTTCCTGATACTGATAATCTAATGACCCCACATTTTCCATTACAGCAAGAAGATGACAAAGAATATTTTGCTTCTTTACTTATTGGTTTAAATTTCAAAGAAGGGTTTAAAGTCCTGAACGCATTTGTGAAAGAACGAGAAGAATTTGTTCCGCCATTGGTCAATATTTACATGAACCTCTCTCCTACTATGAAAACCTTTGGGACAGCAGTAAATCGAGATTTTGGTGATGTAGAAGAAACAGGTATTTTAGTTTCACTCGGTGATATTTACCAAGAAAAAAAGGACCGTTATATGACTTATTAGTCATAGCAAGAAATTAGTCAAAATGAGCTACTTAGATGAATTGAATGAAAGTCAGCGGGTCGCAGTGGAAAATATTCACGGACCAACCATGGTTATTGCTGGTGCTGGATCTGGGAAAACGCGTGTTTTGACCTACCGCATTGCCCACATGATGAAGAACAACATTGATCCGTTCAACATCATGGCGTTGACATTTACCAATAAAGCGGCAAAAGAAATGACGGCTCGTATTGGTGAGATTGTAGGTGAAGGTGAAGCAAGGAATATTACCATGGGTACTTTTCACTCGGTTTTTTCGCGCATTCTTAGGTATAATTCTGACCGTTTAGGTTATCCTAGTAATTTTACTATTTACGATACACAAGATTCTAAAAGTTTGCTCAAAGAAATCATCAAAGGATTCAGTTTAGATGAAAAAGCATATAAGCCAGCCAACGTTTTAGGGAGGATTTCTTCTGCTAAAAATAATTTAATTTCTCCTGATGATTACGAAAATAACGCAAACATACAGGCGGAAGACAAGATGGCGAAACGGCCAGATTTGACTAAAATATATCGTACTTATGCGAAGAGATGTTTCAATGCTGGGGCAATGGACTTTGATGATCTACTCTATCAAACAAACATTCTCTTGCGTGATTTTCCAGATGTTTTGAGCCACTATCAGCAGAAATTTCAATACATTTTGGTCGATGAGTATCAAGATACCAACTATTCTCAATATTTAATCATTAAAAAACTGGCTGCTGTTTATGAGAATATCTGTGTTGTGGGAGACGATGCACAAAGCATCTATTCTTTTAGAGGAGCAAATATTCAAAACATTCTCAATTTCAAGAAAGATTATCCCGATTTTAAATTATTTAAGTTGGAGCAAAATTATAGAAGTACAAACAACATTGTGCAAGCCGCAAACGGTGTCATTTCAAAAAACAAAGACCAAATAAAAAAAACAGTTTGGACAGATAATTCGGATGGTGATAAAATTACAGTAGTTAGGACTTTGACTGACAACGAAGAAGGCAAGGTTGTTATCAATAAAATTTTTGACAAGAGCAAGAATGATGGAATTGGGTACAATAACTTTGCAATTCTATACAGAACTAATAGACAATCGAGAACTTTTGAGGAGACTTTGAGAAAGTTGAATATTCCGTATCGAATTTACGGTGGGCTTTCTTTCTACCAGCGTAAAGAAATTAAAGATTTACTCTCTTATTTCCGCTTAACGGCAAATCCAAGTGACAATGAAGCGTTGAAACGAGTCATCAACTACCCAAAGCGCGGAATTGGTGCTGCTTCTTTGCAGAAAGTGATTATTGCTGCCAACAATTACGGTGTTAGTTTTTGGGATGTAATTTGTGACTTCAATACCTACCCAGTTGACATCAACAATGGCACCATGAATAAGATGGTGGAGTTTACTACAATGATAAAGAGTTTTAGTGCTCAATTGAATAAATTAGAGGGGCATGTTCTCGCTCAAGAAATAGCTAAAGTGTCCGGAATCCTCAAGGAACTAAGAACGGATAAGGACAAAGGACCTGAAGAAGTTGAAAGGTATCAAAATATTGAAGAGTTAATTGCTGCAATTCAGACATTTGTTGAAGGACAACCAGAAGGTGAATCAAAATCGCTGTCCGAATTCATGTTAGATGTAGCTTTACTGACCGATGCTGAAGACAACAAAAAAGTAGCCCCGGAGCATGTTACTTTAATGACAATTCATTCTAGCAAAGGGTTAGAATTTCCACATGTTTACCTTGTAGGTTTAGAAGAAAATTTATTTCCTTCACAAATGGCGCTTAACTCTAGAACAGATCTGGAAGAAGAAAGAAGATTGTTTTATGTAGCAATTACCAGAGCTAAGCATACGTGTACTTTTTCTTATTCTAATTCTCGCTTTCAATGGGGTAATCTCATCACATGTGAAGCGAGTCGCTTTATTGAAGAGGTTGACGATAAATTCCTAAATTTTGAGACTCCTGAGCGAAAAGGTGGTCGTTCATTGAACAATCGAGGGGCTAATTTTGAAAAATCATTTACAGGAGGGTTAAATAAATCATTTACTTCTAAATCATTGAAGCCGATTGGGTCTGCAAGCTCAAAACCTTTGCAAAACAACACAGAAAATCGAGAAATTAAGGTTGGCTACAATGTAGAACATGATCGTTTTGGAAGAGGGAAAATAATAAACCTAGAAGGAACAGGGGGGGATAAAAAAGCAACCATATTCTTTCCAAATCATGGTTCTAAAGTTGTCTTGCTTCGTTTTGCCAACTTGAAAATTATGGATGTTTAAAGGTTGGGTTGAATCAGTCTTTATATTCTTGGAAAACTTTTTGTACGGAATTACGTCTAACAAGTAAGAATAAATTATATCGATATGAAATTATTCATCACATTAGTTACGATTTTGTTGTTCATGGACGTTAACGCTCAGCTTGAACAAGTTAAGTTTATTGAAGCTTCTTTTGAAAACGGGATGATATATCCTGTTGCTGTGGTTAAAAACTCCCAAGAAGTTGCAGACAAAATCAATGAGCATTTACAAACTCAAATAGAAGACTTAAAGAACTCTGATTTCTGTATTGGTCAATATGGTTATATACAAAAGGGTGCTCATATTCAAATACATATCTTTTGCAATTGCATCGATTTTGAAGAAAGCCAGAACCGCTATTTTTTGTACAATATAGAAACCGGAGACAATGTTTTATATTCCGATTTGTTTATCCCGCAGAAAATAAAGCACGCCGTTTCTCATTTGCTCGAAAAAACAAAATCGCATGCTTCTGCAAATAACATCACGCTCTCTGAGGACCATATTAAATCCATCAACGATAACAGTTTGGATGCTTTCAAAGTAACATTTAAACGAGAGGGAATGGATCTTTGGTTAAAAAGTGATACGTGGGGAGATAAACCTCTTTTTATTTCATGGAGCGAATTGAAAACTTCAATGAAATACAGCTTTATCTAGAACGGATAGCCAATTCCGAAGTGAAATGCAGGAATAAATGGATTCGGAAGAAATTCTCCATAATTTGTTCCAAAAGTCGCTAAACCTTCATCGTAATATGGTTGTCGCGTTTGGAAAAACCATTGCGCTCCGACTGGCAGAGCTGGATTTCTCAAAGGGAAACCAATGTCAACTCTGACAATAAAGAAGTCCAAGTCCATTCGTAAACCAAAACCAGCAGCAAGAGCAACTTCATTCAGCATATTTTTAGAAACTTGTCCTCCAATTCTATTAGGATCTTCCAAAACAGTCCAAATATTACCTGCATCAAGAAAAAATGCACCTTTGAATAAAGGGTTAAAGGCAAAACGAAACTCCATCGAAGAACCTAAACGAAGGTCACCAACTTGGGTTGCCGAACGATTGGTGTCAAGGTAATATTTGTATGAACCTGGTCCCAATGACCTTGCCCTCCAACCTCTATTATCATTTGCACCTCCAGCAAAAAAGCTATAATCATAAGGCAATGAAGTATTCGAGTTGCCATAAGGTAAACCACCGCCTATAACAGCTCTGAAGTTGAAACTTTTATCCTTTCCTAATGGCTTAGAAAAAATCAATTCATTGTCCAAACGTGCAAATTGAGCATAAGCAACTCCTAAAAGTCCGTACTGACCTGTTAAAGTAGTGTCTAAAGAATTATTAAATAATGAAAGAATGTTACCGGATGGGTCAAAAGAAGAGCTGAAATATAGTTGAGAATTTCCTTTACGCTTTTCCTTCTCTTTGATGTTATACGCAAACTTAAACTTAAAATCTTGCCAAATAAATTGATTACTATATGTATTGAGTAAAAACAAATCATTCAAAATAGATAGTTTTGAATCAAAGTCCGGACTTTTATCAATATTTACAAATTTAATCACCGATACACCTGGGAACCCCATTTCGAAAATCATTGTTTTTCTTCTGTGAAATTGATACGTGTAATTCATTTGAAACGTCCCTCTTGTGAAGTCATTTCTTTTCTGAAAATTATAAGCCGTAGAAATAATTGTTTTCGGTCTCATTTTCTTGGAAATTTTAGCCATTCTAAAAGGAAAAAAACCGGGTATTTCAAGTTTCGTGCTTGGACCAATCTCCAAGGTATTAAAACTTCGTGAGGCAGTTTGAATTGGCTCTCCATCAACAGTTTTATCAAAAATAGGAGGCTGAGATTCAAATCCTCCCGACAGTGAAATAGTTAATTTCTCTGCTCCTTTAAATAGATTTCTATTGATATAATTTATTGTTGCTGCAACTCCCAAAAAACCATTTGAATTAGTAGCTTTCGGCTCAAATCCAAACGTTTGTTTCTTGCTCGGAGCTAAATAATAGTGAGCATCTAAGCATCCTATTCTTGTTCCTTCAACAAGTTCTGTTTTGATGGTTTGAAAAAGATCTAAACGTAATAAACTTAGATAAGTCTGTTCCAATTTTTTTTCCGAATACAATTTATCTATTTCCAAATAATTTTGCGCCTCTAATACTTGCGGTCTAATTTGCATCGGACCGTTATGATGAAAAGTGGCTGTTCTGGACGGATCTATCATTTCATTTCGTCTTTTAATAGGTAGCGCAAATTGCGTAGTGTCAAGAGTTCTCAAAAATTGCCCCTCGTAGAATGACAAACCTAATTCATTCATTTTTTTTGTGAATGAGCCTTCATAAAAGGTCGTATCCGAAATGTGAAAAACAACCTTATTAACATATGCTTGTTCGTGTTCCACTCTTATCGATGAATCCCTGTCTTCTCCCGATTGAATGTATCTGTCACCAAATTGAATTCCGACACGAACTTTCATTGTACTCTTTGAAGTATCTGCTATAAACTTGATGTGATTAAAACTAAAGCCATAAAAACCTTTATTTCTCATATATTTAGCAACATTGTATCGATGGTCATCCATTAAATCACTGTCAAAGGCTTCGTTCAGAATGTTGTCGTTATTGGCAAGGTATTCGTAATAATATTGTTCAATTTGAAAATTGTCACTTAAAACGTAAACACTATCAATCTTATATTGCATGCCAGATACCACATGATATGTAACAACACATTTTTTACTGGGTTTGTATTTTACAAAGCCGGTAACATCACTGTAGTAATAACCTTTACCCTTCATAAATGCACTCAATTGTTCAATTGATTTATTATATAATAAACTATCAAAAACAACTGGAGCTTGACCAATTTTATATTTATACCATTCTCTGAAAAATTTCCGTGGTGAAATAGTGTCCTTAAGAGGAATTATTTTTTCCGTATAATGCGTTTTATTTTTCCTTTTGGCTTTTGCAATTCTCTGTGAGTTGATTCTATTTTGCTTAAGGCGTTTCGAGTTGTTTTTTTTAGTCAATTTTATATCCTTTCTAAAACGCTTATCGGCAACCTTGGCAGAATCAATTAAATCATAGGCTAACAACTTCCATTTCACCCCTACTCTTTTGTAATTAGGCTGTTGTTGAATGATTTCATTCAACTCGTCATCGGCCATTTTATCTCCAGACTGAATAATTCTATTCTTCTTTAGCAAATACTTTCCTTCAGGAACATATTTGGTCTGTTTACAAGCCACAAAACTAATCGCGATAATTAGTAAAATATATGTATGTTTGGTCTTTATCAACTTTTGGTTTGAGTTGAACAAAAATAACAAAAGCATCTTTGGAAACACTCTCAAAAAATAAGATTAAGTGGATTCGTTCACTAAGAATGAAGAAAAACCGTGATTCTGAGCAATTATTTATTGTTGAAGGAGAGAAAATGGTGCAAGAATTAGTCAACAATCACTCTGACCTTATTGAATGTGTTGTTTCTACAGACAAAACCATTTCCTTTAATCATTCTACTTTCCTTGCAGATGTACAATCAATGGGACAAATAAGTAGTTTGAAGACACCCAATCGATTGCTTGCTGTTGTTAAAATTCGACCGAAAAAATCAAAAAACGCAAAATTCATACTTGCTTTGGATGGTATCCAGGATCCTGGAAATATGGGGACAATTCTAAGAACGGCCGACTGGTTTGGGGTCGATGAAGTTATTTGCTCTAAAAACACGGTTGACATTCACAATCCTAAAGTGGTTCAAGCCAGCATGGGGTCATTATTCAGAATTCCGATTAACTATTGTAATTTGCACGAGTACCTCTCAAAATCTGACCTTACTATATATGGAGCACTTCTCTCTGGTGAATCTATTTACACAAAGACAGTTCGACAAGAAGGCATCATCGTTATGGGGAATGAAGGAAACGGGATTTCAGCAGAAATAAAGGAGTTAATTCAAACTTCCATTCATATTCCGCGTTTTGGCGAGTCTGAATCACTGAATGTAGCTGTTGCTACTGGGATTGTATTGTCTGAGTTTTCAAGGGGATGAAAACATAGGTAGATTCTTTTTCCAACAACATTTCGCTCAAAAACTTTGTCTTTCCATTTTTTTTTTTTTAGACTTGGTGAAAATTAGGTACTTATGAAAAAATTAATCGCTGCAATCATTGTCATTGCATCTTCCACATTATTTGCACAAGACAATACACTTCCAACGACAGGTAGAGTCGGTGTAGGAACATTAACCCCTTCTGCTCAGTTAGATGTAAATGGTAATATGATTATCGATTCTTGTCTATTGATTAAAGACTCCTTAATTGTAAACAAAGCTATTCGTGCAATGGATAGGATGATTGTAGAGCAAAAAATGACCATGAAGGGAGATGCTATTGTAAAGCAAGATTTTAGGGTTAATGGAAATTCTAGGGTTGATGGTGATTTGAGGGCATTAGGAAATCTTAAAGTAGAAGGGTTATTGAAGTTGCCGAATGTCAGCAGTTTGTCCAATACAAATATTGCCACTGGCAATTTTAACTTTCTATCCGTTAATAATAATGGTGTAACGAAATCTCTGAATTATGCCGACCTTTTACCAAGTATAATGGCGGATTTGTACGCACCACCAGGTCCACTAATTGGTGACTTGATTCGAATCGGTAATAATAGTAGCCCCAAGACACCTTTTGGAGATTACAATATACTTGCCAATGTAGATGCAGAATACCAATCAGGAGAAATCATTGAATTAAAGCCAGGCACACACATACAAGCAGGTGCTATTGCACATTTATACATCTCAAGTATGTGCTATTGGATTGGAGGAGGCAGATACATGTCTATGGAAAATGATGAAAGTAACACCAATCAAACATCTGATGTTCGGCAAGAATACTCTAATGCAGAGTCATGGACAATTTACCCCAACCCAAGCACGAATAAAATGACCATTAAAAGTAAGTTTGCCCAAAAAGGAGACTTGTTGTATATTTATACTATGATGGGTAATTTGTTAGGTAAGGTAGAACTGGATAAAAATAATTCTGCAAGCATTAAAAAATTAGTTGGCAATCACAGATTTGTGCTTGTACAATGGCACTCCAATGGTGTATTAAAAGGAACACGTAAATTAATTATACAATGAAAAATTTAGCTTACTTAACATTCATTCTTCTCCTTTCTGCTTGCGGTAAAAAATATACAGCAACAGGCAGAGTTTACAATCCTGTAAACGGCAAAGGAATAGCAGGCCTTGAGGTACAAGTAAGGAAAGGTAAAGTGTGCTTAGGCTACGACGGTTGTGGTTCTAAGTTGTTAGAATCTACTACGACAGATGCAAACGGTTATTATTCTATAAACTACAGAGACAAGGGAAGTCAATACCTTTTGTTCAAAAATGACTTGGATGAGTACTATCGTTTAAACTCTAACATACCAGGTGTGAGTGGCAACCAAGAGTATGATTTGTTGTTGGTAACAGAAGGATATTTACAAAGAACAATTACAAATACTAGCTGCTTTAATGCTAATGATTCATTTGTTAGGACAAGCTACACTCACGAATATATAACGGAACTTAACTCTTATGGAACTGTCACATATTCAGGTTGTATGAATCAAACATATAGTAATAATTCTGTCCCTATGGGTTGGTATGTTTGGAAAGGAACCGTAACTAAAAACAACATTACTACCCCTTTTGCAGATAGTGTGTATGTGCCAGAAGGCGGGAGTGTGCAGTGGAATATTGAGTATTGATAATTAGGTGTATCTTTACTTTGGTCAATTAATTTACAATGAAATATCTAATTTTCATATTCGCTCTTTTTTTTGTATTTTCTTGCGGGAAGAAAAGAACTATCTCAGGAAGAGTGTATAACCCCATTACTGGCAACGGAATTGAAGGGGTTATCATAGCTGAGTTTAGAGAAAAATTTTGTTTAAGTTATGATGGATGCCCTGACAAAGCATTAGAAACGGCAACGACGGATGCCAATGGTTATTATTCTATGCCTTACCGAGACAAAAAAAAAGGACAATACATTCTGTTTAATTACGGAGTTGACGATAATTATTACAGAATCAGAACAACCTCCCATTTAGACAATTCTAACAGACGTTTCATTAGTGGGAATCAAGAGTATGATTTGTTGTTGGTAACAGAAGGATATTTACAAAGAACAATTACAAATACTAGCTGCTTTGATGCTAATGATCAGTTAACTATCACTAGTGCTTATCATAAGTCTATTCCTGAACTTAATTCTTCTACAGTTGCCATCTATCCTGGCTGTATGAATCAAACGTATAGCAATAGTTCTGTTCCAATGGGTTGGTATGTTTGGAAAGGAACCGTAACCAAAAACAACATCACTACCCCTTTTGCAGATAGTGTGTATGTGCCAGAAGGCGGCAGTGTGCAGTGGAATATTGAGTACTGATAATTAGGTGTATCTTTACTTTGGTCAATTAATTTACAATGAAATATCTAATTTTCATATTCGCTCTTTTTTTTGTATTTTCTTGCGGGAAGAAAAGAACTATCTCAGGAAGAGTGTATAACCCCATTACTGGCAACGGAATTGAAGGGGTTATCATAGCTGAGTTTAGAGAAAAATTTTGTTTAAGTTATGATGGATGCCCTGACAAAGCATTAGAAACGGCAACGACGGATGCCAATGGTTATTATTCTATGCCTTACCGAGACAAAAAAAAAGGACAATACATTCTGTTTAATTACGGAGTTGACGATAATTATTACAGAATCAGAACAACTTCCCATCTAGACAATTCTAACAGACGTTTCATTAGTGGGAATCAAGTATATGATTTATTGTTAGCTACCAAGGGATATATGCAATTATCGATTACAAATGTTAATTGTTTTGATAATAATGATAAGCTGACGATTACTAATTTATATCATAAGTCTATACCAGAACTTATTAACTCTGGTGTTTCAGAATATAATGATTGTTTTAATCAAACATTTAATAATAGTTTTGTAGCAATGGGTTGGTGGATTGCTTTAGGCACTGTAACAAAAAACAACATCACTACCCCTTTTGCAGATAGTGTTTATGTGCCAGAAGGCGGCAGTGTGCAGTGGAACATTGAGTATTAAATGTGTAATTGGCAATTAATGGTTGCTTCAAAATTATCACTTTTTGTTTGCACAAAAAGGAGGCTCTATCTTTCAATTCAGTATCCATTTTTTTCATATCACCTCCACTAGATTTTACAACAGTTAAAAAAAGTTAAGCAGTCACATTTTTGTAGGATTATCTGTTACATTCGTTAAAATGTGTAATTAAATACAGACCGTTGAAAAAAATTCGTGTTAATTTCATTTTAATACTTGTCATTCTTGCACTACTTGCATTGCTTGTCATACAAGCTTTTCAAACTTCACAGCTATACGATAGAAAATCCAATGAGTTTTCCGAACGGTTTTCAACAACTTTAGATAAAATTGCTTTTCGACATGAAAAAGCCGAAGACATCAGAAGATACATGATGTTAGCGGACAAAGATTTTAGTGTGCAATACAAAGACATTCTTAAAGAAGAATTTCAACATTTACTTTCTGCGCAGGAATCAATTTCCATTCACGATACGTCCATTTTCGAGAACGGTAAAATGGAGGACTATCTGATCATCCAGGGAAACACCTATGATTCTCTTTCAGGGCTGAAGGCTCAGCAAACTGTACTAGCCAGAGATGTACGACAATTGCGCGACCTGTTCAAAGGAAATAATTCTCAAAACCTTAGCCAAGATTCTATCAAATTAGCCGTGCAGTTAGATCAACGAGTTATTCAACAAATTTTTAAGAAAGCACGTTTCGTAAATGAAATGATGATAGATGCTTTTCGCAATAACGTCTATGAAAACCCGTCACAAAGAGTTGACTTAGCATTCCTAGATTCTGTTTTACAGAATGAATTGAATGAAAATCTGCCAGATGAATACGAATATGTTATCACAGATGAATACAATCATGCAATTTTATTTGATAATGCTCCATCCAACTACAACTTATCTGTTGATACGACCAATAGTCACAAAACACAACTGTTTCCGAGTAATCCTATTGACGAGGACTTGTATCTACATTTGCAATTTCCAGAGCAGAGTTCCTTTTTGTTTATGGAAATGTGGGCGCCATTATTAATCAATATTCTCTTACTTACTCTCATTGTAGTCGCAATGATCATCATGTTCAAAACCATTCTTACCCAAAAGAAATTGTCTGAATTAAAAAGTGACTTCATTTCCAATATGACGCATGAATTTAAAACCCCCATCTCTACAATATCTCTAGCTTGTGAAGCAATGAATGATGTCGATATGGTTAGTGATCAATCAAATTCTTCTCAGACGTACATCAAAATGATAAATGATGAGAACAAACGCCTAGAAGTTTTAGTTGAGCGAATTTTACAAAGCGCAAGTATTGATAAAAAAGAACTCCAATTGAATAATGAGTCTATTCTCTTAAACGAATTGCTTGAGGATATTGTAGCGAAAGCAAAATTTAGGTTAGACAACACAGGAGGTACTGTTAAATTAAATATGCCGACTGAATTAATCACTGTATCTTGTGACAAATTGCACACAACAAACGCAATTTCTAATCTAGTTGATAACGCCATTAAATACAGCAAACAAACCCCAGAGGTTGAGGTAAAGCTCTTTAAGGAGAATGAAAAAATTCATATTTCTGTCAAAGACAATGGAATTGGAATAAAAAAAGAACACTTAAATAAAATATTCGACAAATTATATCGTGTTCCTACAGGGAATATCCACAACGTGAAAGGATTTGGACTCGGACTTAGTTATGTCAAAGCGATTATTGAAATTCACAACTGGGAAATTGAAGTGACGAGTAAATTTGGACAAGAAACCACATTCACTATTACAGTGTGAAGACCAAGAAAAAAAGAAACAATTATAGCCTAAAGCACATTAAATAAAGATATGGAAAACTCGATTAGTATATTATTAGCAGAAGATGACTTGAACCTAGGACAGCTGCTACATACATTTTTAAGATCTAAAGGTTTTGAAGTTTCCCTAGCTCAGAATGGAAAAATAGCCTTTGAAAAATTTAATAAAAATACGTATGACTTCTGCATCTTTGATATTATGATGCCTGAAATGGATGGCTTTACTTTGGCTAAAGAAATCCGTGAAATAGATAAAAAGATTCCTATTCTCTTTCTCTCTGCGAAATCAATGAAGGAAGATAAATTAGCTGGTTTTGAAATTGGGGCAGATGATTATCTAACTAAGCCTTTTCAAATGGAAGAATTACTAGCTAGAATCAACGCTATAATGCGAAGAGTAGAAATTAAATCACCTGAAGAAAAAGCTGAATTGCAAATTGGTTCAATAAAATACGAACCTGAATTTAGAATGCTCCATCTTAAGGAGGAAACAAAAAAACTCACAACTAAAGAAAATCAATTGTTGCAAATGTTGGTTAAGAATCAGAATGAAATTCTGGACAGGCATGCAACGCTAAGAGCAATTTGGGGTGATGATAACTATTTCAATGGAAGAAGTATGGATGTTTACATTGCAAAGTTGAGAAAAGTTTTGCGTGAAGATGAGAATATTGAAATCATGAATGTGCATGGAAAAGGATTTAAGTTGGTTGTGAAATGATGAATAATAATGAAGATTCTAATTTCAATTCTGAATTAGCTCCATTCAGTTGTCAATACACTCCACAGGTACCTGAATTATTGCAAAAGTTAAACTGTACAATTGCAATATCTACCTATCAAGCGGGTAAATTGATTTTTATTTCTGCGAAGGATGAAAACTCATTAGTTCAACTACCCCGTCATTTTGACAAAGTAATGGGTATTGCGGAACACTCCACCAAAGATAAACTTGCACTCGCTTGTAAAGACGAAGTAATCGTATTCTCCAATTCTATTGAACTAGCTCTGCACTACCCCAAGGCACCAGGGAAATATGACTCCTTATATATGCCTAAAGCGACATATCATACTGGACAACTAGATCTTCACGATCTTAGTTTTGGTAAGAATGAAGACATTTATGCTGTGAACACTCTTTTTTCATGTATAACAAAAATTAATAGTGATTTTAATTTCTCTACTTTTTGGAAACCAAATTTTATAGATCAAATAGTTTCTGAGGATAGATGTCATTTAAATGGTATGGCCATGCAAAATGGAATTCCAAAATACGCCACCGCATTTAACCAAGGAAACTCACAGCAAAGTTGGCGAGAAAACGTTACTAAAACAGGCGTCATCATAGATATCGAGACAAATAGAGTAATAGCCAGAAACCTTCCCATGCCTCATTCTCCAAGAATTTTTAATGGAGAATTATACGTTCTTTTATCTGCTACAGGAGAACTAGTAAAAGTTAATACTAATACAGGAACTTACCAAGTAATCATTAAACTTGACGGTTTTGTTAGAGGCATGTCTTTGCATAAAAATTATCTTTTTATTGGACTTTCAAAACTCAGAAAAAATTCATCTACTTTTGCAGAGCTAGACTTTGCAGACAAAGCCAACAATGCAGGGATAACTATAATTCATTTACCAACAGCCAGTATTTCAGGTAAAATTTCATATCTTAGTTCTTTAGATGAGATTTACGATGTTCATATTTTGCCTAACAAAATTAGACCGAATATACTCAACACATTAAATTCTAACTACAAAAAAGGGATTACAACTGAAAATACTACATTTTGGATGAAAAACATTGAGCCATGAAAAAAAACACCCTAGACAATAAAGAGCAGCATTTATTCTTCCTTTTGAAGAAGTTAAAGAATATGCATAACACTAAATCTCATGTTTTACAAATTACACAACTACTCCAAAAAATTAGAAGATTGATTGCAGAATTAGTTCTAGTTGTTGCTCCAGACAGGATGAGAAAAATCATCGGAACAGCAATTATCTTACTAGGCATTTCAAGCACAAGTTCTTTTGGACAATCATTTCTCCCTCCTGTTGCTAATGCTTTTGGGCTTACTAACACATACAACTTAGCACTTCCAGCTTTTGCAGACTTAGATAATGACGGAGATTTAGATTTACTTGTAGGTGAAAGTTATGGAGTAATGCAATATTTTCAGAACATGGGAACTAGTGTTTCTCCTCAATTCGCTGCCCCAATAGCAAATCCTTTTGGATTGGATAGTACTTATTACATAGCGTTCCCAACCTTTGCAGATTTAGATAATGATGGAGACTTAGATTTGTTAGTAGGTGAATATTATGGCGCTATGCAATATTTTCAAAACACGGGAACTAGTGCTTCTCCTCAGTTCGCTGCTCCAGTAGCAAATCCTTTTGGATTAACTTCCGTTTACCAATTTGCATTCCCAACCTTTGCAGACTTGGACAATGATGGAGATTTTGATTTGTTAGTAGGTGAATATTATGGCGTTATGCAATATTTTCAAAATACGGGAACCGCCACTGCTCCTCAGTTCGCTGCTCCGGTAGCAAATTCTTTTGGATTAACTTCCACTTATCAATATGCATTCCCAACCTTTGCAGACTTGGACAATGATGGAGATTTAGATTTACTTGTAGGTGAATATTATGGTGCAATGCAATACTTTCAAAACACGGGAACAACTGTTGTTCCTCAATTTACATCACCAATAACTAATCCTTTTGGTTTGATATCTGTTTATGAAATATCTACCCCTGTTTTTGCTGACTTAGACAATGATGGAGATTTTGATCTACTTGTAGGCAGTTACGGGGGTTCATTACCTTATTTTGAGAACGATTCCGTAGTTGGGCTTGCCGAAAACTCAATAATTAATGCTACTCTTTTTCCTAACCCGGTCACAAGTATGCTTACTATAGAGTCAGAGGACAATGTCAGTAAAATAGAAATAACCAATAGTGAAGGAAAAATAGTAGCAACCTTTAATAGCTCTAACTCGGTAAATGTAAGTGATTTAAAAACAGGATTTTACATTGCGAATATCACATTTTCCAATTCTAAATATAAAAAGCATCTGAAATTTCAGAAACTCTAAGGGGTTTGTCAACAAGAATATTAGTTTTCACTCTCTGTTTTTATCGAAACAAAATAAATTAGCTTCTTTTCTGTTATAAAACTCAAATAGAAAGTTTAAATTCGCGCTACCAAAAACAAACCAATGAGTGAACAGACTAATGAATTCGATCAAGAGAGACAATCTCTACTTGTTTTTATTTGGAAGAAGAGGAAGATAATCATACTTATTTCTGTAATTGCTTTTATGGCATCCCTTGTTGTTTCTCTTTTAATGACTCCCATTTTTAAGTCAACAGCCATAGTTTTTCCAACGGCTACAAGTACGGTTTCATTCTCTGAGCAAAGTAATGCAAAGGCATCCTCAATGGATTTTGGACAAGAAGAACACGCGGAGCAACTGGTGCAAATTCTTCAGTCTTCTCGAATAAGAAACAGAGTTGTTGCTCAATTTGATTTAATGAAGCACTATGAAATTGATGAAAATGACGAAAATAAATACTACAAACTAGGCAAAGCCTATGGCAATAGCATCATTTTTCGAAGAACTCGTTATGGTTCTATTCAAATAGATGTTTTTGACAGAGATGCCAAACTAGCCGCAGATATAGCCAATAAAATAGTTCAGCTCATTGATACGGTCAAGAACGAAATGATCAGAGAAAGAACTGTCCCGGCCTATCAAATCAATTTACGGAAGAAAAATCAACTGGAAGAAGAAAATGAGGCTATTTTGAATCTTTTAGACAGCCTTAATCGCTTAGGAGTTGTCTCTATCGAAGGTCGAGCAAATTTATTCTCCGCTTACAATGAGTCTAAAAATGCAGCAGATAAACAATTTTTTAAAGAACAAATCGATGTAAACCTAAAATTCGGTTCTTGGTTTGATGCCCTTGAAAGAATGAGAAACGAAAAAATCGCAAAATTCTCTAAGTTTGAAGACGCATACGAACAATCAGAATCAGATGCTAATACATTGCTTAATCACAAATTTATTGTTGAAGATGCCGTAATTGCAGACAAAAAGGACAAACCTAAGAGAATGATTATTGTTATTCTTGGAACAATGGGAGCTTTCATTTTCAGCATCTTCGTTTTGCTAATTTTAGACAAAATTAAAGAGCTTAGAAAAGCATAGTTTTGCAAACATTAAAGCAAAATAGCCTTGTTTTAAGCTTAAGTATTCTATACGTCGCACTTTGCGCATATCTCCTATGGAATGATCAGGCTATTCTTAGTTTAGCTTCAATCGGACTACTTGCTGTTTTTTTTGCCATCTACTATACAGAATACACTTTTCTTGCTATTGGATTTCTTACTCCATTGTCTGTCAACATTGAAGAATACATAGAAGGTTTTGGTTTGTATGTTCCAACAGAACCACTTTTGTTTGGGTTGATGATACTACTTCTATTTCAACAACTGAGAAAAAATCAGATTGACAAAAATGTATGGAAAAGTCCTATTATATGGGCCGTTAGCTTCTATCTATTTTGGGTTCTGGTTACTTCCATTGCCAGCACAGAACCCGTGACTTCGTTCAAATTCTTATTGGCAAAATTATGGTTTATTGTACCACTATTATTTTTCGGTACTCGCATTTTTTCAAAAACAAGAAATATCAAAGCATTCATCTGGCTTTTTTGTCTGGGAATGAGCATAGCAACTATTTATACTCTAATTATACATGCCAGTTATGGTTTTGGAGAGAAAGAAGGACATTGGGTAATGTGGCCGTTCTTTAAAGATCACACAATCTACGGTTCTACAATTGCATTTTCAACACCATTAATTTTTGGACTTTATTTTTCTAAAAAACACTCTCCATTGATTAAATCGGTCGTTCTAATTTTAATATTCGTTCTGCTACTAGGGCTCTACTTTTCGTACACAAGAGCTGCTTGGCTAAGTGTTTTTGCTTCTCTTCTTGTGTTGGTGGTCATCAAATTGCGCATAAAATTTACAATTCTTGCTACGATTGGAATCCTTGTAATTAGTACCATTTATTTTTCTTGGGATTCTATTCAGATGGAACTTGAAAGAAATAAAACAGAGCATACTACAGAAGAATTTGGAGAAAAATTGCAAAGTGCAACAAATGTTACTACTGACGCATCAAACCTAGAACGGCTTAATCGCTGGTCGTGTGCTATCGAAATGTTTCAAGAAAAACCTGTTTTTGGCTTTGGTCCAGGTACTTATGCCTTTGAATATGCAAGATTCCAGCGACCTGAAAACTTAACCATTATTTCTACCAACTTTGGAGACGCGGGAAATGCACACAGTGAGTACTTAGGACCATTAGCAGAAATGGGTTTAATGGGCATGATTGCTATGTTACTCATCGTATTTGCAATATTCTACAAAGGAATTAATTTGTACAACAAATGGCCTGAAAGCGATACAGAAATTAGAGTATTACTTCTCGCTATGATTCTTGCTTTGGTTACGTATTTTGTTCATGGAATTCTCAACAATTACCTGGATACAGATAAAGCAGCAGTTCCAATATGGACATTTTGTGCCATTTTTATAGCATTAGAAATAAAGTTAAAACAGGAGCAAAATAAGTCGTGAAATGGTAACTATTCCTGCTAATAAACGTTAACATAAATATGAATCATCCATTGAACAAAAAACAGTATTTGAATAACTTTTTACTTATTCTATTCATCGTCAATACTACGCTTTCTTTTTCTCAAAAGCAGAAACCATTTACAGGAATGCTTGAGTACAAACTAGCTGCTAGAGATACTTCCATGAAAGATATTTTGACTAGCTACCCGATGGTTATCTATAGTAATGATACGATTACTAGAACAGAGAACATTACTAAACAATTAGGGCCGCAAGTTGTTATTCATCACTTGATATTGAACAAATCTTACCTCCTTTTAAAAACAGCTCATGGGAAATTCGCGATTAAAACAGATTTAAGTAAAAATGCTAATAAATCTGATACAACACAATCAAACTACACATTTGAAAAGAAGTTTTTTAAACGCAAAATTCTCGGCATGAAAGCAAACAGAATTCTTGTCAGTCATCCTTCATTCACTGAGCCAATTGAATTCTTATACCTCAAAAAAACAAGTAACAAATACAATAAAATATTCGATGAAGTACCAGGATTACTCGTCAAATATAGCATTGCAACGCCCAATGGAATACTTGATTATGAATTGACTAAGATGAGTAAATATACTCCCGAAAAAGATATGTTCGGAATTCCTTCGGACTTCAAAAAAATTACTTTCGATGAATTTATAGACATCATGACATCTCCAGAAAATCAGCCCATAATTTCTCCAGAAGAAATGAACTAACAAGTTGTTGTTTATACTTAGAATTACTCTTCATATAATCTCTTACTTTACTTAGTATATTCGTGAGATATAGTAAAGTAAATGGCAACAGAAAATAAATTTACAGCAAAAGATTCTGGTTCAAAGGTTGAGAAAAAGAAAAGTAGTAAGACTAGTTCTGAAAAGAAGAGTAAAAAAAAATCTCCTCTTTCACTCATCAAAGATCGTTTCAATAAAAAAAAGGTTAAATCAAGCATTGGCGTTGGTTTATTGCTCCTTTCTTTCTTTTTATTGATGGCCAACTTCTCCTATCTATTGACATGGACCGAAGATCAAAGCAGAGTTATCAACAAGGGTTTTTTTGAGTTTATTTTTGATGGTTCTGATGATGCTGTTGCCAACTGGATGGGTAAATTTGGAGCATGGAGTTCTCACCTTTTGATATACCGCTGGTTTGGTTTAGCTTCATTTATCATTCCATTCGCCCTATTTATTCTTGGATTTAAAGCATTGTTCAATATCACTTTACTACCGTTAGGAAAAACACTCGCGGCATCTACCCTCTCCTTAGTTTGGACAAGCTTATTTCTTAGCCTATTTTCAAAAAATGTCAATTACTTAGGTGGCTCTTTTGGCTTTCAAAGCAATGAATGGCTGAACCTTACTTTAGGCAATATAGGCACTGCTATTTTTATCATCGCTCTTGGTTACTTGTTCTCTGTTGTTCTCTTAAACGTCAAATTCAAAAAACTCCTTTCTTTTTTTAGTTGGAAAAAAACATCTGACCTAGAAAATGATATCTTGCCAGATGTAGAATTGGCAACTGATTTAGATGTGGAAAATAAATTAGATCCAGACCTTACCACTGAAGATTTAATCGCAAAAACCGTTGATTTTAGTAAAGAAGAAAGTATTCTACACTCAGAAGAAGAGAATATTAAAGATGCTATCGAAATTACTGAACACAAAGAAGAACTACAACAGAATGAACAAGAATTAGAGGTTACTATCCCACCAGAAATTGTTTCTGATAGTAACGAAGGAGAGTTCTCCATAGAAGTTGCGAAAGAATCTGAAGATGATAAATTACTTTCTGAAGAAGAAGTTGATAGTAAACGAAAAGAATACGGCGATTACGACCCAACATTAGATCTTTCCAATTATGCACTCCCATCTATTGAGTTGTTAAAAGATTATGGTGTAAGCAAAGGCTCAGTTACAAAAGAAGAACTCGAAGAGAACAAGAACAAGATTGTTACAACTTTACAAAATTATAAAATAGAAATTGCCAAAATAAAAGCAACCGTTGGACCAACTGTCACTCTCTATGAGATTGTTCCGGCGCCTGGTGTCAGAATTTCCAAAATTAAAAATTTAGAAGATGACATCGCATTAAGTCTTGCTGCTCTGGGAATTAGAATAATTGCTCCTATCCCGGGAAAAGGAACAATTGGTATTGAGGTTCCGAATAATAAACCAGAAATGGTTAGTATGCGCACGCTCATTGCTTCTAAAAAGTTTCAAGAATCTGATGCTGAATTACCTGTTGTAATGGGTAAAACAATTACAAATGAGACTTTTACCTTTGATCTTGCCAAAATGCCACACTTGTTAGTAGCAGGAGCTACGGGTCAAGGGAAATCTGTAGGTTTAAACGCTATACTTGTTTCTTTGCTCTATAAAAAACATCCGTCGCAAGTTAAATTTGTTCTTGTCGATCCTAAAAAGGTCGAATTAACCCTTTATAATAGAATAGAACGTCATTTTTTAGCAAAACTACCTGATTCTGAAGAAGCAATTATAACAGACACAAGTAAAGTTGTTAACACCCTTAACTCTCTGTGCATTGAGATGGACCAACGTTATGAATTGCTAAAAGAGGCACATGTTAGAAACATAGTTGAATACAACGCCAAATTTATAGCTAGAAAATTAAATCCAGAAAATGGGCATCGCTACTTACCTTACATTGTTGTTTTAATCGATGAGTTTGCGGATTTAATTATGACTGCTGGCAAAGAGGTTGAACAGCCTATTGCTAGAATCGCACAACTTGCAAGAGCCATCGGTATTCATTTAATTGTTGCTACACAAAGACCTTCGGTTAATGTAATTACCGGTATGATAAAAGCCAACTTCCCTGCAAGAATAGCGTTTAGAGTTCTTTCGAAAATTGATTCAAGAACGATACTTGATACTTCTGGTGCTGATCAACTTATTGGTCGAGGAGATATGTTAGTGAGCACTGGTCAAGAAGTCGTTAGATTACAATGTGGATTTGTTGACACACCAGAAGTCGATGATATATGCACATTTATAGGTGAACAAAGAGGATATCCTGATGCACTCCTGCTTCCTGAGTATGAGGGAGAATCAGCAGAAGGTGGAGGCGATATGGATGATGAAGACCTAGATAAGCTTTTTGCCGATGCTGCAAGAATTGTAGTTATGCATCAGCAAGGCTCTGCCAGTTTACTTCAACGAAAATTAAAACTAGGTTACAACAGAGCGGGAAGAATAATAGATCAGCTGGAAGGCCATGGGATAATCGGAGGATTCAGAGGCAGTAAAGCAAGAGAAGTACTCTACTCTGATGAAGGATCACTTGATGCGTATTTAGCAAGTAAGGGATTAGTATAAATTGAATATGTCAATTGGCATATACTTCTGCCAAAACAACTTTACATCCTAACCAAACTTTCACTTTTTCTTGGCGTTAATATTAAATCCTAACCCGGCTGAAAACATCAATTCATCTGCGCGCCCATTTATTCTATCTAAAATTCGAATAGTTGTGTTATAATAGGTCATTTCAATAAAGAAATTGAAATATTTATAGACATAATAAGTGATACCTGCTTTCAAAGCGAATGATGGCTCAAAATGATTCGTATTCCTACCTGTACTTTCAAACTCTTCATTCAATTGGCTAAATGAAATACTCGGCAAAAAACCTATGTAGCTATCAAAATTTTTAATGTTCTGATGATATTGAATACCAAAAGAAGTGCGAATACTATTTTTAAAGTATGGCGATAATTCAGCATTATCAGCACCTAGTAAATAATGGGATTCTCCCCTTAAACTTAAATTATCGCCTAAATATCCTTCAACAAAACCAGACAAGTAATAATTCGTTGTTGTATTATTCAGCATGAGAGATGGAGAAAACGTTAGACTGGATCTTAGCAATCCAGATCGTACATAAACTTCCTGCTGTGCTATCCCATTCAATGAAATCAGACACATGACTATATATATATTCCTTACCATAAATCAGAAATTTTATAATTAATGCCAATCTGAATTAAAAGATGACCTTCCATCCCCGCACCTTTTCGTCTTTCAAAACTTACGACGTCATTTACAATTTCAGAATGCACGTTTGTTCCCAAATGCATCATATATTGCGTACCAAAAGTCAAATCCATTCTCTCAGATAAATTCAAATGAAAACCACCACCCATTTGAACTGCGGAACTTCCTCGTGACATAGAGTTTGAACGATTTGAATTATCAATTAATATCGTTTTATCAAAGCAATGACCCGCAACAATGAATGGTCTTAAGAGTGGATTAGTTTTTTTTGTAAGGTAATACATAACACTCCAACCAATGTGATAATCTTTTCGAGATACGAATGAATTTTCAGCTCCTGTAATATAATCGAGATACCAACTTGTGTTAACTCTATCAGAAAGCTGCAACAAAAATTGTCCCCCTACTCCTGTTCCAATACCTCCTGAATCACCTCCATCAAAAGCACTGACCGTTGTTCTAACTCCCAACGAGAATAAACCTCCTTGGGTATTTTTCATTTTTAACGGTTGACTATATCCTAAAAGAGGGAATAGCATACATGCAAAAAGTGCTCTCTTCATATTTCTTAAATTATTGGTTATGAGGATAACGTTAAAGGAAGTAGTTTTATTATGCAAGCATACAAACTAACAGTTAATTACAACACTAAAACTCTTGCTGTACTTTAATCCGAGAACTTATCAATTACGGATTGTGTAACACCTGTATTGGAAAAACCACCATCATGAAATAGATTTTGCATTGTAACATAACGGGTTAAATCAGAAAACATAGCGATACAATAATCAGCACAAGCCAGTGCATCTGCATTCCCCAGTGGTGACATTTGATCTGAGTAGTTAATAAATTCGTTGAAACCTTTTACTCCACTACCAGCGGTCGTCATTGTAGGTGACTGCGAAATTGTATTGACACGGACTTTCTTTGCTACCCCATAGTGATAACCGAAACTTCTTGCAATTGATTCTAAGTATGACTTATTATCTGCCATGTCATTATAATCAGGAAAAGTTCTTTGTGCAGCTATATACGTCAAGGCTAGTATTGAACCCCAATCATTCATCGCGTCTTGTTTCATAGCTGTTTGCATCACTTTATGGAAAGACAAAGCGGAAACATCTAAACCTTTTTGCGTAAAATCGTATTTCTGGTCTGTATAATGGCGCCCTTTACGGACATTTATCGACATACCAATTGAATGAAGTATAAAATCTATTTTACCACCTAAAATTTCAACGGATTTAGAAATCAAATTTTCGATATCCTCAATACTAGTTGCATCTGCCGGAATAATTTCACTCCCAGTGTTTTCCGCAAGTTTGTTAATTTCTCCCATTCGCATTGCTATAGGAGCATTGGTTAAAACAAAAGTTGCTCCTTCTTCATGAGCTCTTTCTGCAACTTTCCATGCAATTGATTGTTCGTTTAAAGCTCCAAATATAATTCCTCGTTTACCTTTTAGAATGTTTGTTGACATATTTCCAATTTAATTTAACCTCGGCAAATGCCTTGGAAGATTAATTAGTTACAAAAGTAAAATTATTCATGAAATAAGTCCAAATACATTGTTTTTTTTGGTTTAGGTAGACCTAGATTAAAATGCTAATGCAACTCTATTGCATGAATCAAAATTATATCTATCTTTATAGTTTGAATCGTTTAGCAAATTATCTCATTTCATCTTTGCTATTGCTGTGTATTTCAGCAACGATTATTCCGTTAAATCTTCTGCACCAGCACGAAAAAGAAACACATTGTGATATAAAAAATGTCGCTTTTGAAAGTGACCCTTGCCACATAAGGGATCATGACCAATTGTTGGGGACTAGGCATAAATTTGAGTTAATCTGAAGAG
>CAXBMR010000029.1:0-34848 GCA_963976995.1 uncultured Fluviicola sp.
GGTTCTCATCTCACCTCTCTAACCTAAAAAAGACCGAAAAAACGGTCTTTTCTGCAAGAAAAAGCAGAGCTTTTGAGAAACAAGCGAAAGTGCTGTTTCACACGGGGGATTATTCCGCTGCGCTACATGGTCTCCGTTCGTAAACTCTCTCCGGCACGAACCGAGGTTCTCATCTCACCTCTCTAACCTAAAAAAGACCGAAAAAACGGTCTTTTCTGCGGAGAGAGGGGGATTCGAACCCCCGTTACATCTCTGTAAACACGCTTTCCAAGCGTGCGCGTTCAGCCACTCTGCCACCTCTCCAATAAGTGTGGTGCAAAAATAGTAATAAAGGCTATTAATAATCTACTTCTCCACGAATATCTTTTGCCAATTCCATTTTCGATTTTTCAAGGTCTTTTGGATCCAAAATAACCATCATTTTTGTAACGGCAGCCTCAGTAGTCATATTTCCCCCACTAATAACTCCCACTTCGTTAAACATGGAGCTTGTCTTATACAATCCCTGTTTAACACTACCTGAATTGCATTGTGTTATATTCAAAACAATTCCCCCATCTTCTATGAAATTTTTAAGCAATCCTTTAAATAAAACTGAACTTGGAGCATTTCCAGAACCAAAAGACTCTAGTACAATTCCATCTATTTTCTCTCTATCGAATAAATCCTTGTACAACTCAAAATTAATACCTGGATAAAGTTTTAAGTGTCCAATTTTTTGATTTATTGTTGTTCTCACACTCAAGTTCTCCTTCTCCGTTCTGAAAAAGTAAGCGTTCTCAAATTTTATATTTACCCCTGCATTTGCCAGAGAATGATAATTAGGAGAGCGGAACGCTTCAAAATTTTCGGCGGAATCTTTAGTGCTTCTATTCCCTCGAAATAATTGGTAATCGAAATAAACTGCTACTTCTTGAATTAAAGGCTCGTTGTTTTCGTCTTTTGTTGCAGCAATTTCAATAGCAGTTATCAAATTCTCTTTGCCATCTGTTCTTATAATACCAATAGGCAACTGTGAACCTGTTAGAATGATAGGCTTTTTTAATCCACAAAACATGAAGCTTAATGCTGAGGACGTATAAGCCATTGTATCAGAACCATGCAGAACAACAAAACCATCGTAATCGACATAATTCTCTTTTATCATCTCTGCTAAACTTTGCCAATGATAAATTGAAATTTCTGAAGAATCTATAGGATGTGTAAAGCTTTTTGTGTCTAATTCAACGTTCAATCTTTTCAACTCTGGAACATGATCGTAAATGTGTTCGAAATTAACATTTGATAATTGCCCAGTATCGGAATCTTTAATCATCCCAATTGTTCCTCCAGTGTATATGATAAGAATCTTTGTCATTCGCTACAAATTAAACAATTGTTTAGCATTATTACTGGTAACTTCTTCAATTATTTTCAAGCTTACGCCGTAAACATCTGCTAACTTCTCAGCAATATGAAGAATGTATGAGCTTTCGTTGCGTTTTCCTCTATAGGGAACTGGCGGTAGATAAGGAGAATCTGTCTCCAAAATGATGTTCTCTAGTGGAATGTTTTGAAGTACTTCGTCTAATTTTGAATTCTTGTAAGTTACTACTCCCCCTATGCCTAGCTTAAAATTACCATAATTAAGAATTTTATCAGCATCTTCTTTCGCCCCAGTAAAGCAATGAAAAACACCACTTAATTTATCATCATTTAATTCGTCTAAAATTTCATAAATCTCTTGAAACGAATCTCTTGCATGGATAACAATAGGTAAGTTTAATTCTTTTGCCCATTTTACCTGAACAGCAAATGCTTTTTTCTGCTCTACAATGAATGTTTTGTCCCAATATAAATCCATTCCGATTTCTCCAACGGCGATGTAATTGTTCTCCCATAAATCATTTCGAAGAATCTCAATATTCTCTTCCCAGTTGGAATCTACAGAACTAGGATGCAATCCCATCATTGGAAAACAATTATTAGGAAACCTTTTAATCAATTCTTTCAGAGGTTGAATTGTGTCCACATCTATATTAGGTAAGAGCATCAATTCCACTCCACTTTTAATTGCTTTATGCACCACTTCGTTTCTATCCTCTGCGAACGCATCAACATAAAGATGTGTATGTGTATCTATAAACATTGGACAAATGTACGGGTTTAGAGCGTAATAAGGTTCAACCTTTCTACTTTCTCAGTACAATAGAAATTAAAGCGCAAAAAGAGTTTTTAGAGCCTTTAATACAGTGATATACTCAGTCCTATTTGCAATAAGTTCAATTGGGTACTGCTTTTATTAGAAAATAAGGTATTGAAATTATAACTTGCATACAGTGCCCAATTTCTAAATCCCAATCTGACATGCGCAGAATAAATCAATTTATTTTCATCAGGGAAGCTATATTTTTTATTGAGTTCTCTTCTTCCATTGATTTTAGATACTTGTTTAGACAACATATTCGCTTGATATCCAATTTTGCCTCCCAAGTGAAGTTTAAAATGTCTCCAACTTTCCTTTCTAAACCTCAATTCTAGTGGTATAGAAAAACTATTTCCTGAAAGAACACTTTTTCTAAAAACATCGTTGCTATCTTTCTGGTAAAAAACGGTTGTACTTGATACATCGTCAATAACAAACTTATTATCGTGACGTATATTAAAATATTGATGTGCCACACCTATTCCGAGTGAAATCGTATTCCCTTTCGTTAAAGGGATATCAAAAATTAAGTTCGTATTAAGACCAATGGAAGGAACTTTGTTTTGAAAAGGCGCTATATCTCCAGCCCAGTCACTGTAAGTTATATCAAAAATTAAACGGTCATACTTTCTAACTTTTTCCGGTTTTGCTGGTCGTAATCCTGTATAAAACCACATGAACCCCGGTCGAAATCGAGAGATTTCATCTTCCCCTTTACTGTCATATTGAGACATTGAACAAAACGTCAACAAAAGCATTGAAAGAAATAAAACTATTCTATTCATTTTTAATTTTTAATTCCCAGTTCCACGCATCAGAAATAGCATCTTTAATGGACCTTTTCGCTTCCCAATTTAACACTTTTTTTGCTTTTGATGCATCTGCAAAAATTTTCTCGACATCACCAGCTCTTCTTTTTCCAAATTTCCAATTTAGTTTTTGCTTTGAAACTTCCTCGAAAGTTCGAATAATCTCGAGCACGCTCACCCCATTTCCTGTTCCAATGTTAATCGTTTCAACCACTTTGCTTTTTTGACTTTCTAACCAAGCTAAACTTTTAATATGTGCAATGGCCAAGTCAACAACGTGAATGTAATCTCTAATACACGTGCCATCTTCTGTTGCATAATCTTCTCCAAAAACCGTTAAACAGTCTAATTTTCCGATTCCCGTTTGAGTAACGTATGGCAACAAATTATTTGGCTTCCCGATTGGTAACTCTCCTATTTCGCTAGAAGAATGAGCCCCAACAGGATTAAAATACCTCAATCTCATCATTTTAAGTGCGCTTCCACTTTTGTTAACGTCATCTATAATTCGTTCGCAAAATTGTTTTGTTGCTCCATAAGGTGAATTGGCCTCTTTGATTAAGGATTCTTCTGTCACAACGGCACTCCCTTCCGGTTCACCGTAAACAGTACAAGAAGACGAAAAAACAACATTAAGTACATTAAATTCTTCTGCCAATTTGAGAACATTGAGTAACCCGACAATGTTATTTTGATAGTACATCAATGGTTGTTCAACAGATTCTCCAACTGCTTTGTCCGCCGCAAAATGAATAATTCCATTCGCTTGGTATTTTTCAAAAACAGTTTTCAGTGAATCATAATTACAAACATCAACCTCTTCAACAATAGGTTTAGTTCTAGAAATATTTGCGATGCCCTTAATCGCAGACTGCTTTGAATTTCTAAAATCATCAATGATAATTGGCACGTATCCCTTTTTAAAGAGTTCCACAACAGTATGCGAGCCAATATAACCAGCTCCTCCTGTAACCAAAATGTACTTAGAATCATTCACGACTTCAAAGTTAAAAGAATAACAATCAAATAATGCAATTAATGCCTATTTTTAAAGCATGGAAGAACGAACGAAATTCGATTTTAAAAGGCACACTTCTCCATCGGCATCGAGAAAGTATATCGTGAAAGTTTTATTCTATGTTCTATTCCTAGGAGCATTGCTCTATCTGATATTCTCACAAACAAAGAAAAACAACTCAAAGCCAATTGAAATAGATGGGGCCACAATTATTGTAGAATGAAAAAGCCTCCTTTGATTTCTCAAAGAAGGCTTTACCATATTGCTTTTGCCAATTACACTTTCATCCCTTTAACGACACGGTCTTTACGCTTTGTTTTTTGCAGTCTTTTCTTAACAACTTGTAAATATGCAACACCGCTTGAGCTTGTTGCCATGTAGGGTTGATTTCCATAAATCAAGCTGCCTCCGTTCTTACCATTATTCCAGTCAGCGACCAAATAATACTTTCCTGAAGTAGAGTTTCCTCTTTGTGCAAAAGTGATTGTTTTTCCGGCTCCTGTTTCAAAACGAAGCACCAACGCTCCATTCTCTCCGTAGCTTTCAAAGATACACTCGGTTCCAATTGGTATGATAATTCTATCTTGCTCCTTATTGGAAGACGACACTAAAGTACCATCATCATCTGTTCCCTGAGATCCAGAAACTTTATTTTTTTCTAGAATTATTGTCGCAGAAGTAATAAACTGTACTTTTTTTATCATCTTTTCCGAATCCAATCCAAATTCATCTCTCACCTGATTTGTATAAGGAACCTTCGTTCCACAACTCACTAATAATAAACCAACAACGGCTATAAAAAGATATTTCATGTTTTAATTTTTTTTACAAATATACTGAATCATATTTGCAAAAATAATGCCTAAACGTTCTGAATTCACAAAACATCCTATTTTTGTAACAAACTAATATCAAAAATGGGCATTTCTATTCAAAAATTCACCTTTAACGCTTTCCAAGAGAACACGTATATTATTCATGATGGAGCGATTTGTGTGATTGTCGATCCAGGTTGTTATGAAAAGCACGAACAAGATACATTGGTTCAGTTTATCGAAGAGAATAAATTGTCACCAGCCGCTCTATTACTAACTCATGCACATATTGATCATGTTTTAGGTTGCGATTTTGTGCTTAAAACTTGGGACATTGATTTTTTTATTCATGAGAAGGACATTGCAACACTTGATTCTGTGCAGAGTTACTCACACGTTTATGGATTCAAAGGATATTGCCCTCCAAAAACACCCAATCAAATTTTACAAGGAGGAGAAAAATTAACTTTCGGAGAAATTGAACTCGATGTGCTTTTTACGCCTGGTCACTGTATTGGACATGTTGTTTACTTTGACAAAAAAAATCAATTCGTTGTGAATGGTGATGTCCTTTTTGCTGGTAGTTTTGGAAGAACCGACCTACCCGGAGGTGATATGAATGTTTTAAAAGAATCTATCTTTAACATACTGTTTGAATTACCAGAAAGCACAGTTGTTTATTGTGGACATGGAGCAGAAACAACAATTGGTGAAGAAAAACGTTCTAATTATATTCTTCAACTTTAAATGCGGATAGCAATCAATACACGATTTTTACTTTCACACAAGATGGAAGGATTTGGTTGGTACACCTACGAAATAACGAGTCGTATCGTAGAAAAACATCCTGAACATCAATTTTTTTTCTTTTTTGATAGGCCCTTTGATGAAAAATTTGTCTTTGCCAACAACGTTACACCAATCATTTTAGCACCACAGGCTAGACATCCATTTTTATTCTACTGGTGGTTTGAATTTTCTGTAAAAAAAGCACTTAAAAAACACAAAATAGACCTTTTCTTCTCTCCAGACGGTTATCTTTCTCTGTCTTCAAATGTGAAGCAAGTAGCAACTATTCACGATATTAATTTTGAGCACAATCCAGAAGATGTAGGCTGGTTAGTGAGAAAATACTTGACCCAATTCTTCCCTAAATTTGCAAAAAAAGCAGATCATATCCTCACTGTATCAGATTATTCAAGAAATGACATTGCCAAAACCTACGACATTAATTATTCAAAAATCACTTCTATTTGGAATGGTGCGTCTGATATTTTTAAGCCCATTCCTGAAGAAAGTAAAGTCATAATTCGTAAAAAATACACCTCAAATCAAGAGTACTTCTTATTCGTTGGAGCACTTTCTCCTCGGAAGAATTTAAAACGATTAATCGAAGCGTTTGAAATTTTTAAGAAGTCTGATTCTAAAAACACTCAGCAATTATTAATCGTCGGTGACGAATTATGGAAAAATTCTAACGCAAACATATCGATTTCAAAGAGCTTAAAAAGTCAGATTCACTTTACAGGTCATGTTGAACTAACTGAATTAGCTCAAATAATGGCTAGTGCAAAAATTTTCACTTTTGTTCCATATTTTGAAGGTTTCGGTATTCCACTAGTCGAAGCAATGAAGTGTGGGACTCCAATTTTGTCAGGAAATCTAACTTCTCTTCCTGAGATCGCCGGAGAAGCAGCACTCTATTGTGACCCCTATAGTGTTAGTGACATTGCTGAAAAACTTTCTCTATTAAATAATGATGATGTTATGCGTCGTGAATTTTCTGAAAAAGGATTAAAACGGAGCGAACAATTTTCATGGGATATGGCAGCAGAAAAAGTTTGGACGGTACTCTCAACTGTTTAATTCTTTTCTTACTTTTGAGAAGAAACTTATTCTCAATGAAAAACATCATTTTTCTTTTATTCGGTTTGCTGCTTTTAGGATGCGGAGTAAGTAAAAAACTTAATGTTGCAGAAATAGCCTCCATTTATATGGAATATAACCCTGGGGAAGATCTCAATTTTGGTAAAGAATTTGAAGCTACAATTTTTGCGAGAATGATGGATGGTAGTGAGATAGATATCACTAAAAAGAATAAATTGACGCTGATATCCGATGATATAAAACGACTGCCTTCAAAAAATACATTTTTAATCACCAAGAAACCGCTTTCTTTTACCGACGAAACAATTAACTTATCTTTTTCCTTGACTGACAAAGACCAGACGTTTGCTGATGCACAAGAGATTAAACTAAACTTAAGAGGTGCTCTCATTATTCAGTCCGAAGGGACAGATGGAATAAATGGAGTTAATCAAAGAAACAGAACGGGAAGAGCTATCTTTAGAGATGGTAGAGACGGCGATAATGGAGGCAATGGTACTTTTGGGACTAATGCCGACCAACTTACATGTTATATTTGGAGAAAAGGAGACTATAATTATATTGCCATTGATAATTTAACCAAAAATGAGGTCTGGAAGTACAAGTTTGATACTAACGGCCCTCTATTTATAAATGCTAGTGGCGGAAATGGAGGAAGTGGTGGTCGAGGAGGAAATGGAGGTAATGGTCAAAATGGTGCCAAGAATAAAAACAACAAAATACTTCGAGTTGGCGATGGTGGTGATGCTGGTAATGGAGGAAATGGTGGTAACGGAGGCAACGGAGGTGTGATTAACGTCTTTATTCATCCCTCAGCGGCAAGTCTTAGTTCTTTAATTACCATTGTAAATTTGGCTGGTAAGGGAGGACGATCAGGTGTTGCTGGTTCTGCAGGAAATCCAGGATTACCATTAAGTGGTCAATTGGCGGGCAGAAAAGGTCGTGTTGGAAGAAGAGGAGTTGTCGGGTTAAATGGAGTGAACGGACCTCCGCCATCTATCAATGTTGTTGACTTTGACTTCAGTCAATATGAATAAGTTCAAACAGATTTTCTAATAATATGGAGAAATCATATAATAGACAATGACTCCACTAATGGCAACATAAAACCAGATGGGCCATGCAAAACGTGTCCATTTTTTATGCCTTTGGAAGTTACCTTGCCATGCAAAAAGGTAGGTGAAAAGAACAATGGGAACAACTGCAATACTTAGCAAAATATGAGAAATGAGAATTACAAAGTAAAAACCTTTAGCCCCTCCTCCATACGCAGTAGAATCAGAGGTCATGTGATATGCAACATAGCAGGCTAGAAAAAGTAGTGAAAGTAGCAACGCAAAACGAATTAAACTTCGGTGCAATGCCTTGTTTTTCTTTTTTATAGCAACCAAAGCGAAAACAAGAACGAAGGCTGTAATGCCATTAATTGTCGCGTAAATAGGGGGCAAAAATGAGAAATCATACCCTTCGATCTTAACGCCAAACAAAATGGCTACAACCAAAGGAATGATTATCGAAAAAATATAAATAATAATTCTTGCTTTTCGTAATTTATTCGTCTCCATAGATTCCATACTCTTGCTTTAATAGTTGCCGGAGGTCATCTTCCAATACTTGCATTTGCTCAATATCCGTTCCTTTATAAATTCCTCTCACAAGGCCCTTTGTATCGACGAGTGCAAAATAGTCGGTGTGACCAAAACCACCATCAGCATCGTCATTCCTTTCTGCACCATTAAAAAAGCTTTTTGCCAATAAATGTGTCGCTTCTTCTTCCCCAGATAAAAAATGCCAGTTATTGGCTTCCAATCCACGTGTACTAATAAATTTTTTCAAATTAGAAGGAGTATCTCGTTTGGGATCAATAGAAAAAGAAAGAAACTGAACGTATTCATTTAAATCATTTGTTGAATCAACTAAAAAACTCATATTTGAAGTCATTGGCGGACAGATTGTTGGACAACTCGTAAAAAAAAAGTCAACAATCCAGATTTTATCTTTGATATCAGTGGATGAAATGAGAACAGAATCTTGATTCAGGTATTCGAAATCTGGAACAACATGGTATATTGTGTCAGCTACCTCAACTCCATCAATCATTTTATAGTCAACATCTCTTTCTCCAAGAATAGGTAAGTTACGTTCGCTTTCATTTGTTTGTGCGCAAGAAGAGAACAATAAAAGACCAAACAGAATTAAAAAATAGTTCAGTCCTCTCATTATATTAGCGATTTTGGTGTGCTTCATTCTTATCGTATTCTTTTTGTAACAGGCTGACGTGCTGATTCATTCTTCGAATCATACCTTCAGTAGTTCCAGAAAGCACCATTCTTAAATGATTTTCTCTATCGAGTAATAATAGTAATTCCTGAAAAGCTTGCCCACCGTAAAACTCATCTCCCTCTTTCAGTAAACGTTCATCATTTCTTTCAAAATCATACAATTCCTTTGCATCACCCGAAGCAATCATCCACAAATCAGGATCGTAATTCTCTACTCTATCGTAAAGCATTTCTTCCACAGAAGAAAGATCTTTAACAGGATTGCCTTCACCATCGGTTACAAAAGAAATAATACGTACACCACCTTTCTCTTTCTTTTTCCGCATTTTCTGGTAAACCAACTGGTCCAAATGCCACATAGAAATGGCACAATCATCAGGACACGAAATTTGCAACGTAGTAACCAAAACAACTTGATCATTGAAGTCAGAATAATCGTGCTTTTCCCCTTTTGAATCAGTGAATGTATAATTGGTGGCAACCCCAAAATCGTCTAGTTGCTTAAACTTATGGGTACATTTAGAAGTTCCAATAAGGACCAAAATAAAAGCTGGACCAAACAAAAGGAGTACTATAAGTAATCTTTGTTTGAGTCCAGCAGACTTTTTTTCAGACATTTGTCTATTTATTAACTTGCGAATTCGGTCAAGATTGCAGCAATTGCATTCCCCTCAGTAATTAAAATATAGATTAAGTACAGCGCAAAGATAAAGTAAGGAATCAAGATGACATATCTCAAGCCTTTTCTTTCATCTCCAAGATGCATAAAAGATAAAACAATGTATGCCGCTTTCACTAGTGTTAAAATAATTAAAACCCACTTTACAATATACCAAGAAGCGTCAGCCTGCTTTATTACAGACCCTATTACTACCTCAATTGCTGTAATCAAAGTCAAAATAGCCGTAACCTTCCAAATTTTCTTTCTAAGTTTAACTCCTTGCTCTTCACTGTGGTGAGCATCTAAAGAATATTCTATAATATCGTCTCTTAGCATGATTTTTCTTTTTTCTGATTAAACTAAATAGAAGAATGTAAATACGAACACCCAAACTAAATCGACAAAGTGCCAATACAGTCCCGTTTTCTCAACCATTTCATAATGCCCTCGCTTGTGATAAACACCATTAACGACACCAAGTAAAATGAGAATGTTAATCATCACTCCTGAGAATACGTGGAATCCGTGAAACCCAGTTATGAAGAAGAAAAACTGTCCATAATGCTGCGGGCCATACTCATTTTGCTTCAAGTTAGCACCGTAGATTACACGATTTGCTTCCCCTGAGTTCACAACTTCTTCATACAACCTAATGGCTTCGGCTCCTTTTATTTCGTCACCCATGGCATATTTACCACCTAATTCTTTTACGATTAGACGCATATCGGTGTTTGCCTCTTTGTTGATTTTAGCAACAGAACCATCATGCAAAGTAATCATTCCATTGTGAACGTGACCTCCTGCAACTGCATGCGTATATTCATGCTTTAAATCTTCCGTAACTTTCTCTCCAACAGCTAAATGATGGCCGGCTGTGACCACTTCAAAATTTTTAATTTCTCCAAATTTTCCTTTTACGATTGCCTGCGAACCATCTGCTAATTCCACACGGCCAAAGTCGGATCCATGAATAAAGTGAGACCATTCCCAAGCTTGAGAACCAACGAAGAAAAAACCACCAATGATAGTTGCAATCATCCATTTTGTCACTCCCTTTCTATCCATTCTATGACCTGCCTCAACGGCCAAAACCATCGTTACAGAAGATACAATTAAAATAAATGTCATTAATGCCACATAAATCAATGGGAATCCATTTCCAAGAAACGGCAATGATTCAAAAGTTTCTTCACCTATTGGCCAAGAACCCAAATAATCGTGTCTCGTAAAACCATAAGCAATCAATAAACCACTGAATGTTAATGCATCAGATACTAAGAAAAACCACATCATTAGTTTTCCGTAACTTGTGCTAAATGGAGAAATTTTCCCTCCCCATAATGTTTTAGCGTCAATTTGTTTAGAAGCGTGTCCAGCCATCTTAATAAAATTTTATGTGCAAGTTTAATGAATAAAAAGTAAAAAGACCAATAAATAGAGCCATAAAAATCCTAAAAAGTGCCAAAAGGCGGCTCCCATTTTTACTTTGATTGTAATTTCACCATTGATATTTCCTGAAAATGAACCAATTAGCAATCGAAGAAGATAGAATAAAGTGAAGATGATATGCAATAAATGCAAGAAAGTAATAATGTACAAATATGACGATGCCGTATCGGCTGCTTCCTGTGATTTTAGTTGTAAATAATTGTCTAAATCTTTTCCGTCTTTCTGTAGCTCTCTATTTTTATATTGAAGCTCTTTCCCTTTGTAATAAATTTGAAAGTCTTTGCCTAATTTTCCCTTCACAAAAAAGTCCCCTCGCAAATCTCTCACGTTGATTGCTAAATAACTCAATCGTAATCTGTCGAGGTATTTCAACTCTTCATTTTCCCCTGTCATTAGCCTCGTGTTTTCAACTGTCATTGGCACATTCTCAAAATAAAGAATAAAATCTTTGCCATATTGATTTACCACAAACGGCTTTTGATCGCTAACTTCAATAAATTGGGACATAAACGATTGATATTCCTTTAATTGAATATCGGTCATCTTCTTCCCCTTGATAAGAAAATCGTTTCCGTTAATTTCTATGAAACTCCCTTTGTATTTTACTTCAAAATAATCTCCGTATTTACCATCTGTTACAAGGATGTGATTATTAGCTGCATGAATTCCCTTATCAATAAGTGCTTCATAACCTTTGAACTGAAAATAAACGAACATAAGGCCTAAAACAAAGGTAATGGACATATACAACTTCAATCTCGATGCATTCTTTTTCTTAACAGCTGAAACAGCAAAGAAAAAACTAATGCTACTCAATATAATAATGCCTGTACTGATCCAAAACGGTTTTGGTAAAGCAAACTTCAACCAGAAAGAATCGCCCATTGATACAATGTACGCCGATGTCAATCCTGCAAATAACATCACTATACTGAACATGCTTACATAAACAAGATTCAGCCTTGCTTTATTTCGTTGAATTTCATAAACTTCATTTTCAAGCGCCTCGTTCGTTTTTTCTTCACTCATAGTTCTAATAATTTAATGATTAGTTCATCAACAGCATCAAAAACATATACAAACTGAATAATCGGTAAATAAATAAAGGATGCAAACATTAATTTTTTGGCGTCTTTCACTTCTAAAGTTCGGTATAGTCGAACTGCTAAAAACAAGAATCCTAGACCAAATAAAACTGCAAAAATAAGAGATACAATTCCCGTTGTTCCAAGTAACCAAGGCAATAAACTAAATGGGATTAGGGCCAATGAATAAACAACAATTTGAAATGCCGAACTTTTCGTTTTTCCAGATCGTGATGGAAGCAATGAGAAGCCTCCAGCTTTATAATCATCAAACATTACCCAAGCAATTGCCCAAAAATGAGGGAACTGCCATGTGAATTGCACAAAAAATAATACCCCGGGAATTAACCCAAACTCTCCAGTATGTGCAATGGCACCTAAAAATGGAGGAATTGCTCCAGGTATAGCTCCAACAAATACAGCCCATGGACTTACACGTTTCATAGGGGTATAAACAAATACGTATAGAATAAACGCAAGCACTCCTAGCAGAGCTGAATAAAGGTTTATTTTAAATAACAATGTTGTTCCAACAATGAGACAAGCGATAACGACAATTAAACCTTCGTTTACGGACATTTTTCCTTGAGGGATTGGACGTTTTTCCGTCCGTTTCATCAATTTATCAAGGTCTTTTTCCCAAATTTGATTGGCGCCATTGGATGCTGCAGTAACTAACATTCCACCTATTAGTAAATAAGTGATGGTTAGTCCATCAGATCCTCCTACAAATAAATATCCTGTTAAAGCAGAGACTATTACTAGTGCTGACAAGCGAAACTTCGTAAATACGATGTATGCTTTAATTTTTTGCCTAACTGATGGTTTTGAGACTACGATTTCCATACTAATATTTAGCTGTACAAAAGTAGTAAAACTTCAAGGAAAGAAGGATTAAAAATGAAGAATAAAAATTTAAGAATTAAAGAATCAACATCGCATCTCCATAAGAGTAAAAGCGATACTTTTCTTTCACTGCCTCTTTATAAGCAGACATCATTAATTCATGGCCTCCAAAAGCGGAAATCATCATTAACAATGTAGATAATGGAGTGTGAAAATTAGTGATTAATGCATCCGCTATACTAAAATCATACGGTGGGAAAATGAACTTATTTGTCCAACCTTCATACGGTTTCAATGTTCCTTCTGTAGAAACCGAAGTCTCTATAGAACGCATAGCTGTAGATCCAACTGCAATAATTTTCTTCTTCTTCTTCTTCGCTTTATTGACGATATCTGCACATTCTTGCGTAATATAAGCTTGTTCAGAATCCATTTTATGCTTGGTTAAATCCTCCACCTCAACTGGTCGAAATGTACCTAAGCCAATATGTAAAGTAACTTCTGCAAAATCTACTCCTTTTAATTCTAATCGTTTCATCAACTGACGAGAAAAGTGAAGACCAGCAGTTGGAGCCGCTACAGCACCTATTTCTTTTGCATAAATAGTTTGATATCTTTCTTCATCACTTTCTTCTACGTCTCTTTTGATGTATTTCGGAAGTGGTGTTTCGCCAAGTTCTGTGATTTTCGCTTTAAATTCTTCGTAAGTTCCGTCAAAAAGGAAACGCAAAGTTCTTCCTCTTGAAGTGGTATTGTCAATCACCTCAGCTACCAATGAATCATCTTCTCCGAAGTACAGCTTATTTCCAATTCTAATTTTTCTAGCAGGATCAACCAACACATCCCAAAGTAAGCTCTCTTTATTTAACTCTCTTAATAAGAAAACCTCAATTTTGGCACCCGTTTTTTCTTTATTACCATACATTCTCGCTGGAAATACCTTTGTATTGTTCATTACAAGAACATCCTCTTCATTGATATATTCAATGACGTCCTTGAACATTTTGTGCTCAATTTCACCTGTATCTCTGTGAACGACCATTAATCGAGATTCATCTCTATTGACAGCTGGGTATTCTGCAATTAATTCTTCTGGTAAGTCGAATTGAAACTGCGATAATTTCATTTTATTCATATCGAAACTATTTTTTCTAAAATTGGAACGCAAAGGTATAAATAATAAGGGAATTGAAGAAAGAGAATGAATAATTCTAAATGAAAGGTCGTGAATTATGATTTGTAATGCTATAATTCTGCGTATTCAATAAATGAAATCCATTCTTCAACCGTTTTTGAATCTTTAATATTCTGTTCGCCTGACTGGGTTCTGCGCAATTCGATTAAAGTTCCTCCTGAGTTTAATTTTTGACCAAAATCATTCGCAATGGATCGGATATAAGTCCCTTTACTACATGTAATTTCAAATTTCACCTCTGGAAAATTCTTTGTGTCAATTGTAAAAGAATGAATGGTTATCATATTCGATTTCATCTTCACTTCCTTACCATCACGCGCTAAATCGTAGGCTCTTTTTCCATCAATTTTCTTTGCAGAAAAAATCGGAGGTGTTTGCAGTTGTTCTCCAATAAAAGATTTCCGCACCTCATCCATAAGTTCTTCGGTAATGTGATCTATCGGGAATTCTTTATTGTACTTGGTTTCCAAATCAAAAGAAGGAGTCGTCTTTCCAAGAAGAATAGTTCCTGTATAAGTCTTCTCACCAACCATTAAGTCATTAATTAATTTAGTGTGCTTGCCAATACAAAGCACTAGGAGACCAGTAGCTAGAGGATCCAATGTTCCTGCGTGACCAACTTTTATTTTCTTTACACTTAATTTTTGTCGTAGATGCCACCGAAGCTTATTTACAACATCAAAAGAGGTCCAGTTTAATGGTTTGTCGACTAAAATAGTTGAGCCTTGTGAGAATTCAGTTAACATCTTTTTCGGTTTTTCTTATGGGACGAGAGCCTCTACTCGCAAAATTAGTTAAATACAGTCCATCCAATAGCGATGATTCCCACGGTAAAGCAATAGTAACTAAAATACGATAGTTTGCTTTTTTTTACCAAAGCTATCATCCATGTGCATGCCAAAATTCCGGTAATAAAAGCAGCAATAAAACCAACACCAATGGCAGTCATTGAAACACCTGCTGTAGTAAACTCATCACTCATTAAATCCTTTGCCATTTTTCCAAAAATCAACGGTACAACCATTAAAAATGAAAATCGTGCTGCTTTTTCTCTATCAATTCCAAGCAATACCGAAGTCCCAATTGTCGCTCCCGATCTAGAAATGCCTGGGAGAATTGCAATGGCTTGAGCAATACCAATTATGAATGAATTTTTCGTGCTAACTTCCTTATTTGTATTTTTTGCCCTATCGGCGAGAAATAAAAGTAACCCTGTCACGATAAGCATTAAACCAACCAACAGAACTTGTCCGCCAAAGAAACTCTCTATCATGTCGTCATAAAGAATACCAATAATTGCAGCCGGCACCATTGAAAGAACAATTTTGAAAGCGAACATGAATTCTTCATTGATTTTGAATTGAAAAAGGCCTTTGGCAATCTCTAATATATCTTTTCGGAAAACAACAACGGTACTTAATGCGGTAGCGAAATGAAGAACAACCGTCATCATCATGCTTGATTTCTCAGATAAATCTTGTCCTTGAATGGTTTTTACTAATTCTAAATGACCACTGCTACTAACAGGGAGAAATTCTGTTAATCCTTGTATTATTCCAAGAATTAGGGCTTCAAGAAAACTCATTGATTATTTTTTTTCAACTTTTGGTTTCTTCATAATCGAATAAATAATTATTCCAAAACCGGCTACAATAAGCATAGGTGCAATGGTGATTCTCATTGTGCTAAACATTTCACCATCAAAAACCGTAGGGTCTTCATTAGCTCCGCCAATCATCAGAAAATAACCTAAGACGTTAATTCCTAACCCAATCAGCATCAATTTATAATTTTTCTTATTGAAAGAAAACGGAGCGTTAGTGCTAAACTCTTTTAACGACTTTACTTCTCCTTGTCCAGGAGTGTCATCCAATAAATCAGCTTTTTTTTGCGTGTTTTTTTTTGCTTTTGTATCACTCATGGTGCGAATTTAATATAAATCATCCAATTTAAGACGCAAATATTTGTTAAGAGCGAGCCACGTAGAAATAAAAGTGATGATGATTCCAATAGAAATAAGCGTTCCAACGAGTAAAAGGAAGTTTTGAAAACCAAAACTTATTTCAAAAGCATCTATCATGTTATTTAAAGCGTAAAATAACCCAAACAATAATGCAATAGCTATAAGTCCACTGACAATTCCAATTCCTATAGCTTGCCACAAAAATGGCCCGCGGATGTGCCTTGATGTTGCCCCTACCAATTGCATAGTCTTAATAGAGAATCTTTTGCTGTATAAGGCTAGACGAATAGTATTATTTATCAACGCAAAAGCCACTAAGATAAGCAGCAAAGCAACGGCGCCGAATAGAAAAATAAACTGCTTAAATCCAAGATTTACTTTTTGCACACTCGCTTTATCATAAGACACTTCATCGAGTTGATCTCCATATACCAATAACAATGTGTCCTTTATTTGTTTCATTCCATCGAGAGTCGCAAAATTCTCTTTAGGCTTAAATCCAACTGTAGGTGGGAGAGGATTGTCTCCCTCAAAAATTTCCAATATATTATCGGCATTTTGATCTTGTCCTGTGAATTCTTCAATTGCTCTTTCCGATGAAACATAAAAAACTTCATTGAATTGATTCCATGTCTTCAATTCTTGTTCAACTTGTTTAATATCAGAAGGATTCATTTCTGGAGAAAAAAACAAATCTCCTTGCAAACTCTCTTTGGCTTGTTTTTGAACATTGTCTAAGCCAAAGAATCCTCCCAAAACAATGCCTATCATGAATAACACCAAAGAAATTCCTATTATCGTTGAAATATAACTTGACTTTACTCCTCGTTTGTTTAATTTGTCAACACTTTTGCTCATGGTGTGAAGTTAGTTAATTTGTTACTTATGTAAATTGGAGTATTGATAAGTTTTGAAGTAAAGAGTGTTGAAAGAGACTGATTGTTTTTGAATATTCGAGCATTTGAGCTTTCAACGTATCAAAGACTCCAAAAACCAAATGTCTTTATTATAGAAAATAACTATATTGTCGAATCAAAAAATTAAAACCATGGCAGAATTTAAATCAGATATTGAAATTGCACAAGCTGCAACAATGCGACACATTAAAACTATCGCTAAAAAATTAAACATTGTAGAAGATGATCTAGAGCTTTACGGAAAATATAAGGCAAAACTACCTTTATCTCTAATTAGCGAAGATGCAATAAAGAACAATCACCTTGTTTTAGTAACTGCTCTTACACCAACTCCTGCTGGGGAAGGTAAAACTACAACTTCTATAGGCCTAACAGAAGGAATGAACAAAATTGGCAAAAAAACAACTGTTGTTTTGCGTGAACCCTCTTTGGGACCTGTTTTTGGAATCAAAGGTGGCGCAGCAGGTGGAGGTTACTCTCAAGTTGTCCCAATGGAAGATATAAATCTTCATTTTACAGGTGATTTTTCTGCCATTGAAAAAGCAAATAACCTGCTTTCTGCCTTGCTCGACAATAACTTGCAAAGCAAAACAAAAAACTTAGGTATTGACCCTAGAACAGTTGGTTGGAAAAGGGTGATGGATATGAATGACCGTTCTTTAAGGGATATAACTATTGGATTAGGTGGCGTTTTCAATGGCGTTCCACGTCAAGATGGATTCAATATTACACCGGCTTCTGAGGTGATGGCTATTCTTTGTATGGCAGAGAATTTTGAGGATTTAAAAACGCGATTAGGTAATATCTACGTCGGAATGACTTATGACAAAAAGCCTGTTTACGCTCGCGATTTAAAAGCAGAAAATGCAATGGCAATTCTTCTCAAAGATGCTATTCAGCCAAATTTGGTGCAAACAATGGAAGGAAATCCTGCCATCATTCATGGTGGGCCTTTTGCAAACATAGCACAAGGTACCAACACTATTTTAGCAACAAAAATGGGCCTTTCCCTTTCTGATTATGTCATAACAGAAGCTGGATTTGGTGCCGATTTAGGAGCAGAGAAATTTTTAGATATCAAATGCGTTTCAGGAGGATTAAAACCTGAAACAGTTGTTTTAGTAGCAACAATTCGTGCCTTACGTCATCATGGAGGTGCTAAAAAAGAAGAATACAATACCCCAAGTACTGAAAAAGTAACAAAAGGCATTGTCAACTTAGAAAAACATATCGAGAACATTCAAAAATTCGGTCTGAACCCAGTAGTTGCCATTAACGCATTCCCAACGGATACGGAAGAAGAGGTTAAGATAATCGAAAAACATTGTGCTCAATTGGGTGTTAAAGCAATCCTTGCCAATGGATTCGCAGATGGTGGAGAAGGAATGACAGAATTAGCCAAAGCGGTGGTTGCAGAAGTTGAATCTGGGAAAAATACCTTTAAGCAACTATACGATTGGAATCTTCCTATTACTGAGAAAATAGAAATAATTGCGAAAGAAATTTACGGCGCTGATGGTGTGGATTATGCCAAAAAAGCCGAAACTGATTTGAAGAAAATAAATGCACTCGGATTGAATACTCTGCCAATATGTATGGCAAAAACACAAAAATCGTTCTCAGATGATGACGAGAAACTTGGACGTCCAACTGGATTTAGAGTAACTGTTCGCGAGTTTGAATTTGCTGCTGGAGCCGGGTTTATTATTCCGATATTGGGAAAAATGATGCGTATGCCTGGGTTACCAGCAACACCCGCTTCAGAAGGAATGTTTATTGATAATGACGGGAAGATATCAGGATTGAGTTAGGCCTCGGACGTATCTTCTTTGCGAACTCTTTACGCTTTTATATTAATAAGCACGGATGTAAACTAATTTGTGTATCTGTGGTTGTATTTTACAATTTTATCTACTGAAAAATCATCTTAAAATATCCATCATTTTACCCATAAAAGACACAGCAAAGTATTTAAAAACTTGCTTGGATTCTATTCTTTCTCAAACATATCAAAATTGGGAATTGCTAGCTGTCGATGATGACTCTTCGGATGATTGCTTTTCTATACTTGTGGAATATGCAAAGATCGATTCGAGAATAACAGCTCTTAAAAATCCAAATCCTGGATTGTTAAATGCTTTGCGTTTTGGTTATTCTCATTCTACCGGAGAATTAATTCACAGAATGGACTCTGATGATGTAATGCCAGGAGACAAGTTAGAGGTCATGCTGGCTTCCATCTCGGCTACGCTCGATGGCCGTTCAACTACGCTCGATGTCCGCTTAACTGCACTCGACGGACACAACGAAGCATTTAAAAAAGGGGCATTGATTACCGGTGCAACGGAATATTTCTCAGATGAAGGTCCTATAGGAGATGGATTTAAACGATATGATAGATGGTTAATGGAAGTTGCCAAGAATCAATCCTATCGAGAGGAGGTGTACAAAGAATGTGTAATTCCTTCTAATTGTTGGCTGGTGCATCGAGATGACTTTGATAAAATTGGAGCGTTTGATTCGGATACTTTTCCTGAAGATTACGATTTATGCTTTCGATTCATTGCGGGAGGTTTAAAAATTATAGGATTGCCAAAAGTTTTACATCATTGGAGAGACAGAAATGATCGAATTTCGCGAACATGGGAAGTCTATAAAGACAATCGTTTTTTCGAATTGAAAGCTCACTATTTCTTTAAAATGGATAGGGATAAAAAACGACCTCTTGTTCTATGGGGGGCTGGAAAAAATGGCAAAGATTTAGCAAAATTCATCTTGAAAGAAGAAGAAAATTTAATTTGGGTCTGCGACAATGATAATAAGATTGGAAAAGATATTTACGGCGTCAAAATGCAACACTTTTCATCAATTGAAAGACTTAATTCTCCACAAATAATTATTGCTGTAGCTTCTCCTGATGGGCAAAGAGAAGTTAAAAGAGAATTGAATGTTTTAAACTATCTCAAAGGCAAAGACTATTGGTTTTTTGCCTGAGAACTTTCTTTTTTATTGCGTTTTGCTTTCAATTTAGCTCTTCGTTTTACTCTTCTAGTCTCTCGACGATTATAACGTGTAATTCCATCTTGTTCATACGATTCCAGTCTGTTTTGCAGTTTTCTGACAGGCATATTGTATCTTTTTTTAACAGACCCGAGAGGATGAAATTGTGAATAAAAAGGAAAAGGGTTTCGTAATTGCACAAGATTTTCATCTCTTAAGACAAACGCGCTAAGAGAATTCTTACTACTATTATAAATTGAATCTGAAGATGAAATTTGCTCAACATGTCCAAAATTTCCTACTAAGAAGAAGTCTTGCGAGAGTGCAATTGAGTTATCAATTTGGCACTGTTTATTGTAAAATTTTATGGAATCAATTTGCTTATTTACAAAATGTCTTAAATCATCCGAATCAAAAAAATACACCTCACAATAAGTGAAAAGAGAATCAAAAGAATGCATTATTTGGAGGTTTATTTCCTGTTGCTCTTCTCTAATTTTTGTTGCCTCTTTTATATTCTCATATTTCTCAAAATAGGCAATCTCTTTCTTTTTAAAATCCAGCGCAACGAGTATCGCTCCATCTTTTAATTGACCAATCAATTCGATAGCTAATTTCCAATCGGCATCTTTTTGCAAATTCATTTGTTCTTGAGACTGACCCTTTTTATACTTATTCGGCTGAGAATAAGATACAAATGCTCCAAAAAGTAGCGTTATTATTACAACATATTTCATGTACTAATTTTAAATTATTAATCTTCCAGTTCTTGAAGAATTAAATTCACGTCTTCTTCCGTAGCCGATAATTTCTTTTTGCAAATTTTGATTAGTTCGGATGCTCTTTTTACCTTGATGCTTAATTCATCTACTGTTATTTCTCCATCTTCAATATCTACAACAATCTGCTGTAATTCATCAAATGCCTCGGTATATTTAATTTCTTTACTCATTTTTATCTTCTACTTTATTCACTTCCGATTCTACATTAAAAGTAGCCGTTTTTATATTAATAATGTCTCCTTTTTTTACTTTATTGTTTTTTCCAATCGTTTTGCCATTAAATGTTGTAATAGAATAACCTCTTTTTAGAACATTTATTGGATTCGTTAAGCGAATGGATTGCAAAAAGCTATCTAGTTTGTTATTCTCCGATAGAATTTTCGCTTTTGAGAAGTTGGGCAACTGACTTTTAAGGATCTCTATTCCATTTTGTTCGTTTGCCAATAATAATTTTGCCTTTTGATAAGTGGCTTGTTCAATTCTTCGAATAAGCACTTTATGATTGAGTAGGAAAAACTTAAAGTTATTCTCTAATTCTTTAATGTTAGAATTAACGTTCTGTTTGTTTTCTGATAACATTTGCTTGGATACACTACGAAAAAGTTTAGATTCATTATTGAGTATTACTTTTGCACCAGAACTAATCGTAATAGCTGAAATTCGTAAGCGTTTTACTGCATCTTTTACAGGAACAGCGAAATTATGAAAAGCCTGAATGAGAAAATCCCCTAATTCAGTTGGAGTGATTGCGTTTCTAAAAGAGACCATTTCTGCTACTGTCAAATTTGTAGAATGTCCGATACCCGTGAGAATAGGCAATGAGAATGAGGCTATGCTTTTGCATAATTGATAGTCATTGTAGCATGACAAACCAACTTCTGCTCCTCCACCTCTTACTATAACCACAATGTCAAAATGCTCCTTCACACGGTTTATTCTGTCTAATTGTTGTCGAATGGAAGATGAAGCATTATCACCTTGAAGTTGAGCGGGGAATAGCATAGTGAAAAATGTATATCCCCAACTGTTCCCCTCTATGACATTCATGAAATCAGAAAGTCCCTTGCTAGAATCTGCTGAAATCACAGCAATTCTTTTTGGAAGAGTAGGAAAGTTTAGTTGTTGGTTGGCATTTATTAATCCTTCTTGTTGTAATTTTTTCAACGTTTCCTGTCGTTCCTTTTGCAATTCTCCCAAAGAATAATTGGGATCTATGTCTAAGATATTCAAAGACAGTCCAAAAGTTTCACTATAGGTTATTTTGACTAAAAGAAGAAGGGTAACATCATCTTTTAGAGGTTCCCTAACGATTTGAATAAAGCGCTTATTAATTCTGTCGAAATTCGTTTGCCAAATAATGGCTCTTATTTCTGCAACAATTCGACCATCTTGTTTTTCCAGTAATTCTGGATAACAATGCCCTTTTTTGGATAAGTTTAACTTATGCATTTCTGCCTTTACCCAGTAAGTACTTGTGTAACGTTCCTCAATCGTTTTCTTGATAGAAGAAAGAACCTGTTTTAGTGTAAATATTTGGGGGGAATCCGACATTAAAACAAAGCTATAATTTTCGGGAGAAAAATAATGACCCCAACCGCAAAAGAAGTCAATGCGCTAAATAAAACAGCTCCAGCTGCCAAGTCTTTTACACGTCCAATTTGTTCGTTTTTTTCAGGTGACATAAAATTGCAAAGATTCTCAATTGCTGAGTTAAGAATCTCAGAAACAAAAACAAAACCAGTAGCAAAGACAAGTAAAGCCCACTCAATAGTGCTAATTTTAAATGAAATAGCTAGAATTAAAACAACACCTGTCAAAAAAAGATGCATCCAAGAATTGTGTTCTTCCTTGAAAAGGACACGAAGGCCTTTAAAGGCAAAAGAGAAACTAGTTACTCTTTTTGAGAAAGAAAATTTTTGTTTTTTCATTCCTTGAATTTAGCTATTTTTTTTGTGATGAAAGGTACGAAAGGAAATAATTTATGCCTCTATAATAACTACATTTAATTGTATTAATCCTCCCCCTTAATCCCCCTCCAAAGGGGAAAACCGCTGTAGATAAAATTACTGCAATTGAAGTCACATCAAGTTAAAAAAACACATAGACTAATCTTTCTTTCAAAAAACTTAACATGTGCTAAAGGGGGAAACACACGATAGATAAAATTACTATAATTGAAGTAATCAAGCAGAGAAAAGTACATAGCCTAATCTTTCTTTCAGACAACCATTTCCCCCTTTGGAGGGGGATTAAGGGGGAGGACAATTCAAAACCCCTTATTTATCTCCTAAAATTAATTTCGCATCTTACTATTTTTTAACTTTACAACATGCAAAACATACACACTTACGATTTCTCTAATAAACGTGCTTTAGTTCGTGTAGATTTTAACGTTCCTTTGAATAAGGGAACTCTAGAAATTACCGATGACACTCGAATTCGAGCAGCCGCTCCAACTATTAAAATGATTTTGGAAAAAGGAGGGTCTGCAGTCTTAATGTCGCATTTAGGAAGGCCAAAAAATGGTCCAGAAGATAGATTTTCATTAAAACACCTTGTTAAACACATATCTCAAGTGATGGGAGTTGAGGTGAAATTTGCCGGTGATTGTATTGGGAAAAAAGCAAAGGAAATGAGTTCCAACTTGCAACCAGGTGAGGTTATGATTCTAGAAAATGTTCGTTTTTACAAGCAAGAAACTACAGGAACGGAAGAATTTGCAAAACAACTAGCAGAGCACGGCGATGTTTATGTGAATGACGCTTTTGGAACTGCACACCGAGCGCATGCAAGTACAACAATTGTAGCAAATTTTTTTCCCAACGATAAGCTCTTTGGCTTACTAATTGAAGGAGAAATAATTAGTGTCGATAGAGTATTGAATTCTACAAAAAAACCAGTAACAGCAATTGTAGGAGGAGCGAAAGTCTCTTCTAAAATAACCATCATCGAACGTTTATTGGATACCGTTGACAACCTCATCGTTGGCGGTGGGATGGCCTATACTTTTGTGAAAGCTCAAGGTGGAAAAGTGGGAAATTCTTTGGTTGAAGATGATTATTTAGATATTGCTAAAACCATAATTTCAAAATCAAAGGAAAAGAATGTTAACCTTTATATTCCAGTGGATTCAGTTATTGCGGACGCTTTTAGCAATGAGGCAAATATTTCTGAAGTTGACATTAACTCAATTCCAGATGGATGGATGGGTTTAGATGCAGGAGCTAAAACAATGACTGATTGTTCGGAAATAATTAGTAACTCTAGCGTTATTTTATGGAACGGACCAATGGGTGTTTTTGAAATGGAAAACTTCCAATCAGGAACCAAAGCTGTTGCCCAAGCCATTGTTGAGGCTACTTCAAAAGGAGCATTTTCCTTGATTGGCGGTGGTGATTCTGTTGCTGCAATTAATAAATTCAATTTAGCTGACCAAGTGAGTTATGTTTCAACCGGAGGTGGAGCCATGCTAGAATACTTAGAAGGAAAAGAGTTGCCAGGGATTGCTGCGATAAAAGGTTGAAAAAGAGGCGCCTTTATTCCTCAATCAAAACGCCCATTTTACCCATTTGATAATCTCGCATAGCTTCCATAATTTCCGACTCTGTATTCATCACAAAAGGTCCATGCTGAACAACCTTCTCTTCAATTGGAACTCCACCTAGCACCAAATATTCAGCGTCAGAATTGGCTGTCATTTCAATCTCCTTGCCCTTGTTTTCAAAAACTATAAGCGTTTTTGCATCCACTAGCCCATGCCCAGTAACTCTAACATCTCCACCAATAACATAAATCATTAGGTTGAATCTCTCTTCAATCACTAACTGTTGGACACCATCTTTCTTTGCATTATTCCAAAGAATAAGCAGATCCGAATCACCTTTCATAGCTCCAGAAATACCATTGTAATCACCTGTTATTAATTTGCTTCGGACCAATTTATCATCCGAGAAAAAAGCAGGTAAATTTACTTCTTCTACATGATTATAATAAGGAGGCTTCGCCTTGTTAATTGCTGGAGAATTAATCCACAGTTGAATAATTTCAGTTTTTCCACTAACAGAAGCAATCGCCTCTGATGGGCGTTCACTGTGAACGACTCCTGAGCCAGCATTCATCCATTGGACTTCTTCTTTCTTCGCTATTTGATTGTTACCTCTACTATCTCTGTGGTGAATTTCTCCACTTATCACGAAGGTCACAGGACTAAATCCTCTATGTGGATGTGGCCCTATTCCTTGCTGTATTGCAGGTTTTCTGTCCGTGTACTTGAAATCACCATGATGCAAAAGTAAAAACGGGTCAATTTGTGAGACATTATTTGTTGGCAATGCTTGTTTCAGCAATATCCCCCCCATGTCAATATCAAAAGCTGGGATTATTCGTTCTACTTTACGTTTCATAACTTATCTCTATTAAAGTGAATGACCAAATTGCATAATTTTCTCGTTCAAAGTTTCGTTCAATACTTCATCTTTTAATCCGTCTTCCGAAAAATTATCATAAAATGATGGCAAAGAGAATTCTGCAATTAAATTTGCACCTAAATGAGGAAAACTATTTGCTGCAAATGTCAAAACCGTCTGTCCACCTCTTCCTCCAGGAGAGGTTGCTAAAAGTAGCATTGGTTTTTCGCCCCAGAGTTTTGGGTTAATTCTTGACATCCAATCCATCGTGTTTTTAAAGACCGCTGAATAAGACCCATTGTGCTCAGCTAAAGAAATAACAAGTCCATCAGAAGAAGCAACGAGCTCAAATAAGTGTTGTGCATCTTTTGGAATTCCATGTTCGTTTTCATAATCAATACCATACATGGGCAAGTCAAAATCGTTCAAGTCAACAACGTTAACTTCTCCATTATCTATTTTATTGGCAGTGTATGTAGCAAATCGCTTATTAATAGATTCTTTACTATTACTACCACCTATTGCTATTATTTTTTTCATACTACAAATTTAGGTTGTTTGCAATGCTTAGACGTTAATCTAAATTAAGATATACAAAGTTGCGCTCGTTGGAGAGAAATTTCCCTCCTTCATTTCTTTTGAAGAACCAATAAAAGAGAATAAAAGAGAATAAAAAGATTACAACTCTTTAAATCGCTGACTTTTCACTTTGCTTAACGCTTCAGGTGTTATACCAAGGTAAGAAGCAATCATTTTCTGTGGAACTCGCTGGATAATTGCCGGGTACATTTGCTGAAAATGCTCATAACGTTCTATCGCTGTAGCACTAATCAACATAATAATTCTTTTTTGAAGTGTTGCCATTCTACGCAACATTCCTTCTGCTCTATTTATGTCACTGAGAGCAGTCAAAGGGAGAAATTGTTTTCTAAAAACAACTTGATCCATGACTTCCACTTCTGTATCTTCAAGAGCATCTATGAAGAGTTCTGTGACTTCACTTCCAACTGTTCCATCGGCAATTAACCAGCCTTCCGGTGCGAACATGAAGATATGTTCCTTCCCTTTAGAGTCAATGATATAGCTTCGCAACAAGCCTTTTTTGACATAATAAAGATTAGCGCATTTTTCACCTTGACGCTGAACGATATCTCCTTTTGAGAAAGACTGAATACGAATTTTCTCTTTTAGCGCAACAATCTGTTCTGATGTTGAATTGTTATCTTCTTCAAGAACTTTTAAGAATGACCGCATAATGATTAAACGAATTTGCTAATAGACAACATGACACCTAAATGTAAAGTTTCGTGCATATTGTTAAACTCAATCGCTTCATCGACGTTAGTTAATTCAACATTTAAACCAGTCATATATGGAGAAAATGGCGTTTTACAAATCCGTTCATAATCCCTCGATAAATCTTCTAACACAGATAAAGACTTGATTTTAAAACTATTGAAATCTTCTTCAGATAGAACCTCATCTCCAGTCGAGCCCTTTTTAAAAAGCTGGATCGTGTCTTTTTCTAAATGATTTTCATTCCCAGACAATCCGTAAATGAGCAATTGGTGTACAATAACTGCATGACTAAAATTCCACATCATTGAGTTGGAAAATCCTTTAGGCACGGCAATTAATTGTTTATAAGAAAACGTATCCATTAATTCAATCGCTTTTTTTCTCGTTGAGCTAAGTGAGTTGATAGTGTATTGAATGTTACTTTTCATAATCACAGTCTTCTTTCTAAAATTTCTATTCTCTTATCAATAGGAGGATGAGTAGCAAAAAGGTTTTTCATAGATGACATGAATCCCTTTTTTCGTCCGCCATTTTCAATAAACATTTGCTTTACATCTGCACTTTTGACTTCCACATCCGAGTTTCCGGAAATTTTCCGCAACGCCGAAGCCAACGCGTGAGAGTTCTTCGTTAATTCAACGGCACCAGCATCCGCTAGATATTCTCTTTTTCTAGAGAGCGCAAAGCGAAAAAGCATCGTTAGTAAATAACCCAAAGCTGCTACTGCAAAGGCAATAATCATAACCTTTGGGTCTAACTTGCTGTCTTTTCTTCTTCCTCCAAAAAGCATAGACCTAAACATTACTTGGATTAAAAAGCCGAAAATCCCAACGAAAATAATGGAAATAATTAACAACCTAACGTCTTTGTTACGAATATGAGTTAACTCATGTGCAATTACTCCTTCTATTTCCTCATCTGTTAAGTGCTCAATAATTCCCGAAGTAAGAGTCACAGAAAAAGTCTTATTGTCAAGACCAGATGCAAATGCGTTAAAACCAGGAGAATCGATAATGTATAATTTAGGCATAGTCATACCAATGGACATACATAGATTCTCAGTCATGTTGTAGATTTTCATATTCTCCTTTCTCGACAGTGATTGTGACTTTGTTGTTCGCTTTATTATTGCAGAATGAGAAAAATACGCAATCAAAAACCAAACGGTTACACCAATTGCCACGTAAGGAATTGTTTTAATAAAAGAGCGATTAACGTACTCAATATCCGGTTGATAACTAAGAAAAAAAACAACATAGGTTCCTCCTAAAATAATCACAGGAAAAGAAAGTAACAGTAGAATCGATTTAAAGTTATTCTGCCTGATTTGCTTTTGCAGTCCAATAAATTTCATACAGCTATTAAATTATATTCCATTAGAATTTAATTTCAGGTGCCTTATCCATTTGCTCGCGCTGCGTATCACCCAACTCAAACATCGGTTGAGGTGTCATTTTTTTTATGTTAGCTACAATATTAGTTGGAATAGATTCTATTGCATTATTTAATTCTTTAGTTGCTGAGTTAAAATATCTTCTAACAGCAGCCAGTTTATTCTCCACGTCAGAAATTTCTCCTTGTAATTGTAAGAAATTAGTGTTTGCTTTCAAATCAGGGTACGCTTCTACTTGAATATTAAAACCACTCATGGCAGCTCCTAATTCATTATTTGCAGCTACTTTCTCGTTAATCGTTTTTGCACCCATCGCATTAGTTCTTGCCTCAGTAACTCTTGTCAGAACACTACTCTCGTGATCCATATAGCCTTTTACAGTAGCCATTAACTGTGGAATTAAATCATAGCGTTGTTTCAATTGAACATCAATATCCGCAAATGCATTTTCTCTGTTGTTTTTTAACGCAACTAACTTATTGTTTGCAGAAATATACCATATTATCACTATTGCTCCAATCCCTAATAAAACCCATAACCCTGTCATAATATCTTTTTTTTTATTTGATATAAAGATATAAAATTTGTTGGGAATTGTAACTTTTCTGTAACTTGTTGGTCCTACCATTGAAAGAAATGTGAATGACTCAAAAAGAGTACAATATTGCAGTTGACGAATTTTCGGATAATATCTACCGATTTGCATTGAAGCATCTCAGAAACGAGATGTCTGCAAAAGACATTGTACAAGAGACATTTGCTAAAGTGTGGAGCAAACATAAGGATGTCAATTATAGCAAAGTGAAGTCTTATTTATTCACAACGGCTTATCACGCCATTGTTGATTGGGTGAAGAAAGAAAAACGATCTGGAGATATTGAACAAACAGAAGAACGAGGAGCAACGCAAAATATGAATTTCGATTTGCAGGAAGTGCTGACTGAAGCATTAGATCAATTGCCTGAGATTCAGAAAACTGTTGTTCTCTTGCGAGATTATGAAGGATACAATTATGCAGAAATCGCAAAAATCACAGAATTAAACGAATCACAAGTGAAAGTGTATATTTTTAGAGCAAGAAAGACCTTAAAAGAATATATAAAACGGTTGGATTTGGTCGTTTAATGTAATACAGATTATGGAAAAGATAAGTGTTTTTAATTACGAAGTTTACTACCTCGATTTCCTTGAAGGGAATTTGAACAAGGAAGATACTGTGTTGTTTTTAGCATTTTTAGAGGCGAATCCTGAGCTTAAAATGGACGACGATTCTCTGCCTTCTTTCTCTAAAGAGAACGACGCGCTTGACCTCACTACAAAAGAGAGTTTAAAACATCATTCAGAAGACGAAAAAATCATTGCTACAAATATCGAGCATTTTTTAATTGCACAATCCGAAGGGATTCTTTCTAAGGAAAAAATAATAGAATTGAATTCATTTATTCTCGGAAATGGCACCTTAGAAAAAGAAAAAGCGATGTACACTTCTGTTCATTTTGAAGCAGATAAGAATATTGTTTTTGATAACAAAGAATCACTAAAGCGAAAAAGAGCAATTATTCTTTGGCCATACTATGCTGCGGCGGCTAGTGTCCTAATTGCATTAATTTCTTGGTATTCTAGCACGAACGGAAAGCTTGAAAACAAAACGCTATTTGCAGATAAAAAACAGAAAAATACGATTCTTAAAGAAAAACAATTTGAAGCAGTAAAGGATGTTTACCATCAAGAAAACGAAGAGAACAATACCATGAAATTGGCTCCAAACTTGAATCAAAATTCAGTAGATAAAACTGATGAATTGGCAATCTCAATTAATGAAAAAGTGGAAGAAAATAAAAACCAAAAATTAGAAGAAACACCTTTTCAGAACAAAGAAGATATTCACGAAAAAACGCCTGCGATTTTAGAATCAATTAAAAACGAAAAATTAATTGCTGTGTCACAAAATGAACCCTCTGAGCTCGATGTCGAATCAGTAAAAAGTAAAGAATATGCATCAGTCTATTTTTCTGACGTTGAAAATCCTATAGAACCTGTTACTAGTTTTATTGGAGAAAAGACGAATACAAAAATTGATTTCAGACGACAGAAAAAAACGAAAACGAAACCGAGTAAAGTTTTTGTTAAGGTAGGGAAATTTGAGTTCTCTAGGAAGAAACATTAAGTAGAATGTATCACTCTACAACTATCACCACTTCAACTCTTCTGTTTTTCTTTTTATTTTCTTCGATATTTTCAGGAGCTCTCGGCTGGAAGTTAGAATGACCAAAACTGGTTATTTTATCCGCATGAACCCCATGTCTTATCAAATACTTTCGTATTCTTATTGCTCTATCTTTAGATAGTTTCATCCCTGGTCCACAACAAATGTGTCCGTGAATTTGAATAGATAGGTAGTTGGTAGAATCCACCAATGCAAATAACTTTTCTACTTCTGGTCTTGATTCTGGTAACAGTATATCTTTATTGCGTAAAAAAAATGAGGTTTAAAATTAATGTATCTAACGTTTTTACAACAGATCCCTCCTCTATATTGGTTTTTACTTTTTTGTCATAAATAAGAACAACACATCTATTATTGGCTTGTTCTCCATACATATTTGTTTCTCCAATTACGGTCGTTTTTATCTTTTTAAATTCATTTCCTAAAACTATTTGTACATTTTGAATTCTTTCACTGGCTAAGTTTCTATTGTATCGATCCGTTCCGAGAGTGTCTGCAAATCCAATTAATTGAGGGTTTTGTCCTAAACTTATTGCCTTCGCCTTCTCTATTACTTTTTTATTGACAGTAAGAGTATGAACATTCTTGTCATTGATCTTGAAATAAAAAATCAAGGAATCCTTTTCAAATTGACCAAGTACAGACGTCAAAAAGAGAGGCATGAGCAAAGAGAAGATAATTTTCATGCCTAACAAACGGTATGAATAGTATTATGTTACAACTGAGTACTATTCTGTTTAATTCTTCCATGAATCTTCTTTTTTGTATATTTACTTACAATTAAAAAACACTCTCTTATGAAAATCCTTGTCACACTTGTTGTAACACTAATTTTAACGGTTTCTTATGGCCAAAATTTGAAACTTAAATCAGGTAATTACCCTATTGATAAAATGCTTGATTTACGTGAGAGTATGGTAGCCTTCAATGAACATTTTGTAATCATAGTATTTAACGAAACACCTACAAACGCTCAAAAAGAAACGTTAACAAAGAATGGTGTTACCTTGTTTGGGTATCTGCCAGAGCGTTCCTTTTATGCAAAGCTAAGCACTAACAATAATTTAAAGAATCTTGGAATCTTAAATGTCAACCGCATTGTTGAAATAAAGCCAAACTACAAGTTAACAAAACAATTGAGCCAAGGTATTTATGCCGCCCATGCTATCTCCAGTGATGACAGAGTAGATTTAATTTGCAACTATTTTCAAGGTACAAAAATAGAGCATTTGTTCCCAGCAAACTTAAAAGTAGAAGTTCTTGATTCTAACCCAACCTTGAATCAACTAACTATACGTGTGAATCTGTCCCTATTGCAAGAACTCTATGCAATACCCCAAATTTATTCTTTTGAAACAATTCCAGAAGAAGGTAAACCAGAAAATAAAGTAGAGAGAACAAATCATCGAGCCAATTTTCTGCGTTCAAGTGATGCCACAGGTTTATTCTATAGAGGAACAGGAGTAAAAGTAATGATGCAGGACGATGGATACATTGGTGCGCATATTGATTACGAAGGTCGTGCTGACCAGTCACTGTGTTCTGGCTGTAGTACTGATCCCGCAAATAGTCATGGAGACCATGTTGCAGGGACAATCATGAGTGCTGGAAATTTAGATCCATTAGGGAGAGGAATGGCAGACGGTGTTGACTTACTTGTTTTCAACTCTTCAAATACCAGTTATAATTCTGTGCCAAATTTATATGCAAATGACAGCCTTGTGATTACCTCTAAAAGCTATAGTAATGGATGTAATGCAGGTTACACGAGCCTTGCTCGCCAACTGGATCAACAAATTCGACAAATGCCTGATTTAACACACGTGTTTTCAGCAGGAAACTCTGGAACTAGCGATTGTGGTTATGGCGCAGGAGCAGGTTGGGGAAATATAACTGGAGGACATAAATCTGGGAAGAATGTTATTGCTGTTGGGAATCTCACTCGTTATGATGGTATTGCAACTTCTAGTAGTAGAGGTCCTGCAGAAGACGGCAGAATAAAACCTGATATTTGCGGAGTTGGAACCAGTGTTTTTTCAACTTTCCCGAATAACAATTACGCTTCACTAACAGGTACATCCATGTCGTGCCCTGGTGTTGCAGGAACGATTGCTCTTCTTTATGAAGCTTACAGAGACAACTTTGGAGTAAATCCTCTTTCTGGATTAATAAAAGCGAGTATATTAAATACGGGCGAAGATCTAGGTAATTATGGGCCTGATTTCATTTATGGTTGGGGAAGAATAAATGCCAGACGAGCTTATGAAACTTTTGTAGAAAATCAATTTATTTATGACTCTATTTCTCAAGGCGCTTCTAATTCCCACACAATTAATGTACCTACAGGTGTACAAGAATTAAAAGTGATGGTTTATTGGATGGATTATGAAGGTTCAACTACTTCTGCTCTTGCTCTTGTAAATGATTTAAACATCTTAGTTACTGATCCTTTGGCTACAACTTACCAACCTTGGGTTTTAGACCCGACACCAAATTCTACTGCTCTAAACAGTCCTGCTGTTAGAGGAACTGACAACTTGAACAATATGGAACAGGTTACTATTCTAAATCCTGCTTCTGGAAATTATACTGTAGATATAGATGGATTTAACATTCCTCAAGGACCTCAAGCATATCATCTAGTTTATTATTTCGTAATGGACGACATTACTGTTATTTATCCTAATGGAGGTGAACCTTTTGAACCTTCCACACAAGAGATTATAAGATGGGATGCAATAGACAATGGGACCGATTTTGTTGTTGAATACTCTGAAGATGATGGATCAACATGGAATTCTATCGGAACTGCCTCAGCTAATCGATTGTACCAAAACTGGAGTGTCCCTAGTACATTAACGGGAATGGCAAAAGTTAGGGTGACAAGAGGGGCAATTTCTGATGAAAGTGACCGTGTTTTTGATATCATCGATGTACCTAACAATTTAGATTTTGCTTGGGCATGTCCAGATTCAGCTCAATTGGTTTGGGACTCTGTACCAGGTGCATTGTATTATGAGGTAAGTATGTTAGGCAACAAATACATGGATTCAATTGGGACTTCTGTAATCAATAGTTTTACACTAATGCAGCCAGCAAACAATACAGGTTGGTACAGTGTTATTGCTGTTGGTGATGATGATGCAAGAAGTGAAAGACACATAGCGATTCAAAAATCTGGTAATGAGTTTGCATGTCTTTGGAGTACACCAATGGCTGTATTTTCTGTAGATTGCGATGATGCCGGAACAGGTTACTGTGTTAATTTAATGAATGAAAGTGTAAATGCTGATGCTACATCCAATTACACTTGGTATTTCCCTGGAGGAACACCCTCAATGGCTTCTGGTGAGATGCCAATTGTTTGCTATCCAACGGCAGGAGACTATGATGTCGCTTTAGTCGTGGACAATGGATTTGCAACAGACTCTGTTTATACAACAAACGCTCTTCGCATAAAAGACACAAGAACATTGCCTTACTTTGATGGTTTTGAGAACTATACCTCTTTCAACAACATAGACGAGTGGAATGTCACAAATCCCGATGGTAATGCGGCTTGGTCAGTATTCCCTAATGCGGCACTTTCTGGAACGAACTCTGCAAGGTTATACAACTATAGTCAGAATGGGGTTTACACGGATGAATTAATTTCAGGTCCGCTTGATTTAACATCTTTGGCACCGACCGCTTCAATGACTCTCAGCTTTCGTTATTCATATAGAAAAAAGTTAAGTTCAAACAATGAGCGATTGAGGGTTTACATAACAAAAAATTGTGCCGATAGCTGGGTGCTCAGAAAAACAATTGCAGGTAATATTTTATCTAGTTTAACATCAAGTTCTAATTGGGTGCCTAGTTCTGACTCAGACTGGACAACTATTCACATGACCAATGTGACGAATATTTTCTATACAGGTGATTTTAGATTTAAGTTCTCATTTGAAAGTGATTTTGGTAATTCTATCTATTTAGATGATATCAATATTTATGAAGGAGCTCCTTCAGATTCCATTGTTGGACTTTCTGAACAAACGTTCTTGAGTAATCTTGAAGTTTATCCTAATCCCGCTGAGAATGAAGTAAATATTAGTTACTCATTAGAGAATTCACAAAAAACGGTTATTCGACTATTGGGAGTTGCCGGGAACGTTGTTGATGTAATTGAAGTCAAAAGTAACTCAGGGAATAACTTAATAATTATGGATCTGTCTAATTACTCTTCAGGTGTATATTTCTTGAAAATTGGTGGTATTGACTCTACCGTAACGAAAAGGTTGGTGATACGTTAAATTTCAATAGCAAATCGAAAGGTCACATTTTCCTTTTTTTCTGTTGAAATAATAATCACTGACTGCGTTAAAATTTCTATCTGTGGCAGAATGGGTGTAATTGTATTTATTCCTATAATGCATGCTTCGTTTCGCCATATTCCGTTTTTTGCTGTCAAAGAATAGCCTCCAGTTGATTTAACCTCATCCGTTATTACAAACAAACTGTTTGCAGAAAAATCAAAAGTATCTATGTCAAATTCGACTTTGAATGAGTTTACTTTATTCAATTGAGCAAGTATTACGGATCAGTCCTAAAAGTTGGGGAGTAAAAAATAGTTTACTTTGTGAGAAAAAC
>CAXBMR010000030.1:0-33183 GCA_963976995.1 uncultured Fluviicola sp.
AGATTTAAATGGGTAACCCTAAATAATTATAAAATTAATGAATTGTAAACTTAGGATGTATATGAAATCATAGCCACCTATACTAAACGTTACAAATAATGAAAATTATGTTTAAATCATATTCCAGTTTGAGAGTTATTTTACTTTTCTCAGCTATTTCATTTTTGGTTTCTTGTAGTGGTTATAAGATTGCTGAACGACATTTGAACGGTAAAATGAAAAGGTTTGATTTAGTGCAATTAACTTGGGTTAACGAGTTAAATGGCGATACTGTCGAATATTGGGATAATAGTAATTTAGATAAGCCTGTAATGCTTCTTGTTCATGGGTTTTGGGCCACCTCCAAGTATCAATTTGACAAGCAAATAAAGATGTTGACCGAAGATTACCGAATTGTGATGCCGAATTTGTATCATTTTGGAAACACACGTCCAGGATCAGAAAAATATAGTATTCAAGACCAAGTTGATTTACTGATTAATTTACTCCAGGAATTGAAAATTGAAACATATTCGTTAATGGGAGTTTCTTACGGCGGACTTATAGGAATTGAATTGGCAAACATGAATAAAGATAAGGTTAATCAGATGATTTTGTTTGATGCTCCAATTAAGTACGTGGATACAAATGATATTAATTCTATAACGGATTTCTACAATGCACCCAGTATTGAAGAATTGTTTGTGCCTGAAAAACCAGAAGGGCTAAAAAAACTTATACTCCTTGCGACTGGAAAAAAATCACACCTCCCGAAAATATTATTTATGGAGTTTCTAAAGGAAGCTTATACCTATAATTTGCTGGACAAGCGTGCATTGATTACTAGTATGATAAATGGACTTGAAGAATACCAAAGTCGACACTACGAATTTGATATTCCAATCCTACTAATTTGGGGAGAAGATGACATGGTTGTTTCAGCCTCTAAAGGTTTACTTCTTCAAAAGCATCTTGGTATCAAATGTAAGTATCATGTAATCAAGAAAGCCGCACATATGCCAAATATGACTAATTCTAAAGAATTTAATTCATTACTGTACAATTTCTTAAATAGTACAATTCAATGAACTGAATATTGCTAACATTAGTAACCGTTGCTCAAACATCTAATTAAACAAAAACCTACTTCATTTAAGACGATTTAAGGACGCTTCAATATTGGAAGGTTAACTTTTTTTCTAAAAACACAGGTTCCTTGCACTTCTTTTTTAGACCTACGATTAATCCCAGAAAGAATAAGCCACACCTTTAACTCTAAAAATACCTTTTTTATGGTATTGTTTAGAATGCTTCTAAATAGTAGTTTTGACCTTTAATTGAGAACATCATGAAAAATTTATTACTTTTTTTAGCAATTACAACAATATCTAATACTCTTTTTTCGCAAACAGGAGTCATTGAGGGCCGTGTAAAAGAAGCCGACAGTGTAGGAACAATACCCGGTGTTTTGGTTTATTTACAGAAAAAAAACATTGGGACTACGACAAATGGTAACGGCTACTATTCAATTGATAAAGTACCTGAAGGGAATTACAACTTAGTTGTTTCCTATAGCGGTTATGAGAAAATAATCTACCCTATTTCTATTAAACCAAACGAAACCCTTCGTCTAGATTTCATTTTGATAGAATCAATTTCCAATCTACCTGAAATGACCGTTACTGGAGGTTCACAAGGTATAAAAGATATCCCTGGATCTGTGCATTATATTTCTCCAAAAGAAATTGAAAAATTCAACTATACAGATATTAATCGTGTTTTGCGTGCGGTGCCTGGGGTTAACGTCCAAGAAGAAGATGGTTTTGGTTTATTTCCAAGTATTGGGCTTCGAGGAACGGGGGTTGAGCGTAATACAAAAATAACAGTCATGGAAGATGGTGTTTTAATTGCCCCCGCTCCTTATGCTGCGCCCGCTGCGTACTACTTCCCAACAATGGGAAGGATGCAAGGATTAGAAATACTCAAAGGGAGCAGTCAAATAAAATACGGTCCATATACGACAGGGGGGGCTATTAATTTAATTTCCACGCAAATTCCAACTTCTTTCTCTGGTAAGGTTACCATGCTCGGTGGTAGTTTTGGGGGAAGAAACTTGCATGTTGTTGTGGGAAATGCGCATAAAAACGTTTCTTACATGGTAGAAACGTTTCAATCTAGCTCGAACGGTTTTAAGCAAATTGATGGCATCAGTAATAAGGGAACAAACAGAGGTTCTGGATTTAATAAACAGGATTATTTAGCAAAAATAAGGGTCAACACCAATCCTGATGCTAAAGTTTATCAGTCTCTGACTTTTAAAATCGGACAAGCCTTTGGGGTTATAAACGAAACTTATTTAGGTTTAACTGAATCTGATTTTGAAGAAAATTCTATTCGTCGTTATGCCGGTTCTCAAATGGATCAAATTAGCACGAATCAGTCGCAATTCTCTTTGTCACATAACATTAAATTCACCAAACATATTCAGCTCACAACTGTTGCCTACCAAACAAATTTCAAAAGAAACTGGTACAAACTAGACCGTGTAAAAGACACTACGGGAAACAAAGTGAAAATAGCAGAACTATTAGATAACCCATCCTTATATCCTGAGTCGTTTAATGTTCTTAGAGGTGAAACAAGTATCAATAATGACGCATTGTTTGTAAAGGCTAATAACCGCTCCTATTATTCAAAAGGCATACAAACGAAGTTAAATGTTGATTTTAGAACGGGTATTATTAAACATGACATTGAAGTTGGTCTTCGTTTTCATGAGGATCAAATAGATCGTTTCCAATGGAATGATGAATATGCAATGGATGATGGTGTAATGGAGTTAACAACAGCCGGAGTTTATGGAACAGAGAGTAACAGGGTGGAAACAGCAAATGCTGTTGCAAGTTATCTACAGTACAAATTGAAAGTCAAAAAATTAACAGTCATTCCTGGTGTTCGTTATGAAAATATAACCCAAAAAAGACTTGACTATGGTGGCAATGACCCAGAGAGAACAGGAATCGATTTAGCTAAACGAAGCAATACAGTCGGTGTATTTATTCCAGGTATCGGTGCTGACTATCGATTTAATAAATTTATGAGTTTGTTCGCTGGTATTCATAAAGGTTTTGCTCCTGCGGGGTCAAAAGAAGAGCTTGCGCCAGAAGAGAGTATTAATTATGAGCTAGGTTCACGCTATGCTAAGAAAGGTCTTTCCGGCCAAGTAGTTTTGTTCTTTAATAATTACAGTAATTTATTGGGTGCCGACCTTGAAGCTACTGGTGGAAATGGAACAAACGAGCTCTATAACGGTGGCGCAGCACAAACAACAGGAATAGAATTTAACGCCACCTACGACATTTTATATTTTAAAGAAAAAAGTGCGTTTGCCCTTCCGGTTACTGTTGTGTATTCATATACTAATGCAAAATTCATGAATAGTTTTGACAGTGATTTTGGTGGGTGGGGAACCATATCTTCAGGTGACTTGTTTCCATACCTTGCTAACAACCAACTAACTTTAATGTTAGGACTAGAGCATCATAAGTTTAGTTTTAACATCAGTTCAAAATATGTTGACGCAATGAGAACTGCTCCAGGTAGGGGGAAAATAGATGATGATGAAAAAATAGACGCTAGCTTTATAATAGACGCCAGTGTAAGTTTCAATTTACACAATAACATCTCTCTATTTGCGAACGCAACGAACATCCTAAATGAAGTTTATGTAGTGGCAAGAAGGCCAGCAGGGCTAAGGCCTGGTTTGCCGAGGTCATTTAATATGGGTTTAAAAGCTAATTTTTAGTGTTATAATTTCAGAAAAAAGTACCTTAGCGTTTAGAAGGTCTTGGCTATTTTTCAAGGTTGTCTTAATCGTTTTTTTAATGAAAAATCAATTCGACGTAGTGTTATTTGGAGGTGGGCTTGCTGGGCTTACATTAGGGCTTCAATTGATTAAAAGCAATCCTGAAATCTCTGTTCTTATACTAGAAAAAAGGGAAGGAAATGCTCCTGATTCGGCACATAAAGTGGGAGAGTCAACAGTGGAGTTAGGAACTCATTACCTGCGAGAAACTTTAGACCTAAAGAATTACCTCGATAAAAAACAACTTCCTAAACATGGTTTACGGTTTTTTTTATCTCCACATCAGAAAGAAAAAATAGACAAACGAGTTGAACTTGGACCAAGGGAGCCGCTACCTGTTCCAAGTCATCAAATTGACCGCGGAACCTTTGAAAATGATCTTGTCGAAATGGTTAAAACGTGTGGAATACAAGTTGTTTTAGGAGCGAAAGTAACTTCTGTTAACTTAGAGCCCTCACTAAAAACAACAACCTACACCCTTGATAGTCAAGAACATATAGTAAAATCAAGATGGGTTGTTGATGCAACTGGAAGAAACAGTTTTTTAAAAAGAAAATTAAACTTAAAGAAAACGCTAGATCATGGCATTAATGCTGCGTGGTTTAGAATTAAAGGAGAGATAGATGTTGACGACTGGGCGGACAACAAGAAGTGGGCTAGCTACCTGAGCCTCGGATTAAGGCGATTAAGCACTATTCACTTCATGGATGTAGGCTACTGGGTTTGGTTTATTCCTCTGGCAACTGGCAACACAAGTGTTGGAATTGTTGCTGATCCAACCATTCATTCTTTTGAAAGTTACAATAAGCTTGATAAAGCATTTGAGTGGTTTAAAAAAAACGAACCTATTATTTATGAAAATCTAATTGATAGAAAAAAAGATGTTATTGACTTTAGAGTCTTGAAGCATTTTGCTCATTCTTGTGAGAAGCTATTTTCTGCCGATAAATGGGCATTAACAGGCGATTCTGGTCTTTTTTTAGACCCGTTTTATTCTCCAGGAACTGATTTTATAGCGTTAAACAACACATTTATTTGTGACTTAATACTAAGAGACTTAAAAGGGGAGGATATCGACTTAAGATTAAGGATTTTTGAACAAACACATTATTCTTTATTTGAAAACTGGGTTCCCGTTTACCAAAAAAAATACAAACTCTGGGGTAAAACACAAACGATGGTTCTTAAAATTTTCTGGGATTGGGCTGTTTATTGGGCTGTTCCAACTTTACTGTTCACAAATCACGGATATACGAACATCATGGTTTTACGAGATTTATTTGCAAAAGAAGATGCTGTTGGAGAAAAGTTTGGTCGCTTAAACCAACAGATGCAAAAAGTATTCTTGGAGTGGGGAGAATTTGATAATAAAAAGTTTGAAAGCCGTTATGTCGATCCGTTCGACGTACCTTTTTTACAAGATTTTCATCGGGGCATAGACGAAAAACATTCTCCAAAAAAACTGGTGCAAAAAGTGAACGGTAATGTGTTTCTTTTGGAACAAATTGCTGTGGAAATGTTTAAATTAATGAGTCATAATGTTTACGGTTCTTCTAAAGATATTACTGTCAACCCATACACTATGAGTTTATCTAAAAAGCCCATTGATGATTCATCCGGCATTCGGGTGGAAGAAAAAATAAGTAAAGACGTCGCTCTTATGTGGTTTTATTCTGATGAAGCTTAGTTTTTTTGTTTCAAGAACTATCTCCTTGTGTATTTTTTTTGTTAAAAAATAAGAATCTTTTAACTTTGTCCTCTTGTTGTTAAAATTTAAAAGAAGTGGTCCTTATGTTAATCGGTGAAGAGTTTGATAAAATAGAATTTCAATTCTTTGGGCTAGACCTTCTGGAGCCCAACGCTTTTGCGGGTGACTTAATTATCTTTATAGTTTCTTTTTACTTTGCTTACAAGTTAAAATCATTCTTTCAAACTCCTTTTATTAAGAACTGGTATCGGTTTTTTATTCTTTTTGGTTTGGGTTTTTTATTTGGTGGGTTTGGACATTTTTTTTATAATTACTGGGGCACTCCAGGTAAATATGTTGGTTGGTTTTCTGGATTTATCTATGTGTTTTTTATTGAACAAGCAATGTTGCCGTTTATAAAAAACAAGAAACAAAGGGGCACCCTAATTTTAATTAGTAAAATAAAAATGGTTTTGGCATTTATCGCAGAAATTTTCGTTGTTTCTACAGTTGACCTCGAAGTTAATTACACGCCCGCAATGAAGGTTCCATTATTAAACTCTTCTGTTGGCTTAATTTTTTCCCTCGCGATACTCGGCTACTTCTTTATGAAAAGAATTAGCCCGGGTTTTAAGTATTTTATCTTCAGTGTTTTAATAATGCTCCCGTCTCTGCTTTTTCAGGTATTAAACATTAACATAGCGCCTTGGTTTGACAAAAATGATGCAGGACACTTATTTGTTGTCGTAGGGGTGTTCTTTTACTACTTTGGAGTTAAAAGGGTAGCACAGGATCAAAAAATATTAGCGAATGATTAGGTGGCTATATTCATTAACTCTGTTTCCTTTTAGGTCTGTTGCTGTAATAAAATAGACGTACCTTCCCTTTTGAATTGGCAATCCATTTATGTCTAGTCCGTTCCATTTAAACTTAGGGTTTGAAGATTGAAAAACAGTTTTATTATTGTTGTTTAAGACTATTAAATTAAAGTCGGTTAATTCGTCACTCTCAATAAAAAAGAGATCGTTGTTTCCGTCGTTATTGGGTGAAAAAATATTTGGCATTTTTGTAATTGCGGTGGTTTTTGTTTCTCCACCATGCTCCGTGGTTTTTATTTGTTCCTGATTTTTATTCTTTGTGTTATCGACAGTTTTATCCACAAAACTCTCCATTGAATCACTAACAGGAGAAGAAGCGTGACGCTTATTTTCCGTTTTTTTCTGTGTCTTTCTTTGTGTTAAAACTCCCGTCATATCATTTTTTTTGGTCACGGCTTTTGTCTGTTGTTCTTCGCTGAACGCTCCTTCTATTGTTGTCGTGTTTTTTTGAGGGCTGTCAGCAACTTGCTCTTTTTCTAACGCTATTTCTGTTTCCGTCTTACTTAGGGTTGGTGCAAAGACTGGACTTGTTCTTTCATGTGCAATGTTGTTCTTATTTTGCTCTTCTCCTTTAATTCTTTTCACAGACGTAACTTTTATTGATTCTTGAGAAGCGTTTATACCAAGAATAACCAGTGTCGTAATTACCGCTACCGAAATTACTCCTACAACAGTTTTAACAAAAACTGATATCCCGGTTGATGTAACGGCAGTTTGAGAAGTAATTTTTGAAGCAATACCCTCCCATAAAGCGGGGTTAACTTCCGTTTCAAAATTTTCTAATTTCTTAGAAAATAACTCTTGTATTTGGTCTTTATCTTTCAATTCCTAATTCTTTCATTCTGTTCTGTAAAAACAGCTTTGCCCTAGAGTATTGGGACTTTGATGTGTTTTCAGTCACCCCTAGTTCTTTTGCAATTTCTTTATGAGAAAACCCCTCTATAGCAAACATGTTAAAAACAGTCCTATAGCCTTGAGGCATTTCATTAATCAGTACTAATAAATCATTTGCGTGTATGTTTTCTAAAATATGGCTGTTTAATTCAATTTTATAATCAACAACATCCATTGCCACGTTATTTATAAATTTTTTCTCTTTTCTAATTTGATCTAGCGAGGTGTTTACAATTATTCTGCGTACCCATCCTTCCAGTGAGCCCCCATTATAGAGGTTTAGTTTTAAGAAAACTTTAATAAATCCGTCTTGCAGAACATCTTCCGCTTGTTCTTTGCTATTCGCATATCGTAAACAAACACCCAACATTTTTGGCGCAAATTTTTCAAACAACATTCGCTGCGCTTTTTGATCCCCATCAATGCAATTTTTTACCAAAGTTGAATCATCCATCGCTCGCGATTACTTTAAAGACTTTAAATTACTAAATAAGGTTGCACCATTAGTTGCAAATACCTATTTTCGTTATACCAAAAATAACACATGAAATTAATTTTCGTTGTGTTCTGTGTCATCTTTTCTTTTACTTCTTATTCTCAAAATAAGAAAACAGCCAAAATAAAGAACGGTAAATGGAATGCAAAGCTGGAACTAAACAACACACATGATTTACCTTTTTTCATTGTGGTTAAAAAGAAACACGTCTATATAGTTAACGGAGACGAATGGATTAAATTAGATGAGGTTTTTTTAAAAAATGATAGTCTTCACGCGCGATTTCCTTATTTTAACTCAGAGCTTATTTTTAAATTCAACAAACATGAATTAAGCGGATATTTCTATAATTATGCCAAGGGGGAAAACTATGCAATTCCTTTTTCTGCAAAAAAGGGAAATAACCCCCGCTTCACATCAATAAAAGAAAACGGAAAATCCGCTAACATCGATGGTCGCTGGAAAGTTTTATTCCAACCAAACACAAAGTTCGAGTATCCAGCGATTGGTGTTTTTCACCAAAAAAAGAATACTGCCAGCGGCACATTTTTAACAGAAACGGGGGATTATCGTTATTTGGAAGGAAATGTAACTGAAGACAGTTTGATGCTTTCTTGTTTTGATGGTTCACATGCATTTTTGTTTAAGGCAAAAGTAATTGAAGACTCTTTATATGGTCATTTTTTAAGCGGTAATCACTGGGAGGCAGAGTGGAGCGCTAACCGAAACAACACTTTTAATTTAACTAGTCCGGAGCAATTAACTTATTTAAAAGAAGGGAAAGAATTGAGGTTTAGCCTTCCCCAGCTGAATGGAGATTCTCTTTCTTTTCCAAATGACGATTTTAAAAACAAGGTTGTTATTATTCAAATAATGGGAACCTGGTGTCCTAATTGTTTGGATGAATCTAAATATTACAAGGAATTATATGATAATTATCATTCTCAAGGCCTAGAAATAATTGCCGTCAGTTACGAAAACGGAAAATCCTTTAGTGATTATGTAGCCAATGTTACTCGCTTAAAAACGAAGTTAAATTTAGATTATACTTTTCTTATCGGTGGTTCCGCTAGTAAAGGTTTAGCTTCTCAACATTTTAATATGTTAAATAGTATTATTTCTTTCCCAACCTCTATTTTTATTGGAAGAGATGGGAAAGTTAAACAAATTCACACAGGGTTTAATGGTCCAGGAACGGGTGAGTATTACCTCAATTACAAACAAAAAACAAGTTCGTTAATAGAATCTCTTTTAGCAGATTAATTCATTGCTATTTTAGACACTCTTCTCGCATGTCTTCCTCCTTCAAACTTTGCAGAGAAAAACACATCTACTATTTTTAAAGCTTCATCAATTGTTAAATATCTAGCCGGAAGAGCTAAAATATTTGCATCATTATGCTCTCTTGCTAATAGTGCTATTTCAGAAGTCCAACAAAGTGCGCTTCGAACTCCTTGATGTTTGTTTGCCGTCATGTTAATACCATTTCCAGATCCACAAATAATAATTCCTAAAATACCCTCTGATGATTCTACTTTCTTAGCAACAGGATGACCATAATCTGGATAATCAATACTTTCTTCAGAATAACACCCAAAATCTTCTAATTCGTAACCTTTGTTAGTCATAAAATCAATGATTGCTTTTTTTAATTCAAAACCTGCATGATCAGCTCCAATTGGTATGTGTTTTTTACTCATTCTTTCTTTTTTTGTTAAAGTTAAGGATATTCACATTTTAACCAACTTTTAAACATTTAGAATATATAACTTTTTTTTATCCTTTAAAATCAAGGTGTTAAGTATTAACTTATACACAAGAACAAACCTTAAAATGTTGAAAGACGTTTATAAGTTTGCACTACTTTTTCTAGTTTTATTTAAATAAAATTACAATACTAATATAGTTTTATTATTAACAAATTAATAATGGTGTATTTAAAAAAAGTTGTTGACTACTTATTACCATTAATCTAGTTGTAGCACTTTATAAAATTACTAACACTTTCTTTTTATTCTTGTGTTCATAATTTATATTTTTTCAATTAAACCGGACTCTTAAAAGGATTGTAATTTTTATTATTTCTTAATAAGTTAAAACACTAATAATTCAATCTTTTTTTACCAACAATTAAACATCCTTAATAGTAATATTAAATATCTTTTTTATAAAAAATTCTTTATTAATTATATTCTATTTATATACTTCATGTGAATTTGGAAATCTGAAAATAATGTTTATCTTATGATTATTCACTTTCAAAATAAAGTTAAACTACTGATTAATAGATGCTTTTAAAAGATTCTTGCTTTCTTAAAAAAGAAAAATTAACTTAGAAAAAAATATTAGTGAAAGGAAAATTTTTAATGATAAAATTTAAAAAATTAACACCGATTTTTAATCTATGGAAGAATGATTTTCTACCTTATTTTAGGAAGGAAAACGATTTTTATCGGGTTGCGATAATTCATAGCGTTGCGGCATTTATAATTTCTCCAATTTTTTTTGTTATTGTTAATTTAATTGAAGCACCATCTATTTATAAATACATAAGTATATCCTATACGCTTCTTTTTCCCGTTTACCTTTTAATATGTTGGAGAGTAAGTTATTTAAAAAGTAAGCTAGCTTTATTTTTCATAGGACATTTTTTTTTAATTACGTTTATCGCCTTCTTTAGTTTAATAAAAAATAGTTTTTTTTCTGAGGAATTATTTATGTTCTCTGGATTATTTGTCGTTGGGGTTTTGGTTATTCAACGTGTTTATCCGTTATTACTCTATATATTTTCTATTCTATTATTATTTTTATATGCCTTCTCTGAAATAAAGGAACTTGAAAATCACACTTTTATCATTTCATTTATCCTCCTTATTATCGCTGTTTGTGCATTTTTTGTTCTCTATATTCGAGTTAAAACGATCAAAAAAATTGTAAACTATTCAAAATATTTACAGAAAATAATTAACTCATCCGGTTCCGCATATATTTTGTTTGATATCAAAAAAGAGAACGATGTAATTGATTTTACCAAAGAAGTGTCAAAAATATTTAATTTAAAAAAACCAACTAACAATGAAATTAAAGAGTTAATATTCAGTAAAATTTCAAAAAAAGAGATAAAACTAATTTCAAAATTACTTGAAGGAAAAGAGTTTATTAAACATGTTAAATTAGATTACTTAGGAGTAACTCAGACAGTTGAATTTAAAATAAATGTATTTAAAATAAAGAATAATCATTTTTGGTTATTGAAAATTAATAACATTACATCCAATCTTATTAAGATTGAAAATTTAAAAGAGTCAGAAAAAAAATATAGACATCTATACGAAAACAATAAAGCGGGAGTGTTTACCATTGATAAAAACTCTGTAATTATAAATGGCAATTCAGCTTTTTTTAAAATGCTTGATTCATTGTGTTCAATAGGTGATAAATTGTTTATAGAAGAGTCACAAAAAGACTGGAAATTAATAGTAGAGTCGTTAGGAGTGAACGAATTAACTCAAAATTTTCAGACACAATTAAAATTATCTAACGGCAACGAGAAAACCTTTATTTTTAATTGGTATTTAGACTTAACTACAAATTACATTGAAGGGTCCGTAATAGATTTAACAAAAAATCAAAAGATTTCTTTAGCTCTTAAACAAAGTGAAGAAAAATATCGATTAATATATGAAGAAACAAACGATGCTATTTTAATATTGGAGGATGATTTTATAATTGATACAAATAAAAAAGCAACACAATTATTCGGTTTAACTCAACAAAACCTGTTGAAAATGAAACTGTATGATTTAACATTTAATAAAAACGAAGATAACCGAAGAAATTACACTAAAATAAAAGAACAAAACACAAATGCGCGTAGCGTTAAATTCGATTGGATATTTGATAGTAATGGGAAGAAAATAGAGTCAGAAGTAGTATTAATAGAAGTTACTCTAGGAAAAAAAATGTATTATCAATGTGTTATTCACGATAACACTAAAAACAATCAATACATACGATCTATTGAAAAAACACAGCAAAATATAACCAATATATTAGAGAATCACCCTGATGGAATAATAATTAGTAGAGAAGAACACATTCTTTTTTCTAACCCTGAGATAACAAATATTATAGGAGAGAAGGTTTCTTTAAATTCTACTTTTAAAAAAAGAGACCAGATAAAGTTTGAAAAAATTTACACTCAGCACATTAGTGATAGAGAAAGAAAAAACATACAATTAGTCGTATTAGATATTAATGGCGTTGAGGTGACAATGGACGTTACTCTAACATCTACTATTTTTGAAGAAAAGGATGCGGTTTTAATTATTCTAAAAGACGTCTCATTAAAAAATAAAATAGAAAGAGAAAAATTAAGAGCAGAGGTTGCAGAGGAATCAAATAAAAAATTAGCAAAGGAAATAAAGGAAAGAATTTATGCTGAAAAACAATTAGAAGATCAGTTTTTAAGAATAAACGCAATTTTTGAAAGTTCATCGAACACACTTTTACTCACTATTAAAACGGATGCTAGTATATCTTTTTATAATTCACACTGTAAAGAATATTTTGAAAAGAAATTAAAGATGAAGATTAAACACAATGAATCACTATATAATTATTTTGATTCAATTCTAGACGGTGTTCAGTCGCGATCCTTTAAAAAAATTATATATAACACAAAGAACGGAAGATCAAAACAATTTGAAATAGATGTTAGTTCAAAAGGAAAAATCAATTGGTTAGAAATATTTATAAACCCAATTTATAATACAGATGGAGTTGTTACAGAAATTTCCATAGTAGCGCACGATATTAGCGAAAAGAAAAAAATTACATTAGAAATAGAATCCTCTTTAAAAGAAAAAGAAGTTCTTTTAAAAGAAATTCATCACAGAGTAAAAAACAACTTACAAGTAATTTCAAGTATTCTTAATCTACAAAGTTCATTTATCGAAGATAAAAAAACACTTTCTATTCTCCAAGAAAGCAGAAATAGAGTGAGAACAATGGCTATTATTCATGAAAATCTTTATAGAACAGAAGACTTTTCAAGCATAAACTTTTCCAATTACATTGATAATTTAACAGGAAATTTAATTTCTTCATATAGAATAAACGAAGAAATTAATCTTGTAAAAACACTTCAAGAGGTTGATTTAGTTTTGGACCAAGCCATTCCTTGCGGACTAATTGTTAATGAAATAATAACGAATTCTTTAAAATATGCATGGAAGCAAAATGAAAAAGGAAGCATATTTATTTCGTTAAAAGAAGAAAAAAACGTAGTTTGCCTTGAAATTTCAGACGACGGCATAGGCCTTCCGTTTGATTTTAACGAAGCTATTACCGACACACTAGGTTTACAGCTTGTTACAACACTAATAGAGCAACTAGATGGAGAAGTATTTGTGAATAGTGAAAAAGGGACCAAATATTTAATTAAATTTGATAAAATCAAACCATAAGCCATGTCAAAAATAAATGTACTTGTAGTTGAGGATGAGTCTATTGTATCAAAAGATATTCAGCATAGTCTTAAAAAATTAGGTTATAATGTTATTGGTGCTTCGGCAACCGGAGAGAGAGCCATTGAACTTGCAGCATCGGAGAATCCTGATATAATTTTAATGGATATTATGTTAAAAGGAGAAATGAACGGCATTGAGGCGGCTGAACAAATAAAAGAAGCCCAATCCTTACCCATTATCTTTTTAACGGCTTACGCGGATGAATTAACCCTATCTAAAGCAAAAGTAACTCAGCCATATGGGTATATATTAAAGCCATTCAAGGAAATTGACTTACACACAACAATTGAGATGGCGATTTATAAGCACGGAAAAGAGCAAGAGGTTATAAAAGAAAGAGACTTGTTGTTTTCAATTGTTGACAACAACGAAACGGGAAAAGATCATATTTTTGTTAAATCAAACAGCAAGCTTGTTAAGTTAAAAACAACAGATATATATTACATTGAAGCCCTCAAGGATTACGTTGTTATTCATACGAATGAAAAAAGGTACACTATTCATTCCACAATGAAGGACATTGAAAAGAAAATGGGAAATTCAGACTTTTTAAGAGTTCATAGATCTTATATAATAAGGCTAGACAAAATATCAACAATAGAACATCCAAACCTTACGCTAGAAAAAATTGAAAAAACGATACCGATAGGAGGCTCTTATAGAGAGTCTTTGGTTAAAAAAATTAATCAGGTTTAAAAACCTAGTCGACGACTAATTCTAGATTAATTTGACGTTTTTTCGTTGAAACTTCGTACACTCGCACACGCACCTTATCGCCGAAACTATATTCTTTTTTAGTTTTTGCACCTACAATAACTAATTTATCCGCATTGTATCTAAATCTGTCTCCAGGAATATCATGAACAGGTATCATACCTTCGCACTTGTTGTCATCCATTCTTACAAACATTCCAAACTCTGCAATTCCTGAAATAGACCCTTCAAAAACTTCCCCAATATGGTCAACCATAAACAATGTTTGAAAATACTTTGTGCTCTCTCTTTCGGCCTCAACAGCTTTTCTTTCCATTCTAGAGATGCGCTTACAAATTGTACTTAATTCGTTTCCATAACGGTGCTTTTTCGTTGTTAATTCTTCTTGTAATATCCTATGAACAACTAAATCGGCATACCTCCTTATAGGAGAGGTGAAGTGAGTATAATTTTTAAAAGCTAAACCATAATGACCAATGTTGTCTGTTTCATAAGTCGCTTTAGCCATAGAACGAATAGCCATAGACTGAACAAGAGAAAATTCATTTGTATGACGAATGTCTGCGAGCAAAGCGTTGATGTTTTTAGATATTTTTGTAGGGTCTGTTACATCAATGTCATACCCAAATTTTTTAATAAAAAGTGTGAAAGCGGCAATTTTTTCAGGATTTGGGTGGTCGTGACAACGATAAACAAAAGGAGTTTTTTTATCGCCTTTTTTGTCCCCAGAAACAAAACTTGCGACCCTTTTGTTTGCAAGAAGCATAAACTCCTCAATTAATTTATGTGCGTCTTTAGATGTTTTAATTATTACATCAATTGGAAATCCATCATCATCTAATTTAAAGCGAACCTCTTCACTTTCTATGTTCATTGCGCCATTATTAAGGCGCTCTTTTCTTAAAGTCTTAGCGACTTTGTCTAAAATGAGTATTTCATTAGAAAAATCACCTTTACCCCCCTCAATTATTTCCTGTGCTTGCTCGTATGTATATCTTTTATTGGAATGGATTACTGTTTTGCCAAACCACTGGTTATACACTTTGCCTTTCTCATCGATTTCAACAACGGCAGAAAAACTAAATTTATCTTCATTCGGTCTTAATGAACAAACGAGGTTGGAAAGTTGCTCAGGAAGCATTGGAATCACTCGGTCAACTAGATAGACAGAATTGGAACGCTTTAAAGCTTCTATATCCATCGCGCTTTCTGGAGTAACATAATGACTTACGTCGGCAATATGTATTCCCACTTCGATGTTTCCGTTGTCTAATCGCTCAAATGACAATGCATCGTCAAAATCCTTCGCATCGAGAGGGTCTATGGTAAATGTCGTAATATTTCTAAAGTCGCGTCTCCTTGATATTTCTTTTTGATCCAATTCTAAATGAATTTTTTCGGCTTCTGATAATACTTCGTCGGGAAACTTATAATCCAAGCCTTGGTTAATAAGGATACTGATCATTTCGGTATCATTTCCCCCGTTATTATCGAGAACTTCAATTATTTCGCCATACGGATTTTGAGATGATTTTGGCCAAGCGGTTATTTTTGCAATCGCTTTGTCTCCATCTTTTGCCCCTTTTAGTTTTTCTTTTTGGATATATAAGTCCGTTCCAATTTTTGTGTTGTCAGGCACTAAAAAAGCAAAATTTTCATTCATTTGAACGGTCCCAACGAACTGTGTTCTTTCTCTATTGACAACTTCAACAATCTCTCCTTCAAGCCTGTTTTCCTTCTTTTTAGTTATCTGTACTTTTACTATATCACCACCAATTCCGTGGTTTAATGATTTTTCTGGAATAAATATATCAGAAACTTGTTCTTGATCAACAATTACAAAACCAGCACCTCGTTGAGTTATTTGCAATGTCCCTTCGTAAAAAGAGGTTGATTTATTTAACGAGTAACTGTTGTAATTGTTTTTTTTGAGAAATTCGCTCTTGGCAAGGTCTTCTAAAACGGAATAGACGAGCTTTCTTAAAGCTGATTCTCGGGCGTTAATTAAGGCACAAACTTGCTTGTGATCTAACGAGCTCTCGGAATTTTCTATGAAAACCTTTCTAATTGTGTGTTTTAAGCTTTGTTTAAGCTTTGTTTTTGGTTTTTTTCTTTTTGACATTGTTACGAAGGTACGTTTTCTTTGGTTATTTATTGAATGAATTATCTGATTATGATAACTTTGTAAAAACATCAGTTATGAATAAGAGAGTCGAACAAGCACTAAATGATCAAATTGAAAAAGAAGCATCATCATCACAGTTTTACCTAGCCATGGCCTCCTGGGCGGAAACTCAAGGGCTTAATGGAACCGCAAAGTTTCTTTACACACACTCGGACGAAGAAAGATTTCACATGTTGAAATTAATAAAGTTTGTCAATGAAAGAGGCGGGACGTCTGTTGTTCCTGGGCTTGAAAAACCACAAGAAAAATTTAAAGGAATTGAACATGTTTTTCAATTATTACTGGACCATGAATTACTAGTAACAGAAAGCATCAACGAACTGGTTGATGTTTGTTTGCAAGAAAAAGATTATACAACGCACAACTTTATCCAATGGTATGTTTCAGAGCAATTAGAGGAAGAGGCTTTAGCAAGAACAATTATAGATAAAATTAAGCTTATCGGAAACGACAAAGGTGGTTTGTATTTATTCGACAGAGACCTTGAAAATGCAGCGATACAAATAGACAAACCAGCAACAATTTAAGCACCTTTAACAGAATGCTAAAGGCTTTACTTTTATTTGCACTTACTTTATTTGCACTCTCAATTGGGAGCGCACAGGAAAAGTTTAGGTTTAAAAATTACACCATAAACGACGGACTGTCTCAAAGCTCTGTTACCACTATTATCCAGGATGATCTTAACGCGCTGTGGATAGGCACACAGGACGGACTTAATAAATACGACGGAAATTCTTTCGAGGTTTTTACTTCAGACAAAACGGAAGGTTTAGAAAGTGAGTTTATTAATTGTTCATTTAAGGACAAAAAAGGAAGTCTTTGGTTTGGAACAGACAAGGGACTAACCCATTATAGTATAATTACCGAAAAATTTACTACCTACTTTTTAGACAATAAGTTAAAGGGCCAAATTAATGATATTGTAGCTGATGCAGATGGAAATTTATGGGTTGCAACGGTTGAATCAGGCTTATTTATGTTTGATACGAGTTCAAAGACATTTATAAGTCACTTTAAAATGCTTCCTGTTTTGAAAACGAAAAACATTGCTATTTCTGACAAGGGCTTTTTAATAATTACAACTGCCAATAAAGGTGTTTTTATAGCCAACTTGTTTTTAAAAAAAGCGGAAGAAGTTGAAAACAACTTGTTTTCAACTTCAGTTATTAATTACAACTGTATTGTCTTAACAGAAAACAATACAGCTGTTTTAGGAACCAACAAAGGTCTTTTAAACTTAAAAATAAAAGAAAAGACCATAAGTGTAAAATTTGATTACTTAAACAGAAAAAAAGGACTTCAAAATGTGTCGGATGTTTTTTTTCAAGAAAATGTTGGTTGGCTTATTACAACAAACGATAACGGTTTATTTATCATTAAGAATAATGGAAAAATTCAACACAGTACGGAAGATATTTTTCAAAAAAACGCACTAATATTTAATGAACTAAACCTTATTTTTAAGGATAACTCAGGAGTGTTTTGGCTAGGTTCGCAGAGAGGAATCTCTAACTTTAATCCACTAAACAATGGAATTTTAGGTGTCGGAGCAAATGGCAACCCAGAAAAAGGAATTCCAACACCTAGCGTTTGGTGTTTTGAAGAGAGCTTAAACCAAAAATACATCTACATTGGGTTAGATAAAGGAATTTCTAGGCTAAACAAAAAAACAGGATCTTACAAGCAGTTTTATCGCAAAAAGAAATCTATAAACAATGGGACAGGTGAAATGACAGTCTTAGCGATGAAGGTTATTGATAATAATAACATCCTTGTAGCTTGTGCTGACGGACTATTCAAATTGAAAATTTTAGAAAACAGCTACTTATTTGAGCCAATAATAACAAGAGGAGTAAATGATTCAAAACACAATAGAACCTATTCTATTGTTTACTGGAAAGATAATCTGTATTGGGTAGGAACAAAAGACGGGGTTCTGTTGTATGATAATTCAACCAATAAACTAACGGCATTTGAACACGAATACAATAATAATGATAAAACAATTTCTAAAGGAGTATGTCGCCTTGTGCACAAGGACAATAATAACAGGGTTTGGTTTACCACAAGTACAGGAGGGCTCAATCTTTTATCAGAATCAAACGGCCTGTTAGAGATTAGACCTTATGCGTTTAACTTTAAAATAAAGGAAGCTACTTCAGAGTATATTGCGTCTATTTTTCATGAGAAGGAAGGGGTTTATTGGTTTGGGACCCTCGGTGCTGGCTTGGTAAGGTGGGACGAAAGAACCAAAGCAACAAAAACATTTAATAAAACCAACGGGTTACCCAATGACGTTATTTATGGAATTATTGGAGGAAAAAAAGGGGATGTATGGATGAGTACCAATAAAGGATTAAGTAAATTTAACCTTGAGAGCGGAAAAATAAAAAATTTCACGGAGGTTGATGGGTTGATGAGCAACGAGTTTAATCTTGGCGCTCACATGAAATCAAAAGAAGGTTTGTTATATTTTGGGGGAATTTATGGGTACAATTTTTTCGATCCATCAATTCTCACAAGCACAACAAAGCAAATATCTGTTGTTTTTACAAAATTTAAATTAGTAGGAACGAATGAAAAGGCGAATAAAGCGTTAAAAATAAAACCTGTTTTTCTATTAAACGAGCTTAGTCTTAGTTATAAGCAACGAAGTTTTTCAATAAAGTTTCAAGCTGTTGATATTAGTAACCCAGACATTCTTAATTATAAATATCATCTTGAAGGGTCAGATGAAGGAGAGATACTAATCGGCTCTCAAAATGAAATTTATTTTAACTCCCTAGCTCACGGCGAGTACGATTTAGTTGTACACGCCAGACTTGGAGGCGGTCCCTGGAGTGTTTCTCCCGCAAGAATTAAAGTAATTATTGCTCCACCATTTTGGTTCACCTGGTCGTTTTGGACTATACTATTGCTGTTTTTAGCGGTGTTAACAAGGTTTATAATAAAAAAAAGAGTTGCAGACGCAAGAAGAGAACAGGTTTTACTTGAAATAAAAATAAATGAAAGAACAAGAGAAATAAAGCAACAAAATAAAAAGATTGCCCAGCAAAAAAAGAACCTTGAATTAGAAAGAAATAAAGTAGTAAAACAACAAAAACAATTACAACTAGAAAAAGACAAAACGGAACGACTATTATTAAACATTATTCCTAAATCTACGGCTGAAGAATTAAAAAAGAAAGGGAAAGCAAGGGCAAGGTCCTATAAAAAAGTGTCTGTTTTGTTTACAGATTTTATTGGGTTTTCAAAAATTTCGGATGAAATGTCAGCTGCCGAATTAGTAAAAAAATTAGATGTTTATTTTACAAAATTTGACGAAATCATTGTTAAAAATAATCTTGAAAAAATTAAAACCATTGGAGACGCATATATGTGCGCAGGAGGGGTTCCTGTGAGAAACATAACAAACCCAATTGATACGGTGACAGCCGGCCTGCAAATACAAAACTATATGCAGAGGCGTAAAAATGATGCAATTGCGAACAGTAGAGGGTACTGGGAGCTTAGACTAGGCATCAACACTGGAGAGGTGACGGCAGGAGTAATAGGAAGTGAAAGATTAGCTTATGATATTTGGGGTGCAACCGTTAATCGTGCGCAACGAATGGAAATGTTTGGACAACCAGGTAAGGTCACAATAACCGGAGCAACTTATCAATTCATAGAGCCGTACTTTGAATGCAGGTATTCAGGTAAGACTGAAACCAAGAATAAAGAAATGATTGAAATGTATGTTGTTGAAAGAATCAAACCGGAACTTTCTAAAAAAGGAGAAGGTATTGAACCAAACGATAAGTTCCAACAAATAGTAAACCTTCACCATTATAGTTCAATTAATTATTACAAGGCAGAAAGGCACATTGTTAATGTGTTGGAACAGCAACTTTCCGAAAACTTACATTATCACAGTATTGCTCATACAAAAGATGTGGTAAATGCAGTAGAAAGATTAGCTCTTGCTGAGAACGTTACAGATGAAGGACTATTCTTATTAAAATCTGCCGCCACTTATCACGACGCAGGGTTTGTTGAACAATACGATAAGAACGAATCTGTTGGGGCAAGAATGGCAGAAGAAATTTTACCAATGTACGGTTACACCGAAGAGCATATTTTGAAAATAAAAGAACTAATTTACGTAACCGAAATACCTCATAAACCAAAAAACAAGTTGGAAGAAATAATTTGTGATGCGGATCTTGATTATTTAGGAAGAGATGACTTCCATAAAATCTCAGCAAGACTTTGTAAAGAGCTTATAGAACATGGAAAAGTCGATAATGAAAAACATTGGGACACTATCCAAATTCAATTTTTAAAAACCCACACTTACTTCACCAAAACAGCAAAAAGAACTCGAGGGAAAAAGAAGCTCCTGAACTTACAAGAAGTAAAAAACAGATTAGAAAAAGACAACTACTGAAGAAACCTATCCGTTAAAATCAACAGCTAGAGTAGTAATACCTTCAATTGGATTCATAACCATTACAGGAATCTTAGCGTCATTTGTTATAACATATTCCTCGTGTTTAGCAGAAAGAACTCCTAAAACATTTGATTTGTTAAGGTTCATTATGGCAATTAAATCTGCATCAATACTAACAGCATGTTTGATTACTTCATTATCAAAACCACTAGCTTTAACCTCTGTAACACTCATTGTAATATCTCTTTCCTCTAAATATTTTTTTGCAAACTGCACGTTTCCCTTTACTTTATGAGACAAGAACTCATCCGTCTCTTCAGGAATAATAATATGTATGTTAGAGTTGAAATATTTAGCGATGTTAGCAACAATAGCTAATTTTTGTTTCGTTTCTTTATTTAAATCTAATGGAAGAACAATGTCATCATATCCAGTTTCTTTTGGTGTTGATTCTTGAACGACAACAAAAGGTACAGACGAGTGTGTGATTACTTTTAAAGCATTCATTCCAGTCAAATGCTGCCACCCATGCGTACCATGCGTACCCATAAAAATTAGTTCAGCATGGTGTTCTGCGGCAAAATCACCTATATCTTCAAAAATGTTTCCAACACGAACAGAAGGAATGATTTTTACAGAAGAATCATAATTTGCAACAACTTCAGAGAGTTTTTCCTCAGCACTATTAATATCCTTGTTTTTTGCAACAACATGCAATAAGAAAATTTCAGCCTTTAAAGGCTTTGCCGTTGCTACAGCATGGTCAAGTGCTACGTTAGAAACATTAGTGAAGTCGTGAGGTACTATAAAGTTCTTAGTTTTCATTTTTAGTCTGGTTTTCTAGTTTCGAAATATTACACAAATATACTAAAATGTAATATATAACTATAGTTTAATATTCTTTTCGAGGAGGGTTTTCTTTTTCTTGGCTCTTGCAAAACCCTTTATTAATCCATTAGCGATAACAGCAAAAATGATTAGAACGGCACCGGTGTAAAATCGATTACTCAATAGCTCGTCTTCATTGAGAATAAAAACAGCAAGAACGAGGGTGTAAATAGGCTCAAGATTAATTGATAAAGACACTGTAAACGCTCCTAAATGCTTCATTACAATAATTGTTGCTAAAAAAGCAAATGAGGTACAAACGACCCCTAAAAAAAGTAACCAGAGAAAATCAGATTGAGACATTATAAAAAGGGAAAAATTTAGTTTTCCAAGAGTTAGTAGAAATACAGTAATCCCTAATACCGCAGAAATCATTTCATAAAGCGTCATAACACTAGCTGTTTCTTTTTCCACAATTTTTGTGTTAAAAACAGCAAAAAACGCCGCAAAAAACGCCGAGATTAATCCATAAAATAGAGCTTTAAATTCCTTTTCATCAAAACCGGCGGTTGTAATGTAAATTCCAAACACAACCACAAGGCTTAGAATAACTTCAGTGAGGTTTATTTTCCTTTTCATTATTAAGGGCTCCATCCAGGCAACATGCAACGTGGTTGTTGATAAACAAAGAATACCAAGGGAGGCGGTTGACAATTGAATAGAGTGGTAAAACGTTAACCAATGTGCGCCAACGAATAGACCAACCACGGAAATTCTGAGAAGACTACGTTTGGATGTAGTTTTAAAGCTTTGTTTTGTAATTAACATGTAAACTCCAAGCGCTATAAACGCAATCATTACTCTAAACCAAACGATCGTAATTGAGTCAAGAAGAATTAGTTTACCTAAAATTCCAGTAAAACCCCACATCAAAATGATGAGGTGCATTAACAGGAAATATTTAAAATTAGAATTCATCGCACAAAACTAAAAAAGCGTTCTGATAAACAGAACGCTTATATTAGTTAACCCTTAGATTCCTATTTCATTTTTTTAAGTAATTTTTTACGTTTATTATCAAGTTTAGATTGAGTTTCGTCAAGCTTAGAGCTTGCTTCGTCAAGCTTTTTTTGATCGCCCGCTAACTTGTCTAAACCCTTGCCTTTTTTAATCTTTTTATCGAGCTTCTTTTGTTTATCATTCAGCTTCTTTCTGTCTTTTTCTATTTTTTTCTGGTCATCATCAAGCTTGTCAAGTTTAGCTTGATTTGCCGCTTCTTTCTTCGCTTCCTTTTCGGCCTCTTTTATTCCTTTCTCAGCTTCTTTAGCTTCTTTTTCAGCTTCTTTGGCTTCTTTTTCTGCCTTTTTCACTTTCTTTTCTTCTTCTTTCTTTGCGTCTTCTTCTGCTTTTTCTTTCTTTTCTTCTTCTTTAGCGTCTTTTTCCTTTTCTTTAGCGTCTTTTTCCGCTGCGTCTTTTTCTTCTTTAGCGTCTTTTTCTTTTTCTTTCGCCGCTTTCTCTGCTTCTTCTCGTTCTTTCTCTTGCTCTTTTTGAGCCTTACCAGCCTCTTTTTTAGCGTCTTTTTCAGCTCCCTTTACTTTTTCTAATTCTGAACCAGCGCCTTCGAGTGTTTTAGCGCGCTTTGCAGCCTCTTCTTCTCTTTTTTTAGCTTCTTCCGCCCTTACTCTAATGTCATCTTCGATTTGTTTTTTCTTATCGTCAGAAAGAGAAGAAGAGTTATTTTTGATTTCTTCTGCTTTTTCTTTCGCCTCTTCGGCACGTTTTTTCGCCTCTTCCGTTTCTTTCGAAATCTCTTCACCCTTAGAAGCAATCTCTTCCGTTTCTTTTCTTAGCTCTTCTTGCCTTTTTATAGCTTCTTCTTTTCGAGCGATAGCCTCGTCAGCCTCTTTCTTTTCTTTTTCTGTTTGCTCTTCTGTTTTTACAACTCGAACATCAGATTTTTCGGTAATTTCTGTAGCCGTTTCTCCTTTGCCAATTAGAGAGAACGAGTATGTTTTTCCTGTTTCTAACTTAATGTTGTTCAGTTTTTGAGACTTATAAAGTGAGTGGTAAACCTCTATGGTAACAGGTTGACTCCCGTAACTAGCGATATTAATAGTAACATTTCCCCCTTCATCGGTGGTTCCTGCTCCAATAACCATTCTTTCAGCAACAATTTTTATCAATGCGCCTTTTACAACTTCTCCTCCACTATTTACAGAAATGGTTACGGCTATTCCTTCTTTTACTATGTTTTCAAAAGACACAGTTGTTGATGTTGTTGATGCAAACGTTACAAACGAGGCCATAACAACAGCTACTAATACATATATTTTTTTCATTTTTCGCTTCTTTTAAGAATCTAAATATACAGGTTTCATTTATTTTTCAGTAGAAATAATCAAAAATAGTTCCAAAAATTCAATTACTTTTATTCTATGCTTTTTAAATCAGTTGTTGGACAGGAAAAAATCATAAATCATCTTCTTGAAGAGGTGAATAATGAAAAAATCAGTCATGCACAGTTGTTTTTAGGAAAACCAGGGCACGGTGGGCTTCCTTTGGCGCTGGCTTTTGCGCAGTATGTTTTTTGTGAAGACAAAAAGGAGAAAGACAGTTGTGGTGTTTGCCCAGCTTGTTTAAAGATAAAAAAACTAGAACACCCGGATTTACATTTTTCGTTTCCAACGAGCCAATCAATTTCAAAAACCAGCAATCCCCTGCTTACGGATTGGCGCGATCAAATAAAAGAGAACCCTTACTTCAATTTGAACACTTGGTTAAAAAGAACCGACCCAAAAGAAAGAAAACCAATCATTAGCGTGCTGGAAAGTCAAGAAATTATCAAGAAGCTTACTCTTAAATCGTTTGAGGGAGGGTATAAAATGATGATTATTTGGATGCCGGAAGAAATGAACCCCCAATGTGCAAACAAGTTATTAAAAATATTAGAAGAACCACCAACAAAAACAATTTTCATTTTAATTGCTCAATCCCAAGACTACATGCTACAGACTATTTTGTCAAGAACGCAAAAAGTAGTTTTACCAAAGTTGGAATGGAATGAAATTACGGAACATCTTAAAAACAAACTGGGAAAGACGCCTTCAGACAGCGTCCTTAGCCGTGCAGAAGGAGATTTAATTGAGGCCATTGAACTGGCAAATGAAAACGATGATGATGCTGTTTACAGCCAATCATTTATTCAGCTAATGAGAGTTTGTTATAAAAAAAATGTGCTAGATATGATTACTTGGGCGGAAGACATAGCCAAAACCAATAAAGAAAACCAAAAACAATTTTTAAAATACGCGATACATATGTTTAGACAAAGTCTTTTAAGAAACTACACCGGCGACACTCTAACACGTGTTTCCCCTTCGGAGGATGCTTTTTTAGAGAATTTCGCTAAGTTTATCACGGGGAATAATATCCAAAACATGACTGAGTCGTTTAGTGATTCTGTTTACTATATTGAGCGAAACGCAAACTCTAAAATTTTGTTTACAAATCTTTGTTTTCAAGTGATGAGACACATTCATGCGGCTTAATTTATAATGTATTTTATACAATAGGTTTCTTTTTGGGAGAAAAGAATTGAATATTATGTACTTTTATGGCAAAGAAATATAGACTATGAGTTGTACCAACTGTGGAGATGGAACTCCAAACGGATGTAAAAATAATGGTACTTGTAGTTCTGGCGGATGCAATAAATTGGAGGTACACGACTGGTTGGCAAATGTTGCCTTACCAAACGGACAGACTCCATACGATATAATAGAGGTTCGGTTTAAGAATAGCCGAAAGTCATTTTACAAGAACACAAACAATCCTTCTATTCAAGCTGGAGATGTTGTTGTTGTTGAGGGCACTTCAGGAACAGACACGGGAGTGGTATCTGTCACAGGAGAGCTTGCTAGAATTCAAGTAAAGAAAAAGAACCCAAGGTTTAAACCTTCAGAGGCGAAGAAAATAAAATCAATCGCTTCACAAGAAGATATCGATCGGTGGATTAAAGCACGGTCATTAGAAAAAGAGGTAATGCATAAATCACGCACATTAGCGGTGAATTTAGGTTTGCAAATGAAAATTTCTGATGTCGAATATCAAGGTGATTTAAGTAAAGCAACTTTTTATTATACAGCAGAAGGTAGGGTTGATTTTAGACAACTTATTCGCGATTTAGCGGGTGAGTTTAAAGTGAGAATTGAGATGAAGCAGATTGGTGCTCGTCAAGAATCAGCTAGACTTGGAGGTATTGGTTCATGTGGAAGAGAACTATGTTGCTCAACTTGGTTGACGGATTTTAGATCTGTTTCAACCTCTGCTGCAAGATACCAACAACTTTCTTTGAACCCTCAAAAATTAGCTGGACAGTGTGGTAAATTAAAATGTTGTCTTAACTATGAATTAGACATGTATCTTGATGCGCTTAAAGCGTTTCCAAAAGGCGATTTGAAGTTAAGAACAGAGAAAGGTACTGCTATGCATGTAAAAACGGATGTTTTTAAGAAAGAAATGTGGTACGCCTATGATGATGGTAAAGGAGGAGGTTCTTCATTAGTGCCTTTAAAACCAGAAAGAGTAAGAGAAATAATTAGACAAAATAAAGATGGGAAAAAACCATTTGACTTGGCTGAATTTATTGAAACAGTTGAAGTTGCCAAACCGGACTATACGAATGTTGTAGGCCAAGATGATTTGAATCGTTTTGAACACCACTTTAAGAAGAAGAAGAAGAAATCAAATAACAATAAAAGGAATAGAAACAAAAAGACGACTAAAAACCCAAACCATCCAAAAAACCAGGATAAGAATTCTCAAGACGGGAAAACAAACAAAGGAGGAAACAGTAAAAGGAGAAATAACCCAGGAAATAAAAAGACAAATTCTGAACAAAGAGGAAATGAAAACAAAGGTAAAGATGAATAAAAGTTATTATTTAGGGCTGTTGTTAGTGATCACCCTTTCTTCTTGCGGAGATATTCCTTTGTATGATAAAGTATATTCTTTTGATGGTAGAGAATGGTTGCAAGATGTAAAACCAAACTTTGAAGTAGAAATTGATGATATAAGTAAAGAATATAATTTTACCCTTTCTCTAAGAACGACTGTGGACTACAAGTATAGTAATCTCTGGATTTTTATGAAAACAGAATCCCCAGATGGTAATTCGGCAAGAGAACCCTTTGAATTAAAAATAACAGATGAATCAGGTGCTTGGATAGGAAACAAAACCGGCTCCGTAGTCGAAACGTCGTTGAACTTTAAAAAACGAAAACTTCCGTTAAAAGGAACCTATAAATTTATGATAGAGCAAGGGATTACAGCGTCTTCCATAGATGAAGTTTTGGATATCGGCTTTACGGTTGAGTTAGCCCCTGAATAGGCTATTTTTTAAACCGATAACTGTAAGATACAGCCAAAACATGTCGGATACCGTTTAAATAATTGTGAAATTTTTTATCCAACTGGTATTTGACGCTAATAGTATTAGGACCTTTTAGGTTTACTTTTGTACCGACGCCCAATCTAAATTTTGTAAAACCAGGTCCATACTGCCCATATTCTGGGTCCAAAAAAAGCTCACCGCTTAGAAAAGGAGTTAGAACACCCTTTAGTTTGTATTCAACACTTGGCTTAAAACGAAATGCTCGGTCGAAGTCTGGGTCGTAACCGCTACCCGCAATTCTATTAAAAGCATATTGATAACGAAGTCGAAACCCTAGAGTAAAATTTGAAACACCTTTCTTAACATTAACATTAAAATTTATTCGACTTGAAGATTTAAAATTGGTGAATTTATTTTTATCCACGATGAACCGGTATTCAATAGAGGGCTTTAACCATTTATAAAATTTATATTCTAGCCCAGCCTGGGGGAAAAAGGTTTCAACACCCGTCCTTCCAAATCGGGAATTTAATTCACCAAACCAAGAAGTGTTGCCCATAACAGGTCCTTTTATTCCTATTTTTGTCCAAAACATGTACTCTTTGTTTTGAGAAAGAGAAAAGTGACCTATACTCAAGGCTAAAACAATAAGGAATAGATTTTTCATTTATTAATAACGATTGTTCCTAAGTCAATTGTTGATTTATTTTTACTAATGTTAGCATCAATAATAATAACGGATTTTCCAGAAGGAAGGGTAATGTCTTTGCTGTAAACAAATATTTGATAGTCTCCTTTTTCTAGGAATTCAAATTTAAAACTACCATCATAAGATGTTCTAAACCTATCATCAAAGATAGTTGATTCACCCCCGTAGATAATGTAAACATCTTCTTTAGCGATGTCGTATGCAGTTAAAAGATTTCCCGCGCCGTCATAGACTTCTGCTCTGATTTTACCAACAATAGAGGAAGACCCGCCAGTCCCTTCAATTTTCTTACAAGAAGAAAAACCGAGAGAAAGAACAAGAGAAAGAATTGAAATAAAAAATATTTTCATGGAAAAAAGTTTTTTATAAAGGTTAATTTTCGAGTTAGACATACAACCTTTACGTGATTTTATACGTTACAAAGATATGATTTTGCTTTAAATAGTTGTATTTTTGGTAAACTCTTCTAGTTAAATACGTTTAAGACTCTTTATAAACTACCAATATGAAACTCTCAAAAAGAATACTTCTAATCGCCCTTTTTTATTCAGTTAATTCATTTAGTCAAGTAATAATTAATGAATATTCATGCTCTAATATGAATGGTTATGTGGATAATTATGGAGAAAATGAAGATTGGATTGAATTGTATAACACGTCTGGAGCCCCTTTCGATTTAACGGGCTATTATCTTTCTGACAAAGCGAGTAACCTGTTAAAATGGCAAATTCCAAGTGGGACGGTTCCTGCGAATGGATTTTTGATGGTCGTTGCATCGAAGAAAAATACCGTGAACGGAAATGAATTACATCCTAATTTCAATTTAAAGCAAACACAAGGAGAATGGATTATATTGAGTAATAGCTTTGGAAATGTTGTTGACTCTTTAAAAATAGTGAACCTTACAAAGGCAGACCACTCAGTTGGGCGAGCAACAAATGGTGCGGCAAATTGGATGTTGTTTACAAACCCAACTCCAAACGCAAATAATGCAGGAGCACAAAATTTTTACCAACCAAAACCTGTCTTAAGTCTTGCTCCTGGTTTTTACGTTGGAGCACAAACAGTTTCTATTACAAGTGCAGATCCACTCGCAACAATTCGTTATACCCTTGACGGCACCACCCCAAATGGTGGTTCATCAGTATATTCAGCACCTTTAAACATATCAAACACAACTGTAGTCCGAGCGATTGCTTTTGGTGCGGACGAACCTAGTTTTATTGAAACGAACACGTATTTTATAAATGTGACACACACAATTCCAGTTGTTTCGGTTTCTAGCTTTGGTGTTTTTGATTTATTAGCAAACGGTAATCAATTTGGCCCATCCAACAAAATAGGTTCTTTCGAGCTTTTTGAACAAGATGGAACATTTATAGATGAAGGACAGGGAAACTTTAATAAACATGGTAATGATTCTTGGGTCTATAACCAAAGAGGATTTGATTTTATAATGAAAGATCAATTTGGTTACAATGATGATGTGGATCATCAAATTTTCCCAGAAAAATCACGAACAGATTTTCAAAGATTAGTATTTAAGGGGGGTGCAAATGACAATTATCCCTTTGAAACAGGAGGAGCGCACATAAGAGATGCATTCGTTCACACCTTGTCTTTACGGTCTAATATGTTGCTTGACGTTCGTACATGGAGGCCTTGTGTTGTTTATGTCAACGGTCAGTATTGGGGCGTTTATGAGATTAGAGAAAAGATAGACGATCATGATTTCACGGATTATTATTATAATCAAGATAAATTCAATATACAGTACTTGAAAACATGGGGCGCGACCTGGGAAGAATACGGGGCGCCAAATGCTCAGCCAGACTGGGACGCATTGGTCAATTTTATTAACACCAATAACATGGGACCTGGACCTAATTTTACATATGTTACATCTCAGCTGAAGTGGGCCTCCTTGGCTGATTATTTCATGATTAATTCTTATACAGTTAGCCAAGATTGGTTAAACTGGAATACACAATGGTGGAGAGGCATGAACCCTCTAGGTTCTAAGAAAAAATGGAGATACACACTATGGGATATGGATGCTACTTTTGGACACTATATCAATTATACCGGTATTCCAGATCCTTCTGCGAATGCCGACCCTTGTAATGTAGAAAATTTACCAAATCCAGGAGGACAAGGGCACACAACAATTTTATCAAAGCTTATGGCAGAAAATCCTGCCGTTGAACAATACTATATTACTAGATATGCAGATTTAATTAATACATCTTTCTCTTGTGTAAACATGAATTTACTATTAGACAGTATGATTAATGAGATAGCACCTGAAATGGCTGGACAAACTGCAAGATGGGGCGGGTCTGTTGCTGGGTGGCAAGCGAACGTGCAATCTATGAGAGATTTTATTGATGCAAGGTGTTTAGCGTTAGAACAAGGATTAATAGATTGTTATAATTTAACAGGACCGTATAACGTAACCTTTGATGTTAGTCCAGCTAACGCAGGAACAATTAAGGTAAACTCAATATGGCCACCCAACTACCCTTGGGCCACCAATTATTTTGGTGGTATAGCAACCAACACAATTGCTGTTGCTGCGCCAGGTTATATGTTTGATTATTGGGGAGTAACAACAGGCCCAATGGTTAATCCAATTGGAGAAGACACGAATAGCTTAATGATTAACGGACCGGAAAATATTGTAGCTTACTTTATTCCTTTAAACCCAGATATTGATGGTGACGGAATATTAAATGATGATGAAACCAACATATATGGTACAGACCCAAATAATCCAGATACCGATGGGGATGGAATAAATGATGGAAATGAAATTGCAAATGGCACAGATCCTCTTGACCCGTGTGACCCGATGGGAGCGTTGACGACTGATACTGATGGTGATGGTTATAGAGATTGTGAAGAAATAACAGGAAATGATGATCCCGCAACTACTGCGGTTCCGACAGGAACATCTGATGAAAATGATCCCTGTGACCCAGATAGTTCTGGGCCAGATTGTGATCCAGATGATGATGGAGTAACAAATGCAGATGAAGCAACAGCTGGAACGGACCCTAACAATCCTGATACGGATGGAGATGGACTTACGGACGGGGAGGAGCTAACAGGCGTAGATAGTCCTGCGACAGGTCTTGCTCCTGCGGGAACAAGTGATCCATTGAACCCATGTGATCCAGACGATTTTTTCCCAGGTTGTCAAACAGATACAGATGGTGACGGCATATTTGATGCTGCGGAAGATGTTCTCGGTACAGACCCAAATAATCCTGATACGGATGGTGATGGAGCAACTGATGGAGAAGAAGTGAACGGTATAGACGACCCTTCGACACCTTATAATCCTAATGGAAACACAAGTAATCCACTTGACCCGTGTGATCCAGAAGGTTTATCTACTATTGATACAGACGGAGATGGCTTAACAGACTGTGAAGAGGTAACAGTAGGTACAGACCCAACAAATCCTGACACGGATAGTGATGGTATTCTTGATGGCCAAGAGGTTGGAGATGGCTCAGACCCTTTAGATGTTTGCGATCCAAACGCATCATTAGAGATCTGTATTTTAGGCATTCATATTCCAACAGGCTTCTCGCCAAACGGAGACGGAAACAACGACATCTATTCTATAATTGTAGGAAGAGATGTTTTAAGTATTACTTTTTCTATCTATGATAGATGGGGAAATAGAATGTTAAAATCAACGGACTTTGATTTTGAATGGGATGGACTCTATAATAACGAACCAGTAAATTCTGGAGTATTTGCCTACATGGTAGAAGTTAGATACACCGACGGTAGAACAGAGTCCTTAACAGGTAACATCACTTTAGTTAAATAATCTTTCGATAAACTCAATACAAGGATGAAAAATTATATAGCACTCTTTTTTATATCTTCTCTTAGCTTACTATCTAATGGACAAGATTTACATTTTGCGCAATCTTTTCAAACACCACTATTTATTAACCCTGGAGCTGCAGGTGTGTACGACGGATGGGAACGTGTTACAGTTAACCAAAGAAATCAGTGGTTGGGTGCAGGGACACAGTTTAACACAACTGCAGTTGGAGCAGATATAAACCTTGGTAAGTCAAGGTTTAACGATAAGGCACACTTGGGCTTAGGAATATTATTTTTTAATGACGTTGGTGGAGATTCTAAATTTGGAAATCAAGCTGGTTCGTTAACTTTAAGTGGTATCTTACCGATGGGAAGGTCTGGACATCTTCTTTCGTTGGGAATTCAAGGAGGCTTTGGTCAAAGAAAAGCAACTCTATCTAACGTTTCATTTATGTCACAATGGGATGGGGAACGTTTTGATTCTTCTTTACCAGGCGAATCAAATGCGCTTACGTCTTTCACTTACATTGATGCCTCAGCTGGATTATACTATGTTTATGATGGAGGAAAAAACTCTTTTCAACAAAACAGCGATTTTAAATTAAAAATAGGCGTTTCGGCGTTTCATTTGAACCAACCCAAATTAAAATACGTAGGGGGACAAGCAGAAGAGCCTCTGTATAGAAAATATGTGGGTCATGTTGGCTTTTTAAAAGAGTTTCAAGGTAGCCCAATTGCAATTGATGCCAATGCAGTACAGTTTATCCAAGGAAAGCAAATGGAAACTCTGTTAGGCTTAATGGTTCGTTATCGTTTTGAAGATGGAACTAAAATTACCGGAAATACACAGCAAGCTTTTTTTGGAATAGGAACCTATTACAGATTTAAAGACGCAATAATTCCATCGATTATGGTCGATTGGAAAGGGTTTCAATTCGGCGTTTCTTATGATGTTACTATTTCGGAGTTACGAAAAGCATACAGAGGAGGATCGTTGGAGTTTTCTCTCTCTTTTACAAACCTTGACCATTCTTTGTTTAAGACAAGAAAAAGGAGGTTTTAGATTACATCTTTTCAGTTAGCGCTTTAAAAACACGCCTTATTCTTTTACGAAAAAAAATGATTAATAGAATATACGGCGCAGCCATTAAGTACAGAATTCCATAATTTATATTACTTCCAAAAGAAGCCTCGTCAAGTTGACTGCCTTGTTCTGCTAAAAGCTTGCACTGAGAGCAACCTTGTCCAAAAGCAAAATCAACAATTATAAGAGCAATAATGAGAATTAGATATTTACCAAACCTTGACATGGTGTAAAAGTACGAAATTTAAGTAAAAAGAACCGTTAAAATGGAAATAGGGACTTGTTTGCCGCCGTGTTTAGCTCTTTTCTAGCCATGTTGGGGTATATTTACTCCGCTCTTTTGTTTTCTTTGTAAAAGAATGGCCTGACTCAATAATTTTATATTCTTTTGGTGCTTTCAATTCTCCAGCCCAACCATCACTTCTGTCAAAATTATTTATTATGAGCATTTTTTAACACGAAGTTCTTCTGAGAATGAAAGAGCGATATAGGCCGTTTTGTTGTCAAGAAGCTCTTGTAAAAACTCTTTTGGGTCACAATGTAATATGAAATAGTGCTATATAATTTTGGAAGCTTTTAGTATTCTGTTTTGGTTATTTTTGACTAGGTAGATTCAACTAGCTAATGCAAGTTTTTTATTTTCTAGGTTAAAGTTATCAA
>CAXBMR010000031.1:0-31524 GCA_963976995.1 uncultured Fluviicola sp.
TTCAGATTAACTCAAATTTATGCCTAGTCCCCAACAATTGGTCATGATCCCATATTTTCTTTAGTTACAGATATAACAAGGGAAACAGAAGGGCAAAAAAAAGACCCATCAGTAAAATTAACTGATGAGTCTTTGGTAGTAGCGGGGACAGGACTCGAACCTATGACCTTCGGGTTATGAGCCCGACGAGCTACCAACTGCTCCACCCCGCGATGTAATCTGTTATTGCTAACAGCGGTGCAAAGATACATGATTTTCTCTTAACTGCAAGACTTAGAAAATTATTTTTTGTTATATTTACTGGTAATCTTAAATAAATCATGGTTAAACACTCTTTTCTTCTTCTAATTCTGTTTTTTTTCACTTCAGTATCCTATTCTCAAGATACAACTGATATTTTCTCGCAATTCACAGATAATACTGACTTTAAGGTTGTTATAAAAACGCAAAATTTTAACGGAACAGAAGATATTGCATTGGACAATTTTACTATAAAAAAAAGAGGTGCTGAAACAAAAATATATTACATCCGATATGGAGATATGCTCATTTCTAGTTTAACTGTTCCTTATTCAATACTAGATCGTTTTATTAAATTCGAAAAACACGTTCGCTCAGTAGCTTGCAAAAGTAAGGATTGTAAAGATTCAATTCTTTTTGACGACGGTAAGAGGCAAGTTGTTATACCTATAGATATTTTGTATGAAGAATTGGTTGGTAGTTTAATGTTAGAACTTGAACAAAAAGATTGATGAACATATTTCCATGACAACGGTACAGTACTAAAAAGTCCATGGTCAATAAATCTTTTCTTTTCATTCTCGTTTTTTTTGTAACTATTCTATGGTCCTGTTCCACTTTGAAAGATACGCCTATACAATTGGAAACGATGGTGTATAAATCGGTGAAATCAAAAAATTCTGTCACTAAAATAGCGCCCTTCAATGTCCAAATAGAACTTCAAATTTACTACCCCTATTGCGGAGGAGCAGCTCCCACATGGGAAATGCAAAATAATATTTCTCCTGCATCAGGTAATTATATTATTAATCAATGATAGCTTATCGACAAAATCTATTGTTATTGCAGATTCAGCAGGAATGATAAGATTAATGCTTCCTATTGGAAATTACTCTATTAGACAGTTATTTAAAGACATGCCCTTTCAAGAATTTTACGCTGAAAATGTACAATTGGCTACAGGTAATTATGTTGATTTAGGAAGCGAATGCTATAAAGAATGGTGGAAACGAAATTTAATTGATTTCTCAATCATGGACACCAATAAGCTTGACTTGAAATCGACATTTGGACCTGCTTGTTTCACAGGAAATAATCCCTGCTTAAATTATACGGGACCTTACCTTCCTTGAAAATTGGCAACTTACTTCTCCGCAATATAAAACAAGTCGATGCAATTATCTGTTGCTTCTTCGATAAAGTAATCTTCTAACTTGATGTGTGCACCTGCATCGCTCAGTTTCTTTCTATTTCTTCTGTTTAAAATATCATACGGAACTTGCAACATCCACCTTGGAAGATTATACTGAAGGTTGAATATGTCATACTTCATAATATTGCGAACAGATACTTTGTTCTCTTCATAATATTTCATGGATACTTCATTTCCAAAGACTCCTTTTTTCTCAACTGAAGAAAAATCAACCATCAGTAAATTGTACAATTCTTCAACTGTATATTCTCGTATATGCCAAGGATTTCTTGTCAATGACATCTTTTTATTTGGCGTTGTATGAATAAATTTACCTCCTAATTTTAATACTCGATGAATTTCTTTCACAAATTGATCATCTTTTTTAATGTGTTCAATAACCTGAAAAGATACCACAAAATCAAAATGATTGTCTGGCAGTCCTGTAAGAGGTGGAACATTCATTTGTCTAAATTCAACGTTGTCGATTTTAGTACTAGCATCACCTCCAACTTTCGATTCAAATTTATCAATAGTAAGAAATTTATTAGCTTTAGAACTCAGTAACTCGATTCCATATCCACTTCCGGTTCCAATTTCTAAAACGTTTCCTGAAACCAATTTTGCTGCTTCCACATAGGCTAAATAACTACGCTGAAAAACAAAATTATCTGAAGAATCTGACTGTGAAACGCGCTCGGCAGTTTGAATTTTCTTACTCATAAATTACAATGTGCTATTATTGATTAGCAATGAAAGTTGATTTCTCTAATTGAAGGTGTAAAAGTAGCAAACTAATGCGACACCCACAAAGATGGATTTAAACAAGTGACTGAACTTCCACTGACTTTATGTAATTCAAAATGTACAATTGAAAGATTCTGTTTGTCTTTGGTTAATAAGGAGCCAATGACCTTCTTAGTCGTAACTTTATCTCCCTTAGAAACATAGGTGTCCTTCAAGTTGCTGTAAACAGTTCTGTAATTTCCATGCTTAAGAATGATAACCTTCCCAGCTCCAGGGATGCTTAACACACTGGTTACCACACCCTCAAAAACGGCTCTCACTTGCGCATTCTTTGGAGAACTGATGTCAATTCCTCTGTTATTTGTATAAACATTCTTAAGCGTTGGATGCGGGTTTTTTCCAAATTTTTCTGTGATGCTACCTTTGCTCACCGGCCAAGGTAAACGCCCTTTATTTCCTTCAAAAGATGCACTTAATCTCGCTGACTCCTTAGTGGATACAAAATCTGGTGAGACCGTTGTTTTAGTTGATGTAGAAGTTGGATTGTTTTTCCTTCTTGCCGCTTCTGCCGCCTTTCTTCGTGCTTCAGCCTCAGCAATTTCTTTTCGTATGGCAGCACTAATTTTATTCCGTAGCACAACTTTCTTGCTTTCCTCCCTACGCAACGTTGCCAGTAACTCTTGCTCTTGAGACTTAAATTTTTGATATACTTCTTCTTGCAGGGCTTTGTCTTTTTCAATAATCTCTTTTTCTTTGCTTTTTTCAACAACGACAGTTTTCTTATACGTTTTTTCAATCTCAATGGCTTCAATTTCTTTTTTTATTAAAGCCTGATTTTGTTGTATTATGAGAAACTGTTTTTTCTGAATATCCTTAATTCGTTCTAAGTATTTTTTCCTTTTTAAAGCTTCGTTATAGCTCTCAGCAGAAACTACATACATCATTTTATTGTACTTATTTCTATGTTTATAAGCATACAAGAGTAGCTTTTTGTACTGAAGTTTTAACCTCTCTATTTTATCATAAAGTTGATCTATTTCTTGTTGCTTATTTTCAATACTCAACTCCGCACCACGAATTTGATTGTCAAAATTTCTGAGCAAATTTTCACGAAAAACAATTTGATTTTCGATAACCTTTAACTCATTTAATGAAGCCTGAGTTTTTGATTTTGATTTACCAAGTAACGATTTAGTATCCGCTATTTTTCGCTCCAATCGAGCTTGTTCACGTTTTAATTTTTCGCTTGTAGATTGCCCATTAACACTATAAGTGAAAAGCAGAAAAGCAATGAAAATTTTACTTACATTCTTCATATTTATGAGGTACTACAAAATGAATTCGTTCTTCTTTATTAATCCGTGTTTTCTTATAATCCAACTCTACTTTTATCTCTTGACTTGGTGTGAAAATTATTATTTCAACTTTCTTGGGTACAAAATAGCCATTTACTAAATGCCTTTGCACATAGTTAATGACAACCGTAGAGGTATCTTGTGGGCTCTCTATTTTTTGAGATTTAAGAGTCTTCAAATCTTCCGAAAGGGTATAATAAGTGATGATTTGACGTTTTCCTTGTCGTTCGTTCTTTTTAATATCTCTCTTTCTAAGAGAACACATTGTATATGAATACGGATCATTTACTCTAAAATATTTATTCTCATTGTCGTAAGCTATAGGTGCACCAAAAAACATCTCTTCTGCATTTTCGTATTCGACGTCCATTGCGTATTCCTTTCTAAAATAATCTAAGCTTTCTCTCATGACGCACTTTTCTCTCTTATCTATCATTGTGATAGAATCTTTTGTCAGTAAAGTATTATATACGGGGATACGCGCATAAGTTATTAGTGTATTTAATAAACTGTCTTTTTTTATCCTCACAGAAGTTTTGAATGAAACATTCATAGCCGTATCGTGATATTTAGTGGCAATTTTTGCATAAAACCAATCATACTCCACTGATGAAAGACTGTCCAATACTACTCTTAATTCTGAATTGTTTTTTTTTGGCACTTTTTCTAAGCCAAGAAAAGAAAGCTTAGAACAACTTGAAGCTGTAAGCAGTATAAGTAAAGCTATTGTATAAAAATATTTACTCCGCATAAAACTTCTTGTCTCGGATTTTCCTTATTAAAAGAGTCGATTTTTGTCCTAACTCTTGTGCTTTTTTCCACCAATCTAGAGCTTGATATACGTTGCTTAATTTAAACTCAACGTCTCCTAAGTGTTCTATCACACCTATATCACTTTCATTCATATCAAACGCATTTTCAAATTGCTCTTTTGCCTTAGCGTACTCTTCCATTTGGAAGAATACAAAACCGTAAGTATCAACAAATAGTACTTCATTCGGAGAGCTTTGAACCGCCTGAGTAGCCAATGATATTGCTTCCTCAAGATTTACCTGTGATTTTGCTAGTTGGTAGGCAAAATTGTTTTTCAATAAAGAACTGCCAGGATCCAGAGATATTGCAATTTCGTATTGCTTTTTCCCATTTTCTATGTCATTTAAACCAAAATAAGCCTCAGCTATCTGTCCATAAAATTCTGCTTCTAAAGGTTTGTCATTTATCAATAATTCAACCCCAACAGAAAGCTTCTCGATGGATTCGTCATACAGTTTAAGGTGGTTGGAACTAGCTCCATTTAGCAAATAAACGATAGCAACCGAAGGAAAAAGTGTCAAACATTCTTTGCTGTCTTCATAGAGGTCAGCAAATTTCTCAGCTTGATACTCCATGATTAAAACTTGTTTCCAAATTGGAAATTTAGAATTATCATACTTCAATGCCTCCTTGTATGCTAACAATGCTTCATCCTCTTTTTCTGCACGTATTAAATAATCCCCACGAATAGAATGCGCTTTTGACTCTGTGGAATGCATTTGAATTAATTCATCAACAAGACGATTTATTTTTGGGTCAATATTTTGTGATGACTCAAGAATCGTTATCAAAATTTTCATTTTCGTGTCCAAATCAACATCTGAAGAATGAAATGCTAATTCTAATTGAGAATATGCTTTTTGCTTTTCGTTTTTACTCAAATAAACGTCTGCTAAAGCCAGGTGTGCCCTTCCGTTATCGGGATCAGCAATAACCAACTTTTCTAGCATTGAAATAGCTTTTTGCTGTTGGCTGGTCTTGTAATAATGATCTACTAAAGTTGCTATTAATTGAATATTATTTGGAAATACTTCTCTTGCTTTATCGATTTCGGCAATTGCTTTGTCAGCCTTTTTGACATCCATATAGAGCTGGTATTTCTGGATAGAAAGTTGTGAATTTAACCCAACTTGACCCTCCATTTTATTCAACACCTCTATTGCCATTTCTAATTTCTCTGAACGCACCAATGCTTCTGCATAACCATATTGCCAATCGATATTTCGAGGCTCTATTTCAACTAATTTTGCAAAATTCACAACGGATTCTTTAAAATTTTCCGTTTCAAAATACATGTAAGCTAAATCTTGAATATACCATGTGTTTTCAGGGTCCAATTCGTGCGCTTCCACAACATATTTAGATGAATTTTCGAGATTCCCCTTCGCGAATTCTAGTTTCGATAATGCATAATAAACAGCGTCGTCATCTTGCTTAATCAACAAGCATTCTTCAAATTTAGCAATTGCTTCTTCGACTCTACCTTTAGTTTTTAAACGCACACCTTCATGAAACTTAGAGATGTACGGATAATCCTTTTTGCTTATCTGAACAGATAAATTTTCTGAATTCTTTTTTGTACCACATGAAGATGCAATAAACAGGAGAAAAACGATATACAGAACAACTTTACTCATCTACTTTAGAATAATCTCCTAGACTCAAATCTCGAGCCAAACCATTGAATTCTGATTTAGAACCAATCATTGAATTTTTAATTACTGCATTTTTGATGATTACTTCGTGCTGAATAATGGAGTTATTAACCACAGAAAAAACGATTTCAGAGTCCGCGCCTATCGATGCAAAAGGCCCAACAATAGAATTGACAATTTTAACATTCTTACCAATAAAACACGGCTCAATGATTTTAGAATTTTTCAGCGAGATCGAAGAATGAATCGTTTTCACTCCTTTTGCTTGTTCATTTTTTAATACTTGTTGATTGGTTTCAATGGTCACTTTTTTGTTTCCGCAATCCATCCATTGGTCAACTTGACCTGTCTTAAAAATTTTCCCTTTTGACATCATTCTGAGAATACCATCATTAATTTGATACTCCCCCCCATTAATAATATTGTTGTCTAACACATGTTGCAATTCTACTTTTAAATCTGTCACCTCTTTGAAGTAATAAATACCAATTACCGCTTGATTACTAACAAATTCTTGTGGTTTTTCAACCAATTCAACAATTTCTTGTTTTTCGTTTAATTTAACAACACCAAATGCTTCTGGCGCTTCCACTTGTTTTACCCAAATCACAGCATCAGCAGAAGGGTCTAACTGAAAATCAGCCTGAATCAATGTGTCAGCATAAGCGATTACAGTGGGTCCAGAAAGTGACTCTTCAGCACACATGATAGCGTGTCCCGTCCCAAGGGGTTCAAGTTGACGATAAATAGATGCTTTTGACCCTAATTCCTCTGCAAGCTTTGTCAAACTTTGCACAACCTCATCTCCAAAAAATGCAGGGTCCCCCAAAATAAACGCAACTTCTTCTATTTGTTCACCAACAATTTCGGCAATATCTTTTACCAAACGATGTACAATTGGTTCTCCAGCAACTGGCATTAATGGTTTTGGCACTGTCAGCGTGTGAGGACGCAATCTACTCCCTCTTCCTGCCATTGGTACGATTATTTTCATAGCTTTAACCGAGTTGAGAAAAGAAGAAATTAATAAATCCCTAAAATGAAGTCTTCTTAATTTCTTCTTTTCTCAACTACTTTTTTATTTACTTCACTCCCGTTGAGCCAAATCCTCCAGCTCCTCGGTCAGTTTCTGTTAATATTTCTGCTTGCTCCCATTCTGCTTGTTCTACTTTCGCAAAGACAAGTTGAGCTATTCTTTCTCCATTCTCAATAACAAAAGTCTCATCAGATAAGTTAATTAAAATCACTCCCACTTCCCCTCTGTAATCAGCATCTATAGTTCCTGGTGAATTTAACACAGAAATACCTTTCTTCAATGCTAACCCACTCCGTGGTCTGACTTGACATTCAAACCCCATCGGTATTTCCATGAACAAACCTGTTTTTACCAATGTTCTCGCCAATGGTTTCAACTCAATTGATTCTCCTATGTTAGCACGAACATCAAGTCCTGCCGATGCAATTGTTTCGTACGAAGGTAAATCGTGCTTTGATTGATTGATTATTTTAACTTTCATTGTGTCGGGTATTTGAGTTTTCGAGCATTCGATTTCTCGATTTCTCTCTACAAAAATCTAATCTTCAAAAATAAGAAACATTAGGTGATTGTATATTGGAATAGTCCTGAATTTAAGAGAAGTTATAAACGATGGAGCGTTAAAAATTAAGTTTTCGATTTTGCCATTTCAAGCCTCCAGACCATCGCAATGAACACTAAAATCAATGAATTATGAAAGAAGAATTTTCGAATTGTCATTTCTTTCGGGTCTATGTCAACGAAATACGTAATCAGAAAAAAGAACAACGCTACACTAAAATACAGCCCAAATTTTCGCAAATTGTAATTAATCGGGTAATATTTCTGTCCTAACAGATAAGAAGCAATCATTTGCAAAGCATAAACAATCAAGGTGGCCCATGCAGACGCCCAATAACCATAAATTGGAATAAAAATGAGGTTAATAAGAACGGTGATTGTTGCTCCACCGATTGCAATGTACGCTCCAAATCTTGTTTGGCCACTTAATTTATACCAAATAGATTGATTCATGTATATTCCTAAGAATACATTTGCGATTAAAAGAATGGGAACAACTCCCAATCCGACCCAATATTCTTCGCTGCGAATAAAGTGCTTAAAAATGTCAATATTCATTGAAACTCCCATAAAAACAACACAGACTGCAGCGATGAAATAATTCATTATTTTCACATACATTACGTTTGGGTTTTCCTTCTTTGCGTGTGAGAAAAAGAAAGGTTCTGCTGCATACCTATACGCTTGTAAGAAAATAGTGACGATCATTGCGAGTTTGTAAACAGCACTATAAATCCCAACCTGTCCAAGAGAATATTGCTTCGTGTTTCCAGCACTCATTAGCAAAGGCTTCATCATTACTCGGTCTAACGTTTCATTTACCATCCCTGCAAAACCTGCAACAACCAAAGGCAAAGAATAACGTAGCATTTGTTTCGCCAGTGCAACATTAAATTTCCACTTAATAGCTAAAAATTCTCTGTATGTACCAATTATTTTGACAGAGGAGGACAACAAGTTTGCAAATAAAATAAGTAAAATCGCTTGCATAGGATGGTCACTATCGAAAAAGAAATAAATGATGATTAAATTCAATCCTATGTTGACAATAATAGCAGAAAAGTGAATAATTGAGAACTGTTTCGCTTTGCTATCTGCTCTTAGTTTCGCCATTGGTAAGGCTGTAATTGCATCAATTGAGACGATTCCAGCAATTAGAATAACGAACTCTGAATGATTTGGATAGCCTATCCAATTTGCAATACTTTGACTGCCAATAAGCACAACCAAAAAGAAGATGCTACTAAATCCAAAAACCGTTAAAAAACTATTCCGGAAAACCTCATCTTTGTCTTCTTTCTCATTTAGAAACTTAAAAAATGCTGTTTCCATTCCCAAAGGAAGTAAAATGATGAAAAAAGTCACCATTGCATACAATTCTGACAGAACTCCGTAATCTTCTTTTGCGAATCTAGATGTGTAAAGCGGCACCAAAAAATAGTTCAGCAGTCGCCCAACAATTGTTGGTAACCCATAAATGGCTGTCTGCCCGACTAATTTTTTAATTGAACTCAATCTTATCCTCTAAAATTTGCTTTTCTTTTCTCCATGAATGCTGTTGTTCCTTCTTTGAAGTCTGCTGTACCGAAACACTTACCGAATTCTTCGATTTCTACCTCAAAACCGTTCACGCCATCTTCAAGACTAGCATTTATTGCTTTAATTGCTGAACCAATTGCGCTTGCAGAGTTTTTCAAAATTCTCCCTGCGATATCTTCGGCTTTTGCCATCAATTCTTCTGGTTCAACAACATAATTGACTAAACCCCAAGAAAGAGCATCCTCTGCTTTTATCATTCCTGCGGTGAACACCATTTCGTTTGCTTTTCCTTTTCCAACCAATTGAGTGAGACGTTGCGTTCCGCCATATCCTGGAATCACACCTAAAGAAACTTCAGGTAATCCCATTCTTGCGTTACTTGAAGCAACTCGAATATGTGAAGCCATGGCAAGCTCCAAACCACCCCCAAGAGCAAAGCCATTAACAGCTGCTATAACTGGTGTTGAAAGCTGATCAATAAAAGAGAATAGAATTTTTTGTCCTTTCATTGCCAATTCACCCCCTTGTGAGATAGAGAAATTAGCAAATTCTTTAATGTCTGCCCCCGCAACAAACGCTTTGTCGCCTGAGCCTGTCAAAATAATTACACCAACTTCTGAGTTCTCATCTGCGTTTTTCATTGCATTATGCAATTCATGAATTGTCTCTTTATTGAGTGCATTCATTTGCTTCGGACGATTAATTGTGATGTAATTAATCATTCCTTTCTGTTCTGATAAAATGTTATTGTACATAATTGTTGGTTTGAGGGGTAAAGATATTAATTAATGTAGAAGGAAGAAATCAACTAAGATTTTCTCATTCTCTTATATATCTTAATCAGTACCATTAGTCCAATCGCAACTGCGAAAAACCCAATTGTTGCCATCATCCAGTCCATAGAGTTTTTGAATGTCACTAGAAAAACAATAGCGACTAAGCCAAGTGTTGCCACTTCATTAAAAATTCTCAATCTACCCGATTTCCACTTAAAAATTCCTTTGGCTAATTGAAACATGATGTCTTGACAAATGAAATGGTAAACTAACAACAATGCCACAAAACCAAGCTTGATGTGCATCCAAGGAGCTTGCAAATAGCTCGGAGATAAAATTAGCATCCATGTTCCGAAAACAATTGTGAGAATCATAGCGGGAGTTGTGATAATCCACCACAGCCGTTTTTCCATGATTTTAAACTGCTCAGAAAGGACTTGTTTAGCTGTTTCGTCCCGATTTTGCGCTTCTATATGGTAGATAAAAAGTCGAACGATATAGAATAAACCAGCAAACCAACTGACTACGAAAATAATATGTAATGCTTTTACTGTTAAAAAACTCATGATGTAAAAATAGGATTTTTGAAATAGAATTGACGATGACTCCTATTAATATTATGAATTATGAGTGATGAAGTCCCAAGAGATACAACTCTCTACTCTAGCTTAAAACTCATAATTCATCACTCATAATTCATAATTCTACATTAAATCAATATCTTTGGGAACTTAATAATTTATATGAGCACAATAGAACTTTCAGATCAAGAAATTCAACGTAGAGAGAAGTTGAATCGTTTGCGCGATTTGGGTATCAACCCATATCCAGCGGATTTATTTCCGGTAACTGATTATTCTACAGATATAAAACAGAAGTTTGAAGAAGGAAAAGAGGTTGTTCTTGCAGGAAGAATGATGTCGAATCGTGACATGGGAAAAGCGGCTTTTGCTGAATTGCAAGATGCTGAAGGGAGAATTCAAATCTATGTGAATAGAGATGAAATCTGCCCAGGAGAAGATAAAACTAACTACAATCAAATTTTTAAGAAACTATTAGATTTAGGAGACTTTATTGGTGTGAAAGGGACCGTTTTCAAAACGAAAGTGGGCGAAATTTCTGTGAAAGCAAGTGAAATTACTCTTCTAAGTAAGGCGTTAAAACCTTTGCCTCTTCCTAAAATAGATGCAGACGGAAATGTGCATGACGCGTTTACCGATCCCGAAATGAGATATCGTCAGCGTTATGCTGATTTAGTAGTGAATCCACAGGTGAAAGAAATTTTTGTCAAAAGAACAAAGCTATTCAACGCGATGCGTGACTTTTTCAATAGCGCAGGCTATATGGAGGTTGAAACGCCTATTTTGCAAGCAATTGCCGGAGGAGCTGCAGCTCGCCCTTTTGCTTCGCATCACAACGCATTGGATATTCCAATGTTTATGAGAATTGCTTGTGAATTGTACCTTAAAAAATTAATTGTTGGTGGATTTGATGGAGTTTATGAATTTGCCAAAACTTTCCGAAACGAAGGAATGGATAGGACGCACAATCCAGAATTTACGATGATGGAAATCTATGTAGCCTATAAAGACTACAACTGGATGATGAAATTCACTGAGCAATTGTTAGAATTCTGTGCTACGAAAGTAAATGGTAGTTCAAAAACAATTTTCGGTGAACACGAAATTAACTTTAAGGCACCTTATGCGAGGGTGACAATGGCCGAGTCCATTGAACATTTTACAGGGTTTGATATATTAGGAAAATCAGAAGATCAAATAAGAATCGCAGCTCAAGGTATGGGAATTGAGGTGGATGATACGATGGGGAAAGGAAAGTTGATTGACGAAATTTTTGGTGAGAAATGTGAAGCCAATTACATTCAGCCCACATTTATTACTGATTATCCCAAGGAAATGAGTCCTTTGACAAAAGAACATCGTTCTAATCCTGATCTAACAGAGCGTTTCGAATTAATTATTTGCGGAAAAGAATTAGCAAACGCATATTCGGAGCTTAATGACCCTATCGATCAAAGAAAACGTTTTGAGGATCAAGTAAAATTGGCTGGTCGCGGTGATGATGAAGCAAGTGAGTTCATTGATCAAGATTTCTTGCGTTCTTTAGAATATGGAATGCCACCAACAAGCGGAATGGGAATTGGAATGGATAGATTGATTATGTTTTTGACCAACAATCCTTCCATTCAAGAGGTATTATTCTTCCCACAAATGAAACCAGAGGTGTTTGGGAAACAAGGTCCAGACTTAACAGAGAATGAAAAAGTTATCTTCGATATTCTTTCGAGAGTAGAATCAATGGGCTTGCTTGAGCTAAAGTCACAAGCAGGATTGAGCAACAAACAATGGGACAAAGGAATCAAAGGATTGACAAAAAACGGTATTGCTAAAGTGACGAAAACAGATGAAACTTTATTAGTTGAAGTAGTTTAAAACAATCCTAAATCATCGAACTTTCTTCCTAAAATAGGCCGAGGATCTGCTCCCAAAGTTGAGGCTAAAACTTCTTGATAAACGCTTCTGAAATCCACTTTATATATTGGATCTCCATTCTCAAGATTGGCAAGATCAATTTGATTAAAAGTATGGGCTTTTTTAGATAAGTTTGTGTCAATAACAAACATAGCATTCGCTGCACCGTGATCTGTTCCTCGGCTAGCATTTTCTTTCAATCTTCTTCCAAATTCTGAGAAAATAACAATGGTCGTATCCTTCAATATATCATCCTTTTCTAAGTCGTTTACAAAAGCCGATACACCACCGTCTAATTGCTCGAATAAATAGTCTTGCATCCCTTCTTGATTAACATGTGTGTCAAATCCACCCAAAGTTGTATAAAAAACGGGAGTTTGAATATCTGATTTAATTAAAGTGGATATTTGCTTAAGTTGCTTTGAAAATTGTCCTTTCGGGTATTCCGTTGGATTGGTTTTGAGTTTATATTGATCAAAAATATACTTTGCAGAATTTTTAGTGTCATTAAGTACCTTGTACAAAAAGTTTAATTCATTATTCTCCGAACTTGGATTTTGCAATTCATCAAAGAACTTGGAGTGAATAGTATCATAAAATGCCTGCGGGTCAGTTAAAGCAATCCCCGAATTGGTTTGTCCTTTCATACTTAACGACAAACTTCCTCCTATTTCGATTCCTTCATAAGCATTTTGACAATTGTTATCTAAGTAATTACCTAACCACCCTGTTTGTTTGTAGTCATTAGAATCTGATGCGGTATGCCAAATGTCCATTGATCTAAAATGTGAACGGTTGGGATTGGGATACCCAACTGAATTAATAATTGACAACCAACCCTTTTGTTGCAAACGATGTAAGCCAGAAAGTTTAGGATTAAACCCAAATTTGTCATCAATTTTCAGTAATTTACTTTGAGGAACTCCTAAAACTGGGCGACTATTATAGTATTCATCCGACCCATAAGGAACAACTGCATTAAGTCCATCATTACCACCACTAAGCTGAATGACCACTAACCGTTTCTTCGACAAGCTCAATTGAGATGAAAAGGTATTCGCTTTCAAAAAAGAAGGAACAAGTATTGCTCCTGCAGTAATGATGCCTGTTTTTGATAAAAATTCTCTTCTGTCCATCTTTAAAAAATTAAGTTAGCTGAAAATCAGGCGTTGATAATAAATGAATGACGTTTTTATTATTGGCCTCATTATGGCTTCCTTTTAGTTTATCATTTTCATTTCTGATCAGTAAATCGAATATATTTGCGTCTTTATTTTTCAACCAAAATTGCTCCCAATCAATCGGCTCATCAAACTTGAAATCTTTTTTCTTTTGATTTTTAGCAATCATTTCATCCAGCTCTGGGGTTAATTCATCCATCACATAACCTCTATTCAATATCAAAGAAGGTAATCTTAATCTCAGCGCAAATCTTGAAGCATCAATCCAATGTCTGCCGCCAGCCCAACCTGCAACATTAGGAGGATCAAATAACACTTGTCCTAAATAATATTGAATTCCCTGAATGGCTGTTTGATGTGGATATTTCAAATCAAACATTTTACCCAATCCAACTAAAAATTCAATGGGCCCTTTAATTAACTGACCTTTTGAGTCGTAAAACCAATCCGCATTGAATAAATGTTTCATCACTGTTGTGATATCATAATTTGCGTTGTAAAAAACCGTTGAAAGTTCTCCGATGTGTTCACTATTAATATCTTCTTTGACGAAAAATTTATACATTTTTGTCACAATAAATTCAGACGTATGTTTGTTTTCTAAAATCATATTTAGCACATCCTCTCCATTAAAATTGCCCGTTTTTCCAAAAATCGTTTTCTCGCCACTATCATGAACTCTATCCACGATAATGTGATTTCCATCGTCGTCTGTTCTCCAACCAGTAAAGGATCTTGCAATTTCAGAAACATCCTTTTCTGTATAATCCACATCGCGACCCAAAGTAAATAATTCGCATAATTCTCTTGCGAAATCTTCGTTTGCCTTACCTTTTTTATTTTGGCGCAAATGCAAGTAATTAATCATTGAGGCAGATTTAGATACAGCAAACAATAAATCTTTAAAGTTCCCAAGTGCATTAGTTCTTAGTAAATTATTCATTTCTAAGGTTAAATACGGATTATCAATTGTTCTACAAGCAAAGTGACCATGCCAAAACAGAGTCATTTTTTCAATTAAACCTTTGTCATTCTCCATCATTTGTTTGAACCATAAATAATTCAATTGTTTCGCCTGTTGACGTCTTTGTTTTCTAATCGTCCTTTTTTGTTTATCTGATTTGTTTTTAAAAGAATTAGGATCCCACTTAGGTAGTTTAATATAAAGCAATTTGTTTGTTTGCCTGCTAAATATCGCATTTACAAACTTTGCTCTATCATCCGTTGTATCTAACAGATGATGATGCACAAAAAACTCAGCCCTTTGCGACAAGTGATATTTATCTTCTAAATTAAAACCCATACTAATTTGACTTTGAAAATGATAATTGGTTTAACACGATCTAACTATAACGAATTTTATGCCACGTTTTAGGAATCCAATAATTCACCGAAAATAGAAACAGCTAAATTTGTTTAGTAAACCATTTACACAGCGACACATTTACTAAATCGATTTAGTAAATAACCAATAATACATAAATAATTGAACAATGTCGTATTGCTAAATCGATTTAGTAGGGTACTTTTGCAGGAAAACTACACTCCTATACAATGATAAAATTATCAACCCTTACAGTTCTATACACAGTTCTATTTATATCCAATGCCTATTGCTGTTCTTTCGATGGCAACGAAACGAATGTCGGTACTTTAAATCCTACTTCTGGGTACCAAGTGCAAGCAAACATATCTAACGGGGACTATTTTTCAGTCAATGTAAATTGTGGCGATTCCTATAATTTTAATTTTTGCAATAACGGTGGCTCTTCTACATGGGACACTCAACTTACACTTTTGATGCTAGATGGGACTACGCAATTAGCATATAACGATGATGCTGCATGTGGTTTACCTTCTGATGTATCCTGGACAGCTGATTTTACAGGAACTATTTATGTTTTAGTATCTCAATTTAGTTGTGATAATACTGGCGGTTCAACTGGAGCGACCCTAGCCTATAATGTTACTCCTGGGACAACTGACCCTTCATTTACACTTGCCGTCTCTTGTGGAGGAGGAGTAGCAACAATTACTGGTACTTCTGGTGGAAGTTTTGCTTTTAATCCAACACCCGGAGATGGTGCTCAAGTAGATGCAACTACAGGTCAAATTTCGAACGGCACCGCAGGTTCTACTTATACGATTGAATACACCATTTGCAGTTCATCTTCCACACAGTCAGTAACCGTAATAGAAGATGAATGCTGGACTTTAAGTGGAAACGCTCTCAATTTTGTGGACGTTAATGGTGAGAACTGCATCCAATTAACTGATGGATCGAATACTGGAGAAACTGGTTGCGCTTGGAATGGCAAACAAGTTGACTTCTCCACTGATTTCTCCTTGACTTTAGATTACTATTTTGGAACAGGAGGCTCAAACGGAGCTGATGGAACTACTTTTACCTTTCAACCTAGTAGTTCAGTAGCTTGTGGGCTTGATGGTGGCCAGTTGGGAGCAGGAGGAATACCCAATTCACTTGTTATTGAGTTCGATACTTATGACAATGATAATCCAGCACACATTTACGACATGGCTTGTGATCATATTGCTTTAGAAATAGATGGGAATCTCCAAAATACAACCCCTTTTTGCGGACCAGTTTGTGCAAAATCAAGTGGTAATGCAATTGATGACGGTGGAACATACACTATTGAAATAAGATGGAACGCAGCATCGCAACAATTAGAAATATATTTTGACGGAGCGCTGAGATTAAGTTGCAACAATGATTTTGTTAGCAATGTTTTCGGTCAAAACATGGTTTATTGGGGAGCTTCCGCAGCAACTGGCGGATTAGTTAATCAACAATATTTTTGCCCAAACACGGTAACGGTTTTACCTATTGAATTAGGTGAATTCTACTCTTCTTGCTCTAATAATACAGAAAAACTAACTTGGACAACACTCTCAGAAAACAATGTTGACTATTTTATCATTGAATATACATATGACGGTTATGTTTTTTACCCTGACGGATATGTCGATGCAGTTGGGGAGTCTCAAAGTACGCAAAGGTATGACTTCACTGTAGAGACCAAAACAACAAAACAACGTTATTTCCGCATAAAAATTATGGATATAGACGGTCAATACGAGTACACAGATCTCATAGCGAGTGAACAATGTAATACCAGTTCAGAATTGATTCAATCAATTATTCAAAAAGAAAATCTTATTATTGTAAACACCAGAATCGAAGCCAACATTTTATTAATTAACCAACTCGGTCAACAATTAATGGATGGCTCTACAACTGATAAAAGTATTCAAATAGCCAAAAACAATTTATCAATAGGCATTTACTATTTATCGGTTTCCAATGGTACTGAAAACTATGTGAGAAAAATTACTGTTTATTAGTGTGAGTTCCTGCAAATAAACTCACAGTCCAAAACAATTTGTTTGCCGAAAGACAAAGAATTGTCTTTCAAACGTTCCACCATTCTTTCTGCTGATTGAATCGCAATATCAGAAATTGGCTGTCTAATTGCAGAAATTGACGGAGTCATATATTCAAATGCTTCGTGATCATCGAAAGAGATGATGTTCGCGTCTTTTCCAACTGTCACCTTTAATGTTCTAAACGATGATATCATTTTAAAAATAACACGGCTATTTAAGGCAACGAATGAATCTGAACCTTTCTCCAATTGTTCTTGTATTAAGACATCTGTTTCCTTCTGATTTCTAGACAGTGTAATAACCTCACAATCAATTTTCATGTTCTTACATACGTTCTTTATTCCACCCATACGCAGTTTTAAATTTGCGTCCAAATCACATGGGGAAAATGCAGTAATTCTTTTAGGTTTTGAGCGAAATGAGTTAATTAAGTTTTCAGCTTCTTTAACATTATCGATTCCAACAAAATCTGTAAATTCATCTCCAGGTCTATCTGTAAAAACGACAGGAATATGCGTCTCATGTAGAACTGGAATGATTTCTTTAATGTCATTACTCGGAACAATTATCATCCCATCAATACAACGCTGAATTAATCCTCTCATCAAAGATGTTTCTTGTTCTTTATCGTCGTTAGAATTAATAATATAGGTGCTGTAACCAGCATTAAATAGAGTTTGCTGAATCGTCTTACATAATTCTCCATAAAATGGATTGGAAATATCAGGAAGGACTAGACCAATTGTTTTTGTAGAACCCTGTCGCAAACTTTTTGCAAAGAAATTAGGAACATAAGAGAGCTCTTTCGCTTTTGCCCTTATTAATTCTTGCTTATTTTTGCTTATATTAAACTGGTCACCTTTGTCATTTAAGACAAAAGAAACGGTAGCTTTGGAGACACCCAATGCCTTAGCGATGTCGTTTAATGAAGTTCTTTTGGTTTTCATGGTAGCCAATTGGTAGGTAAATATACAAAAACACTAGTACTAAACTGGTGTTTAGAGAATTTTAATCCAATTATCGGAATATCGAAATATCAAGGTAACTTTGACAACATTGATTTGTACTCTGACTCGAATGTCTCTATACCTTGACAACCATTTACGATTGCCATATTTTGAAAATTTTCTATTCTATCTCCGGGATCTGGATGAGTACTTAAAAACACAGGTGTTCTTGTTCCACCAAGTGCTGTGATTTTTTCAAAAAACGCACCTCCTGCATTCGCATTATAGTCCAAGGGACACAAATAATCAACAGATTTCGCATCTGCCTGTGATTCTGCTTTTCGAGAAAATTTCAATCCAATTAATCCCGATGTCATTTGCTTTATGGCAGTTCGATTGCCCGCAAGAACATCCAATAAGACTTGAATCCCATACATTCTAGTCATTTGACGAGTAGAGTGTCTCAAATCTGCATGAGCGATTTCATGACCAAGTACTCCTGCAAACTGGTCTTCGGAATCCAAAAATTTTAATATCCCTGTATAAATATAGATGTAACCTCCTGGAGCAGCAAATGCATTTAATGTACTGTCGTCTTGAATAATTCTCAATCTCCATGAAAATTCTTCCTTGTATTTAACATTGCCCGTTGCTAAAATTTTGTCTCGTACATTATTGACATAATCATAGACTGATTTATACTGCACAGAATCTAGCAATGGATATTGAGTAGGATTTCCATCAATTTCTGATGCCAACTGTGCACCAAACTGTTTGTCTTGTTCTAAAGTAAACAAATTAATTCCTTTCTCACCCTTATTTTTTGCTGTCCCACAAGAGAGAACTATTGCTAGGGAGAATAGCAATAGTAGTAAATTTGACTTCTTCATTTTTCTATGTTTAATTGTTTTCGATTCAAAAATCTTGCCTGTATTAAAAAAAATAGTAATTATTCACCATAAATGTAATAAAACATCCAATTCCCCATCCGATAATTAACTCTTCTAAGGTGTGTTTTTTTAAATATAACCGGGCAGACATCACCAATCCTGAGATGACAAAAGCAATAGCTAGAATCCAAATTTGAAATTCTTCATGTCCCAAAATAAATGCGAAAAGAAAGCCAACTAGCATTCCAACAGCTGCTGCATGAATACTAATTTTTCTCCATTGATTGACAAAATAAAAAATGAAAGTAACGATGACACCTGAGAGGGGTAAAGCAAAGAGGTATTTGGGAAGAAAACTTACATGTTGTGTTGCGATAATAGTCGAAACATAAAGTACTAGTGAAAACGCGAACATGACTATAATTGGTTTCGATCTTTCATTCTGAGTATTCATTTCGATAGAATCGATCATCTCGAATTTTTTCATGATAATGAAAAATAAAGCTGGAAAAAGAGTGCAGAGCAAAAAGAAACGATAAAGTACCATTAATTTAGCCATATCAGACATCCGAAATAGGCAAAACGGATTGTAATAAACATGATCAGATGGAATATACAGCACCAAAAATAAAGCATAAATAGGCATCAATAAAGGATTAAAAACCCAGGAAATAATTTGTGCAACTTTATGCATTACAATTCTTTTCTCAAACGCGCTACTGGAATATTTAATTGCTCTCTGTATTTAGCAACTGTTCTTCTAGCAATATTGTAACCTTTTTCTTTTAAAAGAATAGCTAACTTTTCATCCGTTAGAGGTTTCCGTTTTGTTTCGTTGTCAACAGCTTCAGAAAGAATTTTCTTTACTTCTCTGGTTGACACCTCTTCTCCCGAACTGGTAGAGAGTGATTCTGAAAAGAAGAATTTAAGTGATATTATTCCTTGTTCAGTTTGAACATGTTTGGAGTTTGCAACACGAGATATTGTAGATATATCAAGATTAACAATCTCAGCAATATCTTTAAGTATCATTGGTTTAAGCTTTGTTTCATCGCCCGTTAAGAAGTATTCCTTTTGGTAACTCATAATAGCATCCATCGTCAATAGTAAGGTGTTTTGACGTTGCTTTATGGCATCTATAAACCATTTTGCTCCCTCCAGCTTTTGTTTTATAAACGTCAACGCTTCTTTGTCTGACTTTGTTGACTTTGCCCCTTCAGAATAATTCAGTAGCATGTTTTTGTAGGCTCTACTGACTTTTAATTCTGGTGCATTTCTGCCGTTTATAGTTAAACTAAGTTTCCCTTCGTTCTCCATAATCTCAAAATCAGGAACAATCTGTTGATAGTTTCCCGCTGCTTCTTTCATCGAACCACCAGGTTTAGGGTTTAATTTTACGATTTCTTCAATGGCATCTTTGAGATTGTTGTCATCAATCTCAAGCTTCTTCATAATCTTTTTGTAATGCTTTTTGGTAAACTCTTCAAAATGATCTTCTAGAATTTTTTTTGCTGTATAGCGACTAATATCACCGTTTTGTTTTCTATCCATTTGCAACAATAGGCATTCTCTAAGATCTCTCGCCCCTATCCCTGCAGGATCCATTTCTTGAAGCATTTTTAAGATGCTTATGACTTCTTCTTCCGTTGTAGATACATTGAAAGAAAAGGCCAAATCATCAACTATCGATTCAATATCTCGATTCAAGTATCCCGACTCGTCTAAATTACCTATTAAGGTGTCTCCAATAACTAGTTGATTATCGCTCAGTTTGCGCATGTGTAACTGGGAAGTTAAGCGCTCGTGAAAAGATTTATCTCCAGAAAGAGGAATCACTTTCTCTTCGTCATCTTTGCTTTTATTATTGACCTGTGTTTTATAGTCTGCATCATCTGCTAGATAATCATCAATGTTAAAATCCTCTTCTACAACCTCATTCTCTTGCTCCTCAAATTCATCTTCTTCCACTTCTTCTGCTCCCTCTTCAAGAGCAGGGTTTTCTTCAATCTCCTGTTTAATTCTTGTTTCCAACTCCATAGTAGGCACCTGCAACAACTTCATTAATTGAATTTGCTGCGGAGATAGACGTTGGTCCATCTTCTGTGATAAATATTGTTTTAATGCCATTTTACTTTTGGTTAGCTTTAATTACTAAGATACTGCTTTTTCTTTAACAATTTAAAATTCTGCATTTTGCGGTGTTCTTGGAAACGGAATTACATCTCTAATATTGGTCATCCCTGTAACAAACATTACCATTCTTTCAAAACCTAATCCAAAACCTGCATGTGGAACTGTTCCAAACTTACGCGTGTCCAAGTACCATGCTAAATCATCTTCTGGTATATTAAAATCTGCAAATTTCTTCTTCAGAATATCTAATCGTTCTTCTCTCTGTGATCCACCCACAATTTCTCCAATTCCTGGGAATAAAACATCCATCGCAGCAACCGTTTTTCCATCATCATTCTGGCGCATATAGAAAGCTTTAATCTCTGCTGGATAATCCGATAAAATGACTGGGCATTTGAATTTCTTCTCTACTAAATAGCGCTCATGTTCACTGTGAAGATCAACTCCCCATGCAACGTCATATTTAAATTTCTTTTTCTTGAAAGGTTTAGAGTTTCTGAGAACGTCAATTGCTTCGGTATAGGTTAAACGAACAAAATCATTCTCTGTCACAAACTTTAGTCTATCCGTTAAAGACAATTCGTTACGCTCAATCATCGGTTTTGACTGTTGTTCTTTTTCTTCCCTATCGTTTAAGAATTGAAGGTCATCTGCACAGTTATCCAAAATATATTGGCAAATGTATTTCAAGAAATCCTCTGTCAAATCCATGTTATCTTTCAAGTCATTGAAGGCAACCTCTGGTTCTATCATCCAAAATTCTGCTAAATGACGAGATGTGTTAGAATTTTCTGCTCTAAATGTCGGACCAAAGGTATAGACTTGTCCTAATGCCAGTGCCGCTAATTCTGCCTCTAGTTGACCCGAAACCGTCAGGTTAACCGCCTTTCCAAAGAAGTCTTCTTTATAATCGACCTGGTTTCCCTCATTTAATGGCGGATTTTGAGCATCTAAGGTTGAGACACGAAACATTTCTCCTGCCCCCTCGGCATCTGAACCTGTGATAATAGGCGTGTGAATATAATTGAACCCATTATCATTGAAATAGTTATGAATAGCAAATGACACTGCATGACGAATTCTAAAAACTGCACCAAACGTATTTGTTCTAAAACGCAGATGAGCTTGTTCTCTTAAGAATTCTAAACTGTGTTTTTTGGGCTGCATCACTGTTTTTTGTACTTCCTCAGGATTTGCATCACCTAAAATTTCGATTGTTGTCACTTTTATTTCAACCGTTTGTCCTGAACCCATCGATTCTACAAGCTCTCCAGTTATTGCGACTGCAGAAGCTGTTGTTACTCGTTTCAAAATTGCTTCGTCAAAATTTTCAAAATCAACAACCGCTTGAATATTTTTTATGGTAGAACCGTCATTGACTTGTACAAACCGATTACTACGAAAAGCTCTTACCCAACCTTTAATTAATACTGTTTTTCCAATTTCTGAAGCACTCAGAATGTCTGCAATTTTCTCTCTTTTCATCTGAAATAATAAATGTGGCTCAAAAATAAGAAGAATGAGAGAAAGAAGGGGTAATAAAAGTAAAAAGCGCTAATTTTTATATAAATATCACTACTTCCCATTCCAATTAGTCATTGTTAACTGTAAACCAATGGTAGTAAACCCTTTAATAAATTCAGTTGCAGTATCTAATCTTTCGGGTAGTGCCAAAGATTCTTCTTTGCTCCATTCTCCCAAGACATAGTTCGTTTGCCTACCTGGGTTGAATTCGCTACCTACACCAAAGCGTAATCTCGCATATTGATTCGTCCCCAAAACGGCTTGAATATCTTTGAGTCCATTGTGTCCGCCATCTGAACCTTTTCCTTTCATTCTAAGTTTACCAAAAGGAAGAGCAATATCGTCTGTCACGACAAGTACATTTTGTCTTTGAATTTTTTCTTGTTGCATCCAATAATTAACAGCTTTACCTGAGAGGTTCATAAATGTATTGGGCTTTATCGTGATGATAGTTCTACCTTTATACTTAACCTTTGCAACATCGGCTAGTTTATCGGTTTCAAAAACCCCTTCTCTTTCTTTTACAAAATTGTCCAACACTTTGAAGCCAATGTTATGACGCGTATTTTCGTATTTTGAACCGGGATTCCCTAAACCTACAACAAGGTATTTCATTTTTAGATTAGTTAGATTGAAGATAGGACTATTTGCTCTATATCTTCCAAATTAATAGATTTTCTTTCTCCCATAGCCGTCCAACCTCTTTCTTTGAAAATAGCACTTATTTTCTTTTCGCAACCTTGATGGTCGGATGTGTAATCGGAAAGTCTGGTTTTTACACCTAAGCTTTGGAAGAATTCTTCTGTTTTCGTAATGGCTAGTCTTCCCACTGTTTCATTGTCACCCTCAATCTTCCAAACTCTTCTACCATATTGTGCTAGCTTTTCTTGCTTTTCTATAAACTTTCGTTTCCAAAGACGTGGAGCAATTACCGCTAAGCTTTGTGCATGATCAATCCCAAATAAAGCAGTCAATTCATGACCTATCATGTGTGTAGTCCAATCACAAATAACTCCACATCGCAAATTTCCATTCAAAGCGTGTGTGGCACAATGCATTAAGTTAGAGGCTAGTTTATAATCTTCGGGATGCTCTACAACATTCGCAATTTCAATTAAGGTAGAAAGAATACCTTCCGCTTCTCTTTCTTGAAGCAGATTATCCATTGGATAGGTCAGGTATTGTTCCAACGTATGCATAAATGCATCAACCATTCCATTTGCAATTTGACGTTTCGGCAGAGTTGCAACAACAGTAGGGTCACAAAAAGAAAATTGTGGAAAGAATAAAGGTCCACCCATTGTCATTTTCAATTTCAATTCACTTCTACTAATAACTGCTCCTGAATTAGCTTCAGAACCAGTCGCAGGCAGCGTTAAAATAGTTCCAAAAGGTATAGCTGATGTAAAAACACACCCTTCCTTTCTCTCTAGAACATCCCAGGCGTCGCCTTGATAATTGATCGCTCCTGATATAAATTTCACTCCATCAATTACTGATCCACCCCCTAATGCAAGAATGAAATCAATGTTGTTTTCTCTTGCTATCTCAACAGCTTTTATCAAAGTTGCATATTCTGGATTGGCTTCTACCCCTCCAAATTCAACCACATTGAACGCTGATAGTTTTTCCATTACCTTAGAAAATAAGCCAATTCGCTTAACGCTACCCCCTCCATACACGAGCAATACATTTTTAACTCCAACTTCTGATAACAACTGTGGAAGTCTATCTAATTGATTCTTTCCAAAAATAATTCTCGTTGGGTTGATTACTTCAAAATTCTCCATAACTAAAATAAAAAACCCGATTAATCAATGACTAATCGGGTTGTTAAAATTTAAACTTTATTACTTTTTCCCGTTGTCACCTACCGCATAGGCAATGGTCAACGCTTCAATAGCTTGTAGCTCTTTTCTAATTTCAAAAATAATGCCTGATGGGGCTCCTTTGTCTGCTTTTATACATGTAATAACAGACTCAATTGGCTCTGTCATTCTTGGTGGTTTAGATTCAAACTTGTCCTTTTTCCATGCCTGGACTGCACTTGTATTGTACAACAAATCTGGAGTAGATTGAACTACATTATCCATAAATAACATGTATTCCATTCCCATTTCAGCATATTGTGCAGCTCTAGCCTTATTTAAAGGTTTACCGAGGTACAAAAAGTCTATTTCCGACTTTTGCTTGTAAGGTGTCATATCAGTTGTACTAGCTCCTTCTGGTTTAACGATCTTAACCGAAGGGTCTGATTCTTTACTTGTCGTCGCAACCATAAAGAAGAACAATAACATAAATACAATATCAGGTAATGATGATGTATTAATTGCTGGAGCACTTCCTCCACTATCTTTTTTAAATTTTGACATATAATTTCTTATTTATCGTTTAGGAGTTACCTCAATAATTCTAGCTGGGTAAAGAATTTTCAATAATTGAATTTTCTCTCTGTCTTCAGCACCTTTATCCATTGCCAATCTATTTTTAATAGAATTATAGGATTCATTGAATATTTTCATTGCTGCGTCATCTCTGAGTTCAGATATACCTTGCTCAACTTCAGATTGAATTTTAGCAAACAATTCATACTCGGTGGCCTTTTGAACTTCAACTCGTATATGAGCCTGAACAGAAATCTCTGCTAACTTATCAGCACCGAGCATCTCTAGCGCTCTCTTTTTCTTCTCCCACTCAGCAACTTGTCTCCATTTAAAGTCAATGATATCTTCTAATGCACCTGGTGTTTCTGCTTCTGCTTCTGCATCAGCAGTTGACTTGGCTATTAAACCATCTATTTCCGACATAGAAATTCGAGAATACATTGGAAAATTATTGGTCGCATTGTTACTTTTTTCGTTTTCACGATAAAATTCAATCACTCTCTCAGAAATATCATCAGAATTGCTCATCAATCTACCTCTAACCATTAGTTGGTTTTGACTATTTGCCTGAATAGCAAAAATGTCTCTTTGCTCAACAGGATCAGGCTTCTTATCAGGTATCTCAATTTTCTTAGGGATATTTCTAATGTACGCCTGGTCTTTATCCATTGTCGTTGTCACCAAGAAGAATATCAATAGCAAGAAAGCGATATCCGCCATCGAACCAGCATTTACTTCAGGTATGTCTCGCTTTGCCATAGTTATTATTTTCTAAGTCTTCCCATTAAAGGAGATAAAACTGCTGCCAACAAGGCAACTACAATTAAAGTAATTACAAGGTATAACCCCGCTGTTGTTGAAACAATTGTTCCTTTTTCTACTTGTACATCTTCAGCCAATTGCAGCGATGTATTATTATCAGATGTACCAACCATCAAAAAGATCAAGTACAACACCAAGGCAGCCACCAGCCCGACAATTGACATAATTGTCTTTTTCGGATTAGAGATTAATTGAACGATGAAAAATAGTAGAATTAAACCCACACTTGCTATAATCAAGAATCCAGTAAATGATGTTGAGAAACTTAAACTCATGCCATCTCTAAAAGAAACTTGATCCTGCAGTGTACTATTCATGTCAGCTCCTGAGAATAAGAATAAACTCGCGATTACTCCTATTGCAACAAGACCGACTTTAAGAATACTCATATATAAATTGAGTTTTTTAGTATCCATGCTTTTTACAAATTATAATTAATAAAAAATATTTTTTATTATAAAGTTATTAGACTTTAGCCACTTTATGCTTTAACATCATATCAATTAAAGAGATAGATGCGTCTTCCATTTCATTAACAATACCATCAATTTTAGAAACGATATAGTTATAAAATACTTGAAGAATAATTGCTGCAATCAAACCAAATACAGTTGTTAGAAGTGATACTTTAATACCACCTGCCACAGTAATTGGAGAAACCTGACCATCCGCAATAATTTTATCAAAGGCGAAAATCATACCGATTACTGTACCCAAGAAACCAAGCATTGGTGCAAGAGCAATAAACAATGAAATCCATGTCAATCCTTTTTCTAAGAGTCCCATTTGAACACCACCATAAGAAACAACTGACTTTTCAGCCATTTCAATTCCTTCATCAGCTCTGTCTAACCCTTGATAGAAAATAGAAGCGATTGGGCCTCTTGTATTTCTACAAACATCTTTCGCAGCATCAACACCACCATTTTTTAAGGCTGTCTCTACTTCATCAACAAAATTCTTTGTGTTAATTGTAGATAAATTAAGATAAACGATACGCTCAATAGAGAGCGCGAGACCAATTATTAAACAGATTAATACCGGCGTCATCCATAATGGTGCACCTTCAATGTATTTTTGTTTTAATGTTTGGACGAATGTTAACTCATCTTTATCAGTATTACTAGGTGCTGTTTTTTCTTTGCCTTTTTCTTTTGCCTGCTGAGCAACAGTTGGAGACTCATTTCCTGTTGATTGCGCTACAGAGAAGTTTACAAATCCAAGCATCATTATTACTGCAATTGCTAATGAACTAATTGTTTTTTTCATGTTTTTAATATTAATTAAATCGTGTTCTAAGTTTATAATGAGCCAAATTTAATAAAAAATATTTCACAAAAGCAATCATTGTTGAATTATGATGTAAATGATGTGTTTTATTGAGTAAAAGGGAATTCTATATCAACTAATTTTGATAGCAACTTTCATTCATGCATTGCCGTCAAAAAGACTTATATAAATTGATTAAGTCACTAATTGTGGGGCGATCATAACATTTAGAGCTCTAGTTTTCTCTTTGAGAATACAACCTCAACTCTTCTATTCTTTGCTCTGTCTTTTTCGCTTCTTTCTGGAAAAATAACCGGTTTCAAATTGCTAAAACCCTCAAAACTAAGTCTTTCTTTACTGATTCCTTTATCGATGAGATAATTGTAAACAACCTTCGCTCTTTTTTTTGACATCCTCCTATTGTTCTCACAACAAACATGACCTTGAATTTCAGCATTGTACTGTTTATTGGTCTTGAGAAGTTGAAACAACTCCTCTATATAAATATTTGAAGAAGATAAAATTGTTGATGTACCTCCCTCAAATTTAATGGGTAATAAAATCGGTATATTCTCAACAATTACTTCCTTCTTTACTTTCTTTTCGATATCTTGAACACTAATTTCTACCTCTTCCTTAGTTGATACTTCAGGTCTCGGAGACACCTTGATTTGTTCTATTACTTCTCCCAAAAAATAGTAGATATCAACTCTATTCCAATTGCGTGGCGTGAAATTTACTTGTTCTCTTCTTTTGCCAAAATAATTGAGATTAACATCCTCTTTATCCAGTCCAAAAAATGAAAGGACTGTATCAGCACGTTGTTGAGATAATTGCTTGTTTTTCCTTCCAATATCGTCATTTGAGTACGCGTTAATCTCAATTATTTGAAATTCACTCAAGTTTCCTATTAGAATTAACTGTTGTATATTCTCACATGAATTTTCATCCATTACGGCAGAAGATGTCTCAAAGTAAAAAGACATCATTTTCACTTCAGCGTTAGCATTTAACCCAGAAAAAACAATAATAATCAACAAAAGGTTTTTTAACATCCTAGTAAGTCAGTTTTTTGGAACCAACGAAGTAAATTTATCACTTTCTTCTCGAAGAAAGAAAAGAGTTCTTTAAAAAAGAGTAACTTCAAATTGTTAATAAGGTAAAAAATGCAAGCAAATCATCAAGAAACGATATTTGAAATAATCAAAAAGCAAATAGGAAATGAATCTCTGGGTGTTGTTGTGGGTGATGTGTTAAACATCAGCCCTGATGCCGTTTACAGAAGGTCTCGAAGCGAAACACACTTGAGTATCTATGAAATTGAAAAGTTAAGTAATCATTTTAATTTTTCCATTGATTCTATTTTCGGATTAAGAAAAAACAATGTTTTATTCAATTTTAAACCACTAAAAGATTTTGATTTTAGCATGGATGTTTACATTGAAGGTCTTTTGGAGAATGTAAAAATGCTAAAAGCACAAAAAAATCCAGAACTTGTTCTTTCTGTGAATAACATTGCCATATTTCAACTATTGAATTACCCCCATCTTGTTCGTTTTAAACTCTTTTTCTGGGCAAAGACTTTTTTAAGACTACCTGAATTTGAAAATACACTTTTTGATTACGAAAAAATATCCCCTAAAACATTTAACACAGGACTAGCAGCACTCAAATTGTACTGTACTATTCCATCAAAAGAAATTTATGACTCAGAATTTTTAAGAAGTTTCGTTCGAGAAATATATTATTACTATCGCTCTAGGCTGATAAAAGATCCTAAATATGCGCTTTATTTATTGGAAGTTCTAGATCGGTTTGTTGACCATTTAAAACTCCAAGCGATTGCAGGTAAAAAGTTTGTTTCTACAACTGAACCGCCTGCTAACGGAAACAACTTTGAAATGTATTTCAATGAAACCAATAATGGTAACAGTACAATCTATTACTGTACCGAAAATAATGAAGGTATTTACATTGCGCACAACATCATGAATTACGTTCATACCGCTGACAAGGAATACATTCAAGATAGTTTAACAACTTTAAATAAACAGATATTGAATTCAAGTATGATTAGTTCTAGCAACGAAAAAGAAAGAAATGAATTCTTCTTCCAGTTGAAGAAAATGATAAATGGTGTTCGCTTAAAAATAGAGGCCGATTTAATTCTTGAAGATTAGTTCATGGGCATTTTTCTTTTTTGAGCGTTTCGAATGATAAAGTTGACCAAAGCTGGAAAGTGTCTCATTACAAAAACTGTTGACTTCCCTATTAGGGACATTATTTTTTTAGACTTTCTTCTTTTAATCATTGAGAGAATTTCTTTAGCTACTTTTTCACGAGATTGAACCATGAATTTTGGCCTTTCGGGAACGGGTATCAGGTCTCCATTTGCCGTCACCATTCTTTTTGATTTTTCATTCTCGGTGAAACTCAAATAACAGATGCCAAAATGAACCCCTGTATTGACCAATTCAATTCTCAGTGACTGCCAAAATGCCGTTAAAGACATCTTACCCATACTATAAGCTGATGCCGATGGTAATCCATGTACTCCTGCTAAGCTCGATAAAAAAATGACACTCCCTTTGGATTTTTTTAAGAAGGGCAACGCCTCCAAAGTGGTCAAAACGGCACCCATTGAATTACTTGCAAATATCTTTTGAAACAAGCTTCCATCCATTTTTTCAATTTGCTCATTCATCGTGATACTTCCGTTGTTTATAAGTCCGTCCAACTGACCGAATGCATCAATGGTTTCGTTTATCAATCTCTTGCAATCATCCGCTGAACTAATGTCTGCGGAAACTGCGAGAGTACTGTGATTACTTAAATCAAATTCTGATTTCACCTTCGTTAGCTTTTCTTTGTTTCTACCATTTAGTACGACCTTAGCTCCCTTCTCGCACAATTGTTTGGCCAATTCTTTTCCAACTCCTTGACTTGAACCAGTAACTATATATACTTTATCTTTGAACTCCATCTTTAATTTATTTTAAAATATTATTTTCTTTAAACCAATTAACGCAATCTTTGATGCCTTCATCTATAGAGTTTTGAGGGAGACATAAATCCCTTCTTGCTTTCTCTGCAGAATAAAAATGAACATGGTTTGAAATAACCGCTAACTCATAAGTGACCGATGGTTTAGAATCGAATATTTTACCTATAAGTGAGCTTACATAACCATAACTTTTAACAATTACAGGAGGGAGTTTTAGCCTCGGTGGTTTTACATCAATGATTTTGCTGATTCTTTTAAAAGCCTCTTCGAAAGTCAGGTTTTCATTCCCAAGAATATAACATTCTCCAACCTCGCCCATTGTTAAACCGTTCACAACTGCAAAAGCCGCATCTTTTACATTTACAAAGTTTTTTCCACCAACTGTGTATCCAGGAACTTTACCTCTATAAAGACTCAAAATCATCTCCCCAGAAGACGGTCCAGAATCATATGGTCCAATCATAAAAGTTGGGTTCACAACAATTGCCTGGAGTTTTCTTTCTTTCACTGCTTTCAAAACTCTCTGTTGGGCTTCCTTTTTAGAATCCATATAATCTAATTTATAAACGCTGGACCTATACTTTTTGGTTTCATTTCCTAAATCGTTTTCTGTACCAAAACCGAAAGAATTTGCAGTTCCAATATAGACTAACCTCTTAATTTTTAAATCCAAACACGCTTCTATTACATTTTCCGTTCCTTGTATATTGACCTCACATGTCTTTTCGCATCTGGAAGGCCACACATTCGTCATTGCTGCACAATGAATTACATAGTCTGCTTTTTGAAAATGTTTTTTAAGAGAGGGCAAGTCCAAAATATTCCCATATACTAATTGAATGGTTAGTCCTTCTAGCGTTATCGGTGTTTTTCCATTTTCTATAAATGCAATTACTTGATGCTTTCTTTGAAGCAGCTCTCTTACTAAGTTACTTCCTAGTAATCCGTTTGCTCCTGTTACAATTACTTTCATATGTGTTGACTTTGTTTAGGACAAATTTATACCCGTGTAAGTGTTTGCAAGTACTGAATGTTACAAGCGAGAAAAAGTGAGTTGCGATTTTCGCAAATGATAGACGGGGGAATAGATGAAAGCTAATCGATTGTGCTCCGGCTTGAGCTCTCTTTATCCGCTTCGTATTCTATGACTTAACCAAATAAATTAGCACCTATTTTTCAAGAAGCATATTTCATAAAATCTACATAGGGAGAATTTCTTTTAATGATAGTAAACATTCTGGAAATCAAATTGTTTCGTATTATGTTAATAGTACTCATCTTACTTTTCTCCATTTCTAATCTTCGTTCATAAAAAGTTCTCATCTCACCTCTCTAAACTAAAAAAGACCGAAAAAACGGTCTTTCCTGCAAGAAAAAGCAGAGCTTTTGAGAAACAAGCGAAAGTGCTGTTTCACACGGGGGATTATTCCGCTGCGCTACATGGTCTCCGTTCGTAAACTCTCTCCGGCACGAACCAAGGTTCTCATCTCACCTCTCTAACCTAAAAAAGACCGAAAAAACGGTCTTTCCTGCAAGAAAAAGCAGAGCTTTTGAGA
>CAXBMR010000032.1:0-29647 GCA_963976995.1 uncultured Fluviicola sp.
TTGACCATAACAAGTTACTTCCTGTTGCTGTCAATGTAGAAGATCCACAATTATCAGCAACTGTTACTGTTGGTGCCGATGGAATTGGATTAACAGTAATCGCGATACTTCCGCATACCCCTGTTGACTCATCAACACAACCTGCACCATCTTCTCCACGGATAAAATAAGTCGTATTTACGGTAGGATTCACAACAATTGTGTTTGTGTTGGTAGTTCCGACAAATGTACCTCCACACGAACCCGAGTAAACATACCAATCTGTAGCATCATTCAAGTTCCCTGTTATTGTCAATGTAGTAGAGGAGCCGCTACAAATAGAAGATGCAGAAGCACTTAATGTTGGAACCTCTGGGGCGTTACATGTAGTACCTACTCCAGTTAAATTCACATTATCTAGATATAAATTCTGACCGTATCCTGATAAATTCCTAAAAAGTACCTCAACATTGTTATTACCAATATACGCACTTAAATCAACAGTTTCAGTCCTCCAAGTAGCTGGAGCAGTATATTGCGCTGTCTGATCTGGATCAGTCGCTAGAACTGAACTTGCTTTTGAAAAAACACTTGTATAAGTCTGTCCACAATCGGTTGAAACCATAACATCTAGTTGATCGTTGAAAGTAGCGTCATACCTTGCATATGCAACATCAAACTGTAATTGAACGGATGTATAACCTGTCATGTCAACTAATGGCATAACTAAATCATCTATATTTCCAGTAGTATTTACGGAGTAATTATCTATTACAGCCGAATTTCCAGCAGTTGGAGCATTTCCTTGAGTTGCATTTCGCACCCAAGTCATAGCATTTCCACCATTATTTATAGACCAACCAGCTGGCACAAAAGTGGCCCCAACAAAACCTTCCGCGATTGGCAGAGCAATACCTGTTGCCAATGACAAAGTAAAGTTAGACAATGATGCATCATTTGTCGTATTACCGTCTGCATTACCATTTGGTAAAGAAGTCGAAGAATTAAACACGTGCAGCCCTGCAGTTGAAGTCATTGCTGGTAATGTTACATCGACACTTGATAATGAAGCTAAGGAGCCTGTCCAATTGAATGTTTGGTTAGGTCCACCATCAACATCATAGTTAATTGTAACTGATGTCAATGTCGTATTTCCATAATTTCTCAAGGTAACAATGGGAGTAAAAGTCGTACCACAGATAGTGTTAACTGGAGCGACTACTGCAAATATACCAGCATCATCTGCAATAAGCGGTGTACATACCGTTGAAGTAGCTAATATAGCACGTCTAGGCGAGACAGTCATAACTGTTCTAATTCTTGTTTTTTGGTCAGCTGTAAAAATATTCATACATGCATCGACAGTATAATCCATATAGTTTTCAATCTGATTAGGTAATGAACCTCCGCATGTGACAGGAGGAGTCGGACAACCCGCCGTAGATGTTTGTTGAGTGGGTGTATCTGCGCAGAAATCATTTCCACAATTTGCATCACCCCAAGTGTGTCTCAATCCTAACCAGTGACCTACCTCATGCGTCATAGTTCTACCTAAGTCATAAGGCGCACCATAATTGCCAGGAGGATAAATCTGACTGGAACCAAATGTTCTATAATCAGCAACAACACCATCTTGATTAGCCGGTCCTCCGTTAGCATTCAATCCAGGTAATCCTGAATTGTCTGGAAACTGAGCAAATCCGAGTAAACCTGAATTTCCATAATTCACAGTCCACATATTCATATATTGCGTTGGGTCCCAGATTGAATTTGGTTTAATCGCATTGACATCATTCAAACCACTGAAACTAGCAATCCCTTCGTTAACTCGGTCTATTCCATTAGTTGGATTTCCATTAGGATCTACCACCGCCATACAGAATTCAATTTCAATATCTGCTCCGACGGGGTTCGTATTATAGCCGTTAGTTCCAAGCATTCTTCTAAAATCTTCGTTCAAGACCTGAACCTGTGAGAGTACCTGCCCGTCCAATATGTTTTCATTAACTCCATACGCATCACCATTATGTATAACATGCACAACCATGGGAATGGTCAGAATCGGAACATTTTTTGTCGGATTAGCCGCCTGCTCGGCCTTAAATTCACTAATTTTTTGTTGCAACCACAGTTCTTGCTCATAAAGAGTTGACATTCCAGGGTTGTTCGCTCGAAGAATCGAGTCGTTTTCCATTGTAGCACAATGGGTATAACCATCTGGACCAACCTGTGATTTGTAAATCAGCTGATCTTGATAAGGTTGTTTGTTGATTTGATTCAATTGCCCAAATGAGCTAGTTAAGCTCAATAAGAATATTGTGAACACCAACAATTGTTTATTGGTAATCACATTTAAAATGGATTTCATAATTTAGTTGTTTAACAGTTTAGACAACCAATTTAGGAAAAACAAGTGAGTTTACAAAAAAAAAACATACCAAAAATTTGAGATTTCGACTAATAGAAAGAAAGAATCGTTGAAAGCTAACTTGTCTTTAAGAAAATAAAGAATCGACAAACTCTATTTTATCAAAGGACTGAAGATCTTCCATCCCTTCTCCAACCCCAATGTATTTTACAGGGATTTTCATTTGATCAGAAATCCCAATCACCACCCCACCTTTCGCAGTCCCGTCCAATTTAGTAATGGCGAGAGCATTAATATCAGTAGCTAAAGAAAATTGTTTAGCCTGTTCAAATGCATTTTGACCCGTTGACCCATCTAACACTAACAAAATCTCATGAGGAGCACCAGGAATTACGTTATTCATCACTTTTTTTATTTTCGTCAATTCATTCATTAAATTAACCTTATTATGAAGACGACCTGCAGTGTCAATAATTACCACATCTGAATTTTGAGATTTAGCAGATTGTAAAGTATCAAAAGCAACTGATGCAGGGTCAGCATTCATACCTTGCTGAACGATTGGCACTCCGACTCTTTCGGCCCACAATATCAATTGATCAACTGCAGCAGCTCTAAATGTATCCGACGCCCCAAGCATCACTTTTTTTCCAGCCGATTTAAACTGATGAGAAAGTTTTCCAATGGTAGTTGTTTTACCCACGCCATTAACCCCCACTACCACTATCACGTGTGGTCCTTCTGAATGATTAGGGATGTCGAAGTTTAAATTGGAGCCTGAATTATTCTCTTCGAGAAGTGCTGTAATTTCTTCTTTAAGAATCGAATTTAGCTCTTCAACACCAACAAATTTATCCTTTGACACACGATCTTCAATCTTATCAATAATTTTAAGTGTTGTCTCTACACCAACATCAGAGGTAATTAGAATTTCTTCTAAATTATCCAACACTTCAGCATCAACTTTTGATTTACCTACTATTGTACGCGACAGTTTATTGAAGAAACTTTGCTTCGTTTTTTCAAGACCTTTATCAAGTGTTTCTTTCTTCTTCTTTGAAAATAAATTAAATAATGCCATAATTTTAAACAACAAAAGCTTCTACCATTGGCAGAAGCTTATATTAATATCACATAAAGTTTATTGACTAGTTCTTTTGGAACCACTCTGCCACTTCCTTTTGATGTACAATTTCTTCTTTAAATGAGTAAGATCCTTTTTCAGACTTAACCATCTTAATTACTTTCGTGTGTTCTTTACCTCCACCTTTTTGTAATGATGCAACTACTTTCTTTGCCATGTCTTATTTTATTTCTTTATGAAGCGTATAACGTTTCAAAATTGGATTGAACTTTTTAATCTCCAATCTATCTGGAGTATTCTTTCTGTTTTTCGTTGTAATGTAACGAGATGTTCCAGGTTGACCAGAATCTTTGTGCTCAGTGCACTCTAGAATAACTTGAACTCTATTTCCTTTTGCCATTTTCTTTCTTAATTTTTGCTACCATTTCACAATGGAGAAAGTGCATTCACTTAATAAAACCTTTTGCTCTTGCTTCTTTGACGCAGACAGCAATTCCTTTCTTGTTAATAGTTCTCAACGCAGAAGTAGAAATCTTCAACGTGATATATTCATTCTCTTCTGGAATGAAAAATTTCTTTGTAATTAAGTTCGGGTAGAACTTACGTTTAGTCTTACGCATTGAGTGAGAAACATTATTCCCTACCATTACTGACTTACCTGTGATTTGACAAATTCTTGACATCTCTATTATATTTATAACTTACACTAAAAAGCGGGTGCAAAGAAACCATTTATTTCAGAAAGTAACAAGTTATTAAATGCTTTTTTTCAGAAAATTCGATGATTCTTTTCAAACCGAGGGCAAATGTAGTGATAATTAGATGATTTGAAGATGAGAAAAGGATGTCTAAAGCTTTAAAATATGGCATCGAAGTAAATTAAGAGCGGTCAAGACAGATGATTGAATATTCCTACCTCTATTATTACCAAATTGAAATCGATATGCTCGAACAGAATTTGGTCCTGCAATACCTATCCAAACAAGCCCCACAGGTTTATCTTCACTTCCCCCCGTTGGACCAGCAACACCAGAAGTAGCGATACAGTAATTGACGTTTAATTTCTTCTGTCCATTCTTTGCCATTTGTAAAACAACCTCTTCGCTGACTGCTCCATATTTTTCAAGCGCAATCTTCTTTACCTCAACGATATTCCTTTTCAATTCATTCGAATAACAAATAATGCTTCCCTCAAAGTAACGCGAAGAGCCTGGAACTTGGACTAATTCCTTTGCAATTGCGCCTCCTGTACAACTTTCTACAGTGCCAACTTTCGCATTTTCTTTGATCAAAAGATCACCTACCACTTCACTTAACGACTTCTTTTCTCCTCCGAACAAGTGCTTAGATAATCGTTTATACAATTCGTCAATTGATTTTGAGATATCGTTTTCTACCTCATCTGAAAATTTTCCCGAAAAACGAAGTCGCAGCATTCCTGTAGAAGGTAAATAGGCTAATTTGATGTTCTTTTTAGCTAAACTATCTTCGATGTCACTAATTTTATCAGCGAGGTATGATTCTCCTATTCCTTGAAACTGAACAGTCCGATTGTACAATTTTTGAACTCGAAACTTCTTCATCAGCATGTCAAAACCTTGTGTAGAAAGCAAATGCTTCATTTCATAAGGAACCCCTGGAAGAGATAATATTACTTTTTCATCTTGTTGAAACCACATACCTGATGCTGTACCAACTTCGTTATGGAGAATTATTGCTGATTTTGGCAAGGCCGCTTGCTGTATATTAATATCCAACATTTCTTTACCCCTTGCTTCAAAGAACCCTCGAACTCTTGTTAACACTTCTTCATTGATAACCAACTCTGTACTGAAATAACCGGCAAGAACTTTCTTCGTGATATCATCCTTTGTTGGACCAAGTCCTCCAGTCAAAATAATTACATCTGATCGATATATTGCTACATCTAAGGCTGAAATAATTGCGTTCTCTGTATCTTTAATTGTAACAGAATTATCAACACTAATACCTTGCTTAGAAAATTGACTACCTATCCATGAAGCGTTCGTATTGACAGTTTGACCAATCAATAATTCATCCCCAATTGAGATTAGTTCAACCCTCATTTCTTCTTGTATTTAGCAATGGATTCAATGTGTCCGGTATGTGGAAACTGATCCACCAAACTTAATTTCTCTAAACCATAACCTGCTTGAATCAATAAGTCCGTATCTCTCGCCTGTGTAGAAGGATTACAAGAAATATAAACGATATTCTCTGCATCAAGTGCAATGACTTTTTGCAACGTTTTAGGTGCAATCCCTGCTCGAGGAGGATCTAGGATAACTGTTTTTATCTTACCGACGAAATCAGGATATTCTCTTAAAAATTTACCAACGTCGGTAGCAAAAAATTCAATATCCTTAATTCCATTTCGTTGTGCATTTTTTTTCGCATCCTCAATCGCTTCTTCTACTATATCAACCCCAATAATTCTCACTGAGTTATTTTTCGATGCTAAAATCTGCCCAATAGTCCCGGTTCCGCAGAATAAATCCATTACTACATCTTTCTCATTCAATTCCTCTTCAAAAACATAATCTAATGCCTTTGTGTATAGTTTCTCCGCGCATTTTGGATTTGTTTGGAAGAAACTTTCCATGGAGATTTCAAAATTCAACCCTAGTAATTGTTCAATGATTACTGGTTCACCGTAAAGTAATTCACAATCGCCATTTTCAATTTTTGCTCTGTCCGCCACATTGTCATTAATTGTATGCTGTAAACCTGCTAATCGGTCTCCCAATTTTCCTTTTAAAAATTCAGAAAAAGCAGGCGCATCAAAACTTTCTACACCTTCCGAAGAAGTAACGAGGTTAATTAATAATTTGTTTTGAAAAAATGATTTCCGAACAACAATGTGCCTAAAAAAGCCCATTTTTTGTGGCGGATGCCAAGCAGTTAAACCAGTTGCTTTCAAAAATTCACGCACCTCAATGAGTATAGTTTCCCATTGTTCATCAAACATTCCACTGGGCTTATCTAAAGATTCTACTTTCCACCAAGTTCCTCTTCTCTTGAAACCCAGTGCAAAAGCGTCATCAATGTCCTCACCCGTTGCTCTATCGTGTTCTATGCATGAAAAACTATATTCCATCTTATTTCGGTAGAAAAAATGATCTGGAGAAGAAATAAACTCATCAAATTTCAGGTGTGGATCTTCAATTCCACCAATTCTTCGAAATACTTCAAGCGTTGCGTCCTGTTTTTCTTTTTCTTGCTCTGAAATCGGAATATATATGTAAGGTCCTCCTGAAATTTCTTGAAATTCAGAAATTTTCTCTAGGGGCGAGCGTTCAATTACGTCTATTAACTTGGTTTCCGCATACCGTTTTTTTTTCTTTGCTACTCTAGCTTTGACTTTTTGTCCAGGGAATGAATTGTCTACAAAAACAACGTATTCTCCATTCTCAGTTTGAATTTTAGCAATACCTTTCCCTCCGAACGCGTATCCGGTAATGTCTAAGGTTAGAACATCGGCTCTTTTTATCATATTAAAGGAGTTAAAGAATTAAGAAGGAGAATTAAATCATCCCTCGGATGACTCCTTTTTCAGATTTCGTAACAAAGTCAATGATTTGATTTCTTAATTTAGATTCAGGCATTGTACTTTTAATAGCCTTAATTCCTAATGAAATATTATTATTTTGTACATAAAGAATTCTATATGCGTCTTCAATTATTCTTACATCAGCATCATCGAAACCTCTTCTTCTTAGTCCAACAGAATTAACCCCTGCAAAATTTAAGGGTTCGCGAGCGGCTTTCACATAAGGAGGAATGTCCTTTCTAACCAGAGAAGCGCCACCAATAAAAGCATGCTCTCCGATGTGTACAAATTGTTGCGCGGCTACTTTTCCTTCTAGAATGGCATAATCATCAATTCTTACATGTCCAGAAAGCCCGACATAACTCGCTAATATTACTCCGTTGCCAATTTGACAATCATGTGCGACGTGCACATAAGTCATTAGTAGGCAATTGCTTCCGATAGATGTCTTCCACTTATCCTTTGTTCCTCTGTGAATAGTGACGCATTCACGAATAACTGTATTGTCGCCTATTTCGACATTTGTTTCTTCGCCTTCAAACTTCAAATCTTGAGGGTCAACACCAATCACAGCTCCAGGAAATATTTCACAATTCTTACCAATAACTGTTCTGGGATAAATTGTTACGTTTGGATGAATTCGTGTACCTTCTCCAATAGTAACGCCCTCGAAAATAGTTGAAAAAGAATCAATGCGCACATCTTTACCAATGCTTGCTTTATCAGAAATATTTGCCTGTTTGCTTATCATTCTTTATCTTTTATGACTTGAGCAAGCATTTCAGCTTCCATTACCACATTACCGTTAACGTAGGCCTTACCTCCCATGTTTACCAATCCCCTTCTTATCGGAGAAAGCAGTTTCAAATCAAAAACAATTGTATCTCCTGGGATAACTTTTTGTTTAAACTTCACCTTATCTATTTTCATAAAATAAGTGGAATATAAATGTGGATCATCAAGTTTACTTAGAGCAAAAATACCACCAACTTGTGCCATTGCTTCAATTTGAAGTACTCCCGGGAAAATTGGATTTCCTGGAAAATGACCTGTGAAAATAGGCTCATTCATTGTCACATTTTTGACACCGATTATGGATTCTTCGAAGATTTCCATGATTTTATCAACCATTAAGAAAGGAAAGCGATGCGGTAACATTCTCTCGATATCGTTGATATCATATAATGGAGCTTTTTCAAGGTCAAAATCCTTGCCTGATTTTTGTTTTTTCTTCCAGTATTCTTTCAATACTTTGGCAAATCGAACATTTCCCGAATGGCCTGGTCTCGCACCTAGAACATGTGCTTTTATAGGTATTCCAACTAAAGCCAAATCACCAATGATATCTAAAAGTTTATGTCTAGCTGGTTCGTTTTCATACTGTAATTTAGTACTATTCAAGACCCCTATTCCATCAACTGAAATGTTCAAATCTTCTTTGCCTAATAATTTAGCTAGGTCATCTAATTCTTCTTTACCAATGTTCTCACGTTCAACTAAAACAATGGCATTATCCAAATCACCACCTTTGATTAAGTTATTCTTTGCCAAATATTCCAATTCTCTTAAGAATACAAATGTTCTACACGCAGCAATTTCTTTGGTGAACTCACCAATTTGAAACATAGAGGCGTGTTGCGTTCCTAAAACGGGTGAATTATAATCGACCATTACAGTCATTCGATAATGATCATCTGGTATCGCTAAGAATTCGATTCCTTTATCTATATCTTCCCATTTAATATTCTCATCCAATTCAAGATAAACTCTTTCTGCATTTTGCTCTTGATAACCCGCTTTTTCGATTGCATCAACAAACAACTTGGAGCTACCATCCATAATTGGCACTTCAGGTCCATCAATTTTAATCAAGGCATTATCAACTTGACAACCATATAAGGCAGCTAGAATGTGTTCTGTGGTATAAACTCTTGCTCCATTCTGCTCTAAAGTAGTTCCTCTATCAGTTGCAACTACTAGATCGCAATCTGCATTAATAAAAGGCTCTCCTTCTATATCAACACGCTGGAATTTATAACCATGCTTCTCATCTGCAGGAAGAATTTCAATATTTACTTTTTCACCAGTATGCAATCCAATTCCTGATAAATTAATTGCTTGGGCTAAGGTTCTTTGCTTTTCAGCCATTCTTTATTATTTATCTTTGGTTAATTCTTTAACTTTTGTTTCTAGGTCTTGCAATCTACTTAGAATTCTTGGTAATCTTCTAAAACCGATGTAAGATTTTTTATAATCATCAATTTCAAAAGAAGGAGATCCCATTACTTTTGTATCTGCCTTAACATCACCTGGAACACCTGATTGCGCTGCAATCATTGCTCTATCTCCAACTTTTAAATGCCCTGCTAGTCCAACCTGTCCACCAATCATTACGTTATTTCCGACTTTACAAGAACCTGCAATACCAACCTGTGCTGCCATTGCTGAATTAGTTCCTACTTCAACATTGTGACCAATTTGAACCAAGTTGTCAATTTTAGCTCCTTTGCGAATTAAAGTACTACCCATTGTTGCTCTATCGATTGTAGAATTTGCTCCAATATCTACATTATCTTCAAGAATTACATTTCCAATTTGCGGTATTTTTTTAAATTCTCCGTTAGCGTCAGGAGCAAAACCAAAACCATCAGCTCCAATTACTGCTCCGGCATGAATAATACAATTTGCCCCTATGATACAATCCCTGTAAACAGTTGCACCAGGGTAAATGATAGTCCCATCGCCGATTGTGACGTTGTTTGAAATCGTTACATTTGGGTAGATTGCCACATCATTTCCTATGATGACATTTTTACCAATATATGCGTATGCACCTAAAAATAGGTTTTCTCCAACCTTCGCAGAATCACTTACAAAAGAAGGTTGCTCGATACGAGGCTCTTCTTTTGTCATTGAATCATATAATTCTAAAAGTTTAGCAAAACAAGCATAAGCGTCCTCCACTTTGACGAGTGTTAGGGACTTTGGCAAGTCACTAGATGGCGAAAAAGTATTATTAACTATACAAATGCTTGACCTTGTAGAATAGATAAACTCTTCGTATTTAGAGTTCCCAAGGAATGATAATGAACCTTCAATTCCTTCTTCTATTTTAGCCAGTGCATTAACCTCAACGGAAGAATCTCCTTCAATTGTGCCATGTAAAAGACCTGCTATTTGTTCTGCTGAAAATTTCATAAATTCAAAAATATAAAAACAATAATGGATTCTACTTATTTAACGAGAAATTTAGTAAAAAGGTTTGTTTTATCCTTTGAAACTTTGTCATTGATAAAATCAATAAAATCTAGGTTTTTTAAAACTTAGCCTAAAGTTGAATTCTTACTCCTTTTCTAGACAGAAATCGGAACCCTCAAACTTAAAAGAAGTAATGTTAAGTTTATTCTTATACCAAATCATTTCCGTTGAAATAGGGAGAGAATCCATTTGAAATTCAATTGTGTGTTCTGCTTTTGGTTTTTGCTTTAGTTTAGAAGAAGCAAAATTAATCCTTCCACTCTCTTTTATTAATTTTAAAATATCTCTAGTATCATTTAAGTCAAGAAATTCTTGTTGACAAATTGCTACTTTATTCGTATCCACATAAACAAGTGTAGAATCTTTCGGGAAATGAATAAGTTTACCATAACCAGTTGTAGATGTCTTTGCATGGCTCTTTTTTGCATCAATAAACACTTCAGAAATAAAACTTTCCTGAGGCAGAGTAAAGGCATAATTTCTGCCTTCTTTTTCAATTAAATAGTATTTAGAATCTTCTGATTTATCACTTTTACTAAAAATAATATCACCATCATTCAATACCTGAATTATCTCTTCATTCGTAATGTTTAATTTATTCATTTGAAGTATGGTAGCATCTGAAACAACCAAAACACGATCAAGAATGGAGTTTTTTACACGATTTCCTGGTAACCATGAGCAACCTCTGTTCTGGAAGAAAAAGATGACAAAAATAAGACCAAAACCAAACCCTATACCATAAAATTTTAAGCGTTTAATTAATTTATCCATGCAACAGTTATTTAGAGAACAAAGGTAGTTATAATTTGATGATTAGAGAATAAGGTCTAAGTTGTTGAATAAAAAAATACCCATCCATAAAAGGTGAGTATTTTTTTATTCGTATTTTTTTTGTGAAATTTTACAATAGCGCTTCTAATTTTTCAACTAATTGTGCTTTTGGAACCGCTCCCACAGATTTATCTGCAACTTCACCATTCTTCACAAACAAAACCGTTGGAATATTTCTAACTCCAAATTTGGCAGATACACCTGGATTTTCATCAACATTAACTTTACCAATAATTGCCTTTCCTTCATATTCCGTATGCATTTCATCAATTACAGGACCTATCATTCTACAAGGACCACACCATGCTGCCCAGAAATCAACAACTACTGGTTTATCTGCTTTCAATACTAATTCTTCAAAATTTGCATCTGTTATTTCAACTGCCATAATTTTATTTATTTAATTGTTTTTTTATTGTTCTTCCGACTAAAATAATTCATTTTTTTAATAGTCAATAATTTTGCCAAGTAATTATTTACGACAACTTGTCATGCTAACTATTTATTACTTGCATTTTTTTGACAATTTTTTGATTCTCCGTTTTTAGAGAATAAAAATAATTCCCATTTGGAAGCTTAGACGAGTCAAAACGAATAATATTACCACCAATCTTACATTCTCCATTAGCAACTTCCATTAAGTCACTCATTTCTTCATCAAGAATACTAAACGAGTATATTTTTTTCTCATCTGACGTAAAGTAAAAAGGTATTTCCCCCAAGGCAGGATTTTCTTCAATAGTATATAATTTTAAAAACCCTTTGCTAGTAACATTGTTTTTACTAAGCCTTCTTAATAACCATCTATAAGAAATGAATGCAAGCAAAATAACTAAAGTTACCCATAGCATCCCAACGATTACATCCCAAAAATTATATCCTACTAATACCATAATTACAACGAAATTACACCTTCTATTTTTGCTGCGGCTTCATACTTATTTATTATTGAATCAACATCAAGCATTAATTCCTTTACACTAACACTGACATACTTACCCGTTTTTGAAGTTGTAAATTTAAGGTCTGCTCCATCATCAAACAGCGCCGATATTCTTGCAACTAAATTTGATTTATTAGGAGCAATAAATTTAAACAAATAGACACTTGGCCATTCTTGCAAAGCTAATTGCTCTTTCAACTTTTTAAACGTGTCAGACATTCTTTTTAACCATTTAAATTAAAGATAATCGAAGTGCATCCTTCGTTCCCTTTTTTACAAAAAAAACTTTATTCAGAAGTCTTTTCGCGCTCAATTTTACGCTGATACTTGGACTGAACGACATCAATGATCACTAAAACAAAAATAACAAAATAGAAAGTTGTTTTACCCATTTCATTTATTTCTTCACCTAAAATATACATCTCTGCTTTATGAGAACCTTCTAACAATAGCATGATGCCCACAATGAACAAGACAAATAAACCAAGAACTTCATACATTTTGTTTTTTTGGAGAAAGTTAGCTACTCTATCTGCCAGAACAATCATAAGGATACCACTAACTATTATCGCAATCGTCATGATTAACAGATTGTCGGACAACGCCATGGCGCTTAAAATAGAATCAAACGAAAAAATAACATTCATGAAAACAATCCAAAAAAGAGCTTTATTAAAAGATGATTTATTCTTCAACTCTCCAGTATTCTCTTCAAACGTGATCATATGCCAAATTTCCTTTATTGCAGTATATATAATAAACAGTCCTCCAAAAATAACTATTAGGCTGTGTACATTAAATTTGGCAGTAAAAAAATAACTGTCGAATCTTAAAAATATCTCTTGAAAATACTGCAAAAGAAAATACAGAGTAAAAAGTAAACCAATTCTAAGAAAAATTGCAATACCTATACCTAAAACTCTTAAAAAAGATTGCCTGTTTTTTTCAACTTTCTTTGACTCCAATGAAATGTACAATAAATTATCGAACCCAAGAACTGCTTGAAGTAAAATCAACATTAATAAGGTTCCTAAATTTGCAAGTGTAAATAAATCTCCCATCTAATTAATTTAAGCAGTAAATATACTAAGCTTGTTTAATAAAGTTGAAATACTTTTTCAAAATTTCATTATTGATTTCTGTAGGGGTGAATATCTCCAATAGTTTTGGTCGTTCATTCACCGATTCGGCATAAAAAGAGGATATCTTCTCTTCCAATTCGTTGATAGAATTTGCAGATGAATAATCAATTGCAAATGCTTCGCAAATTTTCTCTGCCTTATAACTATGTCTTGCTTCAAAAAATTTCGCGAGTTGTTTTGTAGAAGAAGGTCCGTCAATAATTCTAAAAATACCTCCTCCACTGTTATTGAGTAGAATAATTCTTAAATTGTCCGTTAAGTTGTCATTCCAAAGAGCGTTACTATCATAAAAGAACGAAATATCTCCTGTTAGAAGAACATTCAGCTTCTTTGACTGTAATGCATACCCAGCGGCTGTAGATGTGCTGCCATCGATTCCACTGGTGCCGCGATTAGATAAATAATTAATGGAAGAAATAGGATCAAATAATTGACAGTATCTTACTACTGAACTATTTCCCATGTGAATGATTGCATTTTCTGGAATATAATCTAAAACGGTATCAACGACTTGTAGGTCAGAATAATCTAGCTTCATAACTAAATCACCCAACTTATCCTTAATAAGGATATCTTTTTGTTTCCAATAGTTACCATAAGATGAAAGGTGCTTTTGGTAATTTAATTTGAAAAATTCGTTAAAAAACTCTGTCGATTGACACTGAAACGAACGCGTGAGTTTTTTATATGTGTCCATTTCTGGAAACTCATGCCCTATTCTCCAATGCTCCTTTATATCAGAATCACGAAGAAAGTTTTTAATTTTCTTCGAAATAACAGCACCACCAATAGTTATTAAAATATCCGGTTGAAAAGCAGCTATTTCATTTTCTGAAATACCTGCTAGGGTTCTATCAATACAATGAACAAATTTATTGCTCTTCAAATTAGCCGTATTTTCCACTAAGATTGCAACCGAAGAATCAACAGATAATTCATTCAATTGTTGCAGAAGCAGAGTGTTTTGTTCCATTTGCCCACAAAGAATCAACTTTTTTTTAGAAGAATTCCAAGCAGAAGAAATGTATTCTTTCTCGTCATTGGAGAATATAAAACCAACCTTTTGCACTTCATCAATCTCTTCATTATCAAAAGATTCAAAAGAAACTGTGTTATACATTGGTTCAGAAATTGGCACGTTAAAGTGAATAGGCCCTTTCCAATCGCCATAGCCTTTTTGAAAAGCCTTTCTGATAACTTTATTTTGTTCTTTTCGCTCAATCTCATTTTCAATCGTCTCACGAATTGTAGTTTGAAAACGAATATGGTTGTCATACACATTTTCTTGCACAATTGTCTGACCATCACCATGGTTAATCCATTCCTTTGGTCTATCAGCAGAAATTACCACTAAAGGAATGCATTGATAAAAAGCCTCTGCTACTGCTGGATAATAATTCAGCATAGCTGAACCTGATGTACAAACAACTCCTACAGGTTCTTTTAGTTTTTGAGACATTCCCATTGCAAAAAACGCAGCAGAACGTTCATCGTGAATTACGATAGCCTTCATTTCAGGATGTTCATCTATGGCAATAATTAGCGGTGCATTTCGAGACCCTGGAGAACAAACAACCTGCTTCATTCCTTGTAAAAAACATTGCTGAACAAATGAAGCTATTCCTAATTTATCTGTTGTTATCATGAATCAAAATCTAAAAAAAAACAAAGCTACTTCTTTTGAAACACTTTTTGCAATGTTTCTGCCTTACTTTCTGTCTCTAGCCATTCATCCCGAATATTAGATTTTTTTGTAAATCCTCCTCCAATGTATAAATATGCCTTGTTATCAATAAGTTGAGCACATCTCAAATTTACAAAGAGTTGGGTTTCTTCCTTTGAAATAAAGCCAATAACTCCAGCATATAGAGAGCGATTATGTTTTTCATACTTGCCAATTAGCTCTATAGCCTTCTTTTGTGGACTACCACTGACAGCAGGTGTCGGATGGAGTGTGTCAATTATTTTTTCTTGCAACTCAAATTGAGTCCTAAATTTGAATCGCGTACTCAAGTGTTTTATGGAACCAGCAATCAGCTCCTCTCGTGGAAATTGGACCCGATTTTCAACTTCTAATCCACTCAATTTATTGGAAATGAAATCAGTAACTAATTGCTGTTCTTCTATTTCTTTACCTCTCCATAAAGAACTATCTGTGGTACGCATTGTTCCCGCCAAAGCTATAGTTTCAGCCTCATAACCATCTACGGTGAGAAGAATTTCGGGGCTAGCACCTATCCAAGATCCAAAACAAGAGCTCGAAATAAGATATACGAATGCATTTGGATATTGACTGCAGAGTTTATCGAAAAGTTCTTCTGCCGAATGATAAATAGCCAACTCTTTTACCCGCGAAAAAATAGCTTTTGCAATTTTCTTTTTTTTCAATTCTTCTAAAAATGAAGTTGCCTGTGTCAGGTATTCATTTTCAGAAAGACAATACGGAGAATGACGAATAAAATCTCTATCATTCGTTTCTGCATTTTTTTCAAAAACAAATTTCTCTTCCTTTAGGAAAGAAGAAAGAATAAATCCTTCGACAGATTGAAAAGAATTCACTTTTTTAAACACACCTTTCTCTTTGATTTTTCCTTGATTGGGAACTCTATAATGAAGAATGTCAGTCATGCTTACTTTTTCTCAACAATCATTACAGTTAGTCGGCCCGTACAAATAAGTCTTCCAGATTCTTCATCTTTGACATCAACAGTCCAAACATGCGTTTTCGTTCCTTTGTGAATAATAGTGGCAGTTCCCAGTACATTTCCTTGCTTCATTGAACCAACGTGATTCGCATTCACCTCTAAACCAACAGGGTACTTCTTCTCTAAGTCGATTAACAAAGATGAACCTATTGAACCAAGAGATTCTATCAACACCACACTAGCACCACCATGAAGTAAACCTAATGGTTGATGAGTTCTAATATCTACTGGCATCCTGGCGGTTATCGATTTTTCATTCAAATCAACAACCTCAATTCCAAGGTGCTCGATTATGGTGTTTTTATTGAAATCATTGATGTCTGTTAAAGAAATATTTTCTAGCTCCATACTTCAAATTTACGAATGATTTCTCGAATATTCGATCGTCTTAACAATTGAACGTTACTATTTATTTAAAACATACGTAAAACAAGTAAGTATTAAATTTAATTTTGATTCATGATTCAAGAAGAAGTAAGTTTAAAACAATACAACACTTTCGGAATAGAAGCGATTGCTAAACGATTTTCGAAATTTTCAAGCTTGGAAGATTTAACTCAAATTCTTGCTCAAAAAGGCAATGATGAATTATTGGTGCTCGGCGGAGGCAGTAACATATTATTGACTAAAGATTTTAATGGATTAGTTATTCTCAATGAAATAAAAGGTTTTGATATAGTTAGTAAAAATGAAAATACGGTAACAATTAAAGTTGGATCTGGTGAAATTTGGCATGACTTTGTTTTGAAGTGTATTGACAATAACTTCGGAGGCATTGAAAATCTATCTTTAATCCCTGGAAGTGTCGGAGCAAGTCCCATGCAAAATATTGGAGCCTATGGAGTTGAGATAAAAGATGTTTTTCTTGAATTAGAAGCTTATCATATCGAAACCGGCGAAATTAAAACGTTCTCACACCAAGAATGTCAGTTTGGGTATAGAGAAAGTGTTTTTAAAAAATCATTAAAAGATCAATACATTATCATTTCGGTAACTTATAAACTATCAAAGCAAAGTCATTCAATAAAAGCTGATTATGGTGCTATTCAAGAACAACTTCGAGCATTTGATATTACTGAACCTACAATTAAAAACATTAGTGATGCAGTAATTGCCATTCGGTCTAGTAAATTACCTGACCCAAAAGTAATTGGAAATGCGGGTAGTTTCTTCAAAAATCCAGTCGTAGAAAAATCGGTTCTTGAAAAAATTCAATTAACCCATGAAAACGTACCGAATTATCCTGCAGAAAATGGTTTAGTAAAATTAGCTGCAGGTTGGTTAATCGAAAAAGCCGGTTGGAAAGGCAAAACGTATGGAAAATATGGCGTTCATAAAAATCAAGCGCTGGTTTTGGTTAATTATGCGGATTGTTCAGGAGCAGATATCCTTAAATTATCTTCAGACATTATTGAAAGCGTACTATTTCAGTTCGGAGTTCTTCTAGAAAGAGAAGTTAACATCCTATAAATAGCTTAAATATTCGATGAAACTAGAACAATGTTCGATAGAGTTAATTATTTGGTAAAATAAAGGAATAGAGTGAGCCCGCTAACTGATAACTGTGTAAATTTATCTGAATTAAAAATTAATTACAATAATGACGACTGTTCGACCAAATTTGCAAATTAATAGTTTAATCGAACAGTTTTGTCTATGTAATGCTTAATTTTGTAACTTTGTACAAAATTAAGCATATAGCGGTTATCAACTTACTAAACTTATTGATATGAAAACTATCATCTTGGCAATACTAATTCTCTCATCATCCACCGTTTTCGGACAATGGGAGTATGCATCAACTTCAAGGGAAATACAACCTGCAAAAATATTCACAAACACTCAACTTTACAAGATTGAGTATCAGCTATCGGACGAATCAAACTTGGGAGATAGTACTATTTTAAGCACTATTGATTTAGAAAGGTTTGACTATTTTAGAGAACAATCTATAGATGTTACTTTTTTTGATAAAGAAGTCAACCTAAATATTTTAATTTATTCATTTGACAAAATCAGGAAAAAGAAATACCCAACTTCTACAACTAATTTTACAGAATAAAAAAACATTCAAATTATGAAAAATATTATAATTCTATCTTTCGTTTTATTGGCATCCATATTATATAGTACTGGGCAAACCTATAATAACCCTGGAGGAACGATTAGCACTTGTTCTGGGACATTCTATGATTCTGGAGGCTCAGGAAGTAACTATTCTAACAATCAAAATACGACTACTACTCTTTGTTCATCAGTCCCCGGTCAGTGCTTACAAGTTAATTTCACTAGCTTTTCTTTAGAAAATACATATGATTTTTTATATATCTATGATGGGCCAACAACTGCATCTAATTTATTAGGAACTTATACCGGAGGAACAAGTCCAGGTACAGTAACATCATCAACAGGATGCCTTACTTTTCGTTTTACATCAGATTTTAGTGTTACAGCACCTGGATGGGCAGCAACTGTAAGTTGTGGTGCATGCCCAACAGTTCCAGATTACACGCAACCAATCGCAGCGAATGCAGGGGGAGAAAAAGTAGGTGCATGCTTGGTAACGAACTGCGGTCCTAGCACTTATACAGATGACGGAGGGTTTACAGGTAACTATAGCAACGGAATTAATGGGGGGGCTTATTCTCCCAATAATGCTCCTTATCGAGTTTTTTGTCCAGACGCTGCATTTCAATGTATGCAAGTAACTTTCAATTCCTTTGTAACGGCGAACAACTTTGATGTTTTGTGGGTACGGAATGGACCAACGGAATTCTCGCCGAACTTTACAAGTGCACCAACACAAACAACGCAATGGCCAGCACCTCCTAACGCTGCAGGTTTTGACGATGGTCTTTTCGGTGATCTCAGTGGCTCCACACCCTTTTCATTTACTTCTACGGATGCGAGTGGTTGCTTAACATTTGCCTTCTTAACGAGTAATGTAAATGTTGCTCCTGGATGGGATGCAGTATTACAATGCGTACCTTGTGCAGGCGGTCCAAATGGAACTGATAACAATGACTGTCCTAGAGCTACTCCAATTTGTGGAACGGCAAATGTAAACTCAAATTCTACTGGCCCTGGTATTATTGCTGAGGGATGTAATTATGGCACATGTCCAGCTGGTGGAGAGAATCATACTAATTGGTTTACTTTTGTGGCATCTTCTACTGGAACATTAGACATCCTTTTAACCCCAAACAGCGGAACCGACGATTATGACTTTGCCGTTTACGGTCCAAATGTAACTTGTGGAACCTTAGGCGCTCCGTTAAGATGTTCCGATTCAGGCACTGCTGGTGTTACCGGTATTGGTGGCGATACTGATTTTATAGAAGATGTAACGGGTAACTCATATGTTCAATCCATGAATGTTGTTATTGGTGAGTCTTATGTACTAGTAATTGATGAATGGACGGCTAACTCAGGAGGTGGATATCAACTTTCTTTTGGAGGTTCCGCCCTATTGGATTGCACTATTTTACCTGTTGAATTGTCTGAATTTACTGCAGAATATGCGCCTGAATATGATGTTGTTGATTTATTTTGGGAAACTGATTCAGAAAGAGACAACGATAGATTTGAGATTGAAAAATCTACTGACGGTATCAATTTTGAAGTTTTCCATACCGTCAAAGGTGTTGGAAATTCAAACGATTTGAGCCAATACTACTCTGTTGATAATAACCCATCTGTAGGACCAAATTACTATCGCTTAAATCAATTTGATTTTGATGGTAAATCAAAATACTCAGAAATAGTATCGGTTAATATTCTCAACGATGCTTATGACATGCTTTCTGTCTTTCCAAACCCAACGTCTGGTAAAACAGAAGTGATTTTTAACACTTACTCTAAGCAATCTGTGTCATTGAAAGTTATGAGTAATGATGGTAGATTAATTGTTAACACTACTTTGGATGCAGTAGCAGGAGGAAATCGATTTGACTTAGATTTGATTGATTATACTCCAGGACTTTATTTTATCGCAATTACGACTGCCGAGAAAACCTACACTACTAAATTATTAAAAAAGTAATTTCTTTAGTGTCTTAAGAATCTGGTTTGAAAAACCTCGTTATTTTGATTTATTATTTTCAATAAATAGATTCCTTTTTCCAATAAGCGAGTTTCAATAATTTGCGTCGAACTAAAACTTTCGTTGTAAACTTCTTTAGAAGAAACAATTCTACCGCTTACATCAATCAACTCTAGCCTATACGGTTGCTTCGCCTTGAACGGGAAATTAACAACTCCGGCATTTCTTAAAGGATTTGGAGAAACTGTTAATTCATTCTGTCCTTTGAAATTTAATGCTTTCGGGCCGTGGTATTCAAATTCACCGTTTAAATCAACTTGTTTCAAGCGATAATATACCTGTTCATTTCTCTGCTCGTAATCGTCAAAAGAATAATCTATGATTCCTTGTGAATTTCCTGCACTTTTAACAGTCCCTATTGATTCAAACTCATACCCATCAATTGATTTCTCAACAATGAAATAATCAGAGTTGATTTCGCTCGCAGTAGACCAATACACTCTATTATAACCGCTAAGGCTTTCTGCATTCAAGCCTATTAATTCCGTTGGTAACGCAATACCTGTAGAAACAAAATCCCAAGTACATGCATCACCTGCTTGCCCATCGGCAACGATTACATAAGAATTACCTATCGTTAATGTGGGCATAGATAAAGTTCCAGCACCCACTGCACAGCCTAAAAAACCTGTTGTGTAATCACCTATATTTCCACAAGCATCCCACACAGCTAATTGTGCCTCACCATTTGTGCCATCGTTACAAACGACATTTTGAATCTCAAGAGTTGCGTTGGCCGATGTTGCAGTAAATGTATAAAAAACAGTATTCTCATTTGAGTACCAAGTTCCACCCGCACAAACAACGCTATTAGCAGAAGGGCCGGTCCAACTTGTTTGACCAACAGCCCCTGCGTTACAGCCAGTGCTTGTACTAATTGCAGAAGCGCAAGTGTAATTTATTGGAGCTGCGAACCCTCTAAGTTCAACATCTAACAAATAAGCATCATCGGCTGCCGTAAAGGCCCACAATTTTTGTGTAGGATCCAATCCTGTGATAATTGGGTCTATTGGAATCCAACCGAGTAACAAATCATAAGTCAAGACCAATTCACAACCAACTTGTGTCAGGCTTGAACAATTAGGCCCTTGATAAAAGGACATATATAAATTATACAAACTTCCTCCTTCCGCGAAGCTCGAGAAATCTACAGTAACTGAAATGGTTTCTACCCCAGGCTCTAAATCATACACTGACCAGTTTCCCGCAACTTCAAAACCACTGAAACATGCAGGATAAGGTGAAGGTGCAGAAACACCCGCTGAATAATCGATTGTAGCAATCAGAGAAGCTGTATTATATGCGATTGTGCCTATATCAGAGCAATCCATCATTTTGATTGTACCAAGACTAGAATTAGAACAAGTTGCTGATTTTTCAAAACTTGCTGGAGCCCCAATACTTCCATTTGTATTCGCAGGTTTAAAAACATTAGTGTTTCTACTTTTGAAATCAGTTGAAATTTGACTTGTTGCATTTGTAATTACAAAAACCAATAACACTATAGTTAGAAAACTATTTTTAAAAGAGGTACTCTTTATCATTTGGAGAGAATTTAGTTGCTTTTTTATTCTAATTAGTCGGCAAAAGTACTACATTTATCTGAATCAACAAAAAAAAAGAAAATTTAGATTTATTTACGACGTATTTTCACCACTTCAAGCCTAAATCATTAAACTTGTTATCCTCTTCAATGAGTTTTTTCCAATTGTTCGCACCGTCATCCGAGCCTCCTAGAATTTGAAGATAATCTCCTTTTGAGATGTCAAATCGATCAATTTTATCACCCGTGTATTCCTCAATGGCTATAACGAGATCTAATTCATCCTTGCTACAGAATGAGACAGCATTACCCCTATTTTTGCCACGACCAGTTCTTCCGCATCGGTGAACATAATTTTCTGGATTCTCAGGTATGTCATAATTAATCACAGAATCTACGTTCGGAATATCAATTCCTCTGCACGCAACATCTGTAGTAATCAATACTTTATTCTCCCCCTTTTCGAAACGCTCAAGAATGGCAAACCTATCTTTTTGTTCAATACCTCCGTGCAAGCCTTCCGTATCGATAGCAACACGCCCCATGGCCGCAACTACTCTTTCCGCCCTAACTTTTGTTCGAACAAAAACAATCACCTTATTCTCTTCGTTTTCCTTGATGATGTTCTCTAAGAAAAAGCGCTTGTCATCCATTTCTACGTCAACGATCGTGTGTGTAATTGTTTTTGCTACCGGGTTTTTTGGAGATATCTGAATTCGAATTGCATTTCTAACAACATCATACGCCAATTTCTTTATTTTTTTTGAAATAGTAGCAGAAAAAAACAAGGTCTGCCTCTTTTGCGGAATAAAACGCATGACATCGGTAATGTCTTTTGTAAAACCTAAATCTAACATTAAATCAGCCTCATCAAGAATTAGAAACTTAACAGAAGACAAATCCAAGGCTCCTTGAGAAATCAAATCAAACATTCTCCCCGGAGTTGCTACTACAACATCAACTCCGTTGTTTAAAGTAGCAATTTGTTGTTCTTGTTCAACTCCTCCAAACAATCCAAAAACCTTAACACCCGTGTTTTTTCCAATTTCACGATATACAGTAGCAATTTGTTTAGCTAATTCTCTAGTAGGAACCATCACTAAACATTGCACTCCTTTGTTTCCGTATTTCCTCTTTTTTTGAATGATATTAATTGTGGGAATTGCAAATGCAGCTGTTTTTCCAGTACCTGTTTGAGCAATTGCCATAACATCTTCTCCATTGAGAATATGCTTTATCGCCTTGTATTGTATATCAGTAGGTTTGTTATACCCTAAGACGGCTAATTGGTCTTTAATTTCTTTGGAGATACTATAATCTGAAAACTTCATTATTACAAAAATAAAAAAACCGTTCCGACGTCTCGAATAAGCTCGATGACCAGGAACGGTTTTTAAAAAATTACAGTTACTAATCTCTAATCTTCTGCTTCTTCACCAGGAACCAAAACACGTCCACAATGTTCACAAACAATAACTTTTTTCTTCGCCTGAATGTCAATTTGACGTTGAATTGGAATTTTATTAAAACAACCACCACAAGCATTTCTATCCACTTCCACAACTGCTAATCCGTTCTTGGCACTTGTTCTTAATCGAGTGTATGCTTTAGAAAGACGGTCATCTAATTTTTTAAGGGCACTGTTTGACTTTTTAGTCAACTTTTCCTCTTTTGCTTGAGTTTCAGCAATGATTTCATCCAATTCAGCCTTTTTCGTTGCCAAATCTTCTGATCTTAGTTTTCTTTTCTCTATTGCAGCTTCAAGGATTTCACTTTTGCTTGTGATTTTGAATTTCGACTCTTTACTTTTTTTCTCATTCAATTGAATTTCTAATTCTTGAAATTCGATTTCTTTTGAAATAGAATCGTATTCTCTGTTATTTCTAACATTCTCTTGTTGCTTCTTGTACTTTTTAATAGAAGCATCAGCATCTTTACTAGAATTCTTTCTATCAGAAACTTCAGTTTCTAACATTTTTAATTCTTCTTGCATTTTTTCAATGCGCATATCAAGACCTTCCACCTCATCTTCTAAGTCCTGCACCTCTAAAGGTAACTCTCCTCGAACAGTTTTGATTCTATCAATCTCAGAATCAATCACTTGTAAAGCATGTAAACTATCTAACTTTTCAGCTATAGTTTGATCTTTTTTAGTTGCAGTTTTTGCCATCCTAAAAATAATTTATTGGGTTTGTATTTACCTCAGTTAAACGAACGGCAAATTTAGCGAATTTTTTCGTCAAAATACGCTCTAAAAGACAAGAAGTATATTGCTCGCTCTCAAAATGTCCGATATCTGCGACAATAATGTCGTTTTCTGCATCAAAAAATTCATGGTATTTGAAGTCACCAGTGATGAAGACGTCGGCTCCGATCTTTTTCGCGTCACTTAATAAAAAACTTCCTGCGCCTCCACAAAAAGCTATTTTTTTAACTGTTTTTGAAGAAATTCCGGTATGTCTAATCACTTCGCTATTAAAAATAGTCTTAACCTTTTGTAAAAAAGCTATTGTTTCCATGGCCTCTTCCAATTCCCCAACCATTCCAGAACCTTCATTTTGATTTGTATTAGAAATAGAATAGATTTCATGTGCTACTTCTTCATAAGGATGGGCTTCTTTCATCGCCGCTAACACTTTTGGTAAAATATGATTGGAAACAAGAACTTCTAGTCTATGCTCTTTGACTTTAGATAACGCTCCTATTCTGCCTTCTACAGGATTAGACTTATCATTAGGCTTAAAGGAACCAATACCTTCTGTCTGAAAGCTGCATTCTTCATAATTCCCAATTTTACCAGCACCAGCGTTAAAAAGTGCACCAGTTACTTCACTTGCATTCTTTAAAGGAACAAAACATACTAGCTTGGACAAAACGCCTCGTTTGGGAGTAAGAATTTGAACATTTTTCAAATTCAACTTTCTCGCTATTTCATCGTTTACACCAAATTGATAGTTATCCAAGTTTGTATGAATTGCATAAATCGCAATGTCATGCTTTATTGCCTTAATAACGGTACGTTCGATGTAATTATTACCATTTAACTTCTTTAGTCCCTTAAAAACGATTGGATGATGCGCAATAATCAAATTGCAGCCATGCTCAATAGCTTCTTCAACTGTCGCTTCTATACAATCTAAAGTAATCAGTGCTTTCTTGAACTCTGAGTTTTCATTTCCAACTAACAGCCCACAATTATCATAACTTTCTTGACTAGAAAGTGGTACTAGTGATTCTAAATAATCAGTAATTTCTTTAATTCTCATACTTTTATAGGTAGAATGATAAACCAATGTTAAACCCTAAAGATCTGCCAAAGTGTTTTAATCCATTGGTTTTAAAATAGCTCGAAGTTAATTGCACTTTGTACTCAGGTATGAATACAATAGTAGTCCTCTTAGATAAATCATATTCAAAACCAAGGTTAAAAACGGCGCTCATTACAAAAGTATTGTACCCTATTTTGGTTTTAATGTCTTCATTAGTTGTCAATTTATCTTTAGACAGTGTTTCTAATGTTTGCTTTAAATTTACAAATAATTGAGGCACAACTCCTGCTCCAGCAATAACTTTTGCTCGTTTTCCATATTTATAATAGACTTTAATTGGCATAGAAATATAATGGTATTGAGAATCATACCTGTACAAAGTGTCCGATTCTTCAAAGTTATATTTCTCACCATTTCGTTGAAAAGCTATTCCTCCTTCAACCGTTATATTTTTTGAAACATCACTTCTAAAACCCAAGCCGAAGGACCATAAATTATAACTCGTTTCATCAGCCCGTGGTCCAATGCTATCGGCAAACAAGCCCTCATTAACAGTTAATTTTCGATAGGTATTTGACCAATTCGTATAAATTAAAAGAGAAGTAGTTGATTTCTCAGTTTCTATATCTTGAGAAAAGGAATGTTGCAGAAACATGCTTAGTCCAATGCTAGTTAAAATTAACTTTAATTTCATCTTTTTAATATTAGTGAGTACTTGTCATGTTTTCAGGAACACACAGAATGTAATCTGCTTTGCCTCTATTTTCTTTGTCTAATTTTGATATGTTTTCTTGACTTACAGTAGAAATGGTTATAATATTCATTTCCGGTTTCGATTGTCGAATATACCACATTATTCCTTGATAGAAATCTGAATGAAAAGCACCATTGATGTGTAAAACAACATTGCCTTCTTCCATGTTTTTTAATGAGAAATAAGCCATGGTTGCATCTTTGATAGCCTGAGCCTGCATCAAGTCTTTACCCGACATTCCATCCATGTGTACTGCCATATTACCTATTTCTATATATTGAGATAAAGTCGTGTCGATTTTAAAATCTAGAGGAGCAATCCAACTTTTTTCCTCTTCCGTCAAGGTTCTTAATGTATCCCTTCCATATTTAAACAACATGGACGCATATCTTCTTGGAATATTACTTGCGACGCATTGAAGATTATTTTCAATAGCAAATTTAATCAATGGCTTATAGTCTGTTTTATAATTTGGCCACAATCGAGCTTTCTTCTCAAACTCTTTATCCGTAATTTTTCCTTCCAAATAACTATTCAGTAACTCTTGTTGATCTTGTTCAAACATCTCAAAGCCCAGCATTAACTTCTCATTGTATTGTTTTTGCATTACCGTCAAAACTTCCAGTTGTAGCCAATGAGATATTGGATTATCATGGTATTCTCCAAAGAAAACAAATTCCGTATCTTTCACATCCTTTGCTAATTTTTTAAAATTAACCTTCTTTCCTTTGGAATTATACAGTCTATACGCCTCCATTTTTTGACTGAACGAATTCAGACAAAAAAACATTAAGAATACCAAGACCAATGATTTCATATAAAATTGTTTCAAGCAAAGATAAATTAATTCCGATTATATTTTTCTACTTTTGAGTTTTATGAAGAAAATCATCGAAATCATTCCAAATCACGCAATTGTTCTTGTAAAAAGACTAGGAATTGCTGTGCTGATGCTTTTTATTACTCGATTGCTCTTTGTTTTATTCAATTCCAATGCTTTTGTGGATATTTCTATTTATGATTTTGTACTGGGATTATGGTTTGATTTGATTACAGTAGGGCTATTCTTCTTTCCGTTTTACACATTATTTTTATTGCCTTTACCTATTCGAGGATATAAATTTCATCGAATTTTCTTTAAAATAATCTTTCACGCCACTAACACTTTACTCATTGCTCTCAACCTGTTAGACATAGAATATTTTACATATACTAGCAAGCGATCAACCTTTGATTTATTCTCTTTGGTCAGCACAGGGAATGATGTTGGTCAGCTAGCTTCCACTTTTGTTTCTGACTTTTGGCATCTTTTCTTATTCTTAATAATTCTCATTGTACTTAGCGAAATCCTTTATCGAAAAACCACACGGAGTTTTGAAACAGTAAAAACCAAGCCAAAATTATTCTACCGTAAGAATATTTTAGCTTTTGCAATTATATTACCTATTCTCATCGTTATTAGCCGTGGTGGTTTTGCATTGAAACCAACAGGTATTATTGAAGCCTCTAATTTTACAAAAGGAAAGAACACAAGCCTAGTTCTAACGACACCTTTTACGATGATAAAAACAATAGATCAAGGGGATTTAGAATTAGTAAATTACTTCGACGATTCTGAATTAGAAAATTATTTTTCCGCTAAAAAGACGACTCAACCTCAAAATATCCTTCCAGATAATACGAATGTTATGATTATCATTTTAGAAAGTTTTGGAATAGAGTTCATCGGTGCATATCAAGACGGCGAGGGATACACACCTTTTTTAGACTCGTTAATAGACCAATCTATCACCTATAACTATGGTTTTGCCAATGGTAAGAAATCAATCGAGGCGATTCCTGCAATTATTGCTTCCATGCCAACCTTGATGGATAATCCATACATTTCTTCTCCTTTTGGAGACAACAAAATCAATACATTGCCTAACATTCTTGCAAAAAATGGCTATCAGTCTGCATTTTATCATGGTGCCACAAACGGATCCATGCGATTTGACGGATTTGCTCATTTAACAGGTTTTGACCATTATTTTGGGAGAACGGAATACAACAATGAGAAACATTCTGATATGACTTGGGGTATTTTAGACGAATATTTTAATCCTTGGACAGCGCGCATGATGTCTGACTTGAAAGAACCTTTTTTTAGTACACTTTTCACCTTATCGTCACATCATCCTTACTTTATACCTGAACATATGCGTGATAAGGTAAAACGAGGTCCTCAGGAATTGTGCGCATCTATCAATTATGGCGATTACGCCCTAAAAGAATTTTTTGAAGAAGCAAAAAAACAACCTTGGTATGACAACACTTTGTTTGTCGTTCTAGCTGACCATACACCAGGATCAAAAACCAAAAAATACAGTATCAGAACGCAGATGTATCGAGTACCTATTTTATTTTACCACCCAAAGGGTTTTTTAAAGGCTGAAAGAAAGGATGAAATCATTCAGCAATTAGATATAATGCCTACAATTTTGGACTTATTAAATATTAAGACCGACTATTATGCTTTCGGTAATTCAGCTTATCAAAATACTGACAAAGAGTCACTTGCATACATTAGCGGTTCTTATTTTTATTTCAAAAACAAGCGTATGACTACAATCATTGATGGTAAGGCACGATTTTTGCATGACTTCACTTCTCAGGACCTGTCTCCAATTGACTCTCTTTCTTATTATAAAGAAGAAGTAAAAGTGAATGAAAATCGAGTAAAAGCGATGATACAGACTTACAATAGAGACCTCAACCTGAATAAAACAACAATAGAATGAAACAAAAAATACGTTTTATCATAAATCCGAAATCAGGAGTGGGTCAAAAAAACCTTATCCCTGGTTTAATCGAAGAAAATTTAGATTTAACGGTCTTTGATTATGATATTGTTTACACTGAATACAGTAAACACGGAAAACTAATTGCGAAAGAGGCTTCAGATCAAGGTTATGATGTTGTTTGCGCTGTTGGAGGTGATGGTTCTGTTCATGAAGTTGGAACGGCACTTATTGGTACTAAGACTAAACTAGCAATATTGCCTGCAGGTTCTGGAAATGGCCTGGCTAGACATCTAAAAATACCAATGGACATTGCCGATGCGTTAAAATGCATCAACGAGAATAATGCGATAAAAATGGACACGGTAAAAGTTAATGACAAATCATTCTTAGGTGTTGCTGGTTACGGTTTTGATGCTGTGATTGCTAAAAAATTCGATACCCATACAAAAAGAGGATTAAGAGGATACATTTACCTCATATTTAGAGAATTTTTTAAATATAATCCTATTAATGTATCCATAGATATTGATGGAAAAGTAAAAACACTACCTGTTGTATTGTTGACGGTTGCCAATTCGTCTCAATTTGGAAATGGTTTTTCTATTTCACCAAAATCTGACGTTACAGATGGAAAATTAGAGATGTGCATCTTAAAACCATTCTCTATTTGGTCAGCACCTTCAATTATCTATCGTTTTTTCCGAAAAACAAGTGATAAATCACGATTTACTGAAATTCTTTCCTTTAAAAAGGCAAAAATTCACCTTTCTGAAAAAATAGCCCATTACGATGGTGAACCTTTTGATGTAAAAGAAGACCTTATTGTGAATATTGTTCCTCAGAGTCTAAATGTGCTCATCGGAAAGTAAATGTATTCCGTTTATCTGTACCCCATTCTCCCCGCAATAGTATTCGGAACTCTCAATTGGTTCTATTGGCGAAAGCAAGGATACACTTCCATAGTGCAACTAGGAATGGGCATCATGTTGTTTTATGCGGGATTGTATTTGTTGATTAAGAAGGTTTATTTTTAATACCCAAATCGCATTTCGAGAGCGTCAATACTGACTTTACTGTTCGACTGACATTGTTTATAGATTAGTTTTTTTAGAAGTTAATTCTAATTGGACTTAAAATGTTCAACTATTAATCGACTCATTCCTTTTCTGAAGGATTTTTTTTTTTAAAACAGACTTTTCTGATGAAAAGTGCGAATGTTTATAGTATTTCCAACAACTTTCCGCTCAAAAACTTTGTTTTTCCATTTTTTTTTTTTTTTAGACTTGGTGTAAATTAGGTACTTATGAAAAAA
>CAXBMR010000033.1:0-29617 GCA_963976995.1 uncultured Fluviicola sp.
TTGATCCACAAAAAAGGAGTAAAGAATAATATTCTTTGCTCTTTTTTTTGTTTCGTTCTTTAAACAAAAAAAACAGTAAAAAAAGCAACCATTCATTCTTAATATACGTTCTAACAATTGTTACTTAGATACTTTTATATGAAAATCATTTATTTATTACTTCTATTTCTTTTATTGGCTAACAAAGCAATTACTTGTAGTCCTTATGGAACTCCCTTATTAACCAATCAAACAACTGTAGGGACAGATTTAGTGTTAAATTGGACAAGTACAACAAGCTGGTCTTGTTCGTATAATGTCATAACAGAAATTTATTGTTCACCTGCAGCTGTAGGTGCGCCATTATTAAGTGATCAGTCAGTTTGTATTAACAAAACCAGTTCTGGAAATCAAGCGTATCCTTCTGCACAGACTATTGATTTATCTTCATTATGCCCAGGAGAGACGTATTATATTAGAGCGAAAGAAGCATCATGTGGTTCCACCTTCGGAGGTAGTCAATGGTCAACATTTACTTCATTTGTCTATGGAGTGGCGGCTTTTCAAGTTGGAATAAATTCGACATCGTTATCAATTTGTCCAGGTGCATGTGTTGACCTGACTGCGGTTGCAGCAAATAATTGCCAACCTACTGTCGATTATACTTGGAGCAATGGACTTGGAACTTCGCCAACTGTCAATGTTTGTCCTGTAGCAACAAGTACGACCTATTCTGTCACAGCAACTACAGTTGGGATATGCGCAACTCTAACGGCTACAGAGGATATAACTATAACCGTCGTTAATATTCCTCCAACTGCGAGTAACCCTCTAACTGTCAATGTGCAGTGTTTTGCTGATATCCCCGCACCAGACCCTCTAGTTGTTACTGATGAAACTAGCACGGGAGCGCCTGCTATCGTTACTTGGGAAGATGATGTGTCAGATTTAGGATCATGTCCTGAAACCATAACTAGGCGATATCGAATTACCGACGAATGTGGTGTCTTTATTCTAGTGTCTCAATTAATAATTATTAATGATACGCAAGCTCCAACCGCTCAAGTTTTGGATAATGCTTATCAATGCCTTGCTGATGTGCCAGCACAAAGTTTATCAGATGTTACAAATATTTTAGATAATTGTACAGCGAACCCTAGTGTTGGAATGCTTCCAGAAGTTCAAGTTGGTGCTTGCCCACTTATCATTACGAGACAATTCAATGTCACCGATGATTGTGGAAATCAAATTATTTTAACTCAAACAATTACAGTAAACGATTTGATACCTCCTACAGCAAGTAATGTTGTTCCAATATCTGTTCCCTTGCCTACGGATGTGCCTGCCCCAAATCCATCTGTAGTTAATGATGAGGCTGATAATTGCACAGTAAATCCCGTTGTGGCATGGGTAAGCGATGTTTCGGATGGGAATATTTGTAATTTAGAAAAAATCACTAGAACTTATTCTGTGACTGATGATTGTGGTAACCAAATTTTTGTAACCCAAGAAATAACAATTCTTTTAGTTCCAGCTCCAATTAGCGAAAATGATACATTGGTCTGCTTAGGGGATTTTATTGCATTGGTCGCTGATAATCCATGGAACGTTCCAATTTCTTGGGACAATGGAGTAATTGACTCTCAGCCTTTTTCACCAACTCAATCGATGACATATACGGTCACTGCTGACAATTTTGGATGTATTTCAACTGCCACAGCAACCATTGATATCGAAAACCTTCCAACAGTCGATTTTACGACAACACAGCCTGTATGTGAACCATTTACTGTGACATTTACTAATTTATCGACTGCAGAATCTGCTATCGTCAGTTGCATTTGGGATATTGAAGGTTCTGTGCCTACGGAAGAATGTTCAGAATACATTTACACCTTCTTAGGAGCAGGTGTCTATGATGCTGGCCTTACAATTACATCCTTTACCGGTTGTGTTAATTCAATAATGTACACTGACTTACTAACTGTTATAGCTATGCCAATTGCTTCTTTCGAAGCATCTGAGTTACAGTTGTCAACCTTAGATAATGAAGAAGAGATTGTTTTTACAAATAATTCAGAGTTCTCTGTTGGTTATGAATGGAACTTTGGTGATGGTTCTCCAATGACTACTGTTGAAAATCCGGTTCATGTATTTTCGAATGAGAACCCTGGCACTTTTAATGTTGAGCTAATTGCGATTAATTCTATTGGTTGTACAGATACCGCAAATGTCGCAATTGTTGTATTGGACGAGTTAGTCTATTTCATTCCGAATACATTTACACCTGATAATGATGCATTCAACAACTCATTTCAACCAGTATTTGTTTCTGGATATGATCCATATGACTTTGACATGTATATTTTTAATAGGTGGGGTGAATTAATTTTTGAGAGTCATGATGCATCTGTTGGATGGGACGGTACTTACCGAGGAAAAATGATGGAAAACGGAACTTACACATGGAAAATTGAGTTCAAACAAACAAGAGATGATGAACGACATATGATTATTGGTCATGTGAACATAATTAAATAGATAAGATTATTTCATCAAAAAAGCATCTTGAGATTATCTCAGGATGCTTTTTTGATGAAAGTATATGTACTTTTGCTACATGTCTCCATTTAACAAGGTATTAATTATTGGCAAAGTTTGGCCAGAACCAAAATCTTCTGCTGCCGGTGTAAGAATGATGCAGTTATTGACGTTTTTTAGCTCTTCAGATATTCACATTACATTTGCTAGTCCTGCCAATCAAAGTGAGTTTCAAGCAAATTTGGAGTTGCTAAAAGTTGATTGTGTGTCAATAGAATTAAACAATGACTCATTCGATGAGTTCACTAAGGAGCTTCAACCTGATCTTGTAATATTTGACCGATTTACTACCGAAGAACAGTTTGGATGGAGGGTTGCCATGAATAATCCTTTAGCGGTTAGAATACTTAATACAGAAGATCTTCACTTTCTTAGGGATAGTCGAAGAGAAGCTATAAAGGTTGGTTCTAACATTGATGATTCAACGATTCGGACTCAAGTTGCGATGAGGGAGATAGCTTCGATTCAACGTTGCGACCTGTCTTTGTTCGTTTCTTCGTTCGAAATTAGCCTATTGAAAAATCATTATTCTATTTCTGAAAATAGATTGCAATATTTAACGATTCATTCTAAAAAAATCGCTAACATTCCTGCATTTAAGGAGAGGAGTGATTTTATGTTTATCGGTAATTTTTATCATGAACCCAATTGGGACGCCGTTAAAATTCTTAAAAAAGAAATATGGCCATTGATTCGTCAAAAATTACCGAATGCCACTCTCTCAATTTATGGTGCTTATGCGAGTCAGAAAATAGAAGATTTACATAATGAGAGTCAGGGCTTTCTAGTAAAGGGTAGAGTAGAGGATTCCTTGGAAGTTACAAAACAAGTAAAAGTTTCTCTTTCTCCATTGCGTTTTGGAGCAGGAATAAAAGGTAAACACTTGGAAGCAATGCAATGTGGAACTCCTGTTGTTACGACTGAAGTTGGCGCAGAAGGTATGCGGGTAAATGATAAATGGAATGGATATATAGAAGATGATTACAAACATTTTGCTGCAAAAGCTATTCTTCTTCATGAAGATGTAAGTGAATGGGAAATTGCTCAGAATAAAGGTTTTGATATTCTCGATTCTAAACACAATATGATTGATTTTGATCGAACATTTTTAGAGTGCTTAAATGGTTTAAAAAAGACCTATGAAAAAATAAGAAAGTCAAGTCTAGAGTATAACCTCTTTAATTATCACTCTATGAAAAGCAGTATGTATTTATCCAAATGGATTACAGAAAAAAACAAAACGACTCATTGACTGAGTCGTTTTATCTTGGTTTACTACCTAAACTGCACTTTATGAAACCAGTCTATAAGTAAGACCGTTGAGATGGTAAAAAGTTACATCACATTTTAATTGTTTTAATCCCAATGATAATACTTACCGTCATGTGTCATTTTTCCATGTTCATAATGGTCTGAGTTTTTGTGATTTTTACTTGATTCTGTGATCGAAATAACTTCTCCATCAATAATAACCTGAGCTCCTTTTGGTATTTCAATCTCTATTTGAACAGCTTGCGCTCGAATTTTGTCCGTTTTTGGAAAGGAATATGCCGATGACATGGTAAGAGTGTCATTTTCTAGGCTTGTCATGTGCTTAATATTTTTGCACTTTTCAATTGCAATTTCATGTGATTGACTTTGAACCTTAAAATTTTGTCTGATATGAAACAATGAGTCTTTAGATTCGGAATAATAAATAGTAATTCCATGAAATGTAATATCATCTTTTCCAACCTTCATTAGGTGATATTTTCCATTACTTTTAACCGTATAGTCACCTTCTATCATTAAACTTTCCAGTTCGGGTTCAATTACCAAAGTTTCTGAATAAACTGAACCAACTTCATAATCTAACTCCCCAGTTATCATAAAATCTCGTCCAGTTCTCATACCGACTGCAGCACACATAAGAAGTCCTGAAACACCAGTTATAAACAAAAATAGAAGAGTTATTTTACTCCAAGTGTTGTATATTTTAAAAAGGAGAATGGAACCCAATAAAACGAAGAATAATACTACCGCCGAATTGAGTAAAATAGCTCCCCACCAAAATAGTTCATAATCGCCATTGTCAAGTAAAACTAAACTACCTAAATCAGGTAATGATAAAAAACCATCACTTCCTTGAATTGGAAATATTTGTGTCTCTGCGATTCCAAAAATAATTAGTAGTACTAGAAATGCCATTCCAATACCGACGAAAATGATGCCTAAAAGACTAGAAAGTATTCGTCCGCCTCTGTTAACACTTTTTTTGTAAGAGTCGTCTTTTCTGATTCTATTAGCAAATTTTTTCGATCCTTCTTTCAATTTTTCTGCAGCTATTTCCACTTCTTCTCTTACCGTTTCGACGGTGATCGGTTTTCCTTTCATTCTCAACCTATCGATGGAACTTTTTGTCTGTGGTACAATAATCCATAATATGATGTATAGTGGAAATCCGAATCCAGCAAAAAGAAAGAACACAACAAAAATGGCACGAATGATGACTACATCTATGTTGAAAAAGTTTGAAATACCAGAACAAACACCAGCAATAGTTGCATTTTCCTTGTCTCTAAATAGTCGTCTATCGGTTCTTCTGTTTTTGTCAGAAAAATCAGTAGATGCTGGTCCATTATTTTCCTCGCTATCGATATAATCTTCAGGATTACCTAGAGTTGCTAGAATTTCTTGAATATCCGAGTAATCTATTACTGTTTTACTGTCAATCAATTTAGAAGAGCAAATTTCAGCAATTCTTAATTCAACATCTTCAATAATTTCTTGACTACCATCTTCATCTTTTAGCGTATTACTTAATCGTTCCAAATAATTTTGCAACAATTCGTAGGCGTCTTCTTCTATAATGAAGTTAATTCCTTTTATATTAATTGATATTGTCTTTTTCATTTTGAATTATTTTTAGTGATTTTATTAACTGCCTTGTTTAATTCTGCCCAAGTTCCGGTGAGTTCTTCTAAAAAAGCTCTGCCCATTTTTGTTAGGGAGTAATATTTTCTGGGTGGGCCTGAAGGGGATTCTTCCCATCGATAAGTCAAGAGTTCTGCATTTTTCAATCGAGTAAGAAGAGGGTAGAGGGTGCCTTCAACAACAATCAATTTTGCACCTTTCAGTGCATCGATTATTTCAGAAGGGTACGCTTCTTTTTTATCTAATATCGAAAGAATACAGAATTCTAGAATTCCTTTTCGCATTTGCGCTTTGGTATTTTCTAATTTCATATTCAATTGTTTTATACAAAGATATAGGTTTTAGATTGTATTATGCAATACATAGTACTATTATTTTTTAATTATCTTTTTGAATGGGAGGCGTAAAACCTCATTATTCCTTTATTTAAAGAGGTTAAGGTGAGTTTTTGATTAATGAATAAAATTCAATTATTTTTCGAAAAGTGTATGTATTTGACTCTAAATTTCAAGGATTTTTAAAAATAACGGAGTAAGATTGTGTATTCTACTTCTTTAAATGTTAGCGAATTTTTCTAGTAAGATGCATGAATTTTCTTCTCGCAGCGTCGTAAGAATGAGTCTTCTTCTCAGCGTGAAACTCTATGATTTGTACTATTTCAGTTTTTAATTCAGGATATTTGAGGACGAATTTTGCTAGAATATATAGTGCATTTACTTGCGAGGCTACTTTAGTTTCGTAATCTTTAATGTATGAAATCAGCAAGTCAATGAACTCACTTTCTTTATAATCTGTGAGTTCTAGTTTTAAAATAGTGCTGAGAACGTTTCTTCGAGAGGATTGGTTTTCATTATTTAATAATAGATCAATCAGTTGCTCATAATACTGCTGAACTTCTTCTTTTTGCGTTTTAACAACATGAGAGAGAATCCAAGACGCATATTCTTCAAAGGGATATTCTCTTTTATTCTCGATAAGTTGAATCAGCTCTTTGATTTTTGCTGGATGTTTTTTGAAATAGTTTTGATAGTCGGAGAATGCCCGGTTGTTTCTAATTTCAAGAACTAATTCTTCGATTTTCATACTGCGAAAATACAAAAGTCTGTAAGACGAATTGTCGGGATGACAAGAGAAACCGTTTGAGGTTTCGAAGACCAAGCGAAAGCACAGGGAAAGTCTTTCTTCCTACAAAAGTCTGTAAGACGAATTGTCGGGATGACAAGACTTGAACTTGCGACTTCTCGCCCCCCAGACGAGTACTCTACCAACTGAGCTACATCCCGAAAAAAAAACTCCCTCACGGAAGTTTTTTCTCAATTATTTATACTAATTAAGCTGTTACGCCCATTACTTCTGCCATTTTTGCTCCAATTTGAGCTGGAGAATCAACAACGTGAATTCCGCATTCTCTTAAAATTCTTTTTTTAGCTTCCGCCGTATCATCGTCACCACCAACAATAGCACCTGCATGCCCCATTGTTCTTCCTTTTGGTGCTGTTTCACCAGCAATAAATCCAACAACTGGCTTCTTTGCGTTATCTTTAATCCAACGTGCAGCATCTGCTTCTAAATTACCACCAATCTCGCCAATCATCACAATTCCTTTTGTTTCGGGATCATTCATTAACAATTGAACAGCTTCTTTGGTTGTTGTTCCAATGATTGGGTCTCCACCAATTCCGATAGCTGTTGTAATTCCCATTCCAGCCTTTGCAACCTGATCTGCTGCTTCGTATGTTAGGGTTCCAGACTTTGAAATGATTCCGATATCTCCTTTTGTAAAAACAAATCCAGGCATAATTCCAACTTTTGCTTCACCAGCAGTGATTATTCCTGGACAGTTAGGACCAACAAGCGTACAATCATATTCTTGAATGTACTCATCTGCTTTTACCATGTCTGCAACAGGAATTCCTTCCGTGATACAAACGATAACTTTAATTCCAGCTTGCGCCGCTTCCATAATTGCATCAGCAGCAAACGCTGGCGGCACAAAAATGATAGAAACATTCGCATTCGCTTTTTCAACTGCTTCAGCAACCGTATTAAAAACAGGACGATCTAAATGTGTTTGACCACCTTTACCAGGGGTAACACCACCAACTACATCTGTTCCATACTCGATCATTTGACCAGCATGGAAAGTACCTTCGCTTCCTGTGAATCCTTGAACTATAACTTTAGAATCTTTATTTACTAATACGCTCATATTTGCAGTTTTATTAATGCGTTAATTTTAATGTCTTCAAAAGTAAGTGTTTGATTTTGCTTTATCAATAGAAGAGGTGAAAATCTTTTGCTAGCATAACACTATCTGATCATTTGAGTAATAGTTTATTTCACTTCAACAACTTCCAACTCAAATACTAAGATAGAATTTTGTGGAATATCCTCCAATTCATGATTTCCGTATCCTTGTTGCGGAGGGGAAATCAAGAAGGCTTTCCCTCCTTCATTTAATTCTAAGATAACTTCTTTCCAACACGCAATCAGCTGATCTAGTCTATATTCAACCGGTTCTTTTTGCTCATCGAAAACCAATCCGTTTAATAGTTCGCCTCGGTATTTAAACGAGATAACATCTTTAAAAAGCACTTTTCTACCTTCTCCTTGTTCAATTATTTTGTAGTAAACTCCAGACTCAGATCTTTTTGTTTCAATGCCTTTTTCTCCTAAATAGGTATTTATTTTTTCATCAAAGTCGTCCTTCTCTTGATCTGAATAAGTAGAGCAGGAGCTCAAAATTACCAATGAGCAAAGAATTAATAAGTAGTTCATAATTTGATAGGTGTTAAGATGTATCCTTCTTTTTCAAGTAATCGAATTACGCCATTTGGACCACCCAAATGTCCAGCACCGACCGCAACAAAGGTAGTCGTTTTTGCCATTTGCTCTATAATTTTTGGAATCCAATTTTGATTCCTGTCATCCAAGAATTTTTGTTGCTCATTTTGTATTACTCCGTCAGAATCAGCAATAAATTGAAATAGAGCATCAACATTTTGGATGGTGTAAATTTGTTGCATTTGTTTTACTATTTCGACTCCTTTGTCTCCGTCTCTAATGGTTTGCATCAACATTTCAACTTGTTGTTGATTACTTAAACTGTCAAATAATGCCATTTGTTGAGCCATGGTTTCCAGTCCTAAGACTTCAATCTCATTTTCAGAAGCAATAGCATTCAACGTTCTCTCATAAGATTCTGTTTCACCCGAGAAATAGATTGGAGTAGCTAATTGCATCACCACAAATGGCTTCATTTTCGAAAAACCTGTGCGAAAAGCTGGCTCATCAATTCCGAAGCTATCGAGTGCCCATGAAAGTATCGTGTCTGTTTGTTCTTTCGTAAAAAAATCGAAAAAGGAACCTTCTTCTAACACCACATATTCCATTGCTTCAACTGGATCAGGCATTCCTGCTAATTCCATCATTAGAACTTCTGATCGTTCTACAATTTTCTTTAATTTTTTCGGGAATAAAAAATACTCTTTTTCGATGATATGCATTGTTCCAAAAAGATAGCAGGTTTCTTTCACATTATTTCCAGATATTTTCCAGAGAATCCCATTTTCTTCCATTGGGTATTCGTGTACACGAATTTTTTGTGAGAAAATGCCGTTGGTGCTGAGAATGAAAAGAAAGAGTATAATCTTTTGCATGTTTCAAAGATAGTAATTTGAGTTGGAATCGGGTTTAATGAAAATCCTCCCCCTTTATCTCGCTACAAAGGGGGGCACACTTCTCATTATACATTTGGTTGTTTTTATTATCTACTTATTCTCCCTTTGGAGGGGATAAAGGGTAGGGCACTATAATGCCATTTTTATTTCTACCAAATAATGATTATCCTCTTCATAAATTTTCTCTACAGAAAGTCCAATTTTGTTGGCCACAAGCTGTAGTTTATCAAAATCAACATACAACCAATCAAACCAATCTGAGATGTGTTCATCATAAACCATTTGAAATTTGAAGTTTCCATAATACTCAGTATTCAAATCAATAAGCATTGAACCATCGTCATCTTGGTAGAGGTATTTTATATCTGATGAGTCTGCGATTATTCTTCCGTTTTCTTTGAGAAGTGATTTTGCTTTCAATAATGTTAAGTCAAGATTAGAAAGTGAACCTGCAATTCCTAGACCATTCATTAACATTAGTACGGTATCGAACTTTTGCTCTTCAACTTCAAAGAAATTTGTTTTTTCGGCAGAATGCCCTACGGATTTCAGATATTCTACTGATTTCTCACTGATATCTATACAACGTACATCTAGTTCCTGTTCTTTTAAATAACTCGTATGAATTCCTGCAGCTGCACCCACGTCGAGAACATTTCCAGTGCATTTTTTTAAGGCAATTTGCTCGATTAATGGCATTTCTTCAAACGATCTAAACAAATACGACGAAGGAATTACATCATCATCACAAATGTCCGATTTAACAATGATGTCTTTATTTTTACCTGTTCTCGCAAAATCTAAAATGGCTTGACCGATAGGATCTTTCATAGGGGGAATAGTAATTAATAATCCTCAAACTCCCCAAAATCAAACTCATCTTCTTCATCATCTCCTATCTCAGAATCTGTTTCAAATTGTAAGTCTTCATTCTCCTGCGGTTTTGAATCTTCTAGTGGGGCATCTCCAACTGCAAGAACCAACTTAGGTTCAGCAGGATTCTCTTTTTCTATGCCAATAAGTTCAACTAAAAACATCCACATTCTCAAAAAGTCATGAACTAAAATCATTTTTTGGTCAGGGTCTTGGATGTATTCTCGAATAATTGATTCTGACATGATACCAGGAAGTATTTGAGTGTCATCCTCGCCGAAAGTCATGTCAAACAAACTAATTTCAAAACCTTTGTCCCAGTTGTGATTGGACATATAAAAGGATGCCATCTGGTCTTCGTTGAAATTATAAGCTTTTAAAATAGCCTTGTAGAATGATTCAAAATTATCAGAATCACTGATCAAAATGTCACGAAAAACTTCGTTCTTGCTTTTTGAATCCAATAAAATCCTAAATTTCAATCCTGCCATTTTTATTTCCCTTTATTTAAACCTTACGTCAATATTAGTTTATTGTTTCAAGTCCTAAATCCTTTGCTAATTTATGCATGTACTCAATTGCTTGCTCTTGGTTGTTTTCAATTTCTCCGTCAAGAATAGCATCTTTGATTTTTGCTTTAATTGTACCAATTTCTGCGCAAGGTTCAAGTCCGAATGTATCCATAATTAATTTTCCTGATACAGGAGGTTGAAAATTTCTTACTCTGTCTTTCTCTTCAACAGCCTTCAGTTTTTCGATAACTAACTCAAAGTTTTTCTTGTACTTTTTTACTTTATGTTCATTTTTTGATGTAATATCTGCATTGCAAAGCTTCATCAAGTCATCAATGTCATCTCCACCTTCAAAAAGCAATCTTCTAACGGCAGAATCAGTCACAATACCATTCACTAATGAAATAGGGCGTAAATGCAAACGCACTAATTTTTGAACATATTTCATTTTCGCATCCAAGGGCAATTTCATTCGTTTGAATAGCTTCGGAACCATCCGAGAACCCAAATCTTCATGTCCATGAAATGTCCATCCTACTTTTTTATTGAAACGCTTTGTAGGTGGTTTTGCTATATCGTGCAGAATCGCAGACCATCGCAACCACAAGTCATCAGTTGTTTCACAAATGTTATCGAGCACTTCCAATGTGTGAAAGAAATTATCTTTATGTGATTTTCCTTCTCTTGTTTCAACTCCATATAGAGCAACCATTTCGGGAAAGAATTGATGCAGTAATTTTGTTGAAAAAAGCAGATTGAATCCCCTCGAAGGCTTCTCGCTAAGAATGATTTTGTTTAGTTCGACCAATATTCTTTCTTGAGAAATGATTTCTAAGCGTTTCGCATTTTCACGAATAGCATCGAGACTTTTCTTTTCTATTTTAAAATCCAATTGAGTAGCAAAACGAACCGCACGCATCATTCTTAACGGGTCGTCTGAATAGGTTCTTGTAGACTCTAAAGGTGTGCGAATAATTTGTTTTTCTAAATCTTCCACCCCTCCAAAAGGATCAATCAAATCACCATAATTATCTTTATGTAAACTTAACGCAAGGGCGTTGATGGTGAAATCTCGTCTTTTTTGGTCGTCACTCAAAGAACCATCTTCTACAATCGGTTTACGCGAATCGGTGCGGTAGGATTCTTTTCTTGCGCCTACAAACTCAACGTCCAAATCTTTGTACACGAATTGAGCAGTTCCAAAATTCTCAAATGTAGATACTTTCTTAACGCGCAATTTTTCAGCAATTGCTTTAGCTAGTTCTAATCCGTTTCCAACTACCACAATATCGATATCTTTCGACGGTCGGTCAAGTAAAAGGTCACGCACATAACCACCAATAACATAGGCTTCTAAGTTACGCTCAGTGATGATCTCTGAGGCAACTTTAAAAACAGGATGTTTTAGATATTGACTGTAATTTTGTGACATTTCGGGTGCAAAGTTAAACCATTGAGAGAATAAATGTAATTTTATGAAGAACTTTCTTATATTATCAGAAATTATTTCTGTTATATGTGCTTTACTTTGCTTTCTTCTAATTCTTTCCGTGTCATAGATGTGCTTATTAAAAAGAAAATGAGTAACGCCTTGTTGGTGTTGTATGAGAAAATTATTGCCGGAGATACGGTAGAGTATTGGGACAATCGATTAGAAAAACCTCCACTTGTTTTATTGCATGGATTTGGTGCAACAACTCGTTATCAGTGGTTTCGGCAGGTTGAAATGTTGAGTAAAAACTACCGATTGATTCTTCCTAATTTATTGCACTTTGGTTATTCTTCTCCTTCTGATGAGAAATACAGTGTTGCAGACCAAGTACAATTCGTTAAAAATTTATTGGATGAATTAGAGTTGGAGAAATTCGTATTAGGAGGTATTTCATACGGGGGATTGATCAGCATCGAATTCGCGAATAGTTATCCAAATCAAGTGGAAAAATTAATGATTTTTGATGCTCCCATAAAATTCATGTTTGCTTCGGATGTTGAGAATGTATGTAAAACTTTTAATGTCAAGACGGTTGAAGACCTTTTCGTTCCAGACACACCGAGAGGTTTAAAAAAGTTATGGTACTTATCTTCAAGTAAGCGGAGCTTTGTTCCAGCATTCTTTTTCAAAGAGTTTCACGAGAAAATGTATGTTGGAAACAAGAATGAGAAGCGAAAACTAATGCAAAGATTGTTGTCTGATCTGGACGAATATGCCAAGCACGAGTACAATTTAGTAATGCCCATTCTTTTGGTTTGGGGAAGCAATGACATGTTAATCCCTGCAGAACGAGGAAAGATGCTTTACGACTACTTGGGTGAGAATGCAGAATTTCATGTGATTTTTAAAGGAGGACACATGGTTAATTTGAATAAGACGAAGGAGTTTAATGAAGTGGTGAGTAGTTTTTTATTAAAATAGGGGATCTGGCGATTTATTTTCTAGTATTTTTCTATCCTCCTCCTGACCTCCTCCAAAGGGGGAAGCCCATACTGGTTAAATCTATAATTTAAAGGAATTGTCATTGAATTGTACCTTTACATATCTACTTCTTCCCCCTTTGGAGGGGGGTAGGGGGAGGACGGTGATTTCACCCTCACCTCCTCAAAACCTCCACTTTTCCATCAATTCCAATTTTCACAATTTGTGAAGCTTTGGTCATTCTCTCAAAAGTTCTTTCTTCCACTATTGCATCTACTTCTGATTTAATTCTTTCATTAATTTCTTCGAAGCAGGTTGGAATAGTTTCTCCAGATAAATTGGCAGAAGTGCTCACAATCGGTTTACGAATGCTTTGGATGAGTTTTTGGCAAATGGGATCATTTGTAATTCGAATGCCAACAGAACCATCTTCCGCTAAAGTTGATGGAGCTAAACCTTTTGCATTTGGATATATAATCGTAAGTGGTCTAGATGCAAAATCTGCAAGATCATAGCAAACTTCTTGAAATTCAGGTATAAATCGCTCTAGCATAGCAAAACTGTCCACTAGGATGATAAAACTCTTGTTCTTCGTGCGTTCCTTTATTTTTAAAACTTTCTGACAAGCACTCTCATCTGTCGCATCACAGCCAATTCCCCAAATAGTATCTGTCGGGTAAAGAATAGTTCCTCCATTTTTTAATGCTTCAATTCCTTTATTCATTACGTTTAGATTGTTAGAAAATTTAGAACTACTTGAACAGATCTGGTCTTCTCTTTTTCGTTCTCTCTATTGCTTTTTCTTCTCTCCACTTGTCAATTTTTGCAAAATCACCAGAGAGTAGTACAGGTGGAACTTCCATACCTTTGTAATTCGATGGTTTTGTATATACTGGTGGCGACAATAAATTATCCTGAAAACTATCTGTTAGCGCAGATGTTTCATCATTAATCACTCCTGGAATTAGGCGAACAATACTATCAACGACAATACACGCAGCTAATTCTCCTCCAGTCAAGACATAAGAGCCGACAGAAATTTCTTTGGTAATATAATGTTCTCTTATTCTTTCATCAATGCCTTTGTAATGTCCACAAAGAATAATGATGTTACCTTTTAAGCTCAGATCGTTGCATAATTCTTGCTCCAGCAGTTCGCCATCTGGTGTCATGAAAATAACTTCGTCGTACTTTCTTTCTGCTTGCAATTTTTCAATTAAATCGACTATGGGTTGTATTGTCATCACCATTCCAGCACCGCCGCCATATTGGGTATCATCTACTTTCTTGTGTTTATTCACCGAATAGTCACGAATATTGTGGACCTCTAATTCTAATAATCCTCGTTCTTGTGCGCGTTTCATTATGGATTCCGAAAACGGTCCTTGCAATAAATCAGGAAGAATGGTAAGAATATCAATTCGCATAAGACAAAAATAATTAATTTAGTCTTGAAAACTAACAAATTAGTAGTTCAACAAACTCATTACAAAATATGAAGACATTTATTCTCGGTTTATCAATTTTATTTTCTCAACATAATGTATTGGCTCAGTACGATGGTAATTCTACTCCAACTTACGAAGAATTGATTTCAATTTATGAGAAATTAGCGTTAGAGAATAATGAAATTGAATTGTATCAAATGGGCCAATCAGACTATGGTTTACCAATTTATGTTTGCATAATTAATGGGGGGCAAGATTCAATTGCAAGTTTTAAGAAGGCGAGAAAATCAACAACTTTATTGATTAACAATGCGATTCATCCCGGAGAACCTGACGGTGTGAATGCATGTTTGATTTGGATGAATAATTGGATAAAAAAAGGGAAGAAGACAGAAAAATTACCAGTTATTGCGATAATTCCGGCTTACAATGTTGGAGGGATGATGAATAGAGGAACTTCCAGCAGAGCAAATCAGGAAGGCCCTGATGAATATGGGTTTCGTGGGAATACAAAGAATTTAGACCTGAACCGTGACTTCATAAAAATGGACTCCAAAAACATGTTCACGTTTGCAAAAATCTACCATTCCCTTGATCCGGACGTTTTCATTGATACACATGTTTCTAATGGTGCAGATTATCAATACACGATTTCACATATCGCTTCAGTTAGAGAAAGAATGGCTCCAGAACTAGGTCGTTTGATGCACGAAGAATTGATTCCTCATCTTGAAAATTGCACTAAAAAAAATGATTTTGACTTGATTCCTTATGTCAATCTAAAAGGAGAAACGCCGGAAGAAGGAATTGTTGTTTTTAATGATTTACCTAGATATGCTATGGGCTATGCTTCCTTGATGAATGCGATGAGTTTCACCATAGAAACGCACATGTTGAAACCATTCCCACAAAGGGTGCAGGCAACTTTGAGTTTTTTGGAGGGTGCCATTTCTTGGATATCTTGGCACAAAGAAGAAATTGAATCTGCACGTTTGAAAGCACTGAGTTGGGTGGATGCAATGGAATATTACCCGTTTAATTTTAAAGCGGGTGTTAAAAAAGACTCTATTCTATTTAAAGGATATGAATTTTCTAACCCAATCAGTGAGGTAACCGGATTGAAACGGTTGAAATATCATAGAGATAAGCCTTATGAGAAGCATATTCCTCTTTATAAGGAGTATGTTGCAATGGATTCAACGTTTATTCCAGATTACTATATTGTTGAAGCGCAATGTACAGATGTAATCGAAAAATTGAAAGCAAATAATATCATCATGTCACCAATTAATGAAAAGGGAACAGTGCTGTTAGGTCGTTATAAAATTCTTACTTATGAGAGTCCTAAAAAGCCTTACGAAGGGCATTTTATTCATTCTAATATTGAAAAAGAAATATCCTTGATTTATAAAGAGTTTAAGCCAGGAGATGTTGTCATTTCAACCCTTCAGAAGAATAAACGTTTCATTATTTCTGTATTAGAGCCGGACACTCCCGATAGTTACTTTGCCTGGAATACATTCGATTCTTATGTTCAGCAAAAGGAATATTTTTCATCTTACGTTTTTGAAGATAAAGCCGAAGAAATTTTAGAAGAAAATGAAACATTGAGAACGGAATTTGAAAATAAGAAAGTATCAGATTCCGAATTTGCCAAATCTTCACATGCACAATTGCGTTTTATTTATGAAAGAAGTAAATACTATGAATCGACTCACAATTACTTGCCTATTTATTCTGGTATGAACCAAAATGGGGAAACAGAAGAATGAAATAACTTTCAATACTCATAACTTCTCCGAACTATTTTTCCAAATCCCAATCCTTTCATTAATTTTGCACTACCAAAAAAAGAAGAATGACATTTGATATTGCAATTATCGGTGGAGGAATCGTTGGAGCCGCAACTTTCTATAAAATGCAGCAAAAGTACCCTCACTTAAAAATCGCTTTGATTGAGAAAGAGGATAAATTGGCAGATCATCAGACAGGTCATAATTCTGGGGTAATTCACTCAGGACTTTATTATAAACCGGGGTCGTTAAAAGCAAAAAATTGTATCGAAGGGCGTCATGAGCTGGTTGCCTTTGCAAAGGAACATGGAATTGATCATGACGTTTGCGGAAAAGTTGTTGTTGCTGTCGATGAGAGCGAGTTAGCCAATATGGAAAGGATTTACAAGGTCGGTTTGGAGAATAAAATTGAAGGCCTTAAGAAATTAACCTCAGCTGAAATAAAGGAACATGAGCCTCATGTAGAAGGTGTTGCTGGTTTGCTCGTGCCATGCACAGGAATCATTGATTTCGTTGGAGCTACTAATAAAATGGTAGAACTGACTCTAGCAATGCAGCCCGAAAGCAAGTTGTTTTTATCGTGTGAAGTGATTGATATTCAGAAAACCAACAACGATGATAGTAAAGAGGCAACTTCTAAAATCATCACCAACAAAGAGCCATTGAAAGCAAAACACCTCGTTTTCTGTGCAGGTTTACAGGCAGATAGATTAGCAAAAAAGGATGGTGTGAATTTGAAAGAAAAAGTGGTCGGTTTTAGAGGTGACTATTACGAATTAACCAAACAAGGAAAAAGTAAAGTCAAGCACTTGATTTACCCAGTTCCTAATCCCGATTTCCCTTTTTTAGGTGTTCATTTTACTAGAATGACGAATGGTGATATTGAATGTGGGCCGAATGCTGTATTTACTTTCAAGCGAGAAGGATATGGAAAAACTGATTTCTCTTGGAGAGACACATGGGATGCGCTGACTTATAAAGGAACATGGAAGTTGTTCTTTAAAAATATGAAATTTGGCATCAATGAATATCGTAGAGCCTTTTCTAAGAAACTGTTCTTAAAAACGTTGCAGCGTTTAATACCTTCTTTAACAATGGATGATATTGAACCGGGTAGAGCAGGAGTGAGAGCATTATTGCTGCGACAAGATGGTGATACACGAGATGATTTCAGAATCGAATATCATGAAAACTCAATTCACGTGTTAAATGCACCATCTCCTGCTGCAACAGCATCATTGGCTATTGGTGGTTATATTGTTGCGAAAGCAGAAGAACAGTTTGATTTGAAATAATTAATCTACACTCTCCCTTTCTCAGATAGCAATATTGCCATAGGTCTCGTTTTCTCAAATTGAGAAAACACAATAATCATTGCCACTGTAATAGGAACACTGAGTAACATTCCAATAACTCCCCAAATACTTCCCCAAACAGCTAAAGAAAGAATAGCAACTAAAGGACTTATATTCAGTGTGTTTCCCATTAATCGAGGTTCAACAAGACTCCCAACGGTAACAACTGTCCCTCCAACACCGAATAGAATAATTAAAAATGGTGTGAATTCTCCAAACTGTATCAATGCAAAAAGTGCAGGAAATATAGTCCCAATAATGGGGCCGATTGCTGGAATGAAATTGAATATAAAAATCAAAAATGCCCAGAAAATAGGAGAATCTATACCAACAAAGAGCATAATAAAATAACTTAAAGTTGCCGATAGAAGATTGACTAAAGATTTTAAACTAATGTAACTGGACATTGATTTATCCACCTTTTTCATTATTGAAACAACTCCGCTGTGTTTTTCTTTGTTAGAAAATATAAGTTGTATTTTATTCTGAAATAAAGATTCTTCCACAAATAGAAAGGTGACATAAAAAACGATCATGACAGTATTTCCTAGTAACTCGGAAATGGAATTGAAAAGAGATTTAAAATAAGCCGAAAAGTCAATTGTCAGTAAAAAATTGGTTAATTCGTCATGAAGATTGATGTTCAAAAAGGCATTTATTTGCTCAGATATAGAATGTATGTTAGAAGAATAATCCGGATAAGAAGCGGCTAAACTTTCTATATTAGAGGCAAGTATTTCTCCAATTATTACCATCCCGATAATAATAACTAGAGAGGCCAAACCTGTTTTTATCCAACTCGGTATGTATTTTTTAATGACGCTGTTTTTATCCAAAAGATTCCTCATTTTTTTGACAATAAACCAAATGAGAATAGAAATGATAAAGGGAAGAATAATGGATTGCCCAAGAATCAAAATGGTTATTGTTAGTGCAATAACAGCCATTGTATGTGCAATATTTTGAATCTTCATATCGTAAATATAAGAAATTAATGATTTAAGGGACGAATGATTGATAGAATGCTCATAGTAGGTCAGATTACCTAAGAAATGTCCATATGATTAACCGTAGTGTCATTGGAACATTTGGCAGGAATGAATTCTCCTATAAATCATTGTCTCATTTTAACCCTAGAAATCGATAATTTATTTTCAAATTACCATCCATTTTTTGCTTACTGGAGAATGATAAATTGCAAGCCGATGAGTACCATTCGTCTTGAAATAGGTAATCAATTTCTCCTTTTTTAAGCTTTATTTCTTTTTTCAGTACGCCTATAGAATCTGCAACAACGATGGACAGGTTAGAAGCGGAATTTCCTGAAATTTCTAGTTCGATGGAATAAATTTGTTTTTGCTTCGGTGTTTTTTGAAGAGTAATAATCTGATTATTAGCCAAATTGACATCGATTTCCTGTTGCTTATTATTTAAATAAATAGGTGCAATGTAATTTTGGTACATGAAATAACTCAACACAACAATGAGAATACTAATAATAAAAGTTGTAATCGGAAGTCTTTTTTTCATAATTCAAACACTGAATTTTGCATTGTTTTAAAGAATTAAGCTTAATTTTACAAAGCTAATCGATATTAAATTAGAATGATGAAGTTTATCCTACTTATTACCTCCTTTGTTTTAGGAGTTTTTTCTGTTTGTTCACAACAAGCCTACTACAGTAATGTCAACTTAACTCTTTCTGGCATGGCTTTAAAGGCCGAATTATCAAACAAGATATCGGTAACTCACACCAACAACTTGTCTTATAGTCAAGTTTGGAGTGCATTGAAAATTACTGATTTAGTACCTGGAAGTTCTACGGATGTGTATCTGGTCTATGGTTATGATGACACGGATGGAGATGTTACGACTGATATTTCGAGAAATAAAAACAGCAATGGTGGTGCAGTAGGAGAGTGGAATAGAGAACATACTTATCCTAAATCTTTGGGGACTCCAGACCTTGGAACTTCTGGTCCTGGTGCTGATGCACACATGTTGCGTTCTTGTGATGTACAACGAAATGGCGCTCGTGGAAGTCTAAAATTTGTTGATGGAACTGGAACTTCACAAGCTGTTTCAGGAGGTTGGTATCCTGGAGATCAATGGAAAGGAGATATGGCAAGAATCATGATGTACATGTACTTAAGATATGGAAATCAATGTCGTCCAATAAACGTTGGTGTTGGAGCTTCCGTCATAATTGATCCAGACATGATTGATTTATTCTTGACATGGAATGCAGAAGATCCAGTGTCAGCTTATGAAGTAACAAGAAACGATTATCTTGCCTCTACATCAAATACTTACGGGCAGGGAAACAGAAACCCTTTTATCGATAATCCCTACTTAGCAACAAGAATTTGGGGAGGTATTCCAGCAGAAGATATATGGGGAACATCCGTCTCACTTGAAGAATTGAATATCAGTTCACTTGTTACTGTTTATCCCAATCCGACACAAAATGAATTGAATATTACAGTAGATGATAATTTAGAACTGGAGGCGGTTAGCATTTCTTCAATGACAGGACAAGTTGTCTATACCAGCACTTCTAGTATAGAGAATGAAATGCACATTGATGAATTGGAGGGTGGTTTTTATTTGGTGCAAATCACTACAGATAAAGGTGTAATTACTAAGAAAGTAATTGTTAACTAAATTTTGGAACTGTATTTCAAAGATTAATTATCTTTGCTAAAAATTAAAAAAAATGTCAGAAGAATTAAAAGAAGTAAGTTATTGCGTAGGCATGAGTTTAGGTGGTAGTTTGTTGCAACAAAATTTGCAAGGAATATCTCCAGAAGTTCTTGCCGAAGCGATCAAAGATACATTTGAAGGGAAACAATTGAAATTTTCTCCAGAGCAAGCAAATGAGATAATTCAAAACTTTTTAGCAAAAGAAAGTGAGAAGAACTTTGGAGCGAACAAAGAATTAGGAGCAAGTTTCTTAGCCGAAAACGCAAAGAAAGATGGTGTTACTACAACAGCATCAGGTTTGCAGTATGAAGTGATTGCTGGGGGAGAAGGTGATATGCCATCTGCAACATCCCAAGTTACCGTTCATTATCATGGAACACTTATCGATGGAACGGTTTTCGATAGTTCTATTGAAAGAGGTGATCCAGCCAGTTTTGGTGTGAATCAAGTTATCCCTGGATGGACTGAAGCATTGCAATTGATGCCAAAAGGAGCAAAATACAGATTGTATATCCCAGAAAACTTAGCTTATGGAGCGACTCCACACCCTGGAGGACCTATTCAACCATACATGGCGTTGATTTTTGATGTTGAACTTTTAGAAATAGCATAATGAAGCAACTTGTATTTTTAGCGGCACTTTTAGTGTTTTCTTCTTGTGGAGAAAGCGAAGAGGAAGTAGAAGGACTGGAACTTGATTCTTTTGAGGACAAGTTAGCTTATACACTTGGTACTACAAGTGCGAGAGACCTTTTTGGTAGTGAGAGTTTTGACGCTTCAAGATTAGAGAAAGAACTAGTCTTTGCTGGATTCAAAGAAAATTTTGAGAATATTGAGCCAACTTGTGGACCATCAATCGAAGGATTATTGGGACCTGCAGGTACAGACTTTAACACCACTTTTTTAAACGATGGTTCTGAATGTATAGGCCGTTTTATAAGTTTTTCTCTCTATTCTAGATTGGATGGTTTTGAAAAAGCACAAGGCATAGACACGACTATCTTGTTTCAAGGATTTTATGATGCAATGATGGAAACTGATACTTCGTGCCTTTCTATGGAAGATCAAGATTTAATCAATAAAGAATTTTCGGAAGGAATAAAAGTTCTTATTGATCAGAAAATGGAGGAGCAATGGAAAGGAAATCGAATCGCAGGTGAAAATTTCTTAGCTGAGAACAAGTTGAAAGAAGGAGTAATGACAACCGCGACTGGTTTGCAATACGAAATCTTGAAAAAAGGTTCTGGGCCAATGCCAACTACTATGAATAGTGTGAAAGTGCATTATCACGGTACTACGATGGACGGAAATGTTTTCGATAGTTCAGTAGATAGAGGCGAGCCGATTTCATTTCAAGTGACAGGTGTTATACCTGGTTGGACGGAAGCATTGCAACTAATGCCTCAAGGTTCTAAATACAGATTATACATTCCACAAGAATTAGCGTATGGTGCATACCCTCAACCAGGAGGACCTATTCAGCCATTTTCTATGCTTATTTTTGATGTAGAGTTGTTAGAAGTTCAATAGACTTTAAAAGTATAGAGTATGCGTAAGTTTCAACTTACGCGTACTTTTTTTTGCCCTTTTTTATCTTGAAATGAAAGAAATTGCTACTTTTAAGGAGAAAGCCAAGTAGATGAAAGGATATTATGTACTAAACCGTTTAATTACATATATCACTACGTTATGTGTAATGACAAACAAGCCAAATGGACAAACTAGATAAAAATTGGATTATATCAATTATCAAGAAAGCTGAGATTCGGTTGGAGCGGACTCTTGAAGAAAAAGAGCTAGAAGCACTGTCCGAAACCAGATCTCTTATGGCTTATGAAATGATAGAGGACACACTTGACGACAAATCAAAGACTAAGGAACAAATCAATAACTATGTTCAATCTATTTCGAAAGAAGGATAAATATCAATACTCAAAAGTTCTTTCCTCACAGCTGATAAGTTTAATCACTCAAGTGAAAAAGAATGTATCAGATAACTCCGATATGACATACTGCTATTATGAAACACCAGCCGAATTAATTGAAGCATTAGACAAATTTATTGTGGAATTTGAAAATGGAAATATGAACGTAATAGAAGATTTATCAGTCGAATTTGCTCCAACAAGTAGTCTTCAAGAACATAGTATGGGTAATGATTGGTCAAATGAATACTTGATAATTGCAGAAGAGTTTGATTCTATCCAAAGACTTGCAAAAAAATGATACACATAACACTGCCTAAAAACAACAAACCTACCAACCCAAACCGTTTTTGCTTATTTTTAGCCTAAACGTTGTACACAAGCTAAAAAAAGCCAGCTGCACATTAAGCACATTTGGTTTTTTGCCGACACACAACCCAACCCTAAAAAAACCAAAAGAGCTTAATTTTGCCAACTCCTCAAAAAAACAAGAAAAAAAATAAAATCCATTATATTTTAATATCTTTGAATTTAAATGAGGAAATATAATTACATATCATTAATACTACTCTTCGTATTTTCATTTGTATTGGTGCATAATATTATCCCTCATCATCATCACGATGATGTTTCGGAAATAAATAATCACGAACACCACCACCATCACGACAAGAAAGAAAAAGACCATCATAATGAAAATGATGAACCAATAGGTCTATTTTCTCACGGTTCGCATCTTTTTACATCTACTGAATTTATATTCAGCACAGACAACGGCATTCAAAAGACACAGAGTTTCGATCAACTTTTTCTGATTACAGATTTTGTTATTCAACCAAAAACAATCACAACAAAGCGGAAACAACCTAATTACATTTCTGTAATTCCCCTACAACTTTTTTATTCCGCACATTCTCTTAGAGGTCCTCCTGCATTGTCAGTATAATCAGGACTTGACCTTAGTATAATTCTGTCTCGGTTTTCGAGTTTTTATTGTCAATTCCGAATCTTTCATTCTTAATATTTTAGGATTGAAGTGATTACTATTTTTCAAAATCATATTAATAAAACACCTTAAAATGAACAAAATAATTATATCGTTCGTATTATTTGCAACATTATTTACCGCTTGCAAAAACGACAATAAAGAACACGGTCATTCACACGAGAATGGTTCTCATTCTCATACAGAACTTGAACCACTTGCTTACACAATCTATACTGACAAATCTGAATTATTTGTTGAATTTAAACCCTTAATTGTGGGTAAAACATCAAAGTTTGCCGCTCACTTTACTCATTTAGGAGAAAAATTTACGGCTGTAACAGAAGGTTCGGTAACCGTTAGTTTGATTGGAAAAGAAAAACAACCGATAAATAATGCAGACAGTCCTTCATCGCCTGGTATATTCAGACTTTCTTTGAAGCCCGAAAATGCCGGGATCTATCAGCTAGTTTTTGATATTAAAACAAAAGACTTTTCAGATAAAATCACATTAGATAATATTAGTGTTTTTGCAAATACAAAATCAGCATCTGAAAATCCGCAAGAAAATTCAATCGGAGAAGAAATTGTTTATCTGAAGGAACAGGCTTGGAAAATAGAATTTGCAAATACAGAGGTTAATAAACAACCATTTACTGAAATAATTAAAACTACAGGTCAAATTTTACCTGCTCAAGGGGATGAAGTGATTATAACTGCCAAAAGCAACGGTATTATTACATTCGGAAACAATAAAAAATTGATTGGTTCTGCTGTTAATTCGAGCGAAACATTATTTTCTATTTCAGGAAATGGCTTAACCGAAGATAACTTAGATACCAAATACAAAGAAGCAAAAGCCAACTATGAAAAAAGCAAAACCGACTTTGAAAGAGCCAAAGAATTAGCGAAAGACAACATCATTTCACAAAAAGATTTTCAGGAAATAAAACTCCGATATGAAAATGCACAAACTACTTTCAATACTGTTTCAAATAATTACTCTGCAAATGGTCAGAAAATCGCATCTCCGATAAAAGGGTATATCAAAAATCTATTAGTCAACGAAGGACAATACGTAGAAATCGGACAAGCTATTGCAAGTGTTTCACAAAACCGAAAGCTAATATTAAAAGCGGAAGTATCTCAAAAATATTTTTCAAAACTCAATAGCATTTCATCTGCCAACTTTAAAATGGCTTATGATGATAAAATTCACAGTACAGATAGCTTAAACGGAAAGCTAATTTCTTACGGGAAAAACACCAACAACAACGCTTATTACATTCCTGTAAACTTTGAAATTGATAATAAAGGAGAAATAATACCAGGTTCTTTTATAGAAATTTATCTTAAAACAAAGGTGATTAAAGACGCTTTAGTAATTCCATCTTCTGCACTTTTAGAAGAACAAGGGAATTATTATGCTTATGTACAAACATCAGGCGAAGGTTTTCAAAAAAGGGAATTAAAATTGGGTGTAACTGATGGCATTTATGTGCAAATTTTGTCAGGTATAAAAGCAAATGAAAGAGTAGTTACAAAAGGTGCATACCAAATCAAATTGGCAACAATGTCTGGTAAAATGCCTGCTCACGGTCACGAACATTAAAAACAAGAAATTATGTTGAATAAAATCATACAATATTCGCTACATAATCGCTTGATGATTATAGTAGCATCTGCACTGCTTTTAATAGCAGGAATTTATACCGCTTCTAAAATGGAAGTGGATGTGTTTCCAGACCTTACTGCACCAACAGTTGTTGTGCTGACAGAAGCTCACGGAATGGCTCCAGAAGAAGTAGAAAAATTAGTGAGCTTTCAGATAGAAACTTCTGTAAATGGAGCAACCAATGTACGTAGAGTTAGGTCATCATCTGCCGCAGGAATTTCAATCGTTTGGGTTGAGTTTGAATGGGGAATGGATATTTTTAAAGCACGACAGATAGTTAATGAAAAACTAATTACGATTGCCGAAAAGTTACCACAAGGTGTTGGTAATCCTACGCTTGCTCCTCAATCATCCATTATGGGAGAGATTATGCTTATTAGTTTATCATCAGACACTACAAGTCCGATGGATTTAAGAACGCTTGCCGATTGGAATATTCGTCCAAGATTGTTGGCTACAGGTGGCGTTTCCAATGTTATCGTAATTGGTGGAGAATACAAGCAATATCAAATATTGGCTTCGCCTCAAAAAATGAAGTATTACAATGTTACCTTATCCGAATTGCTAAAAGCAAGTGAAGAAAGTAATCTTAATTCTTCTGGTGGATTTTTAAACGAGTTTGGCAGTGAATACATTATCAGAGGAATTGGAAGGTCAAACAATACGGAAGAAATTGGTAATACGGTAATTAAAACGGTTAACAATGTACCTATAAAAATAGAGGATGTTGCAGAAATCAAAATCGGTGGAGCAATTCCGAAAATTGGTGATGGTTCATTAAAAGCGAACCCTGCTATTATTATGACCGTAGCAAAACAACCCAATACCAATACTTTAGAACTTACAGAGAAAGTTGATAAGGCAATTTTAGAAATTAGTAAAACTTTACCTGCTGATATTAAAATCAATACCAAAATATTTCGTCAGGCAGATTTTATTCAAGCATCAATCAGTAATATCCAAAAAGCACTTATTGAGGGTTCCATTTTTGTGGTTATCATAATGTTCATGTTCTTGATGAACTTTAGAACAACCGTAATTTCTCTTGTAGCTATTCCACTTTCCCTTATCGTTTCAATAATTACACTTAAATTTTTAGGACTAACCATTAACACAATGTCTTTAGGAGGAATGGCAATTGCCATTGGTTCTTTGGTTGATGATGCCGTAATTGATGTAGAAAACGTGTTTAAACGGTTGAAACAAAATGCTAAAAAAGTAAAAGCAGAGAGAGAAAGTACGCTCGTTGTAGTTTATGAAGGTTCAAAAGAAATTCGTTCTTCTATTTTTAATGCAACGCTCATCATTATTGTCGCTTTTATTCCCCTATTTTTCCTTAGCGGAATGGAAGGCAGAATGTTACAGCCACTTGGAATTTCGTTTATTGTCTCCCTTTTTGCTTCATTAATTATTGCCGTAACACTTACTCCTGTGCTTTGCAGTTTTATGTTAAAAAGTAACAAAATGCTATTAAAACAAGTAAATGGAAGTTGGTTAGAAAATTTCTTAGGCAAACATTATCGGGTGGCTTTAACGAAAGTAATGAAAGTTAAAAAGTTAGTTATTGGTTTATCTATTGTACTTTTTTTAGCGGTAGCTTTTTTGATGTTTGGCTTGGGTAGAAGCTTCTTACCTCAATTTAATGAAGGTACGTTGACTATAGCAGCGGTTAGTATGCCTGGAATATCCTTAGAAGAATCTAACAAAATTGGCAGCAGGGTAGAAAGTATTTTGTTGTCAGTTCCTGAAATATCTATTACCTCCCGCAGAACAGGAAGAGCAGAGTTAGACGAACATGCACAAGGTGTAAATGCAGCAGAGATTGATGCTCCATTTGTTTTAACAGACCGCAGCAGAGAAGAGTTTATGGCTGATATTCGGGAGAAATTAAGTGCTGTTTCCGAGGCTAATATTACAATTGGGCAACCTATTGGTCATCGAATTGACCATATGCTCTCAGGTACAAGAGCCAATATTGCCATTAAACTTTTTGGTTCAGACTTAAACAAAATGTTTACGCTCGCCAATCAAATTCAAAGCAACATTGAAGGCATTGAAGGACTGGTTGACATCAGTGTAGAGCAACAAGTTGAAATACCACAAATACAGATAAAAGCAAAACGAGATATGTTGGCGAAATATGGAATTACCATTGGTCAATTTACCCAATTTATTGATGTGGCTTTTGCTGGAGAAAAGGTGTCTCAGGTTTTTGAAAGCAACAAAAGTTTTGATTTAATATTGCGTTTTAATGATGAAAATAGAGGTAAAATTGAAAATATAAAGAATGCCCTTATTGATGCAAACACATCAGAAAACAAGCAAAATACTGTACTCAAAATACCATTACATTATGTAGCTGATATAGTTTCTACAACTGGACCAAACACAATAAATAGAGAAAACGTGCAACGTAAGATTGTAGTTTCAGCCAATGTTGCAGGAGCAGATTTAAGAAGTGTAGTTAATCAAATTAAAGAGCGAATAAACAACAACATTGAGCTTCCAGAAGGGTATCACATCCAGTATGGTGGACAATTTGAAAGTGAAGAAAAAGCATCGAAAATATTGTTTTTTACTTCCATAATGGCTTTGCTGATTATCTTTCTTTTGCTTTATCAAGAGTTTAAAAATGTGAAAATGGCAAGTATTATTTTACTCAATCTACCACTATCACTGATTGGTGGCGTGTTGAGTATTTGGTTTACATCAGGCATTATTAGCATCCCTTCAATCATTGGATTTATCACACTTTTTGGAATAGCCACTCGAAATGGAATATTATTGGTTTCACGATACCAAGCATTAAGAGAACAAGGCGTCAATCTGTATGACACCGTTGTAAATGGGTCGTTAGATAGATTAAATCCGATTCTAATGACAGCATTGACTACCGCCTTAGCGTTAATCCCTTTAGCATTAACAGGCGATTTGCCAGGAAATGAAATACAAAGCCCGATGGCAAAAGTAATTCTCGGAGGATTGTTGAGTTCAACACTCCTAAATATATTTATCGTGCCTGTTGTTTATTACATTACGAATTTTAAAACTGAAAAAAATGATTTATAAAATAATATATACTGCTTGCTTTTTAATGTTACTATCTTTTAGTATTCAAGCTCAAACCAATATTGAGAATGTGCTTTTAGAAATAGAAAATAACAATAAATCAATAAAAGCAAATCAACAATATAGCGAAGCAAAAAAAATGCAATATAAAACAGGCATTACATTACAAAATCCATCTGTTGAATATGAATATTTAAATGGTTCGCCTGTAGGTTCAGGAAACCAAACGGACTTTTTGGCTGTACAATCTTTCGATTTCCCAACTGTTTACAGTAAGAAGAAACAAGTGGCAGAGCTACAAATAGTGCAGACTGATTTTCAACTCATCGCACTAAAGCGGAATATTCTTTCGGAAGCAAAGAAAACCTGTTTAGAATTAGTTTATTGCAATAAAAGGCAGATTGAATTTGAAAAAAGATTGCAGAATGCAGAGAAATTAAATAGCGATTACCAAAAGAGATTAGCCAAAGGACAAGCTAATATTTTAGATGCAAACAAAGCTAAATTACAGCTAATTAATCTGCAAAACGATATGCGTTTTAATTCAAGTCAAATTACTCAATTAAATCAACGATTAATAGAACTAAACGGAGGTATTCCTATCAAGTTTAGCGATACTATTTACCAAATATTACCGAACATTCCCGATTTCAATACACTTATGGATTCGATAGAATTGAATAGCCCTACGTTGAAATCATTGCAACAAGAAGGAAAAATAAATCAAAAAAAAGTTGAACTAACTAAATCTTTGACATTGCCAAAAATGGAAGCAGGATACCGTTATCAATCCATATTAGGACAGCAATATCAAGGTGTACACTTAGGACTTACAATTCCTCTTTGGGAAAATAAGAATACAGTAAAATTTCAAAAAGCTCAAACCTTATTTAGTGAAGTAAAAGTTGAGGAACATAAAAATCAGCATCATTCTGAAATACAACAACTCTATGAGAAATACCAAAACCTGAATAGCACGTTAACAGAATACAAACAAATTTTAGCAACTATCAACAATACAGAATTATTGGAAAAAGCGTTGAAATTGGGAGAGATTTCATCCATTCAATACTTTATGGAAATTAACTATTTTTACAATTCCTTTGATAAATATTTACAATTAGAAAAGGAATATTATTTAGTAATAACAGAATTATATAAATATCAGTTGTAAAGGATTGCCAAGTCGCTCGAAATACCAACCGCACGAGCCAAAACTTGTCAAAGAGTATGTCTTTGCCAACGCTCCAATACAGCGGAAAAGAAAATGCCAGTGTACAACAATGGCTAAAAAAACATAGGGGGTTTGCTTGTAAATTGAAAGTTCAGAGCTTTGATTGAAAACCGCCAAACCAAAGTTTTGATAATGAAAAAAGAAAAATAATTATAAAAATATTTGGCTTGGCTAAGTGCTAAATTGAAAGGACAGAGCTTCAAACTCCCCTACGTTTCTTAGCCGGGTCGTTGTGCGTCAGTGTAAAAAGCCTACGCTCGGTCAAGCACATTTGGTTTTTGCCGAAACACAAAGCCAACGCTGAAAAACCAAAAGAGCTTGCCCTTTCCCACCGCACCTGAACAGAATATCTACATTATATACACAGTTTTTTGAGATATTTAAAATAAACTGACTAAATTAGCGGCTGACAAAATAACGTCTGACAATGAACAGAATTAAGGAAGTGTTGGAACAGAA
>CAXBMR010000034.1:0-28878 GCA_963976995.1 uncultured Fluviicola sp.
CACTCAATCGCTTTTAAAGTTGATTTTGAAAAAGAGCTACTTTTTCAGTGCCCTCAATAAAATCGAGACTTTTCTAGCGGAGAATGGTCTTGTTGCATGGATAATTCACAGCACAAAGATAGTTAAAATTGATGCGACAATTATCTCAAGAAATAAATTCTGTTCCATTTTGGCATGCCAAGACTGGTCATTTTATTGAGTATTTCAGATTTTATTGTTACTTCTACTTGTTGTGCATTTTCATTTTTTGACTGTATATTTTCTCCAAATATAGTCTTCCATCGGCTGAATGTGTTCTCGACTATTGACCTCTGATGGTAACCTACTTCTCTTTTCCACCTTAATCTACTCTGTTCATCTATGAAGTTCACTACTGTATTTCTTCGGTGAGTCATGTTATCGATAACAAACTAGCAACAAAGCCCTCAGTTTGCCTTAATGGCAAGCTGTAAACGTGAGAAAGAATTAAAATCATCTCTATTAATACATCTGAGTAAATAATCTTTCTTCCTCGCTTTTGCTGACCTTTATATTTCTATATTGTCAGAATAGATTCATCAATCCAAAAATCTAATCTACCCCCTTTGTTTCAAACTATTCTTATACTCTTTGCTATTGTTTAATTGAAGTTTATAGGAACGCATTTTGAATTTTTAAGCAAAACTATAATTTTTTAAATAATAATTATCCATGCAACAAGACCCTGGAAGTTCGATGTTTCAAACAAGTTCGAATGTCGGGAAGCAAAAAAAGCATCTTTGCAGATGCTTTTTGTGACCCCGTCAAGATTATCTCCATTTCATTTCGATGAACAGCAAACTTCCACTGGAAGTTCGATGTTTCAAACAAGTTCGAATGTCGGGAAGCAAAAAAAGCATCTTTTCAGATGCTTTTTGTGACCCCGTCAAGATTCAAACTTGAAACCTCTACAGCCGTAATGTAGTGCTCTATTCAGTTGAGCTACGGGGCCTAAATTTGCAACCTATCTAATTGCGAGTGCAAATATAAGTCGTTTTTTGTTGTAAGCAATAATTCAATGAGATTTTTAATCCTTTAAAATTCATTATTCTATTTCTGCTGAAATCCCCCGGTTCAATAATGCAGTGCACATCGGTTCTAATTTCTCATATTCGTCCCTCTTTACTTGACACTTTCCCTTGTAGTGAACCAACCAAGTGCATTGTTCTGCTTGAACATTGTCGTGTTTACATACTTTAATCAAAGAATCTATCACATGATCAAAAGTGTTAAAATCGTCGTTGTAAACGATTAAATCTTTTTTTTCGATTAATTCTTCTATAATTAACTCTTCTATTTCAACCTGTGTATTACTCATTCTCCTCTAATTCTATTTTTGTTTCATCTAACAATACTGCTGTCAATCCAAAGGTAGTAATTTGCTCTTGAATTTTTTCAATATTCTCTTTTTCTACTTCATAAATTCGTAGTTCAATAGTACTATCTTGTTCAATAAACTCCCTCGGATATGAGAAACGTAATAACCAATCCATTAAATCTCCTGGAATTACTGCGCCCTCTATATATATAGAAAGAATAGTGGTTTCAAAACCTTGCAAGTCAGAAAAAGGGATGTAAACAGTATCTATATCATCTTTAAAATTCCATAAACGGGGCAGATCATCTGCATTTTTGTAAATGATGGATTTAACATGCTTATCTTTTGCATCATAAAAGAAAGCTCCCTCAGCATTGTATCGATTCAATACATCTCTTGGAAATTTATCAAACTGTTTTTTACTAACAATCTGAATTCGATCATTCGTAGAAACTTCAGCTTCAACGATGGGTGTAATATTCTCTGTTGTTACGGAGTCTGTTCTTACAACTTTCGTATTAATCTCTATATCAACTTCTTTCTTCATTTTTGATTGCAATACTGCGTCTCCATTCTCAGAAAGTATATGTTTTGCTTGTGCTAATGGAATTCTTTTCCCCTTGTAATAGGCAACAATAAATGCTCCAACTATTCCTCGGCCAAGAGCATCTTTCCTTCTTGGTAAAGCTTCCTTCACTGAATTAAATATTCCTGTGTTGTACCTTATTTGTCCATTGGGGAGTCGAACTGTTGTAAGTTCCGGTAAGTTGTAAACCACAGCGTCACTCACTGGTCGATTAAATACGCCAATTTGAACAGTATAGAAAAGTCCTTGCATCATTTCAATTGGTTCTGCATCTGTTGCTCCTGGTGATTGATTGTATGTAAACTCAGGTACTTCTTGCACTTTACTGGTAGTTGGTAATCCTAGATTCTCTGCTGTTTTGGTTGCCACTTCTAGCATCAATTCATTACTTCCCTTAGGGACACAAGTTCCTGCTGCTTCTCTTCTTCTTGCATCGCCAAATCCGATTCGTTTACCATCACAATAAGCCACAATAAATGCATCAGAATAACCCAATGCTCTTATATCTCTTCTTGCATCAACTACGGCTGAGCTATTATTGAAGTAACCTGCCATGTATCGTGTAACGTTGGTTCCTTCAATTTTCTCACCAGAAACAGGTGTGAACTCTTTGTATAAATTCTGTGGAATTGGTCTTGCAAAAGCACCTATCTGTACTCGATAAACCAAACCACTGGGACTCTCTACATTAACTGGAATTGGATTCGCTTCGGAATAAGTACTCTCAATAGCCGTATTCATTGTGAAACCATTTGCTGGCATTTGCAACAATGCTGCAACTGCTACCGTTTTCAATGGTTTAATTCCTCGATATACTAAATTTTGCATTCTCATAGCTTCTGTTGTGTTGATTGGCAATGCAGAGTCTGCTAAGTACTTCTTCTGTGTTAGTTCTAATTTTAATCTATCTGTTGCTGCGGTCAACGTTTTAATTCTCTCCACTAAAAGATTAATGCTTTCTGCATTCATTGGAGAATTTTCACTCAGTAGTTGATTCACATTTACTCTTTGCTCTTTCAATTCTTTCTCTAAATTAAGAATTTGTCGCTCCGTTTCCAAAGCATCGGTACCTAAAGTGTAGTATTTTTTATAATCTTCCGTTCCCGCTTGTTTACGTTCTTCGTTAAAACTCATTTCTGTATTCACAGCAGTTTTACTTACAACAGATACGATAGGATCTTCTTTTAGGAGACGCTCTTCAACACCTCTCAGCATCGTTTCGAGCAAACTTCGCTCTTTAATTAATTGACTCTTTCGTGTTTCTAATTTTGGAATATCTCTTCGTTTTGCGCTCTTAATCTCCTCATCCACCTGTTGAATTTCAGTGGTTAATTCGCCTATTTGAACAGTAAATCTTCTTTTTTGTTTCTGCAATTCACTTTGTGACAGCAATTGCACGTTTTCTGTTTCTTCAATTTGTCTTCTTTTCTCATTCGATATGGCTAAGGCCAAAGCACTATTTACTTCATCTTGTTCTGTTTGTGCTTTGCTTAAATAGTATTCCTTTTCCTTTACCGATTTTGCTTTGTCGGCCTGTTTAATTAATCCCTCAATTTCAATCGTTTTACTTTCATTAAATTCCTTTGCCTTCGCAATAGAAATACTAGAACCGCCATTCTTATCTAAAACTTCCAACTCAGAATTTAATTCTTTATTCTGATCTTGCGTTTTTTCGAAAGTTGTGCCATTTGTTTTATTTGAATTATTAGTTGAAGCAATCTCTGTTTGAAGTTCTCCTAAAGTTATACCAATTTGCCTGCGTTTTTCTTTAACCGCGGATAGTTCATTTTCGAGCCAAGCCAATTGTTCCTTTTCAAGTTCATTCTCTGAGCCAATTGCTTCTATTTTTCTAGTTAACTGGTTTTCATAAGTTGCCAAAATCTTCTCTTGAGCTGCTAATTCCTTTTTCGTAGAGTATTCCGCTGTAAGTTCATCATCTTCTCCCTTCAGTAGAGCTGTCCTCAGTTCTTGTAAGAAGTCATCTTTCGTTGTGGCTTTAGCGACCACTGAAGTGATACTTCGTAGCTCAGCTTCTTTAGCTTTGCTTTCTTCTAAAGCTTTCTCATAAATTGCCTTGTCTAGTTCAACAGTGACAGAATATTTTCGTTTCAATTGCTTCTCTTTGGCTACTATTGCTTCAATCAAGTTATCTTGTAATACAACTTCACGATTGGCTAATTCATCATTCATTGTCACTGAATTGGCTAACTTTATTTCTTCGACATTAGAAGAATAGTTCTTATCAACAGAAGCAAGAATCAATTCTAACTCGCCAGCACTGATGGACGCAACAGCTCTTCTCTTTTCCTTAATAATCGCTTCTTTCTGTTCAGTTTCCATATCTGTTAGTACAGAAAGTTGTTGTTTCAATAAAGTGTTATCATCCACTCGTTCGATTGCTTTTTCGATGGATTCTTTTTCCATTAAAATATCATCTACGTATCCTTGATTAAGAGCAATGACTTTTTTAGACTTTTCAAAATCAGAATCGTCACCTTTCATTATCTCTTCCTTTTTAGCTTCGAGATTCTTAAGAATTTTGTATTCTAATTCAGATTGAATGGTTGAATTATCGACTATAGAAGATGAAGCATCCAAGGCGTTGATAAATTGCGCACGCTCGTCAAGTTCTAATTGTTTTTGTTCTGATAAATCTGTTAGAATTTCACGTCTTGCAATCAGTGCTAAATTTTCGCTGTCTTTAGCAATCGCTTTCTTTACCTTTAATTGTTCTTCTTCTATATCTTTTAGCGCCTCGTTATCTAGAGATTGAATCTGTTTCAATTTCTCTAGTTCAGAAAGTTGAGAATCTTCATTAATTTTATTGGTTTGTTCTTGGTAGTCACTAACTACTTCTTTGAATACATCTTCTGGAGAAAGTGCAATTTCTGGCTGAATATTTATAGCAGTACTGCTCAATTCAGTAATTACTTCATTCAATTCTGTGTTTTCCTCAAGAATTTCATCTTTCAATTCATTCAAGTCCGCCAACTCTTCTTTCAACGTTTGGTTAGATGAATTTTTATTCAGCTCATTATTAATTTCTTCCACTCTTGAGTCAATCGCTTGAACGGTTGAAGTATTATTGCTCAAGAGCTGTTCATTCTTCTCTAATTCGGAAAGATTATTATTAGATTCAATCTCTCCCGCTTTTTCATCATTTGCTTTTTCAATACCTTCTGATTTATTGGCAAGCAATGGATTTTCTGTTGCATCGACAACTTTAGAAGTGTCATTAATTTCGGTTGTATTAGTAGGGTTCAAGTCTAAATTGCTCTTCTCTATAGCCAATAATTCTGCTTCTATCTTCTCCGTTTTATCATCTCTAAGAATGGCTTCTACTTCAGAGACAACTTGTTCAACTTCAGAATTACTAACTTCTTGCGTATCCTCATTCAGCATTGCTTTCTGCATAGATGCAATGTTGTTGTCAAGTAAGTTAAGTGCTTTGTTATTCTCATCAATGGATTTTTGAGAATCATCACTTAGCTCTTTCACAACTTTTAACTCGTCTTTTTTTAAATTAATAGTGTTTTTTATTTTTTGTGCTTCTTTTTTCTTCGCGGCAGACAATGAGTTAGTCAGAAGCATAATTTGAGCTTCTAATTCTGTGATCGTTTTTTCATAACCCGTTTTTTGCTCTTTTAAGTTTTCTACCTTCTTAGTTGTTGCGATACTTTCCTTGATTAATTTATCTACCAATATTTTGGGCGATTCATTTTTGGTTTTCAGTATCACTTCTTTATTTTCGGCGAGCAGAGCCAAGGCTTCTTCTTCCTTTTCAGATGCTATAAGTGCATTGAATTGATTCTCTAGAGTTTGAATTTTACCATTAGCGGTCTCGGTGTCCACAGACGAGAGTGCTTGATTTTTGAGAATGTCTAAATTGTTTATTTCTTTTGCTAATTGTACTCGTTCTGACTCAATTAGAAGAGCTTCTGACAACAGTTCATATTTCTCAGTAGGTTCTTCCGTCTCTTCTATACGGTTGTATATATCGGTCAATTGAGTTGAGTAAACGTCTATCAATTTATCTTTCTCAATGATCTCTGCATCGATATTTGACTCTATCAATGCTGCTTTGTTTCGATTCAATTTTTCTGTTATAGCCAATTCTTCAAGCTGGCTGCTAACTTCACGTATGGACATATTGTTGAAGCCTAAATCGGCAAGCACTTTGTTTCTTTCCTGTTGATCGTCAATTTCTTTTAGATTAAAATCTCTAACATTCACTTCTAGTGAAGCTTTTTTACGAATTACTTCGGCCATTAAAGCTTCTGCACCTTCCACTTTTTCATCGAAAAGGTTGATAATTTTAACAATTTCTTGTCCATCAATGCTTGTGTGCAAAGCTTTTTGCTTTAACGGTCTGAACTCATCTAAAAAAGGTAGCTCAACAACGAATTTGTAGATATCTTCTGTGCCTTCAATCTTCACTTCATAATTATACTTCCCTCCTTGTGGAAAAACAAAGGAGTACTTCCCTACTTTATTTGTTTTAATCTTTCCAACTGATTCTCCGTTAGCATAATTTGTCACGCTAACACTCATCGCTTTGTTGGCTGGGTTTATTTCCGATAGAAAATTCCCCATCACAATGACTTCTCTGATCGGAACACGAGCAACTCGAACATTGTAAACGTGATATTTACCATTTTCACTCTGCCGTGCTGAGGCAAAATAGGCATTTTGAAAAGTCTCATCAACCACATAGAATAAATCATCGTCGGGAGAACTTATAGCGAAATCAACGTTTTCTGGCTTTTTGAAAGAATTCGTATTGGGATCGAATCTGGACATAAAAACATCATACCCTCCCATTGAGTTGTGACCTTTTGAGCTAAAGAATAAAAAATCTCCGTTAGAATGCATAAACGGAAAGTCCTCATCCTCCATCGTATTCACCGCACCGGGCAAAAGTTGTGCATTTCCCCATTTTCCGTTAGGTAATCGTCTTCGTGTATAAATATCTTTTCCTGAATCGCCTTTTTCCCCGTAACTTGAATAATAAACAGCCTTGGCATCATTCGGGTAGTGTACAATTGGAATATGGCCTTTCTTTTTATCAATTTTAGACTGAAAATTCTCTGAAACGAGAATATCTCCACCAACGGTTTCCATATTTCGATACAATTGATAAAATTTCTCCTTTGCTATTTCTCGTTTTTCCGAGACAATAATATCAGTAAACGTGGTAAGCAGTTTTTTGCCATTCTCACACATTTCTATTTCTCGCTCAACTCTATAGCGATTATCACGTTTTGCTCTTTTGGATAAATATATTTTGTAATACTTGATGGCATCATTGAATTGATAATTAAGATGCAAAGCTTTTCCGTAGAAATAAAATGCTCTTGGGTCAATGTTTTTATCGTTCACTGAATAATTCAAATAACGTATGGCGTCTTTCTTCTGATAAGAATTGAATAAAAGGCATGTTCCATAGCGAAAATTATAGTCGGCATCCTTTGGTGTAAGCGCTAAAAGGCGCAAATAATAAGACGTAGCATCCACATACTGCTCCTTTTCAAAGAGTATATCAGCATCTTCCTTTAATTCACTTTCTGTCTGAGCTGATACAACTGTTGCGATTAGTGATATTAAAAAGACATGAAATATATATCTTATTGTCTTCATTTATTTATTCATCCAAATTAATTTAAAACCCTGGTAATAAGTACGCTTATTTCTTGAAAAGGTTCATTCTGTTTTCATTTCCTTGTAGTAATCGGACTATGTTTTTTCTATGTGCAAAAATCACTGCGAATGAAAGAATTAAGCTAAATACAATAAGCGGTAAAGATGTTGTCTTAAAAATGAAAATAATAGAAATAGGAAAACTTGCCGAAGCGATGATTGCGCCTAAAGAAACATAATTGGAAATTAAAAAGACAAACAAGAATACAACAACAATAATTGCCGCAGCGAATGGATGAACCGCAATAATCACCCCAAAAGAAGTTGCTACCCCTTTTCCACCATTAAAATTAGCAAATATTGGAAGGACGTGACCTATCACTGCCAACAAAGCGCAAACTAATTTAACTTCAATCAGATGATCTGAGCCCCATTCTCCCACATTAAAAATATAAGGCAACATAACAGCTATAAAACCTTTGACAATGTCAATCACCAATACAATAATTCCGGGCTTTTTTCCCAAAACACGGAAAGTATTGGTCGCACCCGCATTTTTTGAACCGTGTTCGCGCACATCTATCCCGTATTTTGCTTTTCCAATCCAAACGGCAGTGGGTATTGACCCAAAAAGGTAGGCTAATAAGCCAAAAATGATAAAATCAATCATTACTATTCAAAGTGATTCATAAATTTAGCCATAAAGACACTGCTAGAAGTTGCTTCATATTTGAAGTTCTTCTTTTTCCGTTTTTCATCTTTCATTTCGGTTAACTTAGAACTGAACTCTTGATCTCCGGTCTTAATCCTCAAAGTACCATCTTTCTTTTGCATGGAATAATCGAAGAAATAATCTCTTCCTCCAGGTATATTGATGTACATCGCAAATTTATCTCCTCCTGATTTTGAATAGATTTGCTGAAAGAAAGCTTTAAATGGAATGAATTTCAATACAGGTTCATTATACATACTAACTAGTACAGCTGCATCAACATTCGTTATAAGACCCTTGTCTTGTGATTTGTTGTTGTCATAAGAACTTAACCTTAATCCAGTTATTGTGAAGGTTTTTTGTAACGATTTCGGTGTTTTTTTAACTTCACCAGACCTTACAAACTCCTCTTTAAATTTATCAGCTACTTTTTGCCCTTCCCACTCTACCATAGCTTGTTCGAGTGTGGTAGAATTAAAACTCATTGGTTTAAGACCTTCCACGTCATTGATACGCTTGGCTACTTCCGTAAGAAGTCCTTTGTCCATTGCCATATCAAACCGTGCTGTGACATTCATGGATGTTTTTCCTGATGTTTGATCATAGTTTACCACGCCAACCGCTTCTATATCAACATCGCCAAAATCCATTCCTAAATCTATCACTCCCATTCCATTAAGAGAACAGCTTTCTGTGTGCAATGCGAGGTAATTACCTGGTTCGTTTTGATTGTTTAATTTCTCTCTAGAGCCTATTTCAAATTGATTTGCATCAGTATTGTATTGTAAGAAACCACTCGCTGTAATAGCAATCGGATCATTCTTAGAAACAAGTGACGATAAAAATGTAGGATATAATTTAAGACTATCCGTTGCTGGTGAATCTCTCCAAACGATACCAGCAGAAATTGCATTACCATCTAAGTCTTTCATTTCAGAACTAACAGGGATTTGAATATTCTTAGGGTCGATTTCAGATGTAAACGCCATCCAATTTTTATCAAACTTGCTGCACTCATGGTTAATTCTAGTTGCTCCAGAGAATAAAATCAGTGGATTTGCCGCACGAATTGCTACGTCACCATAATAATCAAACTCTTGACTCAATTTAAAATTAGACTCTTGCTCAATTTTTCCAGAAGCAGTGGTTTGATAGGATGTATCGAGTTGAATGTTGTTCATTACTATGAAAGTGACGTTACTGTCAATATCGTAATATGGATACTGACCAGACGCTTCGTAATCTCTTCTCGCTTTTATCTGAACTTCTGCTTTCTCAAAACTGTGATATTTAGTAATGTAATTGGCAACTATTTTAGCGTTCAAAAGTTCATCCATTTTTGCTTTCTTTCGAATTCTGAGCTTCATGCTATCAGGGAATATTCTTGCATCGGCAATATCCACATATTCCACTTTTTCACAATAAATCGTTTTTTCTTTAAGGTCAAACTTGGCCTTTGGAGCTCTAAATTGCAAGGAGTCCTGTTTTGGATGAGTTGAGAAAAAATTTGGTCCAACAAGGTCAACCCCAGAATTAATTGCAATCTCTTTATCGGCTGTTTTCTGCATTTCAATGGAAAGTTCATCCATTAACCATGTGAACATATCCATTTTACACATGTATTGATTCACAGGAAATTCAACAACTGACTCGCCCTCGTTTGATTTGAACTCCCCTTTTCTCTCTTTAAAAGAAACGTTTGCCTTTACATTATCGGTTTTAAAAGCCAATGCATTCTCACCTGGATCATCGCTTTCATTTCTAAGGCTAAAACCAGCCGTATCGGCATCTACATCATATCTTTTGTACTCGAAATTTTCAGAAACCAACGTTGCACTAACAAAAGTCATCAAGCCATTACCGGTCATTCCCTTTGGTCGAACAATTGCTGTTCCTCTCAAACGTGCTTCACCATTGAAGAATATCATTTCATTTTTAGGAGTTGACTTAGCTCGTAAAATCTTATTCTTAGGTAAATAGGTAATGTATGCATCTTTTGCTTTAACATCCGGGAATTCAATTCCACTTTCGATCGGGCTATTCTCAAATTGAGCAATTCCAACTGTAGAATCCGGCAAAAATGTCAGTGCTTTAGAAATAGAGGTTGAATGAACAAAATTAATTGTTCCAGAACCCTGAAGACCATTATTAGACAGCACTATTTTATTCTCATATTTTGCCTCATCACCATAAAAATTGTACCCTCCTGATGGTGTGTCTGTTGAAAAACCAAAAGAATAGTCAGCCATTATTTTTAGAGGTTCTTTTATTTTTGGAAAAATGCCCGCTGATATCAACTCTCCTTCCAATCGAAACGCCTTCTCTTCAAAGCCATTCAAGCTATCCATTTCAAAGGGAAGAACTGTATAATAAAAACGAGTACTATCATAGGCTCCTCTATATATAGATTTTGAATTATAATAAATCTTTGAAGAATTGGTGACTTTTAACTGAGGATAATGTGGAAATTTTTCACTTTTACCTGAACGATTATTTGGGTCATCTACAAAAATTTCACCTGTCAAACCTTCTAAACTACTCACCATTGCAATTGACTTCGGACCATCTTCTTTCTTCATTGGTCGCACTCTGAATAGCGATTTATCAGTTTGAATAAGTTTGAATTTATATTCTTCATAATCAAAATATGCTGATAAAGTATGTACCTCCAATTTACCCGAATTGATCCAGCCACTAAAATTAAAATCTCTATTCTTCTTAATTTTAACAACACTATTTGTCGGAAAAACAACCGTGTTCTTACTCTCTGAGATAACAACATTGTCGATTGCTTCCAAATCCAAATCGAAAGTGGTTAAATTCATTACTCCAAAATTCTTTTTAAGCCTTCTTTCTTCATTTTGCTTTTCATATAGTTTATGAATTGATTGCAAATAAGGATCCTTTGTAATTTGTTCTTCGCTATATCCTCTTAATTTCTTCGGGCGAAAATCTGTTTTGAAAGCAATATTATCATAATCCTTTGTGCCAGCTTTTCCATCTACATAGGTTTGGAGTTTTTTATTTACGACAATCCATTTGGCTTCAGTGTCATAACTAATAAAACCCAAGTTAGAGAGTTCTAAAAGAGTAGATTTGGCTTGACTAATCTCCATGTGAAGAGCTGTAGCCACTTTGCCTTCGTTGAAAGAATACTCATCGTATTTATAACAATATCTTGAAATTGCAACCAAAGGGTGTACTGTTGCTAGTCCTTGCAATCGATCGTAAAGCTCTTCATCAAATAGGTTTTGAGATTCAAATCTTGCCACCTTTTGTTCCTGTGAAGTCCCAAATTCATACGTGTAAAAAATATTGTCATCTCCTTCCTTCCAAATTATTTTAGGAACATAGATGTCCAATTGATGATATGAATCTTGAAAAGGAGCTTGTGCTATACCACCCCCTGTTCTTGCCAATTGAATTTCCTTTTTCTTCAAATCATATGCGAAATTAATGCCAGGATGTGTGATCGAATCGCCTGACGCTAAAAAAAGTTTAAAGACCGCTTTATCGATAGCAATTTTCGATTCAGTAATCATAATTACCTTTGCTTTTGCCGTCATGAAAGGAGTTCCTGCCTTTTTATACGTTATTTTAGAAGGTTCACTATTCGTACCTGCTCCTATAAAACTTGCACCTTGAAGCTCAAACCCTCCGATATAATCAACGTTTTCGACGACATCTTTAATTAATAATTTTCTTTCAAAGGACAGAAATTGGGGGTATATTTTGTCGGCTTCTCTATTAATTTTAAATGCTCTTGCTGTTAATGCTCCAGAAATAGGGGTTTCAAAATAAGGAGTTGTGAGAATGACTGAGTCAATTCTCAATGTGGATTGCCTCAATGACAGGTCATAATCATTGAATACCGCAAAAGTTTTGTTTTTATCTAATCCTACTTTTTCCCAAGTAATCGTTCCCTTTTTTCCAATCCACTTTTTTAGAGCAGGGTCATACGTTCCTGAAGTATTTAAAACGTTCAAACTATCCACCACGGCTCCTTTATCCTTACTTTTCTTACTGTGCACTCTGCACACTAAATTACCATTGGTAAATTCTATAAAAGCTTTCTTATTGTACTTAAATTCATACTCTCCACCAATGTAATACCATTTAAAATTAGATGATGTGGCAATTCTTCTTTCAGAAAAAAAACCTGCGGACATTTCAATAAAATCATTAAATTTTTTGACGTTTCTAGAACTTAGGAGTTTATCAACAGAATTATGCCACGCCGTATAACTTTCATCGGACTGCTTACTTTCTAGTAAAGAACTCATGGAGAAAACATAGTTGTAGATAGTCGGATATGGCTTCAACTTTTTAGTCACCATAAAGTTACATGTTTCCACTAGTTTGCTAAAATGGGCAGTTGAAAAAGTGTTTGATTCCAACAGAAGAACTGGTAGTTTTTTCTTTGCAAATTCTTGATACTCTCCTTTCCCATATTCCGTCAAAGTTTTCTGAAATTCTTTGATGAATTTTTCTTTATCATTAGTGAATTGTCCAAAAGAACAGTTCGACCAAACGGTAAGAATTGCAAGAAAAAATAATTGTCTCATAGTTCTGTTAATTTTCATAGAAGAATTCAATCATCCAAATTCAACTATTTAATTTTTAGTTAATTGTATCGCGGCCCATTCATCTTTCATAAAGAGTTTCGTCTTCTTTAGATCAAAACTAGAAGTAAAAGCAAGCATTTCATCGACATCTGAAGAAAAGAATCCGCTTAGTAATAAAACACCACCCGGTTTAAGCGACTGACTATATTTTTCCATGTGCGATTTCAATATATTCTTATTGATGTTTGCAATAATTAATCCAAATTTCTCATTTCCGAGCAAATCAATATCACCGCAAACAGTTTCAATATTTTTCATATTGTTTCTCTTCGCATTTTCTGCTGCATTCTTTACTGACCAATCTTCAATGTCTATTGCTAAAACTCGTCTTGCTCCTAATTTCTCTGCCACTATAGCCAGAACTCCTGTCCCTGTGCCCATATCAAGTACGTTATCAGGCATTGATTCTAATTCAAACAGCGCCTTTGTCATCATCCAAGTTGTTTGGTGATGTCCCGTTCCAAAAGACATTTGGGGTTGAATTTCAATAATCATCCCTTCTGCTATATCGCGATCGTGAAAAGGCGCAAGGATGGTTGCAAAATTTTCTATAAATACCGGTTGGAAATTTTCTTCCCATTTTGCATTCCAATTTTGATGAGCGATAATCTTTTTCTCAACTGAAAACTGGAAGTTTGCATCCTTCTTTAATGAAGAATTTGCAATGGCTTTATCGTAATTCACATCAGTAGGCGCATAAGCAATAATTCCATCTTCAGTATTTACAAAACTTTCAAAACCTTGTTCTGACAATTCTGCTGTAATCACTTCATCCCAAGGCTCTTTTGGAGAAAGCGTAATCTTTAATTCTATGGTTTCTAATGACTCCATTAAAATGAGTTAATTAGTGCAGAAAAATCTTCTGCATTTAAAGAGGCACCCCCAATCAATCCGCCATCAACATTTGGACAACTAAATAATTCTTTCGCATTGCTAGGCTTGCAACTCCCTCCATAAAGAATAGAAACACTATTTGCAACATCATCGTTGTATTTCTCGGTCAACCATGAACGAATATTTCTGTGCATATCTTCAGCTTGTTCAGAACTAGCCGTTTTCCCCGTTCCAATTGCCCAAACGGGTTCGTAGGCTATAATTCTGTTCTTCATCTGCTCTGCCGAAAGATGAAATAGTGAATCTTCTAATTGTTGACGTACAAACTCAAGTTCAGCCCCCTCTTCTCGTATAAAAAGAGGCTCACCACAACAAAAAATGAATTCGAAGTTTTCTTCTACGGCTTTGCTGACTTTAGCTTTAAGAGTGTCGGAATCTTCTTTAAAGTAAGCTCGGCGCTCACTGTGCCCAATTAAACCAATAGTTGCTCCGACGCTTATCGATTGCGCTATAGAGTTTTCACCGGTATATGCACCATTACTGTATTCAGAAAAATTTTGAACACCAACTTCAACATTTTTTGAAAATGCCGAGGCAATGCCTGTGTATAATGATGAAGGAAAAACCAACACTCTCACATCAGCAGGTGTATTGTATGTATTCAAATCTTTTACGAGTTGCATTGCATCCGTTGCTGTCAAGTTCATTTTCCAATTACCAGCTATGATTTTATCTGCCATTCTTTTATTAATTTTTTTTACTTTAAATGCTTTTCTACAAATTTCTCCTTTGATGGAGTTGATCTGAAAGGATATTTTTCCTTTATAATTCCATTTTCAACGACCATTAGAGTTGGGTTCGATCGAGAGATGGCTTTTAACTCAGTTTCATCATTCACGAAGAACGGAGCGTAGAATTGATGCAGCTCTCTGAATTCGTTAATTTGATCACGATTCGCATTGCACATTACTGCAAAAGGTATATTTTGTTCTTTACATTCTTCAAAAATTGATTTTAACCGCTCTATATTTCTCCAATCCCCTTCCTCTAGACTTTTGGAGGAAACTAAAACGATTCTTTCCGCTTTCACAATCACATCGCGAATGCTAATTTCTGTAAATGCTGGATTTACAATTTCAATGGTATCAACGATAGAATAACTTTCGATTGGATAATCGGTTACATTGTATTCTTTCATCGGAACCTCCATGTGTGAGTTGTACTCAATAGAAAGAATTTTTAATCCTTGCATTTTTGAGTTTGCGACAGAATCTGCAATTGATTGTAACGCCAATTCGTATTCTGAAAGGTCTGAAACATTAATAAAAGGGTTGAACTGTTCCGTGATAGAATTCAGTTTTGTTTCAATAACTACTTTCTGAATCATACTTTCATATACCCAATCTTTATTTTCCCAAATTTTAGAACTAGTATATTCGGGAGAAGTTGAAGAATATTCTTTCGTTTCTCCAGTATTCTTGTTCTTATAAACCAGCATGTTTTCATACTCACCTTCCTTACCGTCGTTCATTTTCTCCTCTAAATTAGAACCAACTGAATAAGCTCGGTAATCTTTTATAGGTAAATACATCAAAACGTAAGTAACTAATATTGTACAGATAATAGTAATATAAAGGGCTACACCATAGTAGTTACCTAGAACTTTACCTCCTGATCGAAGTAACCATAAAGAGCCTAATATTGAGAGTGCACCAAAAAATATTGGGAAGTACCATCCAAAAATCCATGAGAAAAATAGGATAACCATCATAGATGTAGCCACAAAGACACTATTCTCTTTTCTATTATTGGGCTGTATGATTCTCTGTGAAAGAAAAATCCAAAGAATAAGATACACCAAAATAATATCTTTCCAGAATGATTCATCAGGTGTTAACGAACGACCAACCGAACCTTTCATAGCATCACCGAAGCATCCACAATCGGTCACGCATTGCGGTTGCTTCATTTCATCGACAACTACGGTTGTTTCAGTTTGAGAAACGATTTTCAATCCATAATCTGGTTCGTCTTTATGCTCAGTTGCTTCGTTTATTTTCATCTGTGCTACTGGGTCAGACATCTCATAAGTGTCTCTATCCACAAATTGCATGGAAGCGTCACAATTCGACGTATGCCATGTTAAAAAAGTGAAAAATATCATCATCCCCATCATTGCATAGGATACTAACTTTATTTTTCCTCCTAAAATGACTAAAACTCCAAGAATAATTTCGACGATACAGATAACTACACTAAGCAGTAAAGCATAGTTCATAAAAAATTCCAAGGAGAATTCAGGCGCACCGAACCATTCTTTAATTCTAAATGCCAAAGCACCATCTTCAAAATACTCTTCCAATTTATAGGCAAAACCTATGGGATCATTCGCTTTAACAAGTCCTGAAACGATGAACAGTCCACCAACCAGAACACGTGCAACAGAGGCCATCAATAATCTACCTTTAAATATCACCAGTGCAGCAGTAGATCCCATCATAAGAATGACCGCAAGCATTTTACACAAAGCTGCATGCTCGACGAAACTGTCATGATATCCTAAAGTCAATAAAGTTAATCCGGCTAGATTTAGTACAACAAATACTATGTTTAAAATTAAAGAACGACCTTCTAGTGTGATTTTTTCTTTCATATCTTAAAAATTATTTTTTTTTGTGTAGGGAAATTCTAAACTTGGGAACCCTCACCCATTAACACCAAAGCGAATACTGAATAATTAAGCATATCAAAATAATTAGCATCTATTCCTTCGCTCATAATTGTTTTTCCTTTGTTATCTTCAATTTGTTTAATTCTAAGTATTTTTTGAAGGATTAAATCAGTCAATGATTCAATACGCATATCTCTCCATGCTTCCCCGTAGTCATGATTCTTACGTTGCATGAGTTCATAGGCTTCCTTTGCATATAAATCATATAGTTTTTGAGCAAGCTCTGTTGGTAGTTCCAATTCAACTAAATCCTTTTCTCTCAATTGAATAATTGCCATTAGGCAATAGTTAACAATAGCAACAAACTCATCCTCTATGTTCTCTCCCACTTTATTCTTTCCGGTTTCTTGAATCGTTCTGATTCGAGAAGCCTTAATGAAGAGTTGGTCGGTAAGAGAACTTGGACGTAATATTCTCCATGCCGTGCCGTAATCTTTTGTCTTCTTGGAGAATATATCTCGACAAACATTGATTACATTTGTGTATTCCGTGTTGGTTTTACTCATTAATTTAGTATGCAAATTTCAAACGTTGAAAATACAAAAAAACAGACAAATTATAGCATTCGTGTACGAGATAATTTAATTGATTTATCCACACCTGTTGTAATGGGAATAATTAATGCAACACCCGACTCATTCTTTGCTGGAAGTCGCAAAGAATCAACAAAAAATGCCTTATTAACCGCTGAACAGATGATCAGTGATGGAGCAACAATTGTTGATATCGGAGGATACTCATCACGGCCTGGAGCAAAAAACATTACTGTTGAGGAAGAAATTAAGCGCGTAGTTCCGATTATAAGATCTATTCGCAAGCATTTTCCCGATTTACTTATTTCTTTAGATACTTTTCGTTCTGTTGTTGCAAAAGAAGGCATTGCTAATGGAGTTGACATTATTAATGACATAAGCGGCTTTGAAATTGACCCAGACATTGTAAATATTGTTGCAGAATTTAAAACTCCATATATTCTAATGCACATGAAAGGAACTCCACAAACAATGAGCTCAAAGACCGATTACAATAATCTATTCAAAGAAATGGTGAGTTATTTTACGCAAAAAATAGAATTTCTGCATGCTCAGGGAATTCATGATATAATCATTGACCCAGGTTTCGGATTTAGTAAAACAATAGAGCAGAATTACCACTTACTAGATAATTTACAGCATTTTAAAATTCTAGATAAGCCCATTCTAGTTGGACTTTCCAGAAAATCCATGATTTATAAAAAATTAGGTATTAATCCAGAAGAATCACTACCTGAAACCATTAGATTGAATAAAATCGCTATTGAAAAAGGGGCATCCATATTGCGCGTTCATGACGTAAAAGAAGCAATAAACTCCCTGTTTTAACAATAAAATTGGGAGCTTGTACTACTACAACTCTAAGTTTACACCACGCAAACCCTGCAATCCACCGGTATGAACAAATAACACAGTACTATTATCATAATAGTCACTCTGAATAATATCAAGCAAAGCAAACATCACTTTACCTGTATAAACTTGGTCTAATTTTAATCTGTTATTTCGAAAAAAATTTGCGATAAAAAACAGCAAACCCTCAGTAAATTTTCCATAACCTCCAAAGTGGTACTGATCATGTACTTTTACTCTATTTAATAATTCTACGATGTCATCTCCATTGATTCCTCCTTTAAGAAAGAGATCATTCATTTCAGAGAGCGACTGATACCCTTTTAAAACTGGGACAACATGTAATTGTTGTTCCTCTTTCAAGGACATAGCTATACCACAACTTGTTGTTGATGTTCCTTGAGCTACGAATACATGATCGATATCTTCATCTACTTCTTTCAATATTTCTTGACAACCCACTATTCCATGATAATTGGCACCTCCCTCTGGAACAATCAAAAAATTTGGATATTTAATTGACATCCTTTCAATAAATACTTTTTCATTTCTCGATTTATATTCGCTCCGAGTGGTAAAAATTAATTGCATTCCTAAGTTTTTACAATCAATAAGTGTTTGATTACTTGATTCATTCAATTCTTCTCCACGTACAATTCCGATTGATTCAACACCTAATGATTGACAAGTCGCTGCTGTAGCAACTAAATGGTTAGAAAAGGCACCCCCAAAAGTGAGAATTCCTTTATTCTTTCTCGCTTTACACAATTCTACATTGTATTTTAACTTTCTCCACTTGTTTCCTGATACAACTGGGTGAATTAAATCATCTCGTTTAACTAATAATCGAATTCCTCTAGATTTAAGAGTATCTATTTTAAGCTCCTGAACAACAGATTTTGAAACGTCAAACATAAACTAGTTGATTTTCTGCAAATATCGCTTAAATTTGCATTATGAATGATGATATGTCAGGCTTTTCTGCAAAAAACAAAATGGACTCGGATGATTTTTACAATAGTCCGGAAGGCTACATTATTTTCACCGAAAAATATCATCTTAAACGAGGTTATTGTTGCAAAAACAGTTGTAAGCATTGCCCGTATGATTTCAAAAAGAAAGATAATAAGTAACTGAAATTGAGTTGATAGTCGCAATATGGTGTTTTATCGGGAAGATATATCACTTTTATCGAATAAACAATGAATTCTTTTTCATAGACGGCTATATTCACTAGTTTTATAGCAACGCCATCTATATTTGGAATGCATAAACACTACACTTTTTCTGATATTTTTGCTGGTCTTAAAGATACTATTCCGGAATGTGATGACTCAAATTGTTCGGATGTATTAACAAATATAAATTTTCTCAATAGCAAGAATGCAACGTTTAATCTTTTTGATGATCCAGGACTTTACTTGATTTTAAATTTCCAAAATGGTGGAGAACTTGTTTTTCAAAAAAACAATCATTTAGAAGTGGATGGCGAGAAGTTAAATATTATCGATCTCCTTTCATTGGTCGATGATGAAAGAATTAAAGTAGATGCAATAATTGACCGTCGATTTATTGAGTTCAATTATAAAAACAAGGTAAATCCACTTGAACTTATCTTATGTGCCAAAAGTGTTTTAAACACCAAAACAGAAGGTTTGGTGTATGTAGAAAGATCTATAGCAATACTTTCCAGTGATAAAAATGGTATTCCTCTATATGGTTTTTGTTGTGTGAATAAAATTGAAGAAGAAATTGGAACAGAGATTGATAAAAAGAATTTCAGGGTAATTTCGACTTCAAGCAATACGGATTTATCATCTAAATTGACGAATTTTTTGAAAGAATCTGTTGTTTAGTTATTTCCCATCAATTCCATTCTGAGGATGACGTCCTTTGTAGTCTTTTAAAATATTCTTAATCACCCTAATGTCTTCATCTACATCATCAGTTGGTGCATAAACAGTATGAAATCCGCCTATTTTCTTTGAGTAATCCATATAACCGATGCAAATAGGAACGTTTGCTTTCTTCGCTATATAATAGAAACCTTTTTTCCACTTAGGATTATAGCTTCGGGTTCCTTCTGGTGTGAATACCATGAAAATATCGTCGTTTTCTTCAAAATGTTTAACTGCGCTTGTTGTAACATTGTTCTTTCCAGATCTATCAACGGAAATTCCGCCGATTGCTCTTAAAAACAATCCCATCGGAAAGAAAAAGAGCTCTTTTTTAATCAGATACTTGCCTTTGATTCCCATAGCTGTGAATGCAAGCCGACCAATAATAAAATCCCAATTTGAAGTATGAGGCCCCATCACAACAACTGCTTTTCTAACTCCCTCAGGTCCTCTTTTATCAATTTTCCAACCAAATAAACGTAAAATTGCTCTCGAAATTTTTCTCATGATGTAAATTTAGTTATTCTATTAGAATTTAGTTTATTTTTGACTCATGCAAAAGAAATCAATTCTTGCTAAATTAATTCCTGTTCTTCTTATTTTAGGAGTACTATGGTCGTTTTTTTTTGTAGGAAAAATGATTCTTCAAAAAGCAGAGAACAATAATCTCAATTTTATTCCAAAAAACAGTCTTTGGTATGCTCAAATTGACCTACAGAAGTTAATCAAAAACGAAGTAGAAACTCTCATATTCAGTGATAATGATAAAGAAATTCTATTGTTATTGGAAGAACTTATTGAGAATAAAGATAGCACCTTAAAAAGTATACAACAGAACGGAATCCAAATTAATTCGATAGTTCTAGCCTTTGGGTTAAATGATGGTATAACAGGTATTCTTTTTAATTTAACAAGTAGCCAAAAATTCAATGCATCATTTTCTACTAGACCGAGTAGAAGAATAGCTTGCAAAACAAAAGATAATGTTGGAGTATTATTATTTTCTAAAGACACAAATACCTCGACTAAAGAGCTCAAGAAAAAAGCGAACGACTTTTTTAATGCTAATTTCTTAGAAATTCAAAAAAGCAAACATTTAATAGCAATCAATTTACTTAAAAAAATAAAAAAAAATACTGCAATAGAAGAAGGTGAATTCACGATTGATATCAATAAGAATCAACTGCTTATTGATAGCCAATTCGAGTCATCAATTGAATCCAACACTATGCCATCTTTACATCCAGAAAATTTACACATTGACTGGCAGCAGATACCATCGTTCATTTCAGACTCACTGAGATTATGGACACATTCTACTATACCCGATTTGAAATCAATATCTATTAACTACACAGGCTCTGATTTAGTGACTGAACCATTGATGAAGTTAGCACCTATAGTAAATACTGTTCTGCAATTAAATGACTCACTTGATTTCAAATCGTTTTTAGGAAGAATTGAAATGGATCAGCTCATAGAGTCTCATACGTCCGAATCATTTATTTATGCTGGAACAAGCTATTTCTACAAGCAAACAAATTATCATACTATTTATGTTGGGAGGGATAAATTTGACCCAGATAAATTAACGACTGAAGATGCGCTTTTATCTATTAGTGGCAGTCCAGAATCGATTACAAATATTGTAGGTAAAAGTCTAGCTAGAAAGTTATTGGGAATCTTACCTCTCTATAAAGCAAGCGATAAATTAAGTCATTCGGTCGAAAATATTGATGTTGAATTAATTCAAAATCAGAACGGGAAATATACACTTCATTCAATTATACAGTTCAAAGAAAGCAAGTATGCCACCAATGAATTGTTGAAATTTATTTTAGCGATAGAGAACTGAGTAAATTAGTGAAATAATTAGGTGCATCCTTCAGTCTCGAGCCATACCAAGAAAACATTTCCCCATCAACTATTTTAATTTCTGCCTCAGGATAAGTGAATTGAAACTCCCCAATATGCTTCTCTTTAAATGGAAAAGGTTCAGAGCTTAAGAAAATATAATCTGGATGTAGATTTTCAGTAACTTTGGGATAACGCTCATCGGTTGCAAGATTATCTAAGCCACATTTACTCAACATGTTGTCAATAAATGTGTTTTTTCCAGCTATTAAGTTCGGATTATTCCAGATAAAATAGAGTACTGACTTATTAACCGATTGAATATTTATCATGCTTGAAAATGCAGACATAATATTCTCGCAAAGTTGTTTTGCTTCGGTCAATTTACCTACAATTTGACCTATTTCATTAATCATTTCAATGGCATCTTCCAAGCTATAGACATTACTCATCCAGACTGGAGCAATTTCTTTCAAGGAATCAATATCTGATTGACTATTCTCTTCTTTATTGCCGATGATTAAATCTGGATTCAAAGCTCTCACTTTCTCTAAATCAACCGTTTTAGTACCTCCTATTCTATTTTTAGTTTGATACCAAATTGTTGGATGAATACAAAACTTTGTAATTCCAACAACTTCCTTTTCTAATCCTAAGTTATGTAAAAGCTCCGTTTGAGAAGGCACTAAAGAAACAATCCGAAGTGGCAAATCTACCAGTCGGATTGTTTCATTCATTTGATCAATGTATTCTGCCATTAATTCCCTAAGCTATTGCCGAAATCAAATCGTGAGGAGTAATAATATGAAAACTTCCGTTTTTCAATTCAACCAATACAGCTGAGGTGTCTTTGTTTACTAATTTAGAAACCTCTTCAATAGAAGTATCTTCTTTTACTACAGGAAATGGTGCAGTCATTATATTAGCAATTGCTTTGTCTTTCAACTCTGGATTTTCCACAAGAGATTGATACACTTTATGATCGTCTAAAGAACCTACAAATTGACCATCTTTCATAACTGGTATTTGGGAAATAGAGAACTCGCGCATTCTATCGATAGCATGAGACACCAATTCCTCAGCAAAGACAGTCAACAAAGGCGAATCACCATGTTTAGCAACTAAATCGCCTGCCGTTAGGATATCTTCATCCAAGAATCCTCTTTCTCGCATCCAATCGTCATTAAACATTTTCCCAACATAGCGAGAACCATGATCATGAAAGAGAACAACAACGACATCGTCTTTTGTCAGTTCTTCGCCCATTTGTAAAAGGCCTTTTATGGCAGATCCTGCCGAGTTTCCAACAAATATTCCTTCTTCTTTCGCTAATTTTCGCTGATAAACGGCTGCATCTTTATCTGTCACTTTTTCAAATCGGTCGATCACAGAGAAATCTACATTCTTTGGCAGAATGTCCTCTCCTATTCCCTCTGTGATGTACGGATAAATCTCATTTTCATCAAATTCTCCTGTTTCGTGGTATTTTTTAAAGACGGAGCCATACGTATCTATTCCCCATAACTTAATGTTAGGGTTTTTCTCTTTTAGATATTTGCCGACACCTGAAATAGTTCCTCCGGTTCCCACTCCAACAACAAAATGAGTTATTTTACCTTCTGTTTGCTCCCAAATTTCGGGCCCAGTACTCAAATAGTGTGCTTTTGCATTGGATGGATTGTCATATTGATTAACGTACCAAGAATTTGGAACTTCATTTGCCAAGCGTTTTGACACAGAATAGTAAGATCGAGGATCGTCAGGAGTCACATTTGTTGGGCAAACATGAACTTCTGCTCCAACTGCTCGAAGAATATCCATTTTCTCCTTACTTTGTTTATCGCTTAACACACAAATCAACTTGTAACCTCTCATTACTGCTACCAACGCTAGTCCCATTCCCGTATTACCCGAGGTACCTTCAATAATAGTTCCACCAGGTTTCAATCTTCCGTCTGCCTCTGCATCATCAATCATTTGCAATGCCATTCTGTCTTTTACAGAATTACCAGGGTTTGTTGTTTCAATTTTCGCTAAAACCAACGCATCAATCGATTGACACATTTTATTGATTCGCACTAAAGGTGTATTTCCTATCGTTTCAAGGATATTGTTGTAATATTTCATTGAGTTGAATTATGGTTGCAAATTTAGCAGATTATTTTGATTGTTAGTGGGAATTCAGTTGACATAAATCATATTTTCTGAGCATCTATTTGCCGATTTTTGTGGATTAAGTTAATTTCCAATGAAAATCTTCAAGAAATACACCTTTGATTCTGCTCATTTTTTACCCAATGTTTCAGAGACGCACAAATGCAAAAGAATGCATGGTCACACCTATCATTTAACTGTTTTTATTGAGGGAGAAATAGATGAAAAATACGGCTGGATAATTGATTTTAATGATTTGAAATCAGTCGTAAATCCGGTTATTGAACAACTAGATCATCATGTTCTCAATGAAATAGAAGGATTAGAAAATCCTACGTGTGAAATTCTTGCAAAATGGCTGTACGATAAGATAAAACCTGATGTCCCATTGTTAGAGTCGATAGAAATCTATGAAACACCCACATCTGGCGCTATTTATAGTCGATAGTCCTATAATTCATTAGTCGATTACTTTCCCATACAAATCATAATGATCTGCTTTGGTAATTTCAACCATTGCAAAATCGCCTAAGCGAATGTGAAATTCATCTTTACGAACCAAAACCTCATTATCAACATCTGGAGAATCAAATTCAGTTCGTCCTATGTAATAATCACCTTCCACTTTATCGAAAAGAACTTTGTACGTCTCCCCTATCCTTTCTTGATTGAGCTCATAACTAATACCTGACTGCAATTCCATTATTCTATCTGCTCGCTCTTTTTTGACTTCTTCAGGAACATCATCTTCAAAATTATAGGCATGGGTATTTTCTTCATGCGAGTAGTTGAAAATTCCTAAACGTTCAAAGCGAGAACGTTTTACAAAATCATACATTTCCTGAAAATCTTCTTCGGTTTCTCCTGGGTATCCGGCAATTAGCGTCGTTCTCAATGCTATTTTTGGCACTTTCGCGCGAATTTCTTTGATTAGTTCTTCCGTTTTCTCTCGAGTAATACCACGGCGCATAGCTTTTAACATTTTTGACGAACCGTGTTGTAAAGGAATATCCAAATAATTGCAAACATTGTCGTATTTGTTCATCACGTCTAAAACATCCAATGGAAAATTATTGGGGAACGCATAATGCAATTTAATCCATTCTATTCCTTCGATATTAGCTAAAGCTTCCACTAATTCTGCCAACGCTCTTTTCTTATATATATCTAACCCATAATAAGTTAAGTCTTGGGCTATCAACATTAATTCTTTTACCCCTTGAGCCGCTAGTGATTTTGCGTTTTTTATCAATTCTTCAATGGGTGTAGAAACATGCTTCCCTCTCATGATGGGGATAGCACAAAAAGAACAGGGTCTATCACAACCTTCGGCAATCTTAAAATAAGCATAATGCGAAGGCGTTGTTAGCAATCTTTCTCCGATTAATTCGTGCTTATAATCAGCTTTTAATGTTTTGAGCAATCTTGGTAATTCTCTTGTTCCAAAAAATGCATCAACTTCGGGTATTTCTTGCTCTAAATCATCCTTATATCGTTGAGAAAGACAGCCTGTAACATATACTTTATCCACCAAGCCTTCTTTTTTCGCATCGGCATAATTGATAATCATATCAATGGATTCTTGCTTTGCATTGTCTATAAATCCGCAAGTGTTAATAATGACAATCTCTGAATCTTCACTTTGTGATTCATGTTCCACCTCAAAGTTATTCCCCTTCAATTGTGCCATTAAAACTTCAGAATCAAATAAGTTTTTCGAACAACCTAATGTAACAACATTTACTTTATTCTTTTTGAGCGTTTTTGTCTTCATTCTGCAAAGATAAGGATTCAATAATGTTTAATGTTCTGAAATTGGTATTATATTTGGGTATAGAAATAGAAAACCGAGAATGATGAAATATATCCTGTTAATACCCATAGTAGTCCTATTATTTTCTTGTGGTAACTCTAAGGAAATTGCTAAAGAAGTACAAAATGATACCTCGACAATTAAAATCGATCCTGAAAGTGAAGTTTCAAATGACCCAGACCCGATAAAACCCCAGAGAAATGTTATGATAAAAGGGACGATTGGTAGTTTTAAAGAGACCGATGCTTTTGACATACAAGACGTTACCATTAAAGGCAATACACTGCTATTAACGATCACTTATTCTGGAGGTTGTGCCGATCATAAATTTGAATTTATTGGAAGTTCTGTTATCATGAAGTCGTTACCTCCTATTCGTTCTGTGCGACTTATCCATGATGCTGCGGATGATGCTTGCGAATCTCTTGTAACACGTATCATTGAGGTTGATTTAAAAAACATAGCCTATACAGCAACTCCTGGAACCGAGTTAAACTTGATGCTAAAAGGTTGGGACACTAAAATTAATTACATCTACGAATAATGAAAATAGGCGTTTTATTATCAGGTTGTGGCGTTTATGATGGCGCAGAAATTCAAGAATCGGTTTTAACATTACTTGCCATTGAAGAAATGGGTGATGAAGCTGTTTGCATCTCTATAGACAGAAATCAACACCATGTCATTAACCATCTGACTGGTGAAGAAATGCAAGAATCCCGTAACATGTTGACTGAAAGTGCACGGATTGCTAGAGGAAGTGTGAAAGAAATCTCTTCTGTTGCACCTGCTGATATTGATGCCTTGGTCATTCCAGGTGGTTTTGGTTCTGCAAAGAATTTTACAACATGGGCATTTGATGGACCAGGTGGAGAAATTCTCCCCGAAATAAAGTTGTTTTTAGTCAATTTAGTAAATATAGGAAAACCAATAGCTGCGTTGTGCGTAAGCCCTGTCGTGCTCTCCAAAGCTTTACAAGGCTCAAATATACATTCTGAAATGACGATTGGTAGTGATAAGGAAGACTCTCCCTATTCCATTGCAGACTTCTCAGCAGGACTAGAATCTTGTGGTGTGCAACCCAAAATGAAGACGATAAAAGAAATACACGTTGATGTGGAAAATAAAATTGTTACAGCCCCCTGTTATATGATGGATGCTTCGATTTTGGAAGTTAGAAAGAATATTTATGCTGCAGTTAAGGCTTTGAAGGAGTTGGTTTAATCCAGAATAAAATTGCTTTTTCTTTTCTTTGTTTGAAAAAAAAGTACTTTTAATGCATAAATAAGCGATATTTTAAGTTGGACTAAACCGTTTAATTACATATATCGCTACGTTATAAACAATAACAAATAGAGCTCTATAACGATGGGAGTATTAGCGATAATATTAATTGTAACGATAGTTCAAAGTGCATTGCTCTATTATTTGAGAAATTCGCGGACTTTTATCTCACAATCTCTTATTTCGTTAGCTATTGTTATACTTTATTTCACACTTATTCCTGAACTATATGTATTCTATAAAAGCTTTGAGGGGTGCGCGTTTCCCGGACTTGGTATTTACATGGTGTTTTGGATTGTTGGGCTTTTTGCATCGCTTCTAGTCTTTCTTCTCTTCCTATTAATAAGAAATAGAAAACACTCAGAAGAGATGATGAAAAATAAAAAATAGCATTTATAACAACACCTACATTTCAAGCCTTAAAGTTGTATATTCGAGAAAGCGGCTCGAAATCGTAGCTGCCGAACGTTGTGTGCAAGCTGAAAACCGAGAATAATTGAGAAAAACGATTTACATAATTGCCTTAATTTTACTATTAATTGGAATTCCTCTATTTGAATTTATGGCTTTTAATTCAATGGTAAGTTTAAAGTACGAAACTCGAGAATTGACTGATTGTATCTCACTCGTCTCTGGAATTGACTTATGCAAAGCAATAAGGACTTTTCACATTTTGGCAATTCTTTGCGGACTGACATTTATTGGACTTTTGATTTATCGAAAACGGATTTTAAAAACGACTGAAAAATTATGATTTCAATTCTCTTATTAATTCCGTGGATAATATTTGGATTTAAAAATCCGAGTAAAAATCACATCGGACTTAATCAAACCAAAAAGTCACTGACTTTACTGTTAGGAATCGAAATCGCCTTTTTTCTTGTTCTCTACTTGACCTTACCAGAGCCGACTTCAAAAATAGCAGGACTTCAAAGTTTTGCGTGGAATTATTTCATCTTGTATTATGCAAAAGGAATTATTCCAACAACCGTTTTTAGCGAATATTTAAACGGAAATTTAGGAGATAAAATTGATATGAATTATCAATATGTATATTTGATTGTAAGTTTAATTATTGACTATCTAATATTGCTAATAATTAGTCCGAATATTAAAAAAATGTTTAACCGAAAAAAAGCCAGCACACAACACCGTATATAATTTATTGCTTGGTTCTAGCCTACTTACGAAAATCCTCGCGGATTTTCTATTCGGTTTTTATTTGCTAAATTTAGTGCTTAAACCACGCAACAAACCATATACAAACACGTTGTAGCCAATAATAAAATGTGATGGAAAGTAAAATAAAATATCAATTTTCCTCAAAGTTATGGAAGCATAGCTCAGAGGGTGGTTGGTTTTTTATTACTGTCCCTAAAAATTATTCTGAAGAAATCAGAAATAATCTAAAATGGCAAGAAGAAGGTTGGGGCCGAATGAAAGCTGCTGTAATTATAAAAGAACTAAATTGGAATACATCAATTTGGTTTGACACAAAAGTGAAAAGCTATATTCTTCCCGTTAAATTGGAGATTAGAAAAAAACTATCTCTTAAAGATGATGATTTTCTAACGGTCACAATCTTAATTTGATAAACAATAAGTTATGACAGAATCTGACAATCATATTAACTATGTAGAATTTAAAGCAAAGGACCTTACCAAAGTAAAGTCCTTTTACCAAGAAAATTTCAATTGGAAATTTAAGGATTATGGACCTAATTATACAGCGTTTTCTAATAGTGGATTGGAAGGTGGTTTTGAGAAATCAAATGAAGAAATAGTAAATGGTGCATTGATTGTATTATACCATACGAACCTTGAAAAATTGAAAAAAGCCATTAGTCAATCGGAAGGAACAATCTCAAAAGATATTTTCTCATTCCCTGGTGGACGTAGATTTCATTTTCTTGATCCAGCAGGAAATGAACTGGCAGTTTGGTCAGATAAATGATCATTACTATAACCAGAAATAAAAAAACTGGCTACAACAATGAACTGTGGTAAATTCCAAACAATTTCATCTTTTT
>CAXBMR010000035.1:0-28546 GCA_963976995.1 uncultured Fluviicola sp.
TTTTTTGAAAGTTAAGTTATCAAGAAATGAATGTGAGTTTTTGCGCAGTCTGACGATTGTTATATAAGGGATGTTATTAATGGTGTAATTTGAAGTATTCATAGGAGTTGTTGGAATCCAAATTTTCGCTTCTTGGAAAGCTGTCCACACAGAATTGTTTCTACCAGGAGTCATGTCAGCAACTGTTCCTGTCATATTTTCAGCACCTTGAATAGCCAATCCATTATTCCACGATGCAACAATTGGCTTATTTCCAAGGTGAAATTCAAAGCTATTAGAACCTTCATTCATTATAATTGCCATGTAATTACACTCACCAGCCTGAGCTCCAAAAGCGATGATATCTTTGAATAAAATGATAAATCTTCTATTCGGAGCAACTCCAATTGTTTCTGACCTAATTTCACCGTTTGGGGAAGCAAAAATAGAAGGATTAATATCCGTATACGCAGGCATTTGCGAATTAAATGCTTCGGTAAATGCCGTGTTCGGTAGAGGGGCAACACCGGCAAGCGACCAAGGACAATAACCGCCAGCTTTAGATATATCAAACGATATAATTCCGTTAGAACCAATAACACATTGATTAACAGTGTTACCGTAAAAACTAAAAGGAAATCCAATATTTACTATATTCGAATAAACATCATCCGATAATGAATGTAAAGTAGAATTACTAGAAAGTGCTATAAAATTCCCTCCACTTCCGGGGTTACAATCTTCAATTGTTACCGTTGAACCAATACAAACATTAACATCGGTACCTAAGCAAATATTACCAGGGGCTTGTGAAAACAAGTTGTTTATTAAAAGTAGGAAAGTTAAACAAATATAGTTTCTCATCTATGTAATATCTTTAATTCGTACAATAGACGTTGTTCTACTAGTTTTGGTTGTCTTCTTGTATTCTTTTTACAAAGAAAAAGAAAAAAGAAAAAATAAGCATCTATAAGGTCACATATTTATTTTATTACCCCTGGATAATTAACGACTCAAAATAGTCCTTTTTATTTCAAAAAAAATATAACTTTGTTGCCACAAAAAAAATTGAACTATAATGTCAGATAAATACCAAGCACAAATTGATGCATTCATGGAAAAAATGAAAGCGTCAAATGGACATGAAACTGAGTTTCTACAAGCAGTTCTTGAAGTTGCTGAAGCTGTAATCCCCGTGATTGAAGAAAATCCTAAATACAAGAATGCAAAAATTCTAGAACGTATGGTTGAACCTGAAAGAACAATCATGTTCCGTGTCCCTTGGATTGATGATAAAGGTGAAGTGCAGATTAATAAAGGATACCGAGTAGAATTTAATTCTGCAATCGGCCCCTATAAAGGTGGTTTAAGATTTCATCCTTCTGTAAATTTATCTATTCTTAAGTTTTTAGGTTTCGAACAAATATTTAAAAATTCATTAACAACATTACCAATGGGTGGTGGTAAAGGTGGTTCTGATTTTAACCCAAAAGGAAAGTCGGACAACGAGGTTATGAAGTTTTGCCAATCATTTATGACAGAGCTAGCAAGACATATTGGTCCTAATACTGACGTACCTGCTGGAGATATTGGAGTTGGTGGTCGTGAAATCGGTTACATGTTTGGACAATACAAAAGAATAAGAAACGAATTTACCGGAATTCTTACTGGTAAAGGAAGAAATTGGGGTGGCTCGCTTATTAGACCAGAAGCAACTGGTTATGGAACGGTTTATTTCGCAAAAGAAATGTTAGCAACCAAAAATCAAGATTTCCATGGTAAGTCTGTTGTAATATCTGGTTCAGGAAATGTTGCTCAGTATGCATTACAAAAAGTAATTCACTTAGGTGGAAAAGTATTGACCGTATCTGATTCCTCAGGGTATGTTCATGCACCTAAAGGACTGCATTCAGAACATTTGGATTTCATCATGGAACTCAAAAATGTACGTAGAGGCAGAATCAAAGAACTTGCTGATAAATATGAATCGATTGAGTTCTTCCCAGGGGAAAGACCGTGGAGCATCAAGTGTGATGTTGCATTACCTTGTGCCACTCAAAATGAATTGAACGGTGAAGAAGCAACTCTTTTATTGGAAAACGGATGTATATGTGTTGCGGAAGGAGCAAACATGCCATCTACTCCTGAAGCGATTGAAAAGTTTGCAGAAGCAAAAATATTATTTGCCCCAGGTAAAGCTTCTAATGCTGGTGGAGTTGCAACTTCAGGGCTAGAAATGTCTCAAAATTCTTTGCGCCTTTCATGGACTGCCGAAGAAGTGGATGAAAAATTACACGGAATTATGGTTTCAATTCACGAGGCTTGTGTCAAGCATGGATCTACTGGCGGCTATACTGACTATGTAAAAGGTGCTAACATTGCTGGTTTTATAAAGGTAGCAGACTCAATGTTAGATCAAGGACTAGTATAATCTAAAACCAATTAATACTAAGGTCGGCAATACAACATTGCTGACCTTTTTTTATGTCTTTTTATTTCTTCTAAGAATACTAATTGTTAGTTTTGTTATGCATTATTAAATGTAACTATGACTGTGCTAGATAAACGAAAAATTGAATACAATCGTCAAGGGTTTGATGATACAGAATTACTTTCTATTTATAAAAAACTTCTTCGACCTAGATTAATTGAAGAAAAAATGTTGATTCTTCTTCGTCAAGGGAAAATTTCTAAGTGGTTTTCTGGTTGGGGACAAGAAGCAATTTCTGTGGGATCAGCAATAGCTATGAATAGAGAAGAATATATTTTCCCCATGCACAGAAATCTTGGGGTGTTTACCACTAGAGAAATTCCTCTAAGTCGTTTATTTGCTCAATTTCAAGGGAAAATGCTTGGTTTTACAAAAGGAAGAGATCGCTCCTTTCACTTTGGAACACAAGAACACAAGATTGTAGGGATGATTTCTCATCTAGGACCACAATTGGCATTAGCTGGAGGGGTTGGCCTTGCATCAAAAATTAGAGGTGAAAAGAAAGCAACACTCGTTTTCACTGGAGACGGTGGAGCAAGTGAAGGTGATTTTCACGAAGCACTAAACGTAGCCTCTGTATGGGATTTACCCGTAATTTTTGCCATAGAAAATAATCAATGGGGACTTTCTACTCCTTCAAATGAGCAATACAGGTGTGAACAATTTATTGATAAAGGAATAGGCTATGGAATGAAAGCTATACAAATAAATGGAAACAATATTTTAGAGGTAATTTCTACAGTACGGGAACTTGCGAAAGAAATGCGTGAAAATCCCAAACCCGTTATTCTTGAATTAATGACTTTTAGAATGAGAGGTCATGAGGAAGCATCAGGAACAAAATATTACCCCAAAGGAATTCAAGATGAATGGGAAGAATTTGATCCATTGTCAAACTATACAACTTTCTTAAAAAGCGAAGGTGTTCTTACTGAGGAAATTGAAGAAAATTATCGCAAAGACATTAAGAAAGAAATTCAAGATGGTTTAGATGTTGCATATGCTGAACCCGACGTAACCCCAAATATTCAGTCTGAATTTGAAGACTTATATGCACCCTATATACAAAAAATACAAGACGCATCAGGATCAAAAACTGAAAAGCGATTTGTAGATGCCATTCAAGATGGATTGCGTCAATCAATGGAAAAATACGATGATTTAATTATCATGGGCCAGGATATCGCAGACTATGGAGGTGTGTTTAAGATAACAGAAGGTTTTGTTGAGCAGTTTGGTAAAGACAGAGTAAGAAACACACCGATTTGTGAATCAGCTATTGTCGGTGCTGGGCTCGGCTTGTCGATTGCGGGAATGAAAGCAGTAGTAGAAATGCAATTTGGTGATTTCGTGACTTGTGGATTTAATCAAATAGTCAATAATTTAGCAAAAATGCATTGGCGTTGGGGACAAAATGCAGATGTGGTTGTCAGAATGCCGACTGGTGCAGGTGCAGCGGCTGGTCCTTTTCATTCTCAGAGCAATGAAGCTTGGTTTTTCCATACACCCGGTCTTAAAATTGTCTATCCTTCTTCTCCTTATGAGGCTAAAGGATTATTGACTGCAGCAATTGAAGACCCCAATCCAGTGCTGGTGTTTGAGCATAAATTCTTGTACAGAAGCATTAGAGAGGATATTCCAGATGATTATTATACTCTAGAAATCGGTAAAGCAAACACTATTTATCAAGGAGAAGATCTAACCATTATCACCTATGGATTAGGAGTTCACTGGGCAAGAGATTATGCAGAAAAACATTCTGAGCTAAGTCTAGAAATCCTAGACTTAAGAACGTTATTGCCATTGGATAAAGAAGCTATTTATTCTGCAGCAAAGAAAACCGGAAAAGTAATTGTTCTTCACGAGGATTGCATGACAGGAGGTATCGGTGGAGAGATTGTAGCACTAATTTCCGAAAATTGCTTTGAATATTTGGATGCACCTGTAAAAAGAGTTGCATCTCTTGATACTCCTATTCCTTTTGCAGGGCAACTAGAAAATCAGTTTTTAGCAAAAAGTAGATTGGATGAGGTTATCGATGAATTGATGAAATATTAAAAAAAAAAGACCTTCATCAAATGAACGTCTTTCTTTTTTCTGGTTGAACTCGCCTAGTCTTTTATCAATGTATAACCAGGGTATTTTTTCGGATTATAAACAAATTTAGAATCCGAAATTTCAGGATTTGCTTTATAAACTTTCAAACGGTAAGTCATAACAGTTGCGTCCTTTGTTTTTATAATAACCTTCTTTAAATCTTCTGTTGTTTTAGAAATGTAAAGAATAACTGTATGGTACTCTGCATCAGCAGGGTTTTTCGGATACAAATAGATGACATGCACCTTTTCCCCATTAATTGTAGTTTCTTTACCCAATTTATTCTTAAAGCCATCTTCCCAAATCGTCATCAACTTCCTAGGATTGATTAAATCTTCGTCATCATCAGCATCTGAAACATAAACCGATTTCTCTTCTTTAACAATCATCCATGTTTTCAAACCATTCGAAATTATCGTATTATCTCCAAATGAGGCGTAGAATTTATCTCCCTTCACCCATCCTTTTCCTGTATCGCTAGTATTTGCTCCAGTCGTGGCGTTCTTAGTTGTAGCACTAAATTCTACATAAAACGACTTATGCGTTTTCATTTTCCTAGAAAGTCTATCCAATATAGCTTGAGAACCACTCTGTCCGAAAGAAACTGAGGCCAATGAAAGAATTGCTAAAAGTGTAATAATTATTTTCATGTGTATATTTTTCTAGTGTTAATCAGAAACTGTGCCAAAAGGAGTTAAATATTAATCTTTTTAAGTATTTCATTCAACATCTTTACGTCAATGTCATGGACTCCTTCATACTTTTCAATATTGAACCCCAAAGATAGAAATTGCTCACAAACTTCTGATGCTTTTTTTGAATTAAAGAATTCGTCGTTATCGCCTAACATAAAATAATTGTACATTTCATTTTTAAATCTCTTATTCCATTCAATGTCCGGAGGGAAATCACTCGCCCAAACAATCAGGGAATTAAATGTCACTCTTGCATCTTGTTTCCAGCGAATTGCTGTGGATGCTCCTTGCGAAAAACCAAGCAAGATTCTATTCTCTATAGGATAACTACTTGAAATTAATCTATCTAATTCATTAAGATACAAGACGTTGTCTTCTATGTCGATTTCTCTGGCCTCTTTTGTCATCCATGACGCCCCTACTCTTCCAGCATTACCTTTTCGATAAAACCGATGCATTCCTTCTGGAGCTACAATCAAAATAGTAGGGTTCACTTCTTTGAATTTCTGGATAAAAAACTTTGCTAGTTGACCATAGCCATGTAAAACATACAATACAGTTTTCGCATTTTTATCCTCATTGAGAACCTGATATCTATATGTTTTTGAAAATTTAAAATTAACCTCCATCATTACATTTTAACCGACGCAAGGTAAAAATAAATGTTGGTTAGTCATATCTACAAAACACTTAGTTGTTACAACTTCAATCAAGTGCTTTGTGTTCGAGTTCAGTCTTTTTAATTCCTATGGTCATTTCTCTTTTTCCCGGTGGACCTTTCATTGCTTGGACTTGGAAACCTAAAGTCTTTAAATTTCGTTTAAACTGGCCTTGAGCACAATAGGTGACTAAGCTCCCTCCTATTTTTAACCCAGAATACATTTTCTCTAGAACATCTAGCTCCCACATTTCTGATTGTGCACGAGGTCCGAAAGCGTCATAAAAAATGAAGTCGTAATAATTTTCTTGTAACACATAGTTTTCAATTTTTGAATGAATCTTCTTCAGACTAAAGTATTCGCTAATCTCAACCTCCATATCCCAACTGCATCTGTGCATTAATTCAAATGTCTTTTGGTACTCTAAACCCAATAAACTACAATAATTAACCCCTTCGATTAGATCATTATCAACAGGATACGCTTCTATCGAATGATATTTTATTTTTTCATTTCCTTCAGAATAAATCATTGAAATCAAAGCATTTAAACCTGTTCCAAAGCCCAATTCGAAAATATTTAACTGTTTCTCATCTGACAACTTAATTCCGTTCTCCACAAATACATGTAAGGCTTCCTGAATGGCACCATTAGACGAATGGTAATGCTCGTCCATTTCAGGTATATAAATACTTGATGAACCATCCGCCGTTTTTACAAGATGTTTTTTCATAGCGGAAAGATAACTATTTTGACCATTCGATTTCCTATGCATCAGGTATTCTGAATAAAACAATCATCCTACTCATCTCCTACAAATCATTGAAAATTCGAAACTAACAATTGTTCATAACCTGTATTCATATCTTTTTAAATAAAGAAATTCAAAAAAATAAATTCCTCGCATTGATTCTGTATCTTTGAAGAATGGAAAATAAATCCAACAAAATAACCAAAACAGGTACCAGAATAAACAGAGCTCCAAATTTAGAGACTGAACTGGGACGAATCCCTCCACAAGCAGTTGATCTGGAGAAGGTTGTACTTGGTGCATTGATGTTAGAAAAAAATGCCGTTACTGACACCATCGATATTTTAAAAAAAGAAAGTTTTTACGACCCAAAACATCAATACATATTTTCCACTATTCAAGATTTATTTGCTAGTACACAACCCATAGATATTTTAACAGTTACCAATCTTCTAAAGAAGAACGGAGAGTTAACAGCTGCTGGTGGTGCGGCGTATGTTTCACAGTTGACAAGTCGTGTTGCATCTACAGCCAATGTAGAATATCACGCTCGAATTATTTCTGAAAAACACATTAAACGTGAATTGATTAGAATGAGCAACGAGGTCATGAAAGATGCCTATGATGATACTAACGATGTCTTTGATGTTCTCAATAAGGCGGAAGGTGACCTTTTTAAGATTGCAGAAAACAATATGGGTAAAGCAGTTGATGTCATGCAAAATGTCATCAAAGATGCGATTCAGGAAATTGAAAAAGCGGCCCAAAATTCTGATGGTATTTCTGGAGTGCCTAGTGGGTTTTATGCGCTTGATAAAATAACAGCTGGTTGGCAAAAATCGGATATGATTGTTATTGCTGCTAGACCGGCAATGGGGAAAACGGCATTTGTTTTATCCATGGCAAGAAATACAGCTGTCGATCACAACCAAGGTGTAGCTATATTTTCATTGGAAATGTCGTCTGTTCAGCTAGTAAAACGACTTATTTCTTCTGAAACTAGAATTCCAGCAGAAAAATTGAGAAAAGGTGACCTTAGAGATGATGAATTTCAACAACTGCATTCTCGCATAAGAAATTTGGCTACAGCTCCGATTTATATTGATGATACTCCAGGTATTAGCATTTTCGATTTACGTGCAAAATGCAGAAGATTGAAAATGCAATACGACATACAAATGGTCATCATTGATTATTTACAACTGATGACAGCGGGAACTAACACCAAAGGTGGGGGCGGTAATCGTGAGCAAGAAATTTCAAGTATTTCTCGTTCAATTAAAGAAATTGCCAAAGAATTAAACATCCCAATTATTGCTCTTTCGCAATTAAGTCGTTCTGTTGAACAACGTGGTGGTGATAGAAAACCTATTCTTTCTGACCTCCGTGAATCAGGTGCGATTGAGCAAGATGCTGATATCGTTTCTTTTATTTATCGTCCTGAATATTACGGATTCTTGCAAGATGAGGAAGGTAATTCTAACGCTGGCGTTGGAGAAATAATCATTGCCAAACATAGAAACGGCGCCTTGGAAAATGTACGATTACGATTCATTAAAGAATATGCTCGTTTTGATAATATCGAAGGTTTTCAAGAGGAAGGGACTCCGCAATTGGGAGCAGGAATGACTGCAAATAGTGGTTTCGAGAATCAAGGAACAATTACAATACAGAGTAAAATGAACTCCTTGGAAGAAGATGAAGATTTAGATTTTAACTCATCAGACAATGAAGACCCATTTTAGGATTGATTTTTGCTTAGAATAAAGTATGAGAAAAATTCTTATTATATTGACATTAGTTTTTGGGGCAATGAATAGCTATGCCTCACAAATTCTCATTCCCATGGATGAGTCACAAACAAACCACCTAAAAGCTTATGGTCTCTCCTTTTATTTATTGGAGAATGGAGTGGTTATAGAATGGTTACTCAACTACCGTGGAGGTTCATTTTTGACGCCTCATCTTGTCTCAATAGAGGAAGAATTAGTTCTGAGAGGAATAAGCTATGACATTCTCGCTGATGGACAAGTGAACAGTATTAAGTCGCAAATTGGTTCTCCAGAAGTAAATATGGAGGTTGTGCAATTGGAAAAAGCACCCAAAATTGCCGTTTACACACCTGGAGGTAAACAACCATGGGATGATGCCGTGACTCTGGTTTTAGAATACGCAGACATTCCTTATGAAAAAATTTATGACTCAACAATTATTACTGGAGGATTACCTGAGTACGATTGGTTACACTTGCATCATGAGGATTTCACAGGACAATACGGTAAATTTTATGCTGCTTTTCGTTCATACCCTTGGTACAAAAAACAAGTGGCTGACTTGGAAGCATCTGCAGCGAAATTAGGGTTCAACAAAGTGTCTGAGATGAAATTAGCTGTCGCAAGTAATATTAAAAATTTTGTCGTTGGTGGAGGTTTTTTGTTTACGATGTGTAGTGGAACAGATAGTTTTGATATTGCGTTAGCGGCGCACAAGACAGATATTTGTGAACAAATGTTTGATGGTGACCCTTCAGATAGAGATGCTCAAAACAAGTTAGATTTCAACAATACTTTTGCATTTGAAAATTTTGAGTTAGTTAGAGATCCTCTAAAATATGAATATTCTGACATAGATGGTACGTCTCTTCACAAAAGAAATGAGCGTCTAGATAAGTTTGCCTTGTTTGAATTTTCGGCAAAATGGGACGTTGTTCCAACTATGTTAACACAAAATCATACGGATGTAGTAAATGGATTCATGGGACAAACAACTGATTTTAAAAGAGATTTGATCAAATCAAACGTTTTAATTCTGGGAGAAACAAAATCCATTAACACCGCAAGATACATACATGGGGAAATGGGACAGGGCACTTGGACCTTTTACGGCGGTCATGACCCAGAAGATTATGAACATAGAGTCGGTGATCCCCCCACAGATTTGGAATTGCATCCTAATTCTCCTGGCTATCGATTGATTTTAAATAACATTCTTTTTCCAGCTGCTAAGAAGAAGAAGAGAAAGACTTAGAATTTATGAGGGATGAAATAATGAGAATCATTGACTTTGATGAGCTCCTTCATTCTGAGTTTCAAAAATTATCGACAACTTTTTGGTCATCCAACGAAATTATTGATTTGACTATTGATTGGCTAGAATTAAATTCTACTTCAAGAGTTCTTGACATCGGTTCTGGAGTAGGGAAGTTTTGTGTTCTTGGTTCACAAATTAGTGACGCTTCATTTACAGGGGTAGAAATTCGTAAAAATTTAGTTGCAGAAGCTAAGCGACTTGCGAATAAATTAGAGTTAGACAATTGCGTTTTTATTCATTCAGACGTAAGAGACTTCGATTTTCAAGAATATGATTCTTTTTTCTACTATAATCCCTTTTGTGAACATATAGCCATTGACGAAGTAATTGACAACACGATAGAATTTTCAAGGGAGAACCACAGAAAATATGAAGAGCTTATGTTTGAAAAGTTAAAAACCTTGTCAGTTGGAATTAAAATAATAACCTATTGTTCATCGGATTTTATTCTTCCTAGAAATTATCATCTCATCAAGACGAATGGTGACAGCACTTTAGCTCTCTGGGTAATAAAGAACAACGATGCGATTTAACGCTCAAGAATAGAATTTTGCGTTTTTTTTGTTAAAAAAAAGGATGCAATTCCCATCACATCCTTTCAATCTATATTCTTATTAATCAACTATCAATGTTTGCATATTTTGCATTACGCTCAATAAATGCTCTACGCGGTGGGACTTCATCTCCCATTAACATAGAGAACACTTGGTCGCACTCAGCAGAATTTTCTATGGTCACTTGACGCAACGTTCTGTACTCAGGATTCATTGTAGTCTCCCACAATTGTTCTGCATTCATCTCACCAAGACCTTTGTAACGTTGTACACCAACAGAAGATTCTGTTCCACTTCCTTTCATTTCTTGTACTAAAATGTCTCGTTGGTTATCGTCCCAAGCATAAGCAGACTTCTGACCCTTCTTAACTTGATATAACGGTGGTGTTGCAATGTAAATGTATCCTTTCTCTATCAATTCCTTCATATAACGGAAAAAGAAAGTCAAAATAAGCGTCTCAATGTGAGAACCATCGACATCGGCATCACACATGATGATTACCTTATGATATCTCAGTTTCTCCAAGTTAAGTGCTCTTGGGTCTTCTTCCGTACCAACCCTAACGCCTAAAGCCGTATATATGTTCTTAATCTCTTCGTTTTCGAAGATTTTATGTTGCATTGCTTTTTCAACGTTCAATATCTTTCCTCTCAAAGGCATAATTGCTTGAAAGAAACGATCTCTACCTTGTTTTGCTGTTCCACCTGCCGAATCTCCCTCGACTAAGTAAACCTCACTCTCAGCAGGATCTTTAGAAGAACAATCAGCTAGTTTTCCAGGAAGACCTGAACCAGACAATACATTTTTACGCTGAACCATCTCTCTTGCCTTTCGAGCTGCTTGACGTGCCTTTGCCGCGAGAATTACTTTTTGAACGATCGTTTTTGCTTCATTTGGATGCTCCTCTAAATAACTTGAAAGCATTTGAGAAACTCCTTGAGAAACGGGAGCAGTAACCTCTCTGTTACCCAATTTAGTTTTTGTCTGCCCTTCAAATTGTGGTTCTTGAACTTTAACCGAAAGAACTGCTGTCAATCCTTCACGGAAATCATCACCCTCAATCTCCACTTTTTCTTTTGTAAGCATTCCAGAATCGGTCGCGTATTTTTTAAGCGTATTAGTCAGACCTCTTCTAAATCCAGAAAGATGTGTCCCTCCTTCATGTGTATTGATGTTATTCACATACGCTTGAATATTCTCTGTGTAAGAAGTGTTGTAAGTTAAAGCAACTTCGACAGGAATCCCGTCTTTCTCACCTTCAAAATAGATTACATCAGAAATAAGTGACTCTCTATTTCTGTCTAAGTATTCTGCAAATTCTTTCAATCCTCTTTCAGAATGGAATTTTTCTGAAAAATGTTTGCCTTCTTCATCTGTTTCACGTAAATCTGTGAGATTAATAGTGATTCCTTTATTAAGGAACGCCAACTCTCTCATTCTTGCAGCTAAAGTGTCATAGTTATAGACAAGCTCTTCAAAGATAGAATCGTCTGGTGAAAATGTAACTTGAGTACCTGTTCTATTAGACGATCCAATTTCTTTTACATCATATTGTGGCTTCCCAATTTTATATTCTTGCTGAAACATTTTTCCTTCACGCTCAACAATTACAGAAAAATCTTTTGACAATGCGTTTACACAAGAAACACCAACACCGTGAAGCCCGCCAGACACTTTATAGGTATCCTTATCGAACTTACCACCAGCATGAAGAACTGTCATTACAACCTCAAGGGCAGAACGTTTTTCTTTGGTGTGCATCGCTGTTGGGATACCACGTCCATTATCTTTTACCGTAATTGAATTGTTCTCATTGATAAAAACATCGATTGCATCACAATGTCCTGCTAACGCTTCGTCAATTGAATTATCAACCACTTCATATACCAAATGATGAAGCCCTTTCACTCCAACATCTCCGATATACATCGCAGGTCTTTTTCTAACCGCTTCTAATCCTTCCAATACTTGAATATTATCCGCAGCGTAATCTTGATTTTTATTTTCTTCGCTCATATTTTTTTTACTCATAAGGGGCAAATTCCCCTGTATTCAATAACACACAAAAATAACATTTGAATACTTTATTTATCCGATAAATCAGGAAAAGAAAGGGTAACTTATCAACATTTTTAATGCCTAATTGTTAATAGCTTTCATTGAAAAAAAAATATAAGTTGTTTTATGGAACATTATTTGCTTTTATACGAATACAATGATGATGATAAGAATTGTTTTCTCGTTCATAATGCTCTTCGGATTTTCGGAAGCATTTGCTCAAGCCAACTTTAATGGAACCTGGCAAGGAGTCATTATACGTGCGGGACTACAAACTGAAAATGGGACGTTATTTTACGCAGAATTTAACCAATCTGGTAACTCTTTCGAAGGATATTCTCGTGAAGAAATTTACGATTCTGAAAATTTTGCAGTTAAAAAAATGACCGGTAGCATTCATGAAAATGAATTGTCGTTTAAGCAAATTGTTGTTACTAAATCTAAACAAAGCGGAAGGACTAAATGGTGTCGCTTTGAAGCTGATTTAATTTATGATTCAATATCGGGTTATCTGAAAGGAAATTTTAAGAGTTCCGACTGTAAAAGAGTTATTGGAAAAATTATTCTGTTCAAGTCAGATTTTGAATTTTCCAAAGAGAAAAAGAATGGAATCAGTCAGCTCTGGTTTTCACAATTTATAATTGACCAACGTGAAGGCTTAAATTCTCCTTCCATACGAAAAATAGAACGCGATAATTTTGTGTTTGAACCTGTTTTTTTTGATTTTGACGAATCAGCTATCAGAACCGATCACAAAGAGTTCCTAGATCGATTAATAAAAGTCGTGAAAGGGCACTCTGACTTGCGCGTAAAAGTAACAGGACACACAGACGCTGATGGAAGTGACAACTACAACGATGGACTTTCTCAAAGACGTGCACAAGCAATCATTGATTACTTTGTAGAGCATGGATTAAAAGCAGACCGCTTGGTTTTTGACTTTAAAGGAGAAAAAATGCCTTTAGATAGTAACGATACAAAAGAGGGGAAACAGAGGAATAGAAGGGTTGATTTTCGATTTATTTGAAACATCTTAATTATTTCAATTCAAAAAAACGACCTCAATTTCTCGAAGTCATTTTTAATTACAATATTCTTACTTCACCCTCACCCACTTCTGAGTCCTGTAAAAAGGTCCGATATAACCTCTTACGTTTAAGTAATTTTTGTTATTTGGGTCTAACCACATTTTCAATGTGTATACTTTACCATCCTCTGGATCAACAATTGTTCCTTTTTTCCAAGCAGCACCATCCCACTTCAAATCACGAACAATTTGCAACCCAAGCAATGGTTGATCTTTACGGTCGCCTTCACATACCTTACATTTGGCATTGGGTTCTCTACCCTCACGAGGAAACAAATAAGTGATTTTCCCATATAGTTTACCGTCTTCTTTGTAAAGCTCGACGATGGATTTTTTCTTATTTGTTTCATCATCAATGGTTACCCATTTACCCACACAAGACTGTCCAAAAGTGGTTAACGATAACATAACAACGAATACTGATAACAACGTGCGCATAATATCTATTTTTTTGTTTGTCAAATATACGGTTTTATTTTTTGTATATTAAACGATCTCCAAAAAGTTATTTACAACTTCCATACCAATTGGAGTTAATATCGATTCTGGATGAAACTGAACACCATACATTTTTTTTGCCTCATTCTCGATTGCCATCACAGTATGATTCTCAGAATGTGCCGTAATTATAAACTCTCCTCTCCCTTCTTTCACAGCCCAACTGTGATAAAGTCCTACCTTAATTTTTTCAGACAGGCCGTTAAATAATTTTGACTGCCCCAAAATAATATTTTCTTGCATTCCATGTTTGACAACTTCTTGATTATACAATTCACCACCGAAATGCTCTGCGATCGCTTGCATACCCAAGCAAATTCCAAGAACTGGGATTTTACCTTCAATATCCTTCAACAATTGCATCATTGAGCCTGCATTCTTCGGCAAGCCAGGGCCTGGAGAGAGAATAATTGCATCATAGGAAGAATAATCCCCGGAAAATTCGTCATTTCTGTACACATCAACATACGCATTTAATGTTTCGAGGTAATGCATTAAGTTGTGCGTAAATGAATCGTAATTGTCTATTAGGAGTACTTGCTTCAAAAAGTCTATTATTTTTGTGTAAACTTAGCAAAATTCAAGAAAATGAAAAGAGCATTGCAAATTCCAGGAGCACCTGCACCAATTGGACCATATAGCCAAGCTGTTTTAGTCAAAGATACCTTATATATTTCTGGGCAAATTCCATTGAATCCGCAAACAGGAGAATTGGAGAGTAAAAGCATTGAAAGAGCGACCCATCAAGTTTTACAAAACATTTCTTCTCTTTTAAAGGAGGCAAATATGGATTTTGAGAATGTTGTTAAGTGCAGTATTTTTCTCAAAGACTTATCAAATTTTGGTGCTGTAAATCAAATATATTCAGAATATTTTCGTTCAACACCGCCTGCAAGGGAAACCGTTGAAGTATCTCGATTACCAATGGATGTAGTTGTGGAAATCTCTTGTATAGCCATGGCAGAATAATAGTGGACGAAAATTATACATATCAATTAAGCGTAATCATTGTCAATTACAATGTTGAATTTTTTTTAGATCAATGCCTTGATTCTGTTAAAAAGGCAATAAAGAATTCATCTATCGAAGTTATTGTTATTGACAATGACTCTGTTGATGGCTCACTCACTATGTTGGAGAAAAAATATCCCGAAATCCAATTAATAATCAACAAGGAGAACGTAGGTTTTTCAAAAGCGAATAATCAAGGAATATCCATCGCAAAAGGAAAATATGTACTTCTATTGAACCCTGATACAGTTATTGAAGAGTCAACCTTCGATAAGACGATTGCTTTTATGGAAGACCATCCAGATTCAGGTGGACTTGGAGTCAGAATGATTGACGGAAGCGGTGTATTCTTGCCCGAGTCAAAAAGAGGATTACCAACACCAAAAGTCGCTTTTTACAAAATTTTTGGATTATCAAAACTATTTCCTAGGTCAAAAAAAGTGGGACAATACCATCTTGGTCATTTGTCAGAATTTGAGACGAACGAAGTTGACATTCTAAGTGGTGCATTCATGCTTATGCGAAAAAAAGCATTGGACGAAGTTGGATTGTTGGATGAAGATTTTTTCATGTACGGTGAAGACATTGATCTTTCCTATCGAATTCAACAGGGAGGCTACAAAAATTATTATTTTGCAGATACTAAAATCATTCATTACAAGGGAGAAAGTACAAAAAAGAGCTCTGTTAATTATGTCATTGTTTTCTACAATGCAATGGTCATTTTTGCAAAAAAACACTTCACAGGAAAGAACGCAAAATCATTCTCATTTTTAATCAATTCTGCCATATATCTTCGCGCATTTATAGCGATATGCGTACGATTTATAAAATTTTCGATTCTTCCTATTATTGATGGTGCTTATATCATTGTTGGCCTGTACGCCCTTACAAACTATTGGAGAATGCAAAGTATCAACTTTCCCGAAGAATTAATTATTTATTCTATCCCCATCTATGGCCTTGTCTGGCTAGTATCTAGTTATTTCAATGGTGGTTACGACAGACCTTACAAGCTCAGTAAGTTTTTGAAAGGAATATTTTGGGGTACTGTTTTCATTTTACTCACCTATGCTATTCTGCCAAAATCATGGCAATTTTCTCGTCTATATATTTTTATTGGAGCAGGATGGGTTCTTCTATATTATCTAATTTCGCGCCTATTTCTCCATGCCACTTTGGGTAAAAAATTCAGCCTGAAATTTGAAGATCAGAAACATTTTGGAATCATGAGTAATCAGAAAGAATTTGAACGAATTAAAACATTTTTACTTCAAACGGATAGCAATATTGGTTCTATTTCTGCTATTTCAGAAGGTTATGAAATAACTGTAAATAACAGGGTTGATGAAATTATTTTTTCTTCGACGAACTTAACTTATTCGTTCATTATAGATTCTATAGGAAGATTAAAGAAGGACGACATTGACTTTAAAATCGCGCCTCCTAATGCAGAATATTTAATTGGTAGCAATTCAATTGATACTGCAGGTGATTTGTACATTCTCAATCTAAATAATCTAGTGACCGATGAAAACATGCGTAAAAAAAGACTTTTCGATGTAATTTTCTCACTAATTCTGATAATCATTTCTCCCATAGCTTTGTTTTTCATAAAAAAAAAGCAATCTTTCTTAAAAAATTGCTGGCAGATCTTAATTGGAAAAACATCTTTTGTAGGATTCACTGAAGACAGTTATAAGAAAGATGTCCGTCTTCCAAAGATTAAGAAAAGTATTCTTTCTCCAATTGATGAAATGGAAATAAAAACGAGTGAAGTTGAAGAAAAATTGAACCTTCTTTATGCGAGAAATTACTCTATGCGCAAAGATTTCTCTATTCTAATATCAGCTTGGAGAAAATTAGATTCGTAAATCATTCTTCAATAGTGTTGACAAACAGAATATTTCAGTTATTTTTGTAACTAGAAACTGTTATTGAGAAAATTATATATGTCACAATTTGAGATTAGACTTCCTAAAATGGGAGAAAGTGTTACCGAAGCTACTATTACTAACTGGCTAAAAGAGGTTGGTGATGTTATTGAAATGGATGAACCATTAGTAGAAGTTGCTACTGACAAAGTAGATAATGAACTGCCTTCCGAGGCAGAAGGAACATTGATCCAAAAGTTTTTTGACGTTGATGAAGTGGCGCAGGTCGGAGACGTTATCGCAATTATTTCAACTAATGGAAGTGACATTCCCACTGAAACTTCTAAACGAGAAGAAAAACCAGCAGAAAATACCGAAACAACAGAGGTTAATGTTGAAGCTCCAAAATCGAATGGTTCTCCCATTGCTTTGGAAAAATCAACTTCAGGTAAATTCTTTTCACCTTTAGTAAAAAGCATCGCAGAAAAAGAAGGCATTGCAATGACGATCCTTGAAACAATTACGGGAACAGGCCAAAACGGTCGGGTTACTAAGAAAGATATATTAGCTTTTATAAATAATGGCGTTCCTAAAGTAGAAGCCACAGCAGCTTCTTCACAACAAGTTCCCACTAAGTCTAAGAGTGTTGCCACGAATACCGGAGGCGGTTTCTTAGCAAACATTAAGGAACCAATTGTGGTTGCCGGACCTGATGATGAGATCATCGAAATGGATAGGATGCGTAAGCTAATAGCGGATCACATGATTATGTCTACGCATGTTTCACCTCATGTAACTAGTTATGTTGAAGCCGATGTAACAAACATTTGGAACTGGAGGAAGAAAGTGAAAGCTGGTTTTGCTGAACGAGAAGGAGAAAACATCACGTTTACGCCTATCTTCATGGAGGCGATAGTGAAAGCTATTAAAGATTTTCCGGGAGTCAACGTATCTGTTTCAGGAACTAAAATTATCAAAAGAGCCCACATTAATGTCGGCATGGCAACGGCATTACCTTCAGGAAATTTAATCGTTCCTGTTATCAAAGATGCCGACAGAATGAATCTAACTGGTTTGACAAAGTCTGTTAATGAATTGGCTAGCAAAGCAAGAAATAACAAATTAAAGCCCGAAGATATTCAAGATGGAACTTATACCGTTACCAATGTAGGTACATTCGGAAATGTAATGGGTACTCCAATTATAAATCAACCTCAAGTTGCGATTTTAGCAGTTGGAGCTATCAGAAAAGTTCCAGCCGTAATTGAAACGCCAGATGGAGATTTTATCGGTATTCGATACAAAATGTTCTTGTCTCACTCCTATGACCATCGCGTTGTAGATGGGGCTTTAGGCGGTATGTTTGTTAGGAAAGTCGCCGATTATTTAGAAGAATTTGATGTAACGAGAGAAATTTAAAATAAAAAATAACCTATGACTATCTTTAAATCACTATTGCTATTTCTACTATTTCCAATTTTTTCTTTTGGACAGTTAACAGAATTAGAAGTCCGAGAAATGGCCCAATCTTCAAGTGAACAAGAGCTCGTTCTTGAAAGTTCGCAATTAATTCAGGAACGGTTCTATTATTTCGCTGAAATATTGGTTGATAAGTTGTTAATCATGAAGCCTGAAAGTTCGAATTACAATTATCGAAAAGGATATCTAACTCTAGACGCTAGAAGTGACTATCAAAATGCAATGCCTTATTTAGAAAAAGCTATTCTAAATATGGATAAAAATTATGACATGTTTTCTGCCCGTGAAGAAAGCGCACCTCAAGATGCTCTCTATTATCTGGCAAAATGTTATCACCTAGACGAGAACATCAATAAGGCCAAAGAATACTACAATCAATTTATTGAAAATAGTGCAAAAAAATCTAGCTTGATTGAGATGTCTTTATTAGGTCTTAAGCAGTTAGAAGTTGCCAAATACAACATCGCTCATCCTAAAACAGCAGAAGTTAGAAATATCGGGAATGTCGTAAATACAGGGAAACCTGAATATTCTCCTGTAATTTCTTTAGATGGAACATCATTGTATTTTACATCTAGAAGGCAATGGGAAGACAAAAGTTCAGATCAATTTAGAGATCCTATGTTGAATGATTTTCCTGAAGATATTTTTGTCAGTTTTCAAGATTTCGAAGGCGAGTGGACGGAACCAATGAAATTGGCATTCTGTGATAGTGAGCTAAATGAAGCAACAATTGCCGTTAGTTCTGACGAAAGAAAAATATATGTCTATCAAGATATTTCGGGCGGAGGAGATATTTTCTTTTCCAATTTTGGCAATAACGAATTTGAGGAATTAGAGAAACTTCGAGCAAAGAAAGTAAATACAGAAGCATGGGAAACACATATTACTGTGACTCCTGATGGACAAAACATGTACTTTGTTTCTGATAGAAATGGTGGTTTTGGCGGTAGAGATATCTATAGAATAGTAAAACTGCCTAATGGTGAATGGAGTGAACCTCAAAATTTAGGTCCTGAAATTAACACGCCTTATGATGAAGATTCTCCCTTCATTGCTATCAATAATAAAACATTGTATTACTCAAGTAATGGCCCTAAAAGCATGGGGGGATTTGATGTTTTCGTTTCATTTAGAGATGAAATGAATGTTTGGTCTACTCCTTTAAATATGGGCTACCCCATTAATTCTGCAGGAGATGACATTTACTATACTACAACAGTTGATGGGCTTAAAGGTTACTTGTCTTCATTCCGTAAAGGTGGATTCGGTGAAAAAGACATATACGAAATCAGAAATGACTACTTAGGTAACAGACCAATTAGTACGCTTAGAGGAAACTTTACTAAGCTAGACGGAAGTGATTGTACCAATAACTTCTCAGTGAAAGTAGAATGCTTAGACTGCAAACTTGAAGCTGAAAAAGTACAGTACCCAAGAATCAAAAACTGCAAGTATTTTGCTGTTCTTAACAGATGTAAAGAATACACAGTTACCTATTATGAAGGTGAAGAAGTTATTGGGACGGAATCGTTCAATACGAAATGTAACAGTGAGAATGAAGAGGTTAAAAAGGTTTTTTATTATGGAGATTACCAGTTAGCAATTACAACATCTGACAAAAACACCATGGCACTTCTGGCTAATTCAAAAGTTGAAATTTTAGACCCTAAAGATGGCTCTGTTCTTTTAACTGCTACAACAGATGGAAATGGTCGAATTCCTTCTGATTTCTTGAAAAATAAAAAGTTTGGAGATAGTGCTCAATTTGAAATCCGAATAACAAAAGAGGGCTACTTAACTGAGACTTTTATTGTTAATGAACTACTAGAGAACACCCCTGGACTTGAACTGGACTATTTACTCACACCGTCAGATATCGGAACGTTAATTGAAATCAATCCAATTTATTTTGATTTAGATAAATCGACTATTAGACCTGATGCAGCACAGGAATTAGATAAAATTGTCAAAATAATGAACGACAATCCTTCGGTTAAGATAGAACTTGGTTCACACACAGATTGTCGTGCATCCAAAGCTTACAATAAATCCTTATCAAATAGAAGAGCAAAATCCTCTGCATCTTATGTTAGAGAAAGAATTACTAATCCAAAACGAATTTATGGTAAGGGTTATGGAGAATCACAATTAGTTAACGATTGCGGTTGTGAGGGAGATGTTGTTGCCGACTGTTCAGAAGAAGAACATCAGGCAAACAGAAGAACGGAATTTAGAATTATTAAGAACTAAGTATTAATAACTTATACTATTAAACATTCCACATTTGAGGTATTTATTTAACTTTATCCGGTAAAGTAATGTGAGAACATGACAAAATGAATTTAACTAACAAAAATCCTATGCTATTCAATTTAAAATCCTGCCTGTTATATACAGTTGGATTACTTTTAAATTTATCGGTTTTTTCTCAAATAAAAGAAGCCGATATTCGCGAACTTGCTCAAAATGGAACTGAGCAAGAAATTTTAATGGAATCTTCTACACTAACTGCGGAGGGATTACTTTATTATGCTGAAATTCTAATCGATAAGCTAGTTCTTTTAAAACCTGAGAGTTCAAATTACAATTATCGTAAAGGTTATTTAATGCTTGAAATTCGCAAGGATTATACAGGGTCAATTCCATTTTTTGAAAAAGCCATCTTAGATACAGATCACAATTTTGATATGTTCTCGACCAAAGAAACAAGTGCTCCACCGGATGCTTTTTTTCACTTGGCAACTGCTTATCATCTCAATGAAAACATTGATAAAGCTGAAGAATATTACCTCGGATTTAAAGCTGTTTCTAAAAAGAAATCAGAGCTTTTACCTGTAGTGGAACTACGACTAAAACAACTGGCAGTAGCTAGAACTAAAATGGCAGACCCGGTTAATGTATATTTAAAAAATATTGGGTCAGAAATTAATACTGACATGCCTGAATACAGTCCTGTTGTGTCATTAGACGGTTCTGCTCTTTACTTTACTTCTAGAAGAAGCTGGTCGAATGGTGAAACAGATGAGTTTAAAGACCCTCGAATTAATCAATACCCTGAAGATGTTTATGTAAGTTATAGAGATTTTGATTCCACTTGGACAACTCCTCTTCGACTTGAATTCTGCCAACCTAGAAGGAATGAGGCAACAATAGCAATTAGCTCCGATGAGAGAAAAATTTATTTGTATGAAGATTCAACAGGTAACGGTGATATTTACTTTACCGATTTTTATCATGCAAAATTTCAAGATATAGCAATGCTAGATTTGGAAGGGGTAAACACAGAAGACTGGGAAACACATTGTATGATGTCTAATGATAAGAATACTTTCTATTTTGTTTCTGACAGAAAAGGTGGTTTTGGAGGTAGAGATATCTACATGCTTCGCAGGGAAAAAGGGACAGAAGAGTGGTCTAAACCGATAAATTTAGGTCCTCAAATCAATGGTCCAAACGACGAAGATTCTCCGTTTATCTCGATAGACAACAAAACATTATACTACTCTACGAACGGAGAGAAAAGTATTGGTGGTTTCGATATCATGACAGCATATTTTGAAAATGACAGTGCTTACACAGAAGGAACTAATCTGGGATATCCTTTCAATTCAACTAACGATGATATCTTCTACACAACTACTCTTGATGGTCGTAAAGGTTATTTAACTTCTTTTAGAAAAGATGGGTATGGAGAAAAGGACATATATGAAATCTATAATGACTATCTAGGAGTAAGAGATGTTGCCGTATTAAGAGGACTCATTAAAACAGTTGACGATAAACCGATTCCTGAAGATTTTGCTATTAACGTAAGATTGGTTTGTGTTGATTGCGCTGAAGGAAGTAGAAAAAAATTAGTCTATCCTCGATTAAGAGATGGTGTATTTATGACTGCACTCGATCCTTGTAAGACTTACAAATTAGAATACATGAATGTTTCTGATGACGTGGTGATGCATGATGATGCATTTACAACACTTTGTGACACTAACTATCAAGAAATCTACAGGGAACTCCTACTGGATGTTGATAAACGTATCGTAATCATTCCAGAAGATACATTGGATTTAGACACGGTTATTGTAACGGACTACCCGAATCTTGAATTTATGCACTATTTCGCATACAATAAGAATAAGTTAACAACGAAACGAGGAGAATTGAAGAACTTCGTGCAAGCTGTTGAAGCTCAATTGGAAGAAGGAAGGTCAAATATTACTATTAACATCTACTCTTCTGCTTCCTACGTTCCAACTAAAACTTACGGAACAAATGAGAAGTTAACTAAGATTAGAGCAGAGAATATGAAATATGATCTCATTGCGCACTTTGAGAAAACGGAAGCGTACAAAGGCAAGGTCAATGTTGTTATTGTTACAACAGTTGTTCAAGGACCTGAATATGAAAAAGATTCTAGAAATAAAGAAAAGTATTTCCCTTATCAATATGTAGGTTTAAAAACTGAATAAAAATTAAAGTCCGGTTTATCCGGATTTTTTTTTTGCTTCGTACTTCTCTATCACTATATTTGACCCATGAATATATCCCTGAACAGATCATTAGCCATTTTTGATATCGAGGCAACAGGTCTAAGCGTGACTTCCGATAGAATAGTTGAAATTGCTATTATAAAAATTGCAACAGACGGTTCGAGAACAAACTTCTTAAAACGCGTGAATCCTGGAATTCCAATTCCAAAAGAAGTAAGTGAAATTCATGGAATATATGATGAAGACATTAAAAATGAACCTACGCTAAAAGAAATTTTACCTGAATTAGAAGCCTTTCTTGAAGGTTCAGATTTTGCGGGCTATAATTCTAACAAATTTGATTTGCCGATGCTAGCAGAAGAATTGCTCCGCGCTGATAGTAAGTTAGATCTTTCTCAAAAAAAACACATTGACGTTCAAAATATTTTTCACAAAATGGAGCAAAGAACACTGATCGCCGCGTATAAGTTCTATTGCCAGAAAAATTTAGAAAATGCTCACACAGCCTTAGCAGATGCCGAGGCAACTTGGGAAGTATTAGATGCTCAAATAGAAAAGTACGAAGAATTAGAAAGCAGTGTTGACTTTCTGGCAGACTTCTCTCAATATGGAAATGTCGATCGCCTAGATTTTGCAGGGAGACTTGCCATTAATGAAGAGGGAAAAGCAATTTATAACTTCGGAAAACAAAAAGGAAAGACCGTCGAGGAAGTTATGAAAACGGAACCTGGTTATCATGGATGGCTGTTAAACGCCGATTTTCCTCTATACACGAAACAATGTCTAAAAAAGGAAATCGACAGAATTAAGGAAGAAAAAAAACAGAAGAATGTGCCGGAGAATTTTGATTCAAAATTGGATGCCCTTAAAAATAAATTCAAGTCATGAAGATTATCTGTATAGGTAGAAATTATGCCGAACACGCAAAAGAAATGAATGCTGAACTGCCATCTGTTCCAATGTTTTTTATGAAAGCGGATGTTTCTATTCTTCGCCCCGGTGCACCCTTTTTCTATCCAAACTTTTCTAAAGATGTTCATTATGAATGTGAGTTGGTTGTCAAAATCAACAGAGTTGGAAAAAATATTGCGGAAAAATTTGCACACAAGTATTACGATGAGATTGGTCTTGGGATTGATTTTACAGCTAGAGACCTTCAACAAAAATGTAAAGAAAAGGGTCACCCTTGGGAAATTGCTAAATCATTTGAAGGAAGTTCACCGATTTCAAAGGAATTTATTTCAAAGAGTGAATTAGAATTGGCAAACATCAATTTTTCACTCAAAAAGAATGGCGAAACTGTTCAAAAAGGAAATACGAGTAATATGATTTTCAACACCGATCAACTGATTTCTTATGTTTCTCGATTTATGACTTTAAAGAAAGGAGATTTAATCTACACAGGAACTCCATCCGGCGTTGGTTCAGTGAAAATAGGAGATGAATTAAAGGGGTTTATCGGTGAACAGGAAATGTTTTTAGTAAAAATTAAATAGATTATTTACCAGTTCCTTTAAAAATAATCGTAATCGTAAATAACATTATTTTGAAATCCAAAGACAAGGTTCTATTCTTTAAATAGATAAGATCAAATTTCATTCTATCAAGCATCTGTTCCACATTCTCGGCGTAACCATACTTTACTTGTCCCCACGATGTAATTCCTGGTCGAACTTTCGTTAGTTCCAAAAATTGAGGTTCGATAGCCGCAATTTTATCAATGTAGTATTGTCTTTCTGGCCTTGGACCTACTAAGGACATATCACCGATTAATACATTGATAAATTGCGGGAATTCATCCAATCGTGTCTTTCTCATTAGACGACCTATCTTTGTTATCCTAGGATCGTTCGATGAGGACAATTGAGGACCGTTTTTTTCAGAATTAATGTACATCGTTCTAAACTTGATAATTTTAAAAATACGCCCATTTTTACCAATTCTTTCTTGTAGATAAAATATGGGGCCTGGAGATGAACTTTTAACTAAAATGGCAAGGGAAATAAAAACTGGTGTTAAAACAATCAACGAAATCAATGAAACAACGACATCTATCACTCTTTTCAAAGTGCGTTGCCATACTGACATTACTTGCGTGTTTACACTGATTAATAAGGCTCCAAAAATATTTGTCATTTCAACAGAACCTGAGAGTATATCATACATGTCCGGCAAAATTTGAATTCTCACCTCCCCACCCTCAAGCCTAGAAATAATTGTCTTTATTCTGTCATGTTCAACGCTCTCCAAGGCTATTATAACTTCTTCAATATCATTGTTTCTTAGTATATTTTCGACATCATCTATGTGTCCTAAATAGGGAAGCTTAGATTCGAGTTGCTTATCGACACCATTAATATTAATAAAACCTACAAAAAGATTACCTGTTCCCTTTGGCAATTCACTTATTTCATTGAAAATGTCTATTGCTTTTTGACTGCCACCAATAATAAGTGTTTTAAACCCAGATTTTCTCTTGTGAATGCCTCTTACAATTATAGAAACAAAAATAAATCGCGGAACAATGGTCGCTATAAAATGAATCCCTAGTAAAAGTAAAAGAACAGAATAGTATTGTTTGTAGCCTGAGATTTCATCGTCCAATAAAAAGATAAAAAATATACAGAATGTTCCAATTACTGTCCCAACAAAGCTGAGTCCAACTATCTTAGACCGATGTAATCGTCTAACATCTTGATACGTCCCTTGAAGCAGATAAATAAACAGCCATAAAACCGGTATAACAAGAATTCCTAAATAAAATGTATCATTGGTGTCAAATTCAACTTCTTCTATTTTTGTTTTTCTAAAATAATAAAAGCTTGCCCACGCAATACTAGCAAAGAGCCAGTCAATAAGGACCAGTATAAATGTGAGGATTCTTGATCTCATTAAAAATAGACTGCTTTCATATTATCCAAACAAACAATACCTGAACTTTGTCCATCATCAAGAAGTGCATCAAATGAAAATTCAAAATAGTCAGCACTTACCAAACCTGAAACCACTTCCCGCAGGTCAATGTAGATTTTCTTCCATTTAATCTCTGAAAGATCTTGCGGATTCAAACGTACGTTTGGGTTGTTGACCTGATTCGTTGCACTAATGCCAATCAAACCACTTGTCACTTGATTGGTGTTATAATAATCTATCTCTAGATAAACTTCTTGTCCTTTGGGTAAAGGCATATTAATACTACTTAAATTAAACTTTGTTGAGGCAATCCATCTATCGTTTGATGAGTTAATATCAACTTTCAAAAACTTCGTTTCATTAATTGCTGGATCAAGTATCAATGGATCTGTAGAAGTATTTGCAATAACATTTGATGACGGTCCTTCTGTAACTACATTAGAGGCTCCTTCAAAATCTTCTATATTAAACTTTGTACTTGAAGAATACATCGTAACTGGAAAAATATTCAAAGTCTCATTTTGAACTAGGTCAGCTTGCACGACATGGGGTTCTAAAAAAGGATAGATTTTTTTTGTTGCTGAAATCCCATTGTTCAATACAGCCGGAAACACCTGTATATTCGCATTCCCGCTGACAAGTACTGGGATATTTATTGGCAGTTCAAAAACACCAATAGTTTCTCCATTAACAAACACCCATGCATCTGTGATATTATGAGTAAGCACTTTTTCCTCACTTGATAAAGCAGGGTTCGCAACTAATGACCATTCTTCAATAGAAATCCAAGAAGGGTCAGGATTATTCTTAATACAAGAGCTTAAAAGGAATAAAATACCAATAAGTAAAAAACTATTTTTCATAATTTCGTGTAGTTACTATGTTAAACGAAGAAAGTCCTTATTTATTATTAAAAACAGGAGACGAAGTTGATTTTAATTGATCAACAATGCGTTGAGCAATATCAAGTGCATTGTAACCATCTTCTATTGAGACAATTGGCGCTGTATCTTTGATAACTGCGTCTCCAAAAGTTGATAATTCTTCTTTTATAGCATTCAAGTCTTCTATGTCTGGTTTGTCAAATAATACTTTCTTCACAGGTTTTCCTTTCCCCATGTCAAAAACAACATCAAAAGGATTCGGTTCTCCTTCGATATCTTCCATTCTCACCACTTCTAGTTCCTTGGTTAAAAAATCTACACTGATGTAGGCATCTTTCTGAAAAAATCTAGACTTCCGCATATTTTTCATAGAAATTCGAGAAGCTGTCAAGTTAGCCACGCAACCATTATCAAATTCAATTCTAGCATTCGCAATGTCCGGCGTATCACTAACAACTGCAACTCCAGAAGCACTTATCTTTTTTACACCAGATGGAACAACACTAAGAATAGCATCCAAATCATGTATCATTAAATCCAAAACAACTGGAACATCTGTGCCTCTTGGATTGAATTGAGCCAAACGATGTGTTTCAATAAACATTGGACTCTTAATATAAGGAACTGCAGCCTGAAATGCAGGATTGAATCTTTCTACATGTCCAACTTGAACTTTCACACCAGCTTCGTGAGAAAGATTAATTAAAATTTTGGCTTCATTAACCGTTTCTGTAACGGGTTTTTCTATAAAAACATGCTTACTTTTTCTTAATGCTTTTGATGCACAATCAAAATGCGAAAGTGTTGGAGTGACAATATCCACACAATCTACTTCATCGAGCAATTCATCAATAGAATCAAACCTTTTAATATTAAAAGACTCGATCGCAACTTTGGCATTTTCATCACTTGGATCATAGAAACCAATAAATTGAAATTTATCATTCAGCTCCAGCAACAAACGAATGTGGATTTTACCTAAATGTCCAGCCCCCAATACTCCTATTTTTAACATTCTAAAAAGTTTTAGACAAAAATACGATAGAATTAGGTAAACATTGGTATCAATGGTAATAGTTTATTAACATAATTGAATGAGAATGCCTAATTCTGTTGATTATTCTCATTCAAGTTAGAATCTGAATAATAATTCGTTTCTTGATTCGAATGTAATTTAGTCAATAGCGTTATTTGCCCTGTGTGATAAGAAAAGTGCTCAATAACATGAATTATTGCAGAATATCCTGACACTTTAAAACCTTGAATAACGACTTTTTTAGAAAGAATTTCATTTCTGAGATTTGGGAACTCGATGTCCAACTCAATTCTCAAATTCTCCATAAACCCTATTAAATCTATTTTACTTGTTGAATCATGGGTTTTGAATTCATCCTCTCTATTTCTGCTATCCGGCAACGCTAACATTCCAGACAATATCCATTGACGAGTGTTTCCACAAATATGCAAAATCAAATTTCCTATCGAAGGAATGTTAGAATTGGGGGAATCCCAAAGTTGTTTTTCATCGATTAACGATAGGCATTTGTATATTCTAGTGTACGATTCATCAAAAACTCGCTGACGAAATTCATCCACAAGGTTATTTTTATCAATCATAATTGTCTTGAACAATAAAATTTCAACTAAAGTTAAAATTTATTAGCTGGAATATTCGATTATTTAAAGAAAACTCTATCTTTGCCCTCGCAACATGAACAATTGTCGCGAAAAATAAATGGTAGTTGTAGCTCAGCTGGTTAGAGCATCGGTTTGTGGTACCGAGGGTCGTGGGTTCGAGCCCCATCTTCTACCCAAAAGAGTCAGTTCTTATGAATTGGCTCTTTTTTTATGCTTTAAACTTTGATTTGAAGATATACTGGATCAGTCCTAAAAGTTGGGGAGTAAAAAATAGTTTACTTTGTGAGAAAAACA
>CAXBMR010000036.1:0-28100 GCA_963976995.1 uncultured Fluviicola sp.
CAGTAACAGTTGCCGATAATTGTGGATCTTCTACATTGACAGCAACAGGAAGTAACTTGTTATGGTCAACAGGAGAAACAACTGCATCTATTACTGTTACGACAGGAGGTACTTATACAGTAACTCAAACAGTTGCAGGTTGTACAAGTACAAATGGTTCAGGAACAGCTAATCCAACTGCAATTCCATCAGCACCAACAGTAACAGTTGCCGATAATTGTGGATCTTCTACATTGACAGCAACAGGAAGTAACTTGTTATGGTCAACAGGGGAAACAACGGCTTCTATCACGGTAACAGCAAGTGGTACTTACACGGTAACTCAAACAGTTGCAGGTTGTACTAGCTCAAGCAGTTCAGGTACAGTAAACCCTTTAATAATACCAACGGTTACATTAGGACTATTAGATACTACTTGTGCCAATTACCTAGTGTTTACTTTAGTTGGAGGTTCTCCTGCAGGTGGAACATATTCAGGTAATACTGTTATCGGGAATACATTTAATCCTGGTTCTGCTGGAATTGGCTCGTATCCTATAACATATACATTTACGGATATAAATGGCTGTTCAGCTTCGGCAAATCAAAATATTGTCGTTGATGGTTGTGCTTCCATTGAAGAATTCTCTAAAGAGAATATCTCAATTTATCCAAATCCAACTTTTGGAGCTGTAACTATTTCTTCTTCAGGCGCGAACATTGAAAATGTTAAAATTTATGATGCGACTGGAAGAGTTATTAGATATGTCAAATTAGATGGAAAACAATCTGCCGAGGTTGATATGAGTGACTTCTCAAGTGGAGTTTACAACATCGAAGTTGTTGGTTCTCAATCTATTTATAGAACACGATTGGTGAAAAATTAATGCTGGTTTTTTATTTTTAAAAAGGGTTCTGGATGCAGAGCCCTTTTTTTGTGCAGAAATTCTTATTTCTTTTCGTTAATTTTAGCATCGAATAAACTAAATTCAAAAAAGCATGAAAATTAACGGTCACGGTCATATTCTACCCGAACCAAACGAGATCCCTCAATTTATGAAGGATCAGAAATTGTTTTGGGTTGATGATGACAAGAAATTTATGCGCCAAAATGATTGGTCTAGACCAATCACTGATTCCAGCTTTTTCTTTAAAGAGAAGCTAGAATGGATGGACAAGCATGAAATTGACCATGGTGTCATGCTAAACCTTTCCCAGTTGTATTGCAATGGATGGAAACAACAAGATGCTAGAGATACAATTCACTGGCAGAATGATTTCAATGCAAGTGTGCAAGAAAGAAGGCCAGATAAATTCACTGCAGGATTTGTTGTGCAGCCTCTATATATCGAAGATTCTCTCAAAGAGATGGATAGATGTGTTAATGAGCTAGGGATGAACTTACTTTGTTTACCGACACATTTCTTAAATCAGAATGAAGAATGGCTATCTGTTATCGATGATTCAACATTGCCTATTTTTGAATTGGCTAATGAATATGGTTTAGCCATTGAATTACATCCATACGATGCACAGAAAATGATTAAGTTGAAAGATGAATACTGGCGTTTCCATTTAGTTTGGATGATGGCTCAGACAGCAGATTCTCTGCATTTGTATTCTTTAAAGGATTATGCGAATCGTTTTCCAAATATTAGAACTTGTTTTGCGCATGGTTGTATGCTTGGTCAAGCAAATTATGGCAGAAGGCTGCAAGGCTATGATGGACGACCTGATTTATTTGAAAATGCAAATGATCCACGTTGTGCATTAGGTCATGAGAATATTTTTTTCGACACTTTAGTGCACGATTCATACACATTACAATTGCTAAAGACCCGAGTTGGTTCAAGTCAAATTGTAGCTGGCTTGGATGATCCATACCCTCTTGGTGAAATGGAAGGTGTCGCGAATTCTTATCCAGGCCGAGTGATAGATTTTGCCGTTGAGGTGGATATACTTTCACAAAAAGAATCTAATGAAATTTGGAAAGATAATGTGGAGAGATGGTTAGGGAAAGAGATTTCGTAATATTAAATGATCACTCTTAACTTCATTTTAATTCTTAATTTTACAATCTTAATTCTTAATTAATTTATAGTGGCACAAAAACCATCAATTCCAAAAGGAACAAGAGATTTTTTACCTGCAGAAGTGGCGAAGAGAAACTACATCTACGGCACCATTAAAAAATCCTTTGAAACTTATGGATTCGCTCCAATTGAGACTCCTTCCTTTGAGTTGTCTTCAACTTTACTGGGAAAATATGGGGAAGAGGGTGATCGACTCATTTTTAAGATATTAAATTCTGGAGAAAAGGTCAAGAAAGCAGATTTAGATGCATTGAAAGAGGGTAATTTGGCTCGTTTTTCAAATTCTCTCTCTGATAAAGCCTTGCGTTATGATTTAACTGTGCCTTTTGCTCGTTTTGTTGTTCAACACCAAAACGATTTGTCTTTTCCATTCAAGCGTTATCAAATTCAGCCAGTCTGGAGAGCAGACAGACCGCAACATGGTCGTTATCAAGAGTTTTATCAATGTGATGCGGATGTTGTTGGAAGTGACTCTCTCCTTTATGAGGTTGATTTTGTTCTTCTTTTTGACGAAGTACTTTCTAATTTGAGAATCCCTGATTTCTCCATTCTAATCAACAATCGCAAAATTCTTTCTGGGATTGCAGAGGTGAGTGGCGAATCAGAAAATATCATCACGATTACTGTTGCTATTGATAAATTGGATAAAATAGGCATAGATGGTGTCGTAAAAGAACTCTCGGAAAAAGGAATTTCTAACGAGGCTTTAGATAAGATTAAACCTCTATTTGTAATTACAGGAGATACGACAAGCCGAATCTCTCAAATGAGAGACTATCTTATTGATAGTGAGATAGGTCAAGAAGGAATTGCAGAATTGGAATATGTTCTCAATAAAGTTGATGAACTTGGCTTGAAGAATGCGAAACTAGAGTTTGATGTTACATTGGCTAGAGGCTTGAATTATTATACCGGAGCCATCTTCGAAGTGAAAGCAAATGGAGTTAAAATGGGTAGTATTTGTGGTGGAGGTCGTTATGATAATTTAACAAGCAATTTTGGTATGAATAATATGTCTGGTGTAGGTATTTCTTTTGGTGCAGATAGAATTTACGATGTCATTACAGAACTAAATCTTTTTCCAGATACTGTTGACAATAGCCTTGATTTATTATTCATCAATTTTGGTGAAAAGGAACAAGATTATTGTCTGAAACTGGTTAAAGAAATAAGGGCAAGTGGTATTTCTTGTGAGATGTATCCTTCTTCTGCTAAAATGAAAAAACAAATGAAATATGCCAACGATAGAGGAGTGAAAAATATCGCTTTGGTTGGACAGAATGAAATAGATGAAAACGTGATTCAACTGAAAAACATGAATTCAGGTGAACAATCAGCAATGGAGCTTTCTAAAATAATTGAACTTTTAAAGAAGTAAAATGGGAGAATTTGTAATCGACAATTCGTGGATTTCTCTAGATAAACTGGATGAAATCATTGCTTCAAAGCAAAAAATTGTCCTTTCTGAGGATGCAAAAAAAGCAATTGTAAAGTGCCGAACCTACCTGGATGAGAAGGTAAAGAACCACGATCAACTGATTTATGGTATAAATACGGGATTTGGTTCTTTATGTAATACAGCTATTTCTTTTGAAGATTTAGGCAAACTGCAAAGAAATCTTGTTCTATCACATGCCTGCGGAGCGGGCGATGAAGTACCAGCTCATATTGTAAAAAGGATGTTGTTATTGAAAGCAATTGGGCTTTCCCACGGCAATTCTGGTGCACAACTTGAAACGATTGAACGATTGCTTTATATGTACAACAACAATGTGCTTCCTGTGGTATATCAGCAAGGTTCTCTAGGCGCATCCGGTGACTTAGCTCCTTTGGCACATCTTTCTTTGCCATTGATAGGGGAAGGAGAAGTTGTTATTAACGGAAAGAAGCAAAGTTCAAAAATATTTTTACAAGAGTCCGATTTACAGGTAATTGAGTTGCGCTCAAAAGAAGGCCTTGCTTTATTGAATGGTACTCAATTCATGAGTTCTTATGCTTCCTATGCGGTTTTTGCAGGTTATAAATTGTGGAGTCAATTCAATCTCATTGGAGGGCTTTCTTTGGAGGCTTATGATGGCCGATTGAATCCTTTTCAAGCGAACGTTAATGAAATTCGTCAGCAAAAAGGACAGATTGAAGTTGCAGAAAAAATGCGTTCTATTTTTAAAGGCAGTGAAATGATAGCTCGAGAGAAAGAACATGTACAAGACCCTTATTCTTTTAGATGTATTCCACAAGTGCATGGTGCATCAAAAGATGCTATCGATTATTGTGCACAAATAGTGGAAAGAGAAATCAACGCTGTGACGGACAATCCAACAGTCTTTGTGGATGAAAACGATGTGGTATCAGCTGGCAATTTTCACGGTCAACCGTTAGCCATCTCAATGGACTTCTTAGCGATTGCCTTAGCAGAATTGGGTTCTATTTCAGAACGTCGTGTTTACAAACTGATTTCAGGAACAAGAGGGTTGCCTGCGTTTTTGGTTGCAGAACCTGGACTCAACAGTGGATTTATGATTCCTCAATACACTGCTGCGTCAATTGTAAGTCAGAACAAACAGTTGTGCTCTCCCGCATCCATTGATACTATTGATTCAAGCAACGGACAAGAAGATCATGTAAGTATGGGAGCAAATGCTGCAACGAAATTGCACCGCATTATTGAAAATTGTTTTACTTTGCAAGGGATTGAGTTGCTAAATGCAGCCCAAGGGATGGATTTTAGAACAGATAGGAGCTCTCCGATAATAGAAAAATTACGGGGTGAATTCAGAAAAGTTGTTCCGTTTGTAAAAGATGATTGCTATTTGCATCCATTAATGAAGAGAAGCAAAGAATTTGTAAAAAACGAACTTTAAATTAAAAATAAATAGAATTATGACAGATCAATTAGATACAAACTTAAACCAAGAACAACCAAGGCCAGGGTTTCTAACAACCTTATGCATCTTAACATTTATTTGGACCGGTTTATCAATTTTAGGATCACTGTTTAGCTTTGTATCAGGTAAACAAAGTAGTGAACAAATGACGGCAACAAGAGTTGAGTTGACGAAGCAGATGAGTGAAATGAAAGAACTAGGAATGGATGGTTTTGCTGATTTTTTCGAGAAAATAATTCTCATGAGCGAAGAGTCGAATAATAATTTTTATTTAGGAGTGTTTGTTTCATTGGTTGTTGTTTGTATTGGTTTATTCTCTGCGTTGAAAATGTTGAAAGGATACAAAATTGGATTTCATATTTATATTATATATTCACTTTTGTCAGTTGGAGCAATCTACACAACAGTTTCTGCTGCTAATGTGCCAAGCATAATAATTATAATTAATTTAATTCTTTCAGGTCTGTTTGTTTTTCTGTATTCTAGAAATTTGCATTGGCTCACGAAATAATTAACAGTTAATACTTCATTAAATGATACAGCGAATTCAAACACTTTACTTATCAATTGCAATCATCTTATTGTCAATTGTTACTTTTGGTAGTATTTTTTTTTCTTTCTTAAATGAAACTTCTCGCTTTTCTTTTGGTTCTTACGGAATTGTAGAGTACAGTTTAGAGAATGAGAAAATTATTAGTACTACAACTTTTCCGTTTTATATTGCAACTATCTCACTAATACTCTTGTGTTTCTTATGTATCATGTCTTACAAGAACTTGCAAAGACAATTTAAGTTAGGTAGAATGATTTTTGGAATCTATTTTTTAATGGTAGTAGCGGTTGTCTTATTGAGTTATTTTGGAGATACTTTACTTACCGAAAAAACGTCAAGTCGTGAAATGGGGCTTGGTTTTATTTTGTTTATTGCTGGTTTTCCATTTACTTTCTTAGCAAACATTGGAATAAAAAAAGATAAGGAACTATTGAGCTCTTTAGATAGATTGAGATAGTTTTATAATTCCCATCATTATTTCCTACCGTGAGAATAACTTATCGTTTGAATAAGAATTAGAAACTATTTAAAAATAAAAAACAGAAAATTTAACTTGATTTTGGAAGAGTCAACTTCTAACTCAGACTGTGAGTGATCGAAGAGGAGGATACTGAAATTTTATCTTAGAATAAAATAAAAAATGAATTACCTCTCAATAGAAAACCTAACAAAATCATTTGGTGACAGAATCATCTTTGAAGATTTAACTTTCGGAATTGATCAAGGACAAAAAGTAGCCATTGTTGCAAAAAACGGAAGTGGTAAAACTACTTTGCTCAGGTGTTTAATTGAGAAAGAACAATATGACTCGGGGAGAATAGTATTTCGAAAAGATTTGCGCATTGTATTTATGCAGCAAAATGAAAACTTGGTTGGAAACAATACAATCCTAGAAGAAGTATTCTCACATGACCTTCCAGAATTAAAGGCTGTTAAAGAATACAACTACGCCATGCGTTTGGGTGATGAAAATTTAATTGCAAATTCTTTTGAAGCCATTACTGAATTGAATGCATGGGATATTGAAGTTAAGGTTAATCAAATCCTCTCTGTTCTTAAGCTAGAAGATACAAGTAAACTGGTAAGTACTCTTTCGGGTGGTCAGCAAAAACGTGTAGCTTTGGCAAAAGTTCTTGTCACGGATTCAGATTTTTTAATTCTTGATGAACCTACCAATCATCTTGACTTAGATATGATAGAATGGTTAGAAGACTATCTTTCTAAGTCGAAATCTACTATTTTAATGGTGACGCATGATCGCTATTTTTTAGAAGTAGTTTGTGATACGATTCTTGAACTAGAAGATAAAACAATCTATAAATACAAAGGTAATTTCTCCTATTATTTAGAGAAAAAGGCTGAGCGAAATGAGCAACGAGAATCTACAATAGGTAAAGCACAGAATCAATTTAGAAAAGAGCTGGATTGGATGCGACGACAACCTAAAGCGAGAGGAGTGAAGCAAAAAGCCAGAATTGAAGCGTTTCACGACACGAAAAAAGTTGCAAAACAACAAATTGATAGATCTGAATTGGAAATTCCAGTAAAAATGGAAAGATTAGGTTCCAAAATTCTTGAGATGCACAAGGTCGGAAAGTCCTTTGATGAGTTGAAAATATTAGAGAATTTTTCCTACACTTTTAAACGGAATGAACGATTGGGTATCGTTGGAAAAAATGGTGCTGGAAAATCTACTTTTTTGAATATGATTCTCGGACAAGAAGAAGTCTCTTCCGGTAAAATTGTAACTGGAGAAACGGTTGTTTTTGGTTATTACAGTCAAGAATTACTGAAAGTCAAAGACGAGTCAAAGAAAGTAATCGATGTTATTAGGGACATCGCAGAGTTTATTCCCTTAGAGAAGGGTCGGCAAATGTCTGCAGCGCAATTTTTAGAGAAGTTTCTCTTTCCTAGAAATATGCATTTTAACTTTGTGCATAAATTGAGCGGGGGAGAGAAACGTCGTCTGAAATTGATGACTATTCTTATGAAGAACCCTAATTTCTTAATTCTTGATGAGCCAACTAATGATTTAGACATCTTTGTAATGAGTGTTTTGGAAGAATATCTAAGAGGCTTTCAAGGTTGCTTAATAGTTGTTTCGCATGATCGCTATTTCATGGATAAAATGGTTGATCATCTTTTTGTTTTCGAAGGAGATGCTAAAATTAAGGATTTACTTGGCAATTACACAGCATATCGAAAACAGATGCTGAAGTCAAACAAAGCTCAGCAAAAAGACAACACACCTGAAGAGAAAATCAAAATATCGACTATTTCTGAAGGAGTTACAAAAGAACCTGAAAAGAAAATCAAACTTTCTTACAAGGAAAATGCCGAATTTGAACGCTTAGAAGAAGAAATGGAAATGTTGGAAACAGAAAAATCAAAATTGACTGTTATTCTGTCAGATGTAAATGTAGATACTAACGATTTGATGGAGGCAGGAAAACGACTGTCAGTTGTTGTTAAGGAGCTTGAAAAAAAAACCGACAGATGGCTAGAATTGAGTGAGTTTATTTAAAACAAAGATTGAATGTTCAATGGCCTATTAAACGGATTAAATTTTAACGTAAATCGTATTCTTTCTGTGTAGTTTTGTGACGAATAAGAATTGACTATATCATCACTCATCCAAATTGGGAAATATATACCAAAAACGCCTCCTAATCTCAATCCGACACCTGTGTTTGCAAGCGTCCTTATTTGTATTCCATCATTGAATGCTCCAAAATCAGCGAATACTCCCAAAAAACCCATTTTTTGAATAGGGAAGGGAACGTATAAATTTCCAGCCGCAATTGCAATAGATGATGTCCCCAGAGTTGAAGTAGATTTGAAACCACCCATATTCTCATTACGCTGTTGAGACCAAATTCCAGAAGTTTCATTCCTGCCGAAATAATAATCATCTACAAATAAATCTTGTCGGCCATCTGCACCTGATAAAGACATTGAATATTGGTAGGTATTTCCAAATGAAAATTTCCGTTTGTATTGCTGTCCAGCAAACATTCTTAATTCTAACCATCGGACCATTTTTTTCTTCATGAATCGATATTTAAAAGTTGACTCTACAAAAAGTCGTGCAACTTCATCTGTAGAATTAACATTGGTGTAATACTCGTTTTTTAGTTGAAAATTGAATTGAAAATCCGTTTTCCGATAGTCGTAATTGTATAAAAGATAGAATCCAACATGTTCAATATGAGTAGGCCCTAATTTGTCTTTTTTGTAAATCCCTTGAATTCTTAAAAATTGACTGATTGGGGAATTACTTTTTCGATTTCCAATTTTTGCTTGCCAATAGGGAGCAACAGAGATGAAGTAAGAATCATTGTTTCGGTAAACTGAATCATTTTTGAAAGATTTTAAGGACAGACCGAATTTAGAAGTCTTCAATTTTGTTGTGGGTAAAAAAGTATAACTCAGTTCACTAATTCCCGAAATAGATTGTCTTCCAAAAGAATAGGAGGGGGCAATTAAGAAGTTAAAACGACTCGTAGGAGCAGAAAAATTATGAAATGCAAGTCCAAGCATTACTCGATCATATAAGTTACCGGAAATTGTAGGCGTCCAAAATAAATTGGTGTATGCGTCTTCATTATCCCCAAAAAGAAACTCCATTTTTAGCGGTTCATACTTTTTGAAAATTCCTTTAGTTTTTGAACTGTTATTCTGACGATGAATTTCAGGGATGTCTTTATTCGCATCAATAATCATTTTATCAGCATCAGAATGAGTCATTTCTACTATTGTTTTCTTGCTTCCGGGTTCTACCCAAATAGATTCAACAATTTTCTGATCCTTTATCGCATTGACTTCTATTGGTCCATCTACTTGTCCAACATTCTTAATTGTTACATCAAATCCATTTTCTGTACGTTTTACTTTCTTTATTTTATAATCAACATGTTTTGTTGTCTGAATAAGGTCTTTGAACAACCAATTCAAGTCTTTTCCCGACGTTTTCTCCAATGAATTTTGCATGTCAATCGGCTGAGGATGTTTAAACTCCCATTCTCGATAATAGTTTCTCATGCATTTGTCAAATAATTCTTCACCCAAATAATCTTTTAGATAGTAAAAAACCAATCCTGTTTTTTGATACATTATTATCCCATAGTTGATTGGTGAGAACTCTACAGAATGTGTTTCTATTGGTTGATCTTCTCCAATACCAGCAATTCCCCTGTAAGAGATGTCTGCTAAGTCATGGTGATTTAAATCGTTCAAGTGAAATTTTCCATTCAAAACCACGTCAGAAAGAGCTGTATTATTGGGGTACTTGGTTTGAATGTATCGTATTTCATTCAAGGTGTTCATTCCCTCGTCCATCCAGCCATGGACTCTCTCGTTTGTTCCCAATTGTCCATAAAACCAATTATGCCCAACCTCGTGAACGATAACTACTTCGAGAGTATGTGCGTTACCAGATCTTCCAATAACTGTGACATTCGGATATTCCATACCACCACCTGCACTAATAGTTCCATCTACAGCTGTTACATTGTTGTAAGGATAATCACCATTCCACAAAGAGTAATAATATACCGCATCATTGATATATTCTGATGCTTTCCCCCATAATTTAGCCTCTCTCGGGGTGTACATTGCCCACGATGTAACTTTTCTTTTAGAATGAGGTAATTCCACTTCACTTTTAAGAACGCTGAAACGTTTATCGGCGAACCATGCGAAATCATGCACATTAGATTGAGTATAGCGTATCGTTTTTGTTTCTGTGCTGGAAATGGGATAGCCTGTTGAATTTAATTCTTTTCCCAAATCACGAGTTAATCTTTTATTTGCAATTGCATCGGCTGTTTCGTCTGCGATTTTATCTAGAAATATTTTCTCCGAGTTTGTTTGTAAATCTCCAGTAGCTCCAACAACATAATTTTCTGGAAGAGTTATTGAGACATCAAATGAACCAAATTCAGAGTAAAATTCTCCTTGACCTAAATAAGGCATATAGTGCCATCCGTCTTTGTCATAGACAGCAGGTTTTGGAAACCATTGAGTAATCTGATAGGATTCTCCAATATGCCCAAGTCGTGAGATTGAACCAGAAGGTATTTTAACAAAGAATGGCGTTGAAACCATCATTTTAGCACCTGGTTGCAGAGGAGAATTTAAGGTTAGAATTGCGATGTCAGAATGATGTGCATGGTATTCCCATTTCACTTTTTCTCCATTAATTTTGAAATCAAGAGAATCAATAAGTCCTTTTTTTTCTTCGGTAATGTATCTTAATTGTTGGTCTCCATCTTTGTAAGATTGTTTTGCAAGAGCAGTTGTCTTATCTTTATAAGCATTTGGCCAGATGTGAACATAGATTCTATCTAGAGAATTTGGAGAATTATTGATGTATTCAAATTCTTCATTAGCCGTCAATGTATGGTTTTTGTCATTGAGCGATACGTCTATTTTATAATTAACTTCTTGTTGCCAGTACGTTTGACTAATAACAACAGGACTGAATAGAATTAGAAAAAAGAATAATTTCATGTGCAATAATGTTTGGTTACAATTAAAACAAATTTAACAAGTATAAAGTTACATTCTTTCATTTTTTTTATAAAAAAAAAGCAGCATCAATTTGATACTGCTTTTACTAAAGATTGGTTTGTTTATTCAACAATAATTCTTTTTATGTATTTCTCTCCTTCAATAGACACTTCAATGAAGTAAGTTCCTGCTGATAAAGAAGTCAAGTCAAGTGTTTCATTTGCATTAATTAATTTACTAACTAATGTTTTACCATTGATATCTTTTACAGAAATATCTGCCATTGAACCATCAAAACTAACTGTTAAAAGACTTTTTGTTGGATTTGGATAAACACGAATCGAACTGTTGGTAATTTCACTGATTGAAGCACAAGCATCTACAAAAATAAAAGCCGAATCAGATGCTGTGCAGCCATTACCATCTGTAAAAGAATATACCAGCGTATGAGTTCCATTTCCTGCGGCAGCAGGATCGAACAATGTTCCAGTTACTCCATTACCAGAGTATGTTCCACCAGCAGGAGAACCTTGACTTAATGTAATTGCATTATTATAAACACACATGTCAGTCAATGCTCCAAATGTAACAGTAGGTAAAGCATTTACATTAATTATGACTTGGTCTGTGTTGGAACATCCATTTACATCTGTCCCAGTCACTGTGTATGTATTTGATCCAACAGGTGGAATAAATGATATTCCATCATTGACGCTATTGCTCCAAACATAGTTGTTTCCTCCTGCTCCGGATAATGTTACTGTGATTCCTTCACAAACAGTTTGATCAAGTCCTCCATTAATTGTCGGCAAAGCGTTTAGCGATATTATAACTGGCGAACCTGTGCTTTCGCAAGAAGAACCACCTGTTAGTGTTTCCGTAGCATAATATGTTTGACTAGATGCTGCAGGAGCAATTGGACTTCCTGTTCCAAAAACTATTGATAGTGCAGCATCTGTGTACCAAGTGATAGAACTTGTTGGTGGTGTTGATTGATAAGTACCTATTGGGAACGGATTTCCAGAGCTTGCGTTATCCGACGCGCCATCTAATGCATTAGGACCACTAAAAGACCAGCCAGCAATATCCCAAACGCCACCATTTGGTAAGGTGTTATTGTTTCTGTAAGCCCAGCCATCCAGGTATTCCCAAGGTTGACCTGAGCCATCTATGTTGATATCTCCGAATACGTCTATCACAACTGAATCTTTAAATAGCTCGATTGCGTCATCACCGTTTACGTTAGCAGCAGAGTTAAGGTCATTAGGAAAAATCCCGTAAAATGTCATAAAGTTAACGGAGTCAGTAGCAACTCTATAATAGGACCCAGCAGTCAATGGTATCGCAGGAAAAGTGTACTCTACTCCATCTGTACCTCCACCATTATTTGCAGATCCAAATCCGTAAATACTTAGGTCAGGAATGTCATAAAGAGCATAAAACTCAACACATTTTGGTAAACCTCCAGGTAATGTTGCGTCTGCAACTCCTGATATTATCAATGAATCAAAAGAAGTACTTGTAGAAGTCATGGCTATCATCACATCCCCAACACAGTAAGAGGAGTCCCCAGTCACTGTAGGTGAATTTGGAGTAGGTGTTATCTCTAAATTTAAAGTAATTGTTGAATCGCAACCTGCGGCATTCGTTAATACTTGGGTATAAACACCAGACGAGGTGTATGTTGTAGTGTTGAGTGTATATGAATCACAAGCAACTTCATTAAGTGTGTTTGCTGTTGACGTATTTACAGTCAAAATAATAGTTATAACACTATCACATCCTGCAGTATTTGTAATTGTATCAGTATAAGTGTTACTAGTTACCCAAGTATAATTGCCACTTGGTGAGGTATAAGAACCACATACGATTGGACTTATTGTTGCTGTAGAATTTGGAATCACAGTCAATGTTAGATTAACAGTAGAATCACATCCTCCAGCAGCTGTAAACAATTCTGAATATGAACCTGAAGCGGTTAATGTTTGAGCTCCTAAAATGTATGAATCTCCATTACAAATTGAAGCTGAAACATTGGTTGTATAAGACACTAAAAATATCATATCAAGGTTGACGGTGCTATCACAACCATTTATTGATGTAAAAAGTTCTGTGTAATTTCCTGTAGTTGTCAGCGTTTGAGTTCCAAATGAATAACTAACTCCCGCACATGCGCTATCTGAAGTAACAATGTTGTAAATCGGGTTAATTGTTAAATCTATGGCAATTATACTATCACAACTTGCGGCATTAAGAATAGTATCTGTAAATAGCCCTGTTGAAGTAAAAACGGTTCCGCTAGGTCCAGTGTATGATCCACAAGCTATCTGAGTTGTTGAACCAAAGGTGTTGCACCCAGCAGATACACAATTATCTGTATGCATATCCAAACTGTCCCAATAGTTAGATGGAAAAACCCACCATTCAGAACTTAATGAATCCACTCCAAAAGAGGCTAATTCGTTTGGGTTACCAACACAAATATTGGGTTTCCTCACCATGGTATTATTTTGCGTACCTGGAGATACTCCAGCAACAGCCCAGTTAGTTCCTGGATCACCTTGCAAATCTCCCAAGATATCAATAATCGTATAGTTATTTGCGGTTGCACCTGCCAAAGTTAAGGCATATACGTCATCACCATTTGATAAAAAATTGAACGTTTGATCTGCAACAGCTAAAATTATTGGATCTGAAGAACCATGAGCAATTACATAAGTCCCACCACTAGGTAAAATGGTTCCTGGTGCAAACGTAATATTGTTTGGAAAATCAAATTCTCCAAAAACATCACAACCATTGTTGCAAGAAGAAAGTGAGAAAAAACTTAAATCTACAGGGTTTGCTGTTCCATTGTACAATTCAATGTACTTGTTATTACTTGAACCTTCTGCAAATTCAGAAATTATTATCGTGGTTGCTTGAGACGCAGCGAATAAAGGTGTTACTATAATTAGTAGGATAGGTAATAGTCTTTTCATAATCAATTATTTTAATTGTAAAAGTAGATGATTGATTATGAAAAGACCTTAATTTGAAGGTTAAATTATCAACAAGTTTGGCAAGTTGTCAACGATAGATAAACGGATGATTCGGTCTGAAATCAATGCGTTGCATTACTAAAGCGATTTAAAGATAATTCTACAACAGTTTAATTATTGTTTACTTGCAAAGAAAAATCTCGCACATTTCTGAGCGAGATTTTGAAATATAACACTTTGTGTTAATGCATCTGTTCATCCTCAGGTTTTTCAACATTAGGAGGGAATAATTTTGGTAAATCGGATTTACCCTGCAGTCTATCTATTAAATCCTCAAGTTGTGAAATAGATAAGCTCTTTGCAATGATTTTTTTGTCCTTATCCAAAACAAAAACTTTTGGAGTAGAGAAAATATCATACGTTGTTTGATAATTCAAAGACTTAAGTGTTGTGTATTTTGGCACAAATTGTCTTGCATCCTTCATTGCTGCGTTGTACAATTCATCAGTTACTGCAACGTTAATAAATTCAAGATTGTTTTCACGAATAAATTTTTTCCAATTCTCAAAATCTTCCCCAACTGCTTTTCCAACGGCAAATATTTCAACGTTTCTGTCTCTAAATTTTTTCTCGTAAAGTGTTTGTAATTTAGGTGTTATTTTTGTGCAATGACCACATTGAGGATCCCAAAAATAAAGAATAGTGAAATCCGATTTTAAACTATAGAAATCCTCCCAATTAACGTCTGTAGTATCACGAAGGCGGATGTTTGGAGGTGTTGCTCCCATCACTAAGTCCATGTGTGTGTTTACTTTCTTGCATAGTTTCTCCAAGCTCTCTTCTTTCATCCATGGAGCTTTAGGTTTCCCCTCGTCTGTTAGTCCACAATAATAACGTTCTCCCATTTTTACGAAAACTTTATCCATTCCCATAATCTTACTTTTCTCGTATTGACTGGTAATCCAAGAAACATTGTACTGGTACATATCTGAGCCTACTGTTAATTGATCGCACAATTGAAATGCATATTTAACGACTGTATCCCAGTGTTGAATCATCATTGTTTTACCGAAATATTTTTCTAATTTATTGTGATAAATAGGCGTTCTCACCAATCTATCATCCTTCAAATCGATATTGTCGAAATAATGATCTCTGAAATAACTAAATCGAAAAGACGAATCGATAATTACTCCATTTTCATCTTTTGGAGCTTCTGGAATAACAATATCCATTGACATTTTGATAACTCTTGATACCAACATATCCCAGTTATTTTCTACAATACTAGTCTGGTAAGCAATTACTTTTTTAGTAGTTGCATCAATTTGATCTGTGAGTTGCTTGTATTCAGAAGATTCAGCTTTTACCGCTTTTCTTCTTTCAACAAGATTGTTTGCTTTGTTCCTTTCCATATTTACAAATTTCACATACTCGCTGAAAATTTTGTTCTCCTCAGATTTTTTAACCTTTGCAGACCCCATTAAATCAACTAAAGAAGCTTCGATGTAAACATCCTCTTTATTATAGATAAATTCTAACATTTTTTGTCCAGGTAAGAAAAGAGCAAGAATTCCCGGCTTCTGTTTTGTGCCGTCAAATTCCACAACGCCATTTTTCATTTCTGCAGTATCTGCATAATAAAGACCTTTACCAAAGTACCTAACAAGGTTAACAGTTGTATCTTTTTGTCCTACTATTTTAAATTTTAAATTTTGTCCAAAAGTGAAGGTTGAAGAAAGAATAAGAATTATTGTAATTATAGATTTCATCGATTTATTATTTTAAAGTTAAAGGTATTCGTATTTAGCCGCAAAAATACATTTCTAACATCAATTAACATTTTTTTAACGGCTAATATTCATTAAAAATACCTTTTGTGGCAGTTTTGAAACTTGCATAAGCAAACAATACATAAGCGATTAACAAGGCTCCAATACTTCCAAGAGTAATGCTTGTATCAATGTAAAGGCCACCAGTAGAAAACATATCATCTAAGAAGAGCTTAAAAATAAAGAATAGAATTAATCCAAGTGTGGCAACTATTCCAAAAATTTTCACAAAATAGAGAAAGAACATGCTGATTATTTTCTTTGGGTGATGTCCCATTCTCATTAAGGTTCTCACTTCATAGGCATTTCTGGACATTAAAAGTTGCATATATTGTATGAGAACAAGCCCCGAAACAAAGACAGCTATAATAGATATACCTAACACGACTAAAAATAAGGTGCCCACCATACTTTTTAATCGTCCAACAACCATTTGAGAATTTTTGGTCTCTAAGCCTCTTTTTTCAAGCATTTCTTCAACTAAACCAAATTCACTTTCTTCCCCAGAAATCATTATCTGGGTTATTTTTTGATCTGTGCTGTCAGAAAATTTATTATTTCCATAACTCATAAAACTTTCTGGAACCAGAATGGATGCTACTTCGTTTGTGAAACCAACAATCCGAGCATCTATCCATTCTTTTTTAGAATTATCATTGTTGGATAACGTGAATTTGAATTTAATATCCATAGCAAGACCATCAGAAATTTGAGGAATTCCGCTGGCGCTCATAAATGTATTGAGCATGACTAAGAAATCACGTGGCATGATCATTGGAACATAATTGTTTCCTTCTTTCCATTCCCAATTGTTTAATTCAACATCTAAAAACTCAGGGTCAACAGTCTGAATGAATACATCTGACCGAAAACGAGGTACTAGAGGGTCAGCCGTTTCAAATGAGACATCAAAATTGTTTGCTATTACTGGTTTTACATCATGAATGAATGGTTTTGCTTTAATCTTTTCGATCTCATTTTTACTAAAGTCTGTTCGTGACATACCTAAGGTATTGACTTGCTTTTGAACAATTATGGTATTGGGTCCAAGAATGTCTGCGCCTTCTCCAAATTCATTTACCTTAATAAGGTAGTGAATGGATGTAATGAGAAAGGTAATTCCCATAAACGCACCAATAATCGCAATGATCAATTGCTTTCTATCTTGATTTTTAAAAAGTAATTTATTCAGCATCGTTTATAGGTTTAGTTCTTGGTCAAAATTAAAGTTATGGTTATCTCCAAGAGAGGTTAACACAAATCCAGCGTTTAATTCGTTGGTCCTCGTATCTATTAGTCTTAGACATCTCTGTGTGTTTTCTTCATCTAAATGAGAGAATGGTTCGTCCATTATTAACCAATCAAATGGTTGCGCTAAAGAACGAAAAATTGCCACCCGTTGTTGCTGACCCATAGATAATAGACCGCATTTTTGTTCCCATTTATCTTCAATCTCTAGTAATTGTAAGTGATGCTTTAACTCTTGTTCAGAATACGTGTCTGTCAGTGAATTCTTGAGTAATAAATTCTCACGAACGGAAAGCTTCGGGAATAATTGTAAATCCTGAAAAACAACCGATAGTTTACTTTTTCGAATGTCCGTCCAGTCATCAACGCTTAATGTTTTAATATCGATACCATCGTAGGATATGCTTCCAGTGTAATCATTTCGTAAACCAAATACTGTTGTGGCGAAGGTCGATTTCCCTTTTCCACTTGATGCGTTAAGCATAATTTTTTTCTGAGGAATGAGTTCAATTACATTTCCCCAAATACTTTTTTCACTATGCTTAATAGATTCTAAAGGTTTTGGCATTACTTTATCAAGTTTGATTTTCATGGAGTTTAATTTGACTGGTTTGAATAAAGGATTTCAAGAATCATTCCAAGATTTTTTTTGATTAAATAAATGTATTTATTTTTTCAATAATCTCTTTGCAAACTTGTTCAGCGCTCTCAAAATTTATCCAAGTAGCATCTTTATGCCTTTTAAACCAAGTGATTTGTCTTTTTGCGTAGCGTCTGGTATTTTGTTTTATCTGATCAATTGCTTCGGCTAATGAAATCGTACCATCGAAATAACTGAAGAGTTCCTTGTAGCCAACAGTATTCAAAGAAGAGAGCGTCTCAAGATGTTTTACAGACATTGCTTCGTCAACTAATCCTTGAGTAACCATTGATTCTACTCGATTATTGATTCTGGTATAGAGTTTTTCCCTCTCGTGATTTAACACAAATCGATGTACTGTAAATGGTCGGTTTTTTGGTGTTGAAATTCTTAGCTCGGAGTATTTTTTTCCACTAAATCTTATAACTTCAATTGCCCGTATTATTCTCACAGAATTTTTCTTGTCAACTTCAGCAAAATATTCAGGATCTTTTCGTTTTAATTCTTCAAGCAACAAATCCAATCCATTCTCATTGTATTCTTTTTGAATCTCCTTTCTTAAAGAAGGAGAAGAAGGGATTTTATCCAAGCCAATACAAAGTGCATCGATGAACATACCAGAACCACCAACAAGAATAATTGTATCTTTGTTTTTGAATTCCTTTTCTAGAACAATCAGACCTTCTCGCTCATACTGTGCTGAAGAAACTTCGTCTTTTAACAAGTGTGAATTAATAAAATAGTGTTGAACGCCATTTTGTTCTTCCATTGAAGGTTTGGCAGTTCCGATGGACAGTTCTTTGTAAAATTGTCTAGAATCTGCTGAAAGGATGCACGTATCATAGTGTTTTGCAAGTTTTACACTAACGGATGTTTTTCCACTGGCTGTTGGACCTTCTATGACAATGAGTTGTTTGATGATTTTTTAGATAAAAGTAATAACTATTGGTAAATGGAGGCCCATTCCAAGTATCTTTCTGTGACATCGCGAACGTAGTTGTATGTGATACGCGTTTTCATCATTCCATGACGGACTACCTCGTCTTGGTAGAATTCTTTTTTGGAAAGATTTAACAGCATTTTTTCAACATTATCATCCCATTTCAAAGGATCTAATCCGTGTTTTTTAGCAAGTCTTTGTGCATCCATTATATGCCCTCTACCAGCATTATAAGAAGCCATTGAGAATTTTTTCCGTTGAAAGTCATCCGTAATTTCTTTCCAATGTTTTTCATCTGCCATTAACTTTTTAGCACCTCCGATGATTTGTACTTCTGGCGGTGAATCTGGATAAACACCATAAGTCGGACCTGTGTTGGGCATAAATTGCATCATACCATACGCACCACCGAATGATAGTGCATTTGGGTTAAATTTAGATTCTTGATAAGATATGGCAGCAATTAACCGCCAATCCCAACCAGACACTTTTTCCGCTCTCCTAAAAGTATTGTCAAATTGAGATATTTTGGTTTTACTTAGTGTGGCATAGCTTCTATTTGGTTTGTTTGTGACATGTTTCATATCAAAATACTTCTTGCTGATATACTTAAATGTTGATTTTTCCATAAAACTAGTTAACCATTCATCTAATTTATGCTTCAAAAGAGGACTCGATTTTCTCATCCCAAAAGCAATTTTTTGCTTGAATGATAATTTAATGTCCGTAAAAAGATTATCATAGAACTGTTTGTTCACTTTTGCAACAACATCTTCAGTTACGGTATAATCAATTATTCCTTCTGCTACCATTTCTATAAGCTCTTCTCCACCAATATTTCCTTCCATTCCTTCAATAAAAATCGTGTCTCCTATTTCCGATTGCAAATGATTTAAGCGTTCGTAATAACTAGAGTTTTTCCACACATGAACACTCTTATTGGCTAGATCGTTAGGTGAATTAACAAGTAAATCTTTCCATTCTTTTTCTTTCATTTCTTTCCAATCTTCTGGTTTTCGCTGTACAAGAACTTGCTGTGACTGGATGAATGGGACAGAAAAGTTGAGGATTTTTGAACGCTCTCTAGTTACTGTATAGTTGCAGGCAATTAAATCACCTTGTCCACTATTTACTAAACTAATAAGGCTATCAAGGTTATTGACAACCTTAACCTCTAACTCCACGCCAATTTCTTCCGCGAAAAGTTTAAGTATTTCGTACTCGAATCCCATTTCTTTTCCTTTATAATAGAAATAAGAGGTTGTACTGTTCTCTGCAAGTATGGTAATCTTTCCTTTATGAAGAATTTCTGGCAAATCAATTTTAACATCTGGACGATCAAAAGTATCTATAACTTCATCATTTTCCATAACACAACTTTTAAGTGCAATTACTGTTAATAGTAATGCGGACAAAAGAAGTATTTTATGTTTTATTTTAGTAAACATCGATTGATTAAGATAGTAATTTATACTTTTTTATTCAGAAACAGTAGAAAATTTCTATTTGTTTTTTAACAAAATCAAAATTTAGTTTAATTCTAGACGATAGTAATTATCAAAATAGGGGATGGCTTCGTCCATAAATTGGATGAAAGTTTGCTCTATCATTTCTTCGTTATCATGGAATACTTTTGGAGCCGTATGTAAAACATTTTCAAAAGAAATCATTCTAGAAACGCCTCTTGAAGATTGAGCTAATCCATAATCAGTAGGTGAGTGTTGCAGCCATCTTCCTTCTTTCATTTTATCTATTAGAAACCAAAATTCATTCTTATCGTAGTCGTTTCGGTCAACTTGTGCTTCTTCAAAATTTTCAACGTATTTCTCTAACGAAATATGACAGTAGTTGTTCCAACGTTTTCCTAATAAATGATCGAAGTATAAATCAATAGCAATTCCTGTAACTTTGGGTAAAGAGGAATATAATTGATGTTTTAATTCTAAAACAATAGGATGATGATCAATGTAATGGTCAATTTTTCTATGCAGAACAATTCCTGCTTGTATTTTTTCCGAATATCTAGAAATGTCTTTTCCTTTTACGAAGTCTCCAAAAATATTCGCAACCATTAGCTCTGTATCATTGTTTGAAAAAAAGATATGTCCTAGAAAATTCATTAGGCAATATAGCAAAAAAAAATCCCGAATAAATCGGGATTTTCATTTAGTATTCATCCTCATTAAAGAGGAAGTCTTCTCTAGACGGGTAATCCGGCCATATTTCTTCTATATTATCGTATGTTTCTCCCTCATCCTCCAGTGCTTGAAGGTTCTCAACCACCTCGAGAGGAGCACCAGTTCTGATTGCATAATCAACCAATTCGTCTTTTGCCGCTGGCCACGGTGCGTCTTCCAAATAAGATGCTAATTCTAAAGTCCAGTACATATTTCCTCAATTATTCAATTAGTATTGGCGCAAAAGTAATTTTAATTTAATAGATTCCAAATTTTTGAAGCAAAACTTTTTGAACAGTCTCCATGAACGAATCAATAATGCTATTTTTGGATTACATGCGTGGTTTCCAAACTTGCTCTTCTGCGTTGAGGTCTTGCGTAAATTTTCTCCCAAGAACAAACAAATAATCGCTTAGTCGATTAATGTAAATTAAAACAATCGGCGAGACAGTATCATTAATGCTCAGTTCTGTAATAACACGCTCGGCTCTCCTACATATACACCTTGCAATTTGTGTAAAAGAAACTGTTGTGTGTCCTCCAGGGAGAATAAAGTTTTTCATGGGTTCAAGAACTGCATCCATGGAGTCAATCCAGTTTTCTATATTAAATACATCTTGTTCTTTTAACTCTGGCAATTTCATCGTTTTTTTACTTGGGTCCGAAGCCAACAGTGAACCCAGAGTGAATAACCTGTCTTGCACCTCTAATAACTGGTTGACATGTTCTTCTTCGATTTCCTGATCTCGAATAAGTCCAATATGAGAATTTAATTCATCAATGGTGCCATATGCTTCAATACGAAGAGAGTTTTTAGGAATTCTTGTTCCTCCTATTAACTGAGTCGTTCCTTTGTCCCCTTTTTTTGTATAAACTTTCATTTAGCCTTTGTTAATTTCGTTTAGTTGTAATCGTAGTTTTCTTATGCGCGTTATTTTTCCATTTGAACGTATGTTCTTAGCTGTCTCTGTGTAATATACATGCACATTTTCTAAGAATTCGATCTGGTATTCTATCCACTCTTTATCTTCAAATCGTTGACCGTAAGCTTCCTTTTCCTTTCTTAATTTTTTAACAATCGCTTCATAATCTGGTCTACCTAAATAATCATGATCGGCGTCACACAAAATTTCTTGGAGTAGGTTTGTAGGTTCAACTTCTCTCTTTGTTGAATTAATAATGGCTGCTATAACTTTTATTTGATCTGTTGAATATCCATAAGTTGGCAGGGTAGAACGGACCATTTTTATTGCGAAATCTTCATTGTCACTATATTGCATAATAAAACCGGCATCATGAAACAAAGCAGCCGTTCTTAAAAGCACTAAATCATCCTTACCTACACCTTCTAATTTACTGTAGCGAATAACCGCCTTTTCAACGTTAATAGAATGAGGTAGATCATGATAAGACAAGTTTTCTGGTAATAATGATTTTAACCGGTTAATGATATGTGACTTAGCCTGTTTGAAATCCATAGGAGAAAGCCCACATTTTAATCTTAACGCGGTGCTTGGGAAGCTCCCTTCACCGTACATTGCGAATTCTTCTTGCAATTGTTCTAAATAGAACATTTCAATGCTTCCTCCTCTCTTCTGAATATCAACTTTCCCTCGAGGAGTAATTAAAAAGTATTGGTTTATATTTTTGGCAATATTTTGTGTGATTGTTATTGACCCACTTTTGGTGTTTGCCTCAGCTCTTGCGGCTATGTTAACAGTGTCACCCCAAACATCGAAATTAAATTTTGAAGTACCAATAATTCCAGCAACTAAAGGACCTACGTGTAGTCCAATTCTAATTTCCCAGAAATCCTTTTTCATCGCAATTGCAGTATCCTGTTCTGTTTGCATATAATTGCGAATTTCAATCGCAGCTAGACAAGCCCGCACAGATGGGTATGGATGATTTTCAGTTACGCCTGCCAGTGCCATGTAAGCATCTCCAATAGTTTTAATTTTCTCCAGTTTATATTTGTGCGTGATTTCATCAAATTTGGTAAAATATTTTTCTAGTTGTTGAATCAAATGTAATGGCTTTAAAGTTTTTGCTTTTAATGAAAAATCAACAAAGTCTGTAAATAAAACAACACCATTTTCTACTTTTTTAGGAGAAAACTTGCCATTGATGGAGAATTCTTCTAATACGGAGGTCGGAAAAATATTACTAAGAAGCTGACCAATTCTTTGATCCTTATAATACAATGACTTGAAGACTTCGATTTTGCTTCTAATCAAGTTTGAATTAAAAGGATAAGTGATGTAGTCAACTGCTCCATAATGCATACCTTTAATAAATTTACCACTGGAACTTCCTTCTTTAGCGACCACAACAATGTAACTGTTGTTTAAAATGGAATTATCATTAATCGATTTGATTATTTTTAAACCTTCTGTGGAATCTTCGATATTAATAATAAAAATACCAATCTCTTTTTTCTTTATGATTGGTATTGCTTTTTCAACTGAGCTTACGGTAAAAACGTTGTTACCTCTGCCTGATAGAATATCTTTGATGTTAGAGCGTAAATTTACATCATCATCAATAATCAATATGTTGATAAACCTTTCCATTATTTAATATCTTCAAGATTGTAATTCACTTTCAATTCGGAAAGTATTTTCTGTATAACCCGATCTACTACTGAATCAGGACAAGATGCCCCAGAGGTGATTATAATTTTTAAATTCTCTTTTTTTGGAATGAATGAAGTTAAATTTTCAACAGTTTTTGAGTGTATATTAAATGATTTAACTGAATTTAACGATTCTATCTCATTCTCGTTACGAATAAAGAATGTCTTAAATTTTGGTACTAATAATTCAGCAAGATGAGTTGTGTTACTGCTATTATAACCTCCAACTACAATGGCTAAATCTGCACTACTATTAAGTAATTCTAGGGTGGCAGATTGATTATCGTTAGTCGCATAGCAGAGCGTATCTCTTGTGTCAGCAAAATGATCGGAAAGGGTTTTATCCCCGAATTTAAGAATCATAGTATCTCTAAGATAGTCTGCGATGGCTTGAGTTTCCGATGCAAGCATCGTTGTTTGATTAACGACACCAATTTTAGTTAAGTGTAAATCGGGATCAAAGCCTGTCGAAATTTTACCTTCAAAAAAACTGAAAAATTCTTGGCGTGATACTTTTCCAAGAATGTAATTGGCTACATATTCGGCTTCGTAAATATTTTTGACAATCAAAGATGGAGAATTGATCTCGCTATGCGAAAAAGTGGCCCTTGTTTCTTCGTGTTTGTGTTTTCCATGAATTATTATGGTATGCTTATCGCTTCCTAATTTTGAAGAGCGATTCCATACTTTTTCAACAAAGGGACATGTTGTATTATAGGTTAAAACATCAATCCCTTTTTTTCGGAGAATTTTCTCCGTTTCCAAAGTCGTGCCAAAGGCAGGAATAATGACAATGTCATCAGAATTAATGTCCTTCCAGTTGATTAATTGCGTACCATCAGTATCTTGAATAAATTGAACTCCTAAGCTTTGCAAATCTGCATTTACATCAGGGTTGTGAATCATTTGACTGATCAAATAAATTCGTTTATCAGGATTTTCATTGATTGCCGCATAGGATTTCTCGATGGCATTCTCTACACCATAGCAAAAACCAAAATGCCGACTGATAATGAATTCAACAGGACCTATTTTAATCACTGAAGGTGAGAAGTCCTTTTTACGAGGATCTTCTAGTTTTCTTTTTGCTTTAACTCGGCTTATTATTGGAGAACGATAATAAATAGGGATGTCGAATTGTTTCATTGATTCAAAGCTAACGAAATCTTTTCTATAAACGAAAAAAGCCGTCTTTGATTGCTCAAGACGGCTTTAATTTTTGAGAAATCTCTATTTATTTTTAATAAAAGAAGATAGGCTTCTCTTTATCATGCTTCACTTTATATGAGAACTGCAAATCTTTGCTTGCTTTTGGTTTCAGATTGAATTCCCATTCAACTATTCCTGTGCGTTTGTTCAACTTACCTCTACTTAAAGTCAGTGGTTCAATTTCTATATCCGCATTTTGAGTAATTGGAATTTGATCCTGAACGACCAGTTTAATTGCTCTCGATTTTAAATTTTTCACTTCAATTGAATAGGCAAACGTTCTTTCTTTTTTAGGACCAATTATTTTTTCTTTCGATTCTTTTTTCAACAGTGTTCGTTTGACAATGATATTAGGATCCTTTCCTAAACTTAGGTTCAAGGTATCATCCATCGTTGTTGGATCTAAATACGTTTCTCCCATATAGGTTCCATCAAAGAAAATGTTTGCTTTTGCCGGAACTAACTGCAATTCTGCCAATTTAGATAATTGCGCGACCAAATAGACTGACTTATCAACTTTGGGAACCGTATAGTACTTATAGTTTGCATCTAAATCAACATTTTTTACGAGTACCATGTGTTTTTGACCATTTGACTTGATAGAATAGGGCAGGTCAATCTGAAATTCTGCGGAGATCATATTTTCTACCGTAGTTGTAAAGTCATAGGCCATTTCTGCTTCCTGATATTCATCGGCTTGAGGTTGAGCATCTGATTCATATCCCATACTTTCTGATTTCCTTTTCATTCGAGACCCTTGAACTGTAACGTTATTCATCGTGTTCAAATTATCTCCATGTGCCTTGTATCTGTTAAAATCAATATACCAAGGGTGCAATTCTGGCTTTGTTTTATTTTGGTAAGGATTGTTCGTGGAAATATTCAATCTTACATCATCCCAGTCTATTCCTGTATTTTGATAGACATTTGCCTTGTAATTTAAATTGATCTTATTTGTACTTGTCTCACTTCTCAAATCATATAAAGGAGTCCATCCGGCATTGTTTACGAGGTACGAAATATCAATTTTACCAGTTGCCGAGGTATTTGTTTTTAATGTGATCGTAATTCTATATGTAGGAGCTTTTGGTTTTCCTTTACCATTATTCGCCTCGGCATTCTTGAGTAAATTCAGGCGCTCTTTCATTGCCTGCATTTTTATATTCTCACTTCTTTTGTCGTGATTTAGCTTCTGAAGCTGTTTGTTTACCTCCATCATTTTTTTTGTGTAATACTGAATCGCGTCTTTCAATAAGCCAATGGAGTCATTGACTTTCCCCTGCCCTTTGATTGCTCCGTTGTTTGCAAGAATCTTTTTTGTCGCTAAATAAACGTTGATTTCATCTTGTAAAGTCTGAACTTCATAATTAACACTATATATGGAATCCTCCAATGCTAGAATTCTCTTTCTTGTTTGCAAAGAAAGACCTTCTAATTTAGGTGTTTTTACTTCGGGGTAATGAATGGCATATTTAGTATCGAGGATAATAACATTACCTGTTGCATTCACTTGCAAGCTGTTATTGTCTATATTGTTGCTGACTCCGTCAATAACAACTTCGGTCACACCTTTGGTAACAGAATAGCTTGCTTTGCGATAAATCTGTGCTCCTTGAGAGTAAACAGTTACTTTAGAGATCTTTGACTTTACGATTTTTTCGTCATTGGCTTTTGCAGAATTTGCAAAGCAAAGAACAGAAAATAGGATGATAATACTTTTCATAATTGTTGTTTTGTTTCTCTGTACAAACAACTATGAATTTTGTTCAATAATTAATCTTCCTTTGTAAATGAAAATCTGCCGATTGCCCATTTTTTAGAACCTTTATAGGTTACAACAAGAAGCTCTGATTTGTCGCCATGATGAACGATAGAAGAGTTTAAATAAACTTTATCATATCTTCTAAATTTTGCATATTTAGGATCCGTATAATCAATTAACATATACGGATTTTTCTCTCCTTCAGGATTTATTTTTGTGGCAGCAAAGGCCCATCCAGCATATTCTTTACGTTCCTTTTTTTCCATTGTTTTAATATCCTTACCTAAAAGGCTTATTTTTTTCTCAAGAATTAGAATAAACAAATCATTACCTACATTTAATACATCATAAGCTCCAAAGTGAGTTCTATGTTTTTTATATTTAGTTTGGCTAACTAATTCTCCAGAGCTAGAAATTCTTGTAATTACTAAATCTCCATAATGATAAGTGGTACGTGTTGTTGTAACGCCATTTGCTGATGTTGTAGTTGTCGTAGTTTCCCAATATCTTTCTCCAATAAGGCTAATGGACCCATCATCATGTTTTAACACTTGTCGTAAATATAGATTTGTAAGCGTTAACTTTCCTTTATCTTCTTTCTTTTTTGCTTTCTTCGTTTGTCTTTCCGACCATCCTTCTGTGATGAATTCGTGAGTGAATTCACTCCAGAATTCATCTTCCAATTTTAAAGTTTCTTTGTCCAAAGTTAAAAGGAAAACCCCTTCAATTCCATAAATTTTTTCACCGAAATAATATCCTCCAAAGAATAATGACCCATCTTTTGTTTGTGTTAATTGAACATCATCTAACTTATGTTTTTTATTATTGATTTTTGTTGTCTCGACTCCATCTTCTGTTATACGCATGATTTCATACTCTTTTTCACCTTGCTTAATACCAGCTTTTCTATCTCGTTCAACTCTTTTGTATCCAAGGACGAAAACAGTACCATCATTATCAATAATAGAGTTTATTTCTGCATAGTAACTTCCTTTTTCAACTTTAATAAAAACATTATCAATGCTCCAAACTTCTTCAAGATTTTCGTCAAGAACTTTGTAAATTGTTCTAGTGATTTTGTCCTTCCCAGTAGCATATACCTCATACGATAATAGCTTGTGATTGGGTGAAGTTCGAGTTGCAAATTTTAATCGTCCTTTTCTTTTGCCTTCATATTTTCTTGAATGTAATTTCTTTGGAGAAGAAAGTTTCCCTGATTCCCAGTTGAATGTTTGAAGAAAAAGAACATCTTTCGATTCACTCTTAAAGTTTTTAGTGGAAAATAAAGCATATGAATTACCAATTCTTATGATTCTTTGGATGACATAATTTTCATCTTCAAATTGTTGAGAAACATCAACAGAAGAAACAACTTTTAAATCTGTATCTCTTGTCTCAATAAAATATCTCCAACCTCCAGGACCTCGAATTGGTTCTTTTTTGAAAAGTATATATCCTTCATCAACTTTGAAAGCACTTATTAAATTGGCTGTTTTACTTTTTTCTAATTTTAATTCTGCAAAATCGATTGTTACATTTTCATACTTTTCCTGTCCAAAGGATAAACTTGTGAGTATGAATAAACTGATTGTAATTATAATTAGGGTTACCCATTTAAATCTCACAACGTAAATAGTTTACGTTCAACAGCTGTA